>JANQRK010000014.1 GCA_028284585.1 Chromatiales bacterium
CTGCAGCTAGGCCGCCGCCGCATCCGTCTGATCGGCCAACGTGTCATGCGGAAAGACATTGGGCTATGTGACTAAGTCACTGATCGGTTGCGACGCCTGCCCTAGGCTGTCCCTGTCATTCATTCAGTGCATTCACGCAGGAGACCGACTATGACCAAAATATGGCTTCTACCGACCGGGCCGTTCGACTAATCGCCGGCATCGCTTTACCTGGCTGGGGCTATGCAACACAGAACTGGTTCGGCGCCATCGGCCTGATTCCGGTATTCACCGCAGCGACCGGCTGGCGCCCTGCTTACCTGCCGTTCAGGATCAAGACCAATAAGGGCTGGGCCAGTGGCGCGGGGATCGTGGGTTAGCCCCAGCCCCGCGTGTTTGACGCGAATAAAGCTCGCCATTCGATCATGCAAACGTTTAACGGCTTGCTCGGACGCTGATCAACGCTCGGGCGTACAAAGTTCATCCCGGAGTGAGCGCACATTTCTTGAAGAAGGTGGTCATAAATGCAATCAATCACATCACGACATTGTGGAGACATGGTTTTCGAGACCAACGTCGGAGAGCACAAGATCCTTAACGACGTTCCTCCAACTCCCGAATGGGGCGGTAAGGGCCGGAACCCGACACCACCCGATTACTTCGTAGCGTCTTTGTCTTCATGCATCGCCGCGTTTGTAGTGCAGTACTGCAACCAAGTCGGCGTCGATTCGTCAGACATTACGGTGGAAATCAGCTACGAAAAAGCCACCAACCCTGCACATTTGAAAGACTTCGCGGTCAATATCAACTTGCCGAATGCCGAAATCGGAGACAGGGCCGAGGCGATCAAGCGCGTTGCCGGCAAATGCACCGTACACGAGACAATCTGCAAGATGAACACATTACCCATTAACGTGTACGACAAGTCTGCGGTTCCTGAATAAGGCATGACGCTGACCTCGGAAGCAGTGCTTCTTGTACTATGAAAGGGTACCGGGAGACGGTCGTGATTCGATCTCTCCCTTTCTGCTTCTATCGCAGCGTTCGAATCGGTATCCCAGCACCTTCTTCGTGGTCTGGCCGGTGTAACGTTACGCATCTGCTTCAGCATAGACCTGACGTTGGCCTAGGACGAAGGCCCAGACTGTGCTGTTAGTTGGACATCACAAGGTCTGCTTAGGGTCGGTGTCAGGTCGCTCAGGAAATCAAGAAGCCGCCGTTCGATCGGATCTCCTGGTCTGCTTCCGGTAACCACCTCACTATAGAAGGGCTCGTACTCGCGTAGCATCAGCCGGCGCGGCAGGCTTCCGGTATCCGGCAGTGTTGCCGTCGTTTGTCAGATCTGTGGATCCACGAACTGCAGGAAGCCGGGCATTAGACATTACCGCCTGGTTGTGCGGGCTGTGACGAGGCGAGGGTAGTGTGGTCCTGCCAGGCGAGATCGCTGTCGACCTCCGGGTCGCGGGTTCAATCTCGACGCGCGAAAAGCAATCCACCCACCAAGAGGAGGGGCGTCAATTCAAGCGCATGTTTGTGCCCGGGGCCTGACTCCAGCCATCCGAAATGGCCCAGGACACACCCGAGCCCTGCCACCGCTCGGCAGCGTCCGCCGGTTTCGCGCCCTTGGCCGCCTCGGCAGTGCTGGCAGCATGTTTCGAGGCTGAGGAAAGGTTGGGACCATCTACTTCGCCGTCAGCTTTGGGCTGGGCGTTGACGTCGGCGGCCTGGTCTGGTTGCGGGACAGAATCGGTCTTATCAAGTTAGTCGGCCTTGCAACTGACTCGAAGCCAACACCACCACCGTACATGTTGCCAACCACTCAACATGTCGCATGTCACTCCTCTCGATCAGGATTCGCCAGTTCGAACGTGCGGCGAGGCTTCAGAATCTTCTGCCAGGGTCGTGACGCGTTCAATAGCCTTGCGGGATATTTGACCGATGATCGCCTCCGAGCGCTGCCACGGCGAGGCCCGTTGCCGGGAGGTGCCAAGCCCTTGGCGGCGGTTGACCCGAGTGCCGGCCTCCAACAACTCGCTACCCTGACCCAGCGCAAGTACCTCCACATCTACGGTCTCCTTGCCGCTGGCGGTCGACCAAGCGAGGATGGGCGTCGCGCACTGCTCGATCAGGGATCTCCTGACTCACATCGAAGGTGCGCTACCGTACGTTTCAGCGTCTCGGCGCGAGATGCTCAACAACACCAATCGTGAGCAACAACACATCCTTAAGGAGTGAGCTGATGAAGAGTACAACAACACTTGGAATCGGAACGACGGCGTGCGCCGCATTGCTTGCGAGCCTGACGCTCGCGGACACGACTGGCACTGGATGTGCGCTCGACCTGGGGACACCGTTCACGTTGCCTACGCTGAACCGCGCTGCTTTTACCACGAGCACCCTCGACCCAGCGAGCTTTGCCAATTTCATCGTGATGAATTTCGGCAACGCGACCAGTTTCGGGTTCCCGCGCGCCAACGGTTTGTCGTCACAGCCCTGGCCTGTACGGGCCGCCCGATAGCTGTCGGCAACAAAACCGATCTGATCCGGCTTTGACGAAGCGCTGCCCCTTGAACGTAGCCAAGGGGGGCAGCGCCGGAGAAGCCGGACCTGCGCAAGCAAGTCGTGCAGCTTCGCAACCTAGCCTCGCAAATGAACCTCAGCTCCCCAGTGTTCAGCGTGTCGCAGGTCGTGGAGCCCACGAGAGTCGCCCTGTTGCCGCTCGGGCTGATCGGTCTTCGCGCTCGGGTCACCCGGCGCCCATTCCTGGTGGACGCGGAGCCGCAGGCTGCGGAGGGTAACGAGACGATTTTTGCGTGGCTGCGATGGGTGATAACCCAGGGCCCGACGGACTTTTCAGCCATCCAGCCCAAAAGGCGATCGCATAGTCCTCTTTGATGCTGGCCGGACCGGCGAAATAGGGGTCGAACAGGCCATGCTGCTCGCACTGCTGCTGGGAGGTCTTGGGCGGCACCAGGTGTGGCGCTCGTTTTGTGCCTCGTATTCGAACTGCCGATGCCGCTTGCTGGGTCACTTGCTTGAAGGGCTCGGAGGCCAAGGTATTGGTCGCTGCGCAGATCGAAACCGCTGCGGATCACCATACCTTCGTGTGATTCCCCTTAGCTCACTCGATGGCGGTGCATCAGTACCGGCGGATCGACCGGTTCGAAGCGCCAGAAACCCATGGCCTCGATGGCCTGTTCGAAGTTGCCCAGCGTCCGGTTCGTCGACGGCAAGGCTGTTGCCCGCCAGGTCGACGATCCTCGCACGTAAACGGCAGTGCTGACCGAGTAACCTAACCGCGCTGCGCCCACTGCATATCGCTGCAACGGGTGTTTTTTTGTCCTTCGTCATTTCGTCTGGAGACCTCCTTGTGTAGATTAATTAATTAAATTAGACTATTCTAATTATCAAATGGTGAATCCCAGTGGTGCTTTGCCGCGGGATGCCATGAGAGATCGCGCACAGGTCTGAGTTGGGTGGTGAACCGTGTGGGCCGCGGGCTACCGAAATCAGGGGCGATCTCAACAAACGAGGCAACGAGGAGAAAATGACATGACAACGATTGTCGTATTGGGCGCCGGTATCGGTGGCGTCTCACAAGCCTTCGAGCTCAAGCCCTTGCTCGGCCAGCAAGATCGGTTGATCGTAGTCAGCGACCAAGCCCATTTTGAGTTCACGCCATCCAACCCTTGGGTTGCGGTGGGTTGGCGCCGCGAAGACCAAATCACGGTCGAACTGCCGAAGCTGTTTGAACGGCATGGTATTGAGTTCATTGGCCAAGCCGCTACGGCAGTCCAACCGGCGGACAACCGCATCGTACTGGCCGACGATAGGATTATCGATTACGACTACCTGGTGGTTGCCACTGGACCCAAGCTGGCGTTTGAAGAGATCGAGGGCCTGGGTCCGGCTGGCCATACCAGCTCGGTTTGTAAGACCGGTCATGCGAGTGAGACCCGCCATGACGTAGAGGGACTGTTCTCCGATCCGGGCCCGGTGGTTGTCGGTGCCGCCCAGGGGGCATCCTGTTTCGGGCCGGCCTACGAGTACGCGTTCATCCTGGATACCGAATTGCGTAAGCGCAAAATCCGCGATCGCGTGCCCATGACCTTTGTGACGCCAGAGCCCTATATCGGCCACCTGGGCCTCGACGGGGTGGGAGACACCAAGGGCATGCTCGAGTCCGAGCTGCGTAATCGTCATATCCACTGGGTGACAAATGCCAAGATCGATCGCGTCGATGCCGGCTCGATGGCCGTTACCGAGGTGGAGGAAGGGGGTGCGGACAAGCCGCAGCGGCTGCTCGAATTCAAGCACGCCATGGTCATTCCGGCGTTCAAAGGCATCGAGGCGCTGGACGGTATCGAAGGTTTGGTCAATCCGCGCGGCTTCGTGCTAGTAGACGAGTTCCAACGCAATCCGACCTATCCGAACGTCTATGCCATCGGAGTATGCATCGCGATCCCACCCGTGGGGCCCACGCCGGTCCCGGTCGGTGTCCCGAAAACCGGTTTCATGATCGAGTCCATGGTGACCGCGACCGCGCACAATCTGCGCGACGCGGCCGACGGCAAAGAACCCAGTCGTCGCGCGACCTGGAACGCGGTCTGCCTGGCCGACTTCGGCGACAGTGGCGTCGCCTTTGTGGCCTCGCCGCAGATCCCGCCGCGTAATACCAATTGGGCTTCAAAGGGCAAGTGGGTGCATTTCGCCAAGATCGGCTTCGAAAAGTATTTCTTGCGGAAGGTCCGTCGTGGCCAAAGCGAACCCTTCTACGAAAAACAGATCTTGAAATGGATCGATGCTGGAAAACTCAAGGGTACTTCGTGACCCACACACAATTCTTTGAACAGCGGTATGCGAACGACAGCGGGGTGTCGGTTCGCAGTCGCAACCACTATCAGGAGGATGCCATGTCCCTAGAACGTACCATTATGGCCTTTGCGGGCTTCATGGTCTTGCTGTCATTGGCGCTGACCCACTTCTTACATCCGAACTTCATATGGCTAACCGTCTTGGTCGGGGCCAACTTGTTCCAAAGCGCCTTCACTGGCTTTTGTCCCGTCGGCATTTTTTTGCACAGACTCGGGGTCAAGACCGAGCGTGAGCAACTCTCGGAGGCAGGAGCATGATGCGTAGGTTTGGTACAACGCGAGGGGCTGGTCCCATGCTGGGCATCGTGCTGCTGATTCTCACTGGCAGTAGCCTTGCCGACGAACCACGTCTCGAACAAGGTCGCGACATCGTCAAACGATTTGCCACGGAGCTACAGAGCGCGCTGCGAGCGACGATGGCGGAAGGCGGACCTACAGCGGCGGTTGGGGTCTGTAAAGAGCAGGCGCCAACCATCGCCTCACGCCTGTCCCGAGAAACCGGCGCCAAGGTTGCACGGACCAGCCTTAAACCGCGCAACCCACGTAATGCCCCAGAGCCCTGGCAACGCGAGATCCTTCGCGGCTTTGAACAACAAGCCGCAGCGGGCGCGACCATGCCGCTGGAGTACTTCGAGCAAGCGGATGGCGACACACGCTATCTCAGGGCCATTGGCACCCAGGCTGTGTGCCTGACTTGCCACGGCGAAAAAATCGCGGACGAGGTCCGAGAGGCTATCGCTGCGGATTATCCTTTTGATCGCGCACGAGGTTACAGCGTCGGCGACATCCGGGGTGCGTTCAGCATCACCTGGCACGACAGCGTCCAATGAGCAGCCCTTAGCCGCAAATCGCCGGCCGTTTATCTGTTTCGGCCATCTCAGTTAAAATCTGGCCCTTAGGGCAGTGCTGGCGTTCGCCTCGTACGCCGCGCTGCCTTTTTTTGCTGCACATAGCAGTGTGCTTGTCGTCAGCGTGTCCATCAATTATTAGAAACGACAAAGGGGGTACTGCCATGTCGAGGGTTGCTCTTCCGTCGCCAGAGGAGTGGGGCCATCGTGCCCTGGAGGCTGAAGCTACGCCGGACGAAATCGTTCGAGAATTCGTGGGACAAACCGAGCACGCCGTACACAAATCTGCCGTCAAGCTCGGAGACCCAGAACGGTGCAAAGATCGGCGCGGCTATTACCGTGCCACCTTTACCATCCCAGTGACACCCGGGCTTTTTGATCAATTAATGAACAGCGCGAACGGCTACCGCGCGCACTATTCGGTCAGCATCGAGGCAGGAGAGGAATTCAATCGACGCTTACTCCAATCGATTGGACCAATGATCATATTCTCGGAAAACATTTACAAAGCCAGCCTGGATCGGTATCAGTGCAACAGTTCGCTGCTCGGTGCGTATAGCTATTTCTGGTATCCGAAGGAACTCAACGGTTTTCGGGCGAAACGTAAATTGCAGTGTTGTGAAGAGGAGCTACAGGTTCCGCGGTGGGCAGAGCACTGGAAGAATACGGCAGGACCCCGAAAGGGCCTCATCGCACCGGTACCAGAGAACACGGTGTTGCAGATATACGGCACATTCATCAATCATATGTGTGACCCCTATGATCAGGAGCCGGATCGCGCCCGGACGCTACATGAGACCGGCTGGACCTGACCCGTATGTTGCCAGCTTGGGGCGGCTTGCCCGCACTATGCTCAGTGACCCTGTCTTTCTCAGGATCATTTGCTAGATGAAGGAGAATGGTTGATGTCAGATCTTGAGATGAGTGCCGGCGGGGCCCATGAAATACATCAAGACGGATGGACCGAGACCTTGGCCGGCCTGGTGTTCTTGATTTCGAGATTGGAAGAGGCCGAGAGGAAACGCAATACATTTCATATAGCGATACTACTAAGGCAGACGTTCGTTTGTTCGGACTATTTGGTCGAGCAGATATTCGATTCGACCACCAGGAAATACATCAAGGAAGAAAAACGAAACTTCGGTAACTCCAAGAAACAACGCAGGAAGAAGCGTGAGTTTGAAGGCCTGACATCTCAGATGTCTTTGAAAAGGGTTGGTCTATCAAGGGCGATGCGAAAATGGCCTAAGCTGCTTACTGGGGATAAGCTTCCGCTTGAATCGGGCGAACTTAGATCTCTAAGGCGCGTTGCATGTCGAAGAAATAGCACCTCATCAGTAGCCAGAGACTTGGCCTTGTCTTCGAGACCAAGTTTCCTGGCAAAACAGGCCGTCAATACCGCGGTCGATGCATGCAAGACGATAGAAAAGCATTTCTTTCCAGACGAAGAATTTACCTACAGCGGTTGGTTGAAGAGATTTCCGATCGAGAAGGCTGGCTATTTTTGATATCCAGGGCTGCAGGGGAAAAGGCAACCCGAAAAATGGCCATCCATGCCGGACCCACGTGAAGATCGCTTTTGTTCTTACGCAGGACATGGACTCACCTGGGGGGGTAGGAAGGTTCGGCCCACTCGCACGTGAGCTTGTCAAGCTTGGGCACGAAGTCGAAGTCATCGCACTACACTCGGCCTTTGACACCCTGCGGCAAACGGAGAGCAGGAGCCATGGTGTAAAGGTCAGCTATGTTGCCCAAATGCACGTTTACAAAAGTGGCGCTCACAAGCACTATTTTTCACCTTTAAGATTTGTAGTAATCGCCTTCAAAGCAGTGCTGTCGCTTGCGAGGGCCCTTTGGCGATCTAATGCCGAAATCATCCATTTGGGAAAGGCACAGCCGTTTAATGTTCTCGCGGCGGTGTTGGCCAAACGTGGTCGATCGATTTACTGTGATTGCGACGACTATGAGGCGGCAACCAATGTTTTCTCTGGCAAATGGCAGAGGGCGGTCGTCAGATTCTTTGAAGATAATGTCCGCCATGTCGCATCTGGCCTGACCGTCAATACGACATTTATCAAGCGGCATTTCGAAGACCTGGGATTTCCGTCCCAGCGCATCGTGTTTGTGCCAAACGGGATCGAACGTGCTCGATTTCAGGTTTCGGGGACTGACGAAGCACTGCATAGAAAGCTCGAGGGGCAGGGTATCGAGCTAACTAATCCCATCGTGCTCTACGTCGGGTCCCTGGGTCTGATCAGCCATCCCATCGACATGTTGCTCGAGGCGCTTCAGATCGTGTCGCAGAAAATGCCGTGCGCGCAGCTCGTATTGGCCGGTGGCGGCGAGGACTTCGATAAACTACAACAGATGGCGGCGGATCTTGGTGTTGGCGAACAGACGTTCTTCATCGGAAGAATCACCCCTTCGCAGATCCCTGATCTCATCAAGTTAACGACCATAACCGTTGATCCAGTGCGGGATGATTTGGTTGGCCGCTCGCGTTGCCCACTGAAGGTCATGGAAAGCTTGGCAATGGGCGTGCCTGTGGCGACGAGTGATGTCGGCGACCGCAGCCGCCTTCTCGATGAGGGCCGGTGTGGCACCATCGCCCGTGACAATGCGCCATCGCTGGCTGAGGCGATGCTCGGCATGTTGGAATCGCCCGAATTGCGCCAAGCACTTAGCGAGCAAGCGTACCGACATGCCGAAAATTACTACTGGGATAAGTTGATTCACCAATTTGTCAGGGTCTACGAGTAACTCGAATCGATAGCGCAGTGATGGTGTGGCGCAAAGCCACGGACGCGCGGACAACAAACCCAGCGTATTCGAATTAACCGCCGCACCGCGTGACGATCTCGGCCTAATAGAGTGGAGGTTGATAATCGGTACACCGTACAGGAAAGACACGACCGTGAAATGCGACCACCCTTGAAATCAGATATTTGCGAGTCGAAGTGTAGAGCGCTGGTATCGGCCGCTCAAGCGAGGGCTCGCGGGCTACATAGGCGGCAAGAGTAAGCGTTGCAGGAGATCGTGCGCTGTCACCTTGTTGCGATCGCTGAGTTTAGCTCCCGGGTGCAGTCCGCCAGCCACCTTCGGGAAGGCGGCGCAGTACCTCGCCATCGTCGGTTGCACGGAAGAGGTACAACCACTCGTGTGCAATCAAATCTTGGACCATGGCATTGCCTGCGATTACATCGTCTATGGCCTCTGCCGGGGCCCCGATAAAAACGGAAAGGCGCAGGGGCTCGTGCACCCAGCGCTGGCCGTCGTGCAGCGACTGGATCGCCAACCCCTGGCGCAGGTCGCCGCCGTTGCCTTCCAGCACCCCTATCCGCCCGCCCAAGACGTTATGTAGGAGCTTGTTGCCGGCGCCTAGGTGGTCGTGATCCACCGTGGATCCGTAGTACTGCAGATTGATCCAGTTGGCCACCACCATGGGCGCCGTCATGATGAGTTTGAGGACCTCGAAGCCGGTATCCTGGCACCAGTCGTACTCGTGCAGAAAGGCGCGACCCTCGAGGCACATATGCGCTGTCCGCGCGCGCGGCACGGCGAAGAAGGATGCGTTGCCGGCGAGACCCCACTCGGGACGGACCTCGGACCAGTCCTGGCCCCGTCGGCGAACAGCGAACAGGGCTCCGGCCGCGTTGCTCGGGACTTCCTCGTCGAGAAACTGGATGCGCTCGAGGCGGGCGATGTCGCCCGCCCGCTTCAGGGCGCCGCGCACGCGCTCGAGCGCCGGGCGCAGGCTGGCGGGCAGTGCGGCCGTATCCAGCAGATGCACCTCATCGGTCGTGGTGTCGTGCAGGGCCGGCACGAAGTGGGTGTCGTTTGGGATCGGCTGGCCGCGCTCGGCGAGGGTTTTGCGCACGGCCGAGTCATTGAGGACGGCAGCCGCGATGCGCACGCTGGCCTCGCCGGTCTGACCGGCGCAGGCACCACAGTCCAAGCCCGCGCGTTGCGGATTATTGACCGTGGAGCTGCCATGTCCCGCGAGCAGCACGATGGGTGCCAAGCGCGACTTAAGGCCCATCGCGTTGAGGATGAAGGCGGCCACGTCGGCGCGCTCATCGCGCGGAATACCCCAACCGCCGTCATCCTCCGCACCGGCTGGGGCCGTCGCGTCCAGGTCGGGGCCGAGGGCCGCTAGATCGAGGCGGCCGAGCCCTACGGTCTCTGGATGCGGTACCGGACGGGTCCAGCCCAGACTATCGGTGATGAGCTTGAGGGCGTATAGGAGCCCGGCGGACTCCACGAAGGAGAAGCAGGAGGCGCTAGAGAGCTTGAACTGCTTCCAGGCCTTGGACAGCCCGAGGAACCGCTTGCGCCGTGACAGTATCGTCGTGGTGTGGGCACCGGCGCCATCACCGGCACTCTCGCATACCTGGTAGCTGGATGGCAGCAGTACCGGCAGATGGGTCCGCGAACGGCTTGCCCCTAGCGGGCGATACTCGGCCATGATGCCGAAAAAGCCGGCGAAGCCCTGGGTCTCAATGGTGCCATCGGCGGTCTCGAGGGCACGCCGGAACACCTCCGAGCGCACGTCGATGCAAAAGGCCGCTTGAACCGCGGGCCTGGGCATCTCCGTCGCGGGCTGCGCCGGGCCGGTCGCGCTGCGCAGACCTGTCACCAGGTTACGCTGGTAGCCGATCTCCAGGGCACGCTGCAGGATGAGATTGACCTCAAGGGCACGGGCATGGGCCGGGCGGAGCTCACGCGGCCAGCTGTGCAGGGATTGCAGCCAATGCTCACGGTGGGCGAGACGTTCACAGGTGGCCACCAGCAGCGCCTCCCACACCACACGGATGGCCAGCAGGTCCACGATGTCGTCATTCTGCCCACCCTCCAGCTCGGCCACCCAGCGCAGGTGACGGGTGTAGCTGGCCCACCCGCCCACGGTGGACTGGGCGACATAGAGGAAATCCTCGAGCCGCTCCTCCGGCATCTCCATGAGCTCGACGGCCACCTGGACGGCGTCGCGCGGCGAGTCCGGCAGGGTGCGCAACGTCTCTGGTACGTCGAGGATGTCCATACCCCGAGGGCTGCGGTCGATACAGGTGTAGTGCCACCAAGATTCGTAGAGTCCATCGCCGAGGCGCGGCAGAGGCCAGATCGCCTGGCCTAAATCGTAGTAGGCAGCGCAAAACTGGCTGGTCTGTTGGACGACGTAGCCTGAATGGCTCGGTCGGTACCGCCCGTCCCGCGTGTGTGAGTAAAGCATCTGCGGGATCGCGAGGGGTACGGGTTCCTCTACCGCGGCGCGCAGCCCGGCGAGGTCCAGGTCCGAGCCGCTGCGGGCCAGGGCCTCCTCCAGATCGGCATCACTGATACGACCCGTGGCGATCTGCTCCCGGAACCATTCGCGGTGCATGGTCATGGGCCGCCCGACAAGGCGCCTGCGATACTCCGCCGTGGCGTCGAACGGCTGGCCGACAAAGCCGAGATATGGATTCGTGGCCACCATCGCGTCGAGCGGCCAGAAGGGCGCGAAACGTCCACATACCGCATCCACCGCCGGGTCGGTCCAACGTCCGGGATGCCCCGCGGTAACTGCCGGTTCCTGCGAGATCTGCTCGTTCACGGAAGGCTTACCTTTGTGTTTGACGGCGTCATGAGCGTAGCCGTCCGCGGCGGCCTAGCAGGTTCCGAAACCGCGCCGGCCAGATGCGGTAGACCAAGCGCTCCACCGGCAGGTCGGTGTAGAGGCCGTTGTAGAGGTGCACATAAAGCCGCACCAGCCAGGGCGCAGGCGGCCTGCTGATGAGTACGGTCTGGAAGTAGGACAGACCCAAGAACACCACTGCCACCAGTACGAGCAGCAAGAAGTGGCTCGGCGACACCTCCTCGGGAATGGGCGACAGCACGCCCGTGTAGGCACCGACGAATAGCGTATGAAGACCAAAATAGACCGTCGTCACCAACACCGACACCACCAGCAGGCGCACCGTGAGGGCGCCGCCGGCCCAGCCCGTTACGAGCAGCTGCGCCACCGCCACCGCGACGATAGTGCCAATTGCGATCAGGGCGGGCTCGTTGGCCAGGGTGATCCCCCACGCACCAGCCATGGTAAAGGTCACTGCCGCACTGACCACTACGGAGCTGCCCCAGGCCAGCGGGCTTACGCACATTTTCGACTTGCTGCCGGGCCCTCGCAGTACGTCCACCATGCTGCCCGACGACAGAAAGGCGTGTGCCTTGTAGAGCGAGTGGGCGATGAGGTGGAGCACGGCGAGTACAAAAAGACCCAGGCCCAGCTCCAGCAGCATGAAGCCCAGCTGCCCGGCGGTGGACCAGGCCAGCGAACTCTTAATGGCGGTCTGGGTCAGCATGGCGAGCGAGGCAATGGCAGCGGTCATCAGCCCCACCAGCGCCAGCGCCACAAGGGCGTTGCCATCCGCCAAGAGCAATTCGTGGGTGCGCAGCACGATGATTGCCCCGCTATACACGATGCCGGCATGGAGCAGGGCCGACACCGGGGTCGGCGCCTCCATCACCTGCAGCAACCAGCCATGGAAGGGGAACTGGCCACTCTTGAGAACGGCATAGCCGACGATCAGCCAGGCGGCCAGATGCAGCTGCCAGCTCAGATCGCCCTGCGCCGCTGTGGCCGCGATGGCCTCGAAGGACAGGTTCTCCGTGCTGAAGGCGATGAGTACCGCCGACGCCAGCAGGCAGGCATCGGCCATCCGGCTGAACAGTAGCTTCTTGTGCGCCACCATCTGGGCCGTCAGCCTGTCCCGATAATGGGTCAGCAGTCGATTTAGGCCGCTACCGGTGAGCACGATAGCGAGCACGAACATGAGCATATTGCCGGCGATCACCGCCAGCATGAAGGCGCTGATGGTCAGCGCCAATGCACGATAGAAATCGCCGTGCTCTTCTTCCCCGGCCAGGTAGTTGGCGCTGTAGCGGGCGATGAGTGCGGCGATTAGGGATACCAGGCCCAGGATCGTAAACGTCAGGCCGTCGGCCAGCACCGAAAGCGCAAGGGGGAAGTGTCCCGTATCGCTGCCCAGCAAGACCAGGGTCGCCGGTGTCGTGGCATCGTTGAAGCTGGTCGCAAGGGCTACCACGACTGTGCATACGAGACTCGCCAGCGCCGCGGCCTGTATCAGCCGACCAATGAGCAGGGGTTGTCGGGTCGCGACCGCAGCGGGCACTGCGGCCAGAACCAACAATAGTGCGGGGCCGAGAAGCAGCAGGGCGGGGGAATCAACGAGGCTCGGAATCACGCGTTGTTATTCATTAACAGACAACTGTGGCGGCGAGCGCCCACTGGGATGTGAATTATCGTAACGAAAATCTTCGTGCGGCGGTAGCCAGGGGCACGGATCGGATCATCCGCTTGGACGATGCTTGCAAACCGCTGATCAATCTGCACGTCTGGCGGCAGGCTAACGACCGACGGGCACGAAAGGGCAGCCTGACGGCGGAGGCGATCTGGTAAACACTGAAGCAGAGCAAAACGCTAGGGACGCATTCCGTATCGTCGTGATCGAAAATGGCGGCACGTCCCTGTGCCGCTCTTGCACCTCGATTTTTCGAGGTGCCCTTGTGCACCAACAGTCGTCGGTCAGTAGTATTGCTTAGTTAATCAAACCTTCCGCCTGGAAGGAATCACGACCTTCCGGCGTGTCCAACAAGCCAGTTTCTTGGGCAAGGTCGATCAGCTCTGAGAAATCGACACGGAACAGGGCAACTTCGGCTTCTGCCCGGATGTCACCGATCACCTCTTTGGCGTGCTCATAGCCGAGCTCATGCAGGATGGTTTCCCAAACGTTCAGCTCCTGACTGGCGAACCAACGCATCGGACGCGGTAGCATCTGCGCAAAGAACACCAGCTCACGCGGCGTCAGGTGCTGGACGATTTCCTTGGTCAGGTGACGGAAGATACCGGCGTGCGCCAATTCATCCTTACGGTGCGCATCGGTGGTAATTTGGTTGATCGGCTGCACACCATCGCCGGCATCGGACAGCAAGCTCAGATAGTCGCTGATGAACACCTCGGAACAGATGCAGGCGACCAAGCGAACGATCTTCTTTTGCCAGTTCTCGGAATACTTCGCCGCCTCGAGATCGATCTGGTTAACCAATTCGAAGCTGGGCAAACGCAGGTCCATCAAACCACGCTGCATCCGGGTAGCACGTGTGGTATTGATCACCATCAATACATGGTAGGCCTCATCCACTAGCGTTTCGGCGGCCAGCCATCTAATGGTTTCATTACGCGTACCCGGCAGGGTACCGTAGATGATTTCATTGCAAACCGGCGAGATGATTTTCGATTCGATATCGATGGTTTTCTCGTTATAGGCGATCCAGCCGGATGACAAAATCTTGGTGCGCATGTCGTCATTAAGTTCGGCGTAGCGCGGATGCTGGTGAAACGGGATCAGCTTATCCAGGAAATCGTCGTACTCGGCGCTGTACATCATGTCGACTTCCGGTTCTTCGTTCTTCACCTCTGCACGGTCTTTCCACACCTCGCCCATTTTGGCAAGAGCGGCAATACTGTTTTTGTCGGAGGGTGCGGGTGCATTAGAATCAAGGGTTTCAGTTTGCATGGGTTACTCCTTTTAGTTAAAAGTCACGAGACTTTGCTCGCTTAGACATGCTGAAACAGCCCCGAAAGCCAAATCCAGGACTGCATACTTCCTTTGTTTTTTGGCCCTAGCGATCTAAAGCCTGTTCCCGACCGATAATGCTGCCGGCCGGCAATTCTTGCAGAAATCTGGTCTGTCTGGTTGCGGGTTCGCTTGATCTAAATCAATTCCAGTATCGGTTGCGTGCTTTCGCTCTGTTCAATTTGGCAATCGACAGCACAAGTTCAGAGCATGCGATCTGGTGAAATTACGCACAGATGACGTCGTGCATGGCGGAACAGTGATGCAGCGAGCGTCAATCGTGCAGCGGAAGACCGGCCAGCCTGTTCGCTTCGAAATCATCGGGCAAGCTCGTGCGGCATTACAGCAGTGGATTTCAGCGGCCAACCTACGCGGCGATATGTGGCTGTTCGCCAGCTGCGTAAAGCACGACACCCACCTCACCACGCGACAATATGCGTGGATCGTGAATGGCCACGAAAAATCTGCGAGCGGTGTAGCTACTGCTTGGCCACACCAAGTTTGACAGTACCGTGCGTTACCTCGGCGTGGAGGTCGACGAGGTACCTGAGATGGCCGAGCATACAGAGATCTGAGGCACTGCCAGGATGGTCGAGGTCAGGGCCAGGGTTGGCGATAAGTTGCGTTATCGATAGTAGTGGCAAGGCACCTTATCGCTAGTATTTCCAGTTCATCCAAAACGACGAGATTCTTAGCCTTAAGGAATGGTTGGTGAGTGTCGGGAACCCGATACTGATTGCGGACAGCACGCCGGTCATGGTTAAAAAAACAGGTTTGATCTTTGGCTCCTTGGTTCAATGCAATGGTGGTCGGTCGCGTTCGTTGCTTCCTGTCATGATCGGCTTACCGACTCAAGGTAGTTGCCGCCCTTCCGGGCACGATCGGACAGCGGCCATGGGACTGCGGAAGGGCCGCAAAACCGCTTTTGGAGGGCATGGGAAATTCTGTTGTATTGAACTTCGGCGCCGCATCGCGGCACCCTTGGGGATCGGGCCGACAATCGGTCCGGGTTTGGGTCGAACAGGGAATCCGATGAACACGATGAAAACCCTATCGGCAGCGCTCGCCGGCGGGGTCTGCCTGGCTTGCATCGGGTGGTCCACGGTGACTCGGGCAGAGGAAGCGGAATTGGAAGCGGACATCCAAACCGAGGCGAAAGATGCGGCACCCTTGTACCGAACCCGGGAGGAGCGGCGCGATGCGGGTCCGCAGACAGAGTTGTGGCCGGGTACCACGGTGTCGAGACTGATCGAGATCG
>JANQRK010000056.1 GCA_028284585.1 Chromatiales bacterium
GCAATACAGTGTCATGGTCGCTTCCTCTTGTCGGTGCTCCGTTACGTTTGCACTGAAACGGATACCACCTGCTTGGGGAGGCGGCTAGAGGATTATCAGTACCCTTTACTAAGCCACCATCAAAAAACACAGCGATGCGGAAAAGGAGTTCCCGATGCCCAGAAAGCCACGCTTTTATCTGCCCGGTGTCCCCGTGCATGTGGTGCAACGTGGTAATGACCGACAGGCGGTGTTCTTTGCCGACGAAGATTACCTTGCCTATCTTTCATGGCTGCGCGAAGGCGCCGGTCGGCATGGTTGTCTGATCCATGCCTATGTGCTGATGACGAACCACGTGCATCTGCTGTTGACACCGCAAAGTCGCGATTCGATCAGCCGCACGGTGCAGTTCCTTGGACGAAAGTATGTTGGTTACGTCAATCACCAGTACCGGCGCAGCGGTACACTATGGGAAGGCCGCCACAAAGGCTCGTTGATCGACTCGTCCGCCTACGCGCTCGCTTGTTCACGTTATATTGAGCTCAATCCGGTGCGTGCCGGCATGGTTGATGCGCCTTCGGACTATCGCTGGTCGAGCTATCGCGCGAATGCGTTCGGTGTGGTCGGCCAGTGGCTGATGCCGACGCGCGAGTACATGGCATTGGGAAACGACGACCAGCAAAGACGCCATCGCTACCGCGAGCTGTTTCGCAGCAGCCTCGAACCGGAGCAGGTGCACGCGATAAGAAGCTGCGTGCAGACTGGCACCCCCTTGGGAAGCGAGCGTTTCCGTGCCCAAATTGAGCAGATGACCGGACGCCGGGTAGGTCAGAGTCGACGAGGGAGGCCGAGAACCAGGCCGGCAGCACAAGATGGAAAAGGGTGCTGACCCCTTTTGGAAGCGTTCGCTGTTTGCAAAGGCGATTCATACTCCGCGCCTTTGGGTCGAGTGATTCAGTTCGCCCAACCATTCCGCGACCCGTTGCTCCGCGTAGTACGCGATGCGGCCCAATCCGCGGCCGCCGATGAAGCCCACATGCCCACCGGCATTGGGCAACTCCAACCAGACATTGTCTGGTAGCTCTTCGGATCGTGGTGGTGTTTCAGGTGACATGAAGGGGTCGTCGCGTGCATGCAGGATTAAGGTAGGCACCCGAATCCGCGGGATGAACTGACGGCTGCTGCAACGTGCGTAGTAGTCGTCGACACCGGCGAATCCGTGCAATGCGGCGGTTACCTGGTCGTCGAACAACCTGAAGGTATCGAGGCGCGCTACGTCTACTTCGAGCGGTGATGGGATATGGGCGAACTTTTCGCGATAGGAACGCCGCAAGCGACGCACCAGGTGGGCCTGGTAAAGACGCGACAGGCCACGTTCCAAGCGATCGGCGGCTTGATCCAAGCGGAAGGGTACCGAGATCGCGACCGCGCGGCGCAGCGGTGAGGCCGCGCCCTGCTCACCGAGCCATTTGAGTAGCACATTGCCGCCGAGCGATACGCCGACTGCACCCACCGGCGGGTAACCGGTCTGCTGGGTGATCCATTGCAGCAGGTACTCGGGGTCATCGGTCTTGCCGCTGTGGTAGCTGATCGGCAGGCGGTTGGGCCCGCGCCCGCAGCCGCGGAAATGCATCAAGCAGACGCGAAAACCACGTTCGTTCAGACAGCGCATGACCCCGCGCGCATAGTGCGAGTCTAAGCCGCCCTCCAGGCCGTGAAAGAACAGCACAATGGGGGCATCGGTCGGCCCCGACCAGGCCAGATCGAGGAAATCGCCATCCGCTAGCTCCAGGCGCTGCCAGTCGATACGCAGTTCGACACGGCGGCGGAACAGCGCGGGCCATAGGGTCTGGGCGTGGGCGCTGCGCAGCCACCAGGCAGGTTTGAAACGGCTTTCGATGAGCGGCATACCGTTCCCGTTTCAGGACTCGGCATGCCGGTACAGGCTTGCGTATAGACCGTCGTTGCGCAGCAAGTCCTCATGACTGCCTTCCTCGACGATGCGGCCGCTCTCGAACACCAGCGCCCGATCGGCCTGGCGCACCGCACTCAGGCGATGCGCGACGATCAATGTGGTTCGATGCTGTAAGAACTCGCGCAGTGCGGTGTGCAGATTCTGTTCCGTGGTGGTGTCCAGCGCCGAGGTCGCCTCATCGAGGATGACGATCTTGGGATCGCTCAGCACCATGCGCGCGACCGCAAGGCGTTGGCGCTGACCGCCCGACAGGCGGATGCCGTCGCGACCGACTCGGGTCTCTAATGCATCCGGCAGCTCGCGAACCACATCGGCCAGTTGCGCAACCGTCAGTGCGTCCCACAGGCGTTGATCGGCGATCGGCCGGCCCAAGGTCAGGTTGTTGCGCACGCTATCGTTAAACAAGGCTGGGTGTTGCAGTACGGTTGCGACATTGTCGCGCACGATGTCGAGACCGATCTGTGTCACCGGCACATCGTCGAAATACACCTGGCCCTGTTCGGGCAAATACAGGCCGAGCAACACCTGCACCAGGGTGGTTTTGCCACCGCCGCTGGCCCCGACCAGCGCGACCTTTTCGCCAGCACGCACCCGCAGGTTGAGGTCTTTCAGCACCGGTGGGCCGTCACCGTAGCGAAACCTTACCCCTTCGACGCGGATGCCGGTCGTCGGCGCGTCCCGAAATGGGTCTTGAGTATTGGGATAGCGCGGCTCCAGGCCGACGTCCATCAGTCGGTTGATACGTGACAGGGCGGCTTTGGCCGCGAGGTAGGCGTACTGGATGTTCAAGACTTCCTGGACCGGCGCCATCATGAACCACAGGTAGGCATAGACCGCCAGCATCTCACCGATGGTCAAGTCGGAGAACAACACCATGAACATCGACAGGGCGCGAAAGATGTCGAAGCCGAACAGGAACACCATGAACGACAGACGGTTGGCCGCGTCACTCTTCCAGGTAAAGGTCGCCGAGTTATCGCGAATGTGTCCGGCGGCATCGATTACCCGCTGCACATAGTGGCGCTCACGGTTGCTGGCGCGGATCTGCTGGATGGCGTCGAGGGTCTCGGCAAGGGATTCCTGGAACACCTGATAGGCGCTGTTTTCGCGCGCCTTGAGTCGCTTGACGCGCCGCCCGAACACCGTGGTCAGATAGATCACCACCGGATTGAGCAACAGGATGAACAGGGCCAGTTGCCAGTGCAGCCACAGCAACACGATGGCGGTACCGAGGATGCTCAACACGGCGACGATGAACTTGCTGGTCGATTGGCTGACGAATTGGTCGATGGCATCCAGGTCGGTTACCAGATGCGAGGCGACGGTACTGCTGCCGAGCGTTTCGTATTCGGCCATCGAAAAGCGTTCGAGTCGTTGGAGTAGGGCGCGGCGGATGTTGTAGATCACCTGCTTGGAGATGATGGTGAATTCGCGGGTCTGCCAGACATTGAAGATCAGCGTCAGTACGCGTAGCACCAGGGTCAGTGCCAGCACCGCCGAGATGTACAACACGGGTCCGTGCCAAGCGGCGGGGAACAGTTCGTTCATGAAGGCGACTGCGGTGCTCGGTTGTTCGAGCAGCACCTCATCGACCATCAGGGGTATCAGCAAGGGTATCGGGACCGCGGCCAGTGCGCCCAAGATGGCGATCAGGTTGGCGGTGATCAACTCGCGGCGGTGCCGCGTGATCATTTGGATAACTTCTGGCCAGGTGTAGACTGCGGAACGCGGGGTAGGCATGGTTTGTGGGCTGCGCGGCATCGGCGCAGTCTACCAAAGCGCTGGCCGAGACCGTCTTGATTTGGGCTTATCGACCCAAGGAGAAAGTCACTTGTTGCATCTGAGAGGGTGTCTGCTAGTCGTACTGATGGTTTTGGCCTGCGCTGCCGCGGCGGAGACGCCGCCTTATACCTTGTCGGGCAGCATCGTCCAGGGCGGGATAGTGTTCGGGAAGACACTGCCGGGCAGTCGGGTCTACCAGGACGGCCAGGCACTGCGGGTGAGCGATGCCGGGGATTTCCTTCTTGGCTTCACCCGTGATGCGCCGGCCAGTTCGCAGTTTCGAATCCGCTTGCCGGACGGGCGACAGATCGACGAGACGCTCGAGGTCAAATCCCGCGAGTACCAGATCCAGCGCATCGACGGGCTGCCGCAGCAGAAGGTCACGCCACACGGCCCTGGGGTCCTGACGCGTATCCGGCGTGAAGGCGCGGTGGTTAGCAAGGCGCGGCGCCGTAATGACGACCGCCAAGACTTCCTCGCCGGTTTCATCTGGCCGGCGAAGGGCCCCATCACCGGCGTTTATGGGAGCCAACGGATCCTCAATGGCCAGCCGCGACGACCGCATTTTGGCGTCGATGTGGCTGCACCGGTCGGCACCCCAGTGCGCGCCCCGGCTGCCGGCATAGTCACGCTGGCCGAGCCGGACCTGTTCTTCTCCGGCGGGACCCTGATCATCGATCATGGCCACCGGCTGACGTCGAGCTTTCTCCATCTGCACAAGCTGCATGTTGCGGTCGGTGATCGCGTAGAGCAGGGTGAATTGATTGCCGAGGTCGGTGCGACCGGTCGTGTTACCGGCGCTCATCTCGACTGGCGGATGAATCTGCGCGATCGCCGGGTCGATCCACAGTTCTTGGTTCCGCCGATGCCAGATGTGCACAGGATTTCGTCGTCGCCGGGAAAGCCTTAGCTTTCTGATATAGTCGGCGCGTCTTAGATCGAATGGGAAGTACGCAAGCATGAAGCGAATCGCGTTGGTGCTTTGCCTGACGCTGACCTCGGGCAGTACCTTGGCCGACGACTTGTTGCAGGTATACGAAATGGCAAGTGCCAATGATCCGGGATTGCGCGCCGCGCGCGCGACGCGGGACGCAGGTCTCGAGGCGAAAGCGATCGCGCGGGGTCGGTTATTGCCGCTGGCCAGCTTGGTTGGCGATGCCACCTACAACTATCGTGACTTCAAGGGTTCCGGGACATCGACTTCCACCTTTGATGACTTCTCGTTCGGGGGAGTGGAAGACGAGGACTTCGCCAGCGGGAACATCGGCCTGCAGGTGACCCAGCCCATCTACCGTAAGGACCGCCTGGTCGAGAGCAGCCAAGCAGACGACCAGATCGCGCAGGCCTTGGTCGATTACGCAACGGCCGAACAGGACCTTATAGTGCGCGTCTCCCAGGCCTATTTCGACGTGCTGTCGGCCGAGGCGACCCTGGCGTTTACTGACGCCGACGTCAAGGCGATTGCCCGCCAACTCGACCAGGCACAGCAGCGCTTCGAAGTCGGCCTCATTGCGATAACCGATGTCAACGAGGCGCAGGCGCGTTACGACCAAGCGCGCGCCGATGCGATCGTCGCCCAGAACGAGGTGGACGATGCCCTGGAGTCCCTAGCCGAGATCACCGGCGAGCCGGTCCGTGAGCTGACCGGGTTGCAGGCCGGTGCCGAGTTCAGCAGACCGGATCCCGACCGTCTCGATGATTGGACGCAGTTGGCGCTGGAGACCAACCCGGGCATTCTCTCCGCGCGCTATGACGTAGACATCGCCAAGAAAGAGATCCAGCGCCAGGAAGCGGGCAGTTCGCCGGCCTTGGACCTGGTGGGTTCGTATACTGTGTCACGGACCGATTCTCAAACAGGCACCGATGTCAACGACGCCAGGGTCGGCCTGCAGCTCAACTTCCCATTTTACACCGGGGGTGGCGTAAGCGCGGCCACGCGCCAAGCCCGCTTCCAGTACGAAGCTGCCCAAGAGGTCTTGGAGCAGCGCCGACGCGCGATTCAGACCCAGGTGCGCAATGCCTACCGGGGGGTCTTGGCCAGTATCAGCCGGGTCAAGGCGCTGGAGGCGACCGAGGTGTCGGCCAACAGCGCACTCGAGGCGACCGAGGCTGGCTTTGAAGTCGGCACACGTACCCTGGTCGACGTACTGAACAGCCAGCGAGAACTGTTTCGTGCCAAACGCGATCTCGCCATATCCCGCTACGATTACATACTCAATATGCTGTCGCTACGACAGGCGGCGGGTACCCTGGACCAAGCGGATGTCGAGAAGGCCAATGCCCAGCTGACCGCGAACTAGCCGGTGGCCGATCGGCCAGCGTGCACAGCTTAATCTTAAGCCGGTCGCGCACCAAAGTAGTGTGTTGGTTCTGGTATTCGTCGCCTATAATCGCCGAGAACTCAGGAAACATCACGAGGAGCGAAAACGGGGGCAGCGTCACGGGTCGGGGCCGCTGCTATCGCGAGCTGAAACGGTGATGATGATAGCCAGCCAGGCAATTACATTTAGCCGATTGGTGTCGGGCAAACGCGATCGGGGATTGGGCGTGCGATCGATGAACCGATTGTGCCTGAGATACGCAGCGTTGCTGTGCTTGCTAACTGTGTTGCCTGGCTGTTCGGCGCCGAAGACACCGTTGGAAGTGACACAAGCCTTCTGGGAGGCAGTTGTCCAGGACGATGCCGAGGCCATCGCCAAGTATTCCACCCTGACCGATGCAAGCCAGTATGACCGCTTTGCGCGGGACTGGCGCAATATGCAACCAGTCTGGGGACAAATCGTCATAACCGGTGATACAGCAAAGGTCGAGTCAACACTCACTCACGTGGCCAGCCCGGAACACGACGACAGGCGATTCTATACCTATCTCATTAACCGAGGCGACGCATGGCAAGTCGACTTTGAGCGCACTGCCGATACCATTCGTGATAATCCCTTCACGCAGTTGATTAGTGCCTTGGATCGGATCGGCGAGACGATCTCTGACGAATGGGCGGCATCTTCCGAGAAACTTGATGCGGAGATGGAACGTCTGAGTGAACAGTTCGAGCAATACGTGGACACGATCGGTACGCAGGCATCAGAGAGTGTTCAGAGATTCAGCGAAGCACTTCGCCGCAGGCTTCATGGCTTGGCTGAGTCGGTCGAACGCGCCCTTAAGGAACTGCAGCAGCAGCTTTCAAATGAGGACCGGCGTACATTGACCGAGGTTGCTAATGATCTGAGGGCGAGCGGCGACGCACTGGCCGAGCCGAGCGTGGTGGCGATGGCTGATGGTGGCAGGCAGATCGGCTTGGCACGTCAACGCCTGCAGGCGACGGACGACGAAGTCCTTGGCCGCTATAAGGAAACGTGGCGCGACTGGGGTAGGGTGCTCGAAGCGGATTTGCGCAGGCTGGTCGAGGAACTGGCAGGTCCTGTCGAGCGGCGGGAAGGCGCCATATCGTTGTGATGGCGGCGCGAAATGCCTTTAGCGTCATCCGTGACAGGGGAATGTCGCCAGCTGAGTCATAGTTGCTTGCAGTGCTGAGGCGCTCAGCTCGATTGCTGCATCGTCGTGAATTCAGTGTCGGGTTTTTGGAGACTTGGATGTCCCAAACGCATCACGCGATCGAAGACTCACTTGGCGGCCGCCCAGGGCGTTCCGAGGGTGACTAGGGCCTGTTCACACTGCGCGAGGCGCAGCGACGGCGGTCGTTTTTTTCGGCCAACGAGACCCTGCGAGCGTGATGTACTCACTGTACATGAGCGAGCAGCCACAAAGTTGGGCAGAAAAACGGCCCCGTCCCTTCGGGTTGCGCCCCAAAACGCGCCATGCGGCGTTGCTCGTCGTTCATTTAGGCTCACTAAACCTCTCTCCTCGCGCCTTGCCTGACAGGTTTTTGGGGCAGCAACGCCGCGCCTCGCGTAGCGTGAACAGGCCCTAGTGCTGCCGTAGCTGGATCGGTGCCACCTTCATGCTCCATAGCGAGCCCTCGTCCTATGAGTGAGCACCGCGGCCCATTCTAGAGCTGCCCCCGCGTAGAGGGCGAGCACTGGCAAGAGCGGCAGGGCGAAGCGTACCTTCACCGGCACAGCGAAGAGCGCCACTGCGAATAGAGCCGTGAAGAGCCCCAGGAAGGTCCAGGCCGCGTCCCGCCGCAGGGTCAGGCCCCAGCCGACCCCGCCGAGGGCCAGCAGTAGGTACCAGGAAAATCGACCCGGCAGTCGGAAGGCGTCCAGCCACTTCGGAGGCTCCTCGCCCCAGCGCCGCTGCAGGTTGAGGGAAGTTTCCAGGCTCGAGGGCTGCTCGAAGGCCAGGTCGGAGAGCTTTCTGAGCTGTGCGCCGACCACGGACGGAAGCCCGACCTCATCTAGGTGCGCCAACGTGCGTTGGCGCGCCAGCTCCTCGCGCCCGACGAAGCCAGGTGCAGCGCCCCAATAGCGCTGGTTGATCGTGCCGTAGTCGCGTGGATGCTGCGCTACCAACCCTAGCTCCAGGTTCCACCAGTCGTTGGCAGCTAGCCGCCAGCCGTGTCCCGCGTTCGCGTTCACCGCGAGCTGCGGTAGCAGCAGGACACCAAAAGGCACAAGGTAGGCGAGCAGCGGCAGCAGGGCGCGCTGCCAGCGCCCCCGTGTGGCCTGGTCCGCGCTCCGCCGCCAGCCGAGCCAGTGTGCCGACGATAAGCGGGAGGAAGGGAATCAGCACGCCTTTGGTGAAAAGCGCGCAAGCGGTGGCGGTGCCGGCGAGTGCCAACCAAGCTGCCTGACGGCCCCGGAGCCAGGCGACTAACCCAAGGAGCATCAGCGAGAAGAAAGTTGCGTGCAGGATCTTCGGCCACAGGGAATGCACGTGGAAGCCTAGCCACGGCGCGGACCCCAAGAGCGCAGCTGCCAGCCATGCGCTCCAGCGGGCGAGCCCCAGCCAGCGCCCAATCAGGACCACGAGCCCAAGGACTCCGGCCAGCAGGCCGACATTGAGGGGGGTAGTCCCACGGTGGAGTTTCGGCACGAACTGGGCTTAGACCCGCACGCAGAGAAGCGGCCGATGCTCGAAACCGAGCGTGCCCGGCAGGAGGCTCGTGTGCCCCTGCTGCGCGTCCTCCTGGGCCGGCAGGGCGTAGAGCCGCTCGTCACCCCAGAAGCGCGGCGGCGCATTGGCGAAGATCAGGAGATGTCCTAGAACAACAAGGACCAGCAGAGCGGCTACTGCCGCGACGAAATGCCAGGATCGGGGTTGGTGCTTCAACACGCGTATCCCAACGTCTTCGCCCTCGCGTCGGGTCAGCTTGGGCACGGCGACAACGCCGATGGCGTAAAGCAAGAGTTGCCAAGTTAGCGTCGCCAAGACGTCGCTGCAAATCCGTGGACTCGCGAGATACATCCGCAGCTACGCGGCGGCGCTATCAATCGCGGTTTGTTTGGCCACGCAATGGCCGTTCTAGGAAAACAGCAGGCAGAGGGGCTGATCTAACATCCGGGATTTTCCCGGTTCCCAGTGATGGGAATTGGCTCCCCCGGTTGGATTCGAACCAACGACCAACGGATTAACAGTCTGCGAACCCCCCTGTCCGAGGGTGTCCAGCGATGCCCGCCCGTGTCTAGGAATCCGTTTCGGTTCAATGATCTAGTGTCCTAAGTTATCCAGCGGCGTCCGAGCACTTTCAGTTGCAGAGGAGGGTTCAGCGGAGGGTTCGGAGCGTGCTTCGACTCATAGGAACGAAATGATTAAGTGGACATCACGGGGTATCGCGACCTTCGCCGAGGGTGTCCACAGCGATCCGGCCACCCCCGGGTTGCGCCCGGTCGTGCGGATAGGGAAGGGCGGGGAGCTTAATCGCCGTTGGGTGTTCCGGTACCGCTACGACGGACAGCGCCGAGACGCTGGGCTTGGCCGCCTCGATAAGGTAGGCATCAAGGCAGCGCGCCAGGAGACCGGGAGGTTGCGCGAGCTGCTGGACGCCGGTGCCGATCCCCTCGCACCGGTCCAGAAGGCCTCGGCCAATCAGACATTCGCTTCTATCGCTGCATCCTACGTTCGACTGAACCGCCGCGCCGGGTCCCGGCAACACGGCCGAGAATGGGTGAGGAGTCTGAAGACCCACGCCAGCGCGCTGCGCAGTGTGCCAGTCGACAAAGTAACCCTCAGAATGGTGGCCGAGACGTTGGCGCCGGCCTGGAGATCTCAGTATGTGACGGCGAAGAGAGTGGCTGGGCGTATCGACAAGGTGTTATGGCATGCGGTGGGCCTTGGGATGCTCGAGACTCACCCCGCGCCATTGTCGGCCCTCACCGCGCTCATGCCTAAGCAACCCCGGGGTACAGCGGTCCAACATATGGCGGCCGTTGCCGTGGAGGGCATGCCGGGCTTGTATGCGCGGTTGGTTACCGAGGACGATGTCGTAAGCCGGGCTTTGCGTTGGACGATACTCACGACGGCGAGGACTGGTGAGGCACGTTTGGCTACTTGGGATGAGATTGAGGAGGGCCTATGGATACTTCAACCCCGACGCACCAAGCCCCGCCGTCAGCACATCGTCCCGTTATCGAGCTGAGGCTGGGGTGGTACTGGAGGACTTGCCATTTGCGAGTGCGCGGGGTTACCTGTTCTCAAAACCTGGCGGCTGGCCGATTCACAATACAGCAATGCTCGAGCGCTTGAGGTCGCTGGGTATTGATGCCACGGTGCATGGGTTCCGGTCAACGTTTAGAGACTGGTGCGCCGCTACCGGTGTCCGGTTCGACGTGGCGGAACTCCAACTTCAGCACAAGATCGGTCAGGGCGACGCGACCGTGGGGGCCTACTATCGGACTACCTTGTTGGACGAGCGGCGGGAAGTGCTGCAGGGTTGGGCCGGATTCCTGTCAGGCGATAGCTAACGCGCCCCCCGGTCCTGGAAAGTACAGTCGGCGTAAGTCTGCCCCTCAATATCCCGCACGACCGCCAGCCCAGGACAAGCCCGCTCGCTAGACGGAGCGATGCTATCCTACCCTTGGGTGCTCCGCGCGCGGCGCCATTCAAGCATTGACACCCGAAGCAGATCTGCCCGCGTGTGGAGACCCCCACCTACCCCAATCAGCAAGGAGTGCTGACCATGCTTGCTCTATCCCGACGCACCGGCGAAGCCCTGATCATAGGCGACGATATCGAAGTTGTTGTCCTTGAGACCCGCCGCGGCTATGCCAGGATCGGTATAAACGCGCCGGAGGAAGTGGAGATCTTGCGGGAGGAGTTGGTTGAGGAGACCGACGACACAGCCTAGAGGAGGGACTCGACATGGTTGACGTACTTGGCGCCATTCAAAACGCCATCAGTATCGTTCAGAAGCTTCGCACCGTGGCGAAGAAGATCGAACATGCCGAACTCAACACATTACTCGCCGATCTTTCGAACGAGCTTGCAGACGCCAGGATGGAGGCGGCCGAACTTAAGACGAAGCTCGCGGAAGCGTTGTCTGAAAAAGAAGAGCTAAGGGGTCGTCTTGATACGCGATCCAGTGCTACGCCAGTACTTGATGGCAAAGTGTATCGATTTGAGGGTGAAGAAGGTCGTTTTTGTACAGGGTGTTTCGATGGCCGCCAGAAGAAATCACGGGTCACCAAGTTGCCAAAGGGGTTCCGCAGCAGCATCGGCACGTGGGAATGTCCTATATGCAAGGCTACTTATTAGCCACTTCTGTCGGTTGTCTTTTGCTGTGCCCAGATTGGACTTCCCCCAAAATGGTGGACACCGTCCAGGCTCACGCCGCGACCCGCTCGAAGGTCTCTGGGCTGACGCCGCCCAGATGGGTATGACGTCTGACCCGATTGTAGAACGCCTCGATGTAATCGAAGATGTCGGCGCGTGCCAGGTCACGGGTTTTGTAGATCCGCTGCTTGATCCGTTCCTTCTTCAGGCTGCTGAAAAAGGATTCAGCGACAGCATTGTCCCAACAGTTGCCGCGTCGGCTCATGCTGGGTTGCAAACTGTTGGCGCGCAGAATGCGTAGCCAGTCGTCGCTGCCATATTGCGAGCCCTATCGGAATGGACCAGCACTTTATGTGTCGGACGGCGACGTGAGACCGCCATCAGGATGGCGTCCAACACGATCTCCCGCGCAATCGTCGGTTTCATCGACCAGCCCACGGCTTTGCGTGAATACAGGTCGACGACGACAGCCAGGTACAGCCAGCCCTGCCAGGTACGGATGTAGGTGATGTCGGTGACCCAGGCGACATTCGGCTCGGTCACGGTGAATTCGCGTTTCAGCGTATTCGGTGCGACAACCGATGGGCGGCCCCCGATGTGCCGTGGCGCCTTGTAGCCACGCAAGGCCTTGATATTGTGTAGGCGCATCAGACGTGCCACGCGGTTCTTGCCACAACGCTCGCCGATTTCGCGCAGACCCAGAAACACGCGCGGTGAGCCATAGACGCCACTACTGGCCTCGTAAGACGCACGAATGAGACCGAGCAAGCGCTGGTTGTCGATCTCGCGATCCGACGGTGGCCTGCGCAGCCAGGCGTAAAAGCCGCTGCGTGCCACGCGCAGGACGTGGCACATCCGCTGGATCGGGTGCTCATGCTGATGGTCACGGATGAAGCGGTACTTTACTCGGACTCCTTGGCAAAGTACCGCGCGGCCTTTTTTAAGATATCGCGCTCCTCTTCGGTGCGGCGCAGCTGGGCACGCAGCTTCAAGATCTCACGCTTGGCTTCGTTCAATGCCTCGGCCTGCGCTTCGGTCGGCTCCGGCTTGACGGCCTTGACCCACTTGTAAAGGCTGTGGGCAGAGACACCGAGGCGCTCGGAGACTTCGGAAACAGCATAGCCACGCTCGACGATTTGTCGGACGGCTTCGTCTTTGAATTCTGGGGTGTATCGCTGACTGCTCATCGGTCCTCCTCTATGCTCAAAGAATACGCTAGAGGTGTCTACCGGGCTGGGGCAAGTCCAGTTCAGCAACAAGAGTAATGCCCTGAACTTCGCCGATGATGACTTTAAGCTGTTAGTCATTGAGACGCCGAAGCACTATATCGGCGGCGCGAAGACATTGGCGGAAACCCGGGATTTCTTCACCCGGCTGTGCAGTTGGCTTCGCGGGGAAGAAGAAGGTATGACCAAGTACCAAGGTGCCGCCGAGGTCTATCAGTTCTTGCTAGATCGCGACGTGTCGGCGTTCAATGCCGGGCAGCTCCCGGTGACTACCCAAGCCTACGAGAATATGGCGCGGGCTGGGATGAAGGATTACCAGACCCCCTGGTCGAGATGATCGAGGATGAAGAAGGACCGTTCTCAAGAGGGGGCTTCAAGTTCGATGAGATCAGAGCTGCACTCAGGATGAAGGATTACTCATTCGGTAACGAAGGGGTACGCGAAATCTTGGAATCTCAGGGATTTGAGAAGGTGAGGGCTGAGAAATTGATAGGGGGAAAGAGGTATACAGCCGTCATCTGGACTAAGGATGAGCAGGCCTTGTCAATGGGTCCCGCCGAGCAATATGACTGGTATGTGAAGAACGCCAATGGCGGCGGCCGTGCTGTGCCATGAGTAGGTAAAAATCCCACAATACCCCCCACAACACCCCCCACTGGGTCCTGTGGGACTTCGAAAAGTTATCCACAGAGTCCCACAACTCCCACACCACCACAGTACTATTCTAGTAGCGGCACTACCGGCTGACGAGGAACACACACAGAAGCCGAAAAACGCTAAAAACAGCTATTTCTGAGTCTGTGTGTCCTCCGTGAAGCCCCGTAGCCCCGTAATAGGGATTTGGTGGTGTGGGACGTGTGTGGATGTGGGACTCGGCTTTTTTGGGTCCCATCACGGCCGTCCGTCCCGTTCACGGCTCAACGGATAACTGGAGAAACCGTGAGGGTGGGGGCATACCATGAACCCGACGCATAGCTCTTGAGGTGCACGCAAGAACCATTGCTTTGCATTTCCAAGTATTTACCCGCACCGCCGCTTCCAGCCTCGATTCCCCTTCGGTCGGTTCGGTCCTCACCGGCCGGCCGTCACGCCGCCGTCCAGCGGCAGCACGACGCCCGTGATCCATCTCGAGCGCGCGTCGTCCGCCAGGAAAAGTATTGCCTCCGTCGCATCTCCGGGCTGACCGTTGAAGCCGAGCGGATGGAAGGCATTGAACGACTCCAGTTCTTCCGGCGTCAGCAGCGGATCGAACAGTGGCGTTTCCACGACCGCCGGCGCAATCGCGTTCACGCGAATACGGTCCGATGCAAACTCGATAGCGAGACTGCGTGTCAACGAGTGCACGCCGCCTTTTGCCGTCGCGGCAGCGGCGCAGGGCGTGGCCGCTATGGCCTGCAGCGACCACATTGAGCCGATATTGATAATCGCGGCGCCCTTTCGCGTGCGCATCTCGGGGATGGCGGCCTGCGAGACGAAAAAATAGCCGCGCAGCAGATTGAAATATCCGTCCAAGTACTCCCCGGTATGTTCCAGAAAAGGTTTCGTTGAGAAAATACCGGCGTTGTTGAGTAACACGTCCACGCCGCCGAAGCGCTCAACCGCTGTCTCGACGATACGGCTGGCGGTCTCCTTTCGACCGATGTCGCCCGCTACGCAGGCAACGTGCTCGCCGGAAGGGTCCAGCTTGCCCGCGACCTCGGATAGCGCATCTTCACGCCGGCCGTTCAGCACGATCTTTGCGCCGGCAGCTCTGAATCCGCGTGCCGCATCAGCGCCGATGCCGCTTCCGCCGCCGGTAATCAGGACAACTTTATTTTCTAGGCTCATGGTTCATCTCCGTCGTATAGTGGGTTTTGCAGCCGGCCCGATCGCCGGATGCCAGTGGTCCGGTATACTAGAAGACTCGTAAGTAATTGAAAATAATGCACTTTTTGGATAGGAGCTTACTTTTATGAAAGTCGGGCAGGGGACCGCGCCGGGCGCTGGGGGCGAGTGCCGGACGCACGTGCCGGATGTGGCTGAGACCGTGGAGTCGGTTTTTGGCTGCAAGTGGTCGCTGCGAATCCTCGGGCTCATCCGCTCGGGAGTGAACCGCCCGAGTGCCATCGAGCGTGCCCTGGAGGGTCTCACGCCCAAAGTGCAGAACTATTATTTCCGCCGGATGGTGAGCCTCGATATCCTCGAACGAGTGGTTTTTCCCGACGTCGTCCCGCCACGCGTGGAATATCGCCTGACCGATTTCGGGCAGCGCTTCATGCCAATCCTGGACTCGATCGAGGAACTGCAGCGCGAGCTCGAGTCCTGAGCGTAAGCGGCGAGATCGGCAATCGACGCTTTGCAAAAACTAAGGACGCAAAATTCAGGACACCCATTATTTAGTTAGCTCGCAGCGCGCGCATGATATGCGGCCAATAGCTTCCAATTTTGTCCGGCGCTTTCAGCATCATGGCAAATGGCAATTAGGCCAAATCCAGGCCGCTCTCTACCCCAAAACCCAGATCACAATCCCCACGGCCGCTCTCAGCCCGCCTCAGCACACCCCCGCCCGAAGTTAGCTGGCGGGCACCGTGTGTGGGGTAGTTGAAAACTAGCCTCGTAACCCGCTCTTGACGGTTACAGGTGCCCGTAAATTGCCATTTGGCCGCGTAGAGTCATGTCGAAAAATATTACAGTTCCTCCGCGTCGGGTTCAGCCCTTTCATGTATATCTATGTATTCGAGAGGAATTTACTTCTTGGCATAGATTTTTCATCTCCGGGGGTTCCGATTCGGATGTGGGCGCTTAAGACGTATGCCGGCAGAGTTATTGTGAACAACGATTTGGCGCGGAGACGCTAGGAGTGGATAACGATGAAAATGACGTCAGCACTGGCCGGTTTGGGTCTGTTCGTTGCAAGTCTGAATGCCCATGGTGTGGCCATCTTTTTCGACCCCGCTGCTCAGTCGGTCGACCTGGGCGATCAAGTTTTCGTGGACGTCGTGATAGAGGATCTAGGCGACTTCGCCCCTCAGTCTCTCAGCACCTTCGACCTTGATGTGCTATTCGATGACACCCTGCTGAACTTTGCCGGTGTCACGTATGGCAACGGCCTCGACCAGGGGATATTTGGTAGTATCACGGGCGATTTTTCCTTCCCCGGCGGACACAACGTCTTCGAGGCCTCCCTGGAGGATGCCTCGGACCTGATCGCCGGGCAGCCTGCCTCCTTCGTCCTGTTCACGCTGACCTTTGATACGCTCGACGTCGGTACGAGCCCACTTTCACTGACTATCCAGAATCTTGATGACGAGCAGCTCCCGCCCGTTTCTATCCCCGCTGAAACGCGCACTGGGTCGATTCAGATCAACGGGCCAGTCCAAGTACCGGAACCCACCCCGCTCGCGCTCCTGGCGTTCGGCTTGGTGGTATTCGGAACCGCACGCCGCACACACCTGTCCGATCTCAACGCTTAACTCCGATCACCGCCTCGCCTTGTACTCGACTAGCAAGCGTAGGGACAGTAGTGGTGTTGGTGAAGGCTCGGCGCAAGGCCGAGAGTGCCGCGCTGCTGGTCGGCGAGGTCTTTCCCGAGCAGCCAGTCCGCCAGTGGGTGCTGAGCGTCCCCTTTCCCTTGCGCGTCCTGTTCGCCAGCCGCGACGAGGTCATGGGCCGAGTGGCCGGCTGACGGCCGATACACGGCCGATACCCAGATTGTCCGGGGCCGATCACGCGAGACGGAGTACTGCGCGCCACCGAAGTGATGGTTCGCGCTGCCTATATGCGGAAATATCTCCAAATTTTGTTGGTGCTGGAATCGAATATCTCAGCGTGACATTTACATAGTATTCTTTTTCACCGCGTCTTTACACATAACACATCTGCTGAGCGCAGCACACGCGAGTAAATGCCTGTTGGAATAAGCCGTCCACGGACGGCGAATCAGACTTACCGGATAGGAATTTTCTTGGTGAAAGCCAATCGGCGGCTGAGACGACGGCAGACAGCTCGACAATGATGTGCGTTGCGTTGTTTCCGTGGTTCATGGAGCTGCCTTTCCGTCCCTGAGATGGCTCGATAGTAGCCGATTTCGTGGCTGATGCTGAAGGCCGCCCTCAGGCCACGAGGACCCGATGTCCGCTACTACTGGGTACAAGTCAGGCGTTAATCGCAGTCAGCCCCGAACCAACCGCCTGACGATGCCCGCAATGTCCTGCGGATCCATTCGCACCGTGGGATCCCTGTCGACAAACGTCTCTGCCAACCGCCTGTCGGCCCGGACGATGAACGTCGCGGGATAGGGGACGTCGAGTCGGTCGCAGCCTTCGGGGAAATCAACACCATGCTCGCGATAAATCGGCGCCAACAGAGGCGCGATACTGGACCGCAAGCCATACAGGTCGGCCACTTCGTTGTCAGCGTCGTGCAGAAGCGGAAAGCTCAGCCGAAGTTCCTTAGCGGTGCGCCTGTTGGCTTCCGCTGTATCCGGGGAAATGCCCAGCACCTCGCCGCCGTGGGTCGTGATTGCAGGATAGCGTCGTTGCAGGGCTTTCAACGCGATCGTGCAAGCTGGACACCAGCCGCCTCTGAAGAAAGACAAGACGACGGGCTTGTCGTAGCCGGACAACCGGTGCTCGAGACCCTGTGCGTCGCAAAGCACGAAATCGGGGGCTGCGTCGTTCGGTTGTGGCGGACTGGGAGCAACCGTGCTTTCGTAGCCCCGTTGCAATTGATCCAGAACGGATTCTCGAACCGAGCTTGGTAGCGGCCTCAAGTAGGGTTCGAGTACCGTACGGTTTTGCGCAGCCAGGGTTCGCGGGTCTGGTTCGTCGACCATTGTTTTAAGCTACATCGGACCAGCCACACAGTGCAACAAGGGCCATCTGTCAAGGCGCCGCATCGCGCTCCGTCGGCGTCACGTCAATCGTCCGGGTAGCACCGCGCGTGACGACTTCGAGCGACGAGTGCCGCCCGATCTTCTCTCCGTTCAGTACCCGCAGAAGATCATCGACGCCTGAAACCGGTTGGCCGTCAACGGAGATCAGTACGTCTCCCTGCCGCAACCCGCCCTTGTCGGCGGGCGAGCCCGATGCAACGCTCGCGATCATCACCGCGTGAGTCTGACGGATCCCGGCCTGGTGGGCCCATCGCTTGGGCACGGGTACCGTCTGTGCACTGATGCCGATAAAGGCCCTGCGGACCCGACCATGCCGGATGATCTCTGTAATGACGAACTTCGCCGTGTTGCTGGCGACTGCGAAACAGATGTTCTGGGCCCCCATGATCACGGCCGTATTCACGCCGATGATTCGGCCGCTCGAATCCACCAGGGGGCCACCCGAGTTACCTGGATTCAACGCCGCATCGGTCTGGATGACATCGTCTATCAGATGCCCCGTTTGCGAACGGATGGAACGGCCGAGTGCGGAGACGATCCCAGCGGTGACGGTAGATTCAAAACCCAGCGGGTTACCGATCGCGATTGCGATCTGACCGATGCGCAACGTTTTGGAATCGCCGAACTCCGCGAATGGGAGCGCCGATTCCGTTGCGCGAAGCAACGCGATGTCCGTCTGCGGGTCATCCCCGAGTCGCTGCGCTTCGATTTGGCGTCCATCGGCAAGGGTTAGCGTCACGATGCGCTCGCCCTGAACAACGTGGCTGTTCGTAACGACGAGCCCGTCCGGGGACAACACGGACCCAGATCCCAGACCGCCGCGACCCCCAGCACTGCTGCCGGGCTCTACGCGAACGACGGCTGGTCCGACATCGCCAACGACGGAGGAAACCGTGCGCGAATAGGCATCGATCAGCCCATCTTCTGGCGCGGACGATGCGCCGTGAGGCGATTGCTGTTCGGTTGCCCCTTCGTCCAGGACGAACGCCAGACTATCTGCACCCAACATGAGGAACTCCGTTGCCATCTCGAGCAACAGACACTGTGGGGACGAAAGCGGGGGATTTCAACAAGCCCTGGCGTTTGGGGGTAGTAAGGGCCGGGATCGGGCCGGTGCTGTTGGATGTGGAGCAGGCAAGAAAAATGCCCCGGACGGTGCCGGGGGCGAAGGGTTGAGGAGATTGATTGTTGTTGTGTTTGCTGGAGGCTCGGCTACAGGCAGTTCTGCTCATTGGTTTGAGGTGTCGTCGAAGCTATCGGCAATGCCCCTGGTGAATAGAGGGAGTTGGATTCGTGGAAACGACAAAATGTCGGTCTTCTTTACACCTTAGGTCGATGGCCAATCGACAGTTTCGTCTAACTCCTTGGAAGTCGGTTATTTCCCATTTATGGCAGAGTTCTTGCCTTCGTACGTACGGACACGCTTAGTTCGGGAACGCATCGGGGTCGGGTGTGGCCGCAGCTTCAACAGCAGGGCTGCGCGGATGCCCGGTAGCCGCAGTCAATAAGACAATCCACCCACAGGAGGCGATTCAATGCGACGACTAGCCAACCTATTATTTTTCGCCACGATCTTCACCTTCGCTTCGGTAGCCCAGGCTTCCGGCAACAGTGGATTTCGCTTCACTACCTTCGCCAGCGGCGAGCAGGAGGTCCCGCCGCCCGGGGTTCTGACCGACACGACGGCGAGGCTGAGACTAAACTTCGCTAGAGACCTCTCGGAGGCCGAGTTCCGGCTGAGTGTCTTCGACGGCGAAGGCATCACCCAGGCGCACCTGCATTGCGCGCGGGCCGGTGAGAACGGACCGGTGGTGGTCTTCCTCTTCAATGTTGCCCCGGTGCCGGGTCCGGGCGGGGTCGATGTCAACGGGCGGATCGCCCATGGCGTAATCACCAACGACGATATCTTGGCCACGGACCCTGACGCAAGCCCGGTCTGTGGGGTTACGATCAATAACATTGCCTCACTCTTTGCCGCAGTGCGTAAAGGGGTCATCTACCTGAATATACATTCCGAGGCGAACCCCCCTGGCGAAGTGCGGGGGCAGGTCTTCGCGTTCAGGGGTGCGAGCGACGACTGAACGGCGGGTTGCTTAGGCCGCACTAATCGCCTGAGGCCGGTCCGCGGTACTTCTCCACGCTCAGGGTTTCTCCGATCAACCGGTGAGCCGCGGACGTGACTGGATGAGCCGGAGCCTGGATCAGCGACACCAGGCAGGCATCTGCAGCCGACTCCCCTACCACCCGAGGTCCCCTACCACCCCTTTACGGGGCGGCTGTGGTTTTTGGGTAGCTCCCTTAGCGTCGAGTCTGAGTGTGCCCGTACAACCGTCCTACGTCAGACTCTAGGGCATCCAGTCCCACAACTCATTGGCAGCCGCATTAGCCGTGGGGAGGTCAGCGTGAAGGCCGTCGAAGGCGCTGTATGGGCCTATCCATGGTTCCTCGCGCGGGTTGTTGAAGCTATCGTAATAATTGTCCGCCTTCTGGTCGTAGGCTGGCTGACAGCCCCTCCATATCGACATTTTGACGTTCGACAAGGTGGTCGGATAACCGGTGACGGTCGGCACTGCCAGGCCGTGGTCTTGAAAGAACTTGCGCAGAAGTTGTACGTTGGCCTCCTTGAGCGCCCACCTTGGAAGGGGATCGTCTTCGGGCAAGCAAAGCACGTCGCCACTCAGGCCTATGAGCACTTTATCCAGGGTGTCACGCTTCTGTATCTCAGGGAGTATCCAGGCTGCAATATCAATGAAGCCATTCGAGCCGCCACATGTGGCAAGCACCGTGTTGTGAGTGGTGCCGTAGATATTGCGCAACGAGCTGGCGAGGATTGTGTCGACGCTAGCGCCGACCACCATCACCGTCTTCTTGGTCGGGTCGATCTGTGCGTCGGTTGATTCAATTCCACTACCGGTGAAAACGCCCATGGGGGTGGTCCATCCCTGAGCCGAGCCACTCCAGGTGCCCCCTACACAGGGCGGTGTACCGTGCGGGTAAATTGAACTCTTGACGTAACCGTGGATCGCCGCGACGTAGCATCCTTGAGCCTCAAACGAGTCGATTCGGTCTGGGTTGGCGGTGCTGATGTGGTTAGTGCTAGCTTCACACAGCAACCGCTTAAGCTGCACCCAGCCCGGTTTCGGGACCGTGGACACATAGCCGAGTATACCTCCCTCCTGCACCCAGTTCTCGGTGGCTAGCAGCGCCAGGCGCTCGGCATCCGAAGTGGTAATTATGTGGTTACTAGTGCTGATGGAGAACAATCGCCACATCGGGGCGCGGTTGGGCCCGTCTGAGTCAACATAAACGTAGCCGTCGACCCCAAAGTAGCGCCAAGCAGCTGCGCCAAGCAAGTTCCGCCTCTCGCTCAGGCTCACTGAGGTCAGCGAATCCGCCCCTGATTTCTGGTCGAAGGCATAGAGTGGCTTGGTGAAGTCGCTAGCGAAAACTGGGTTGGTGGCAAGACAACCAGTTGCTAAAACCACGGCAAAGAATGCGATCAGTTTTTTCATAACGTCGTTGTCCTTAACATGGGCATGAAGTAAAGGAGGGTAGACGAAGCCGAACGTTTTGAGAAGTTGCTTGTGGCGTGCTGGTCTCTCGGGTCGTCTTCGCGTGACTGGGATGATGTCCAGACTAGCCGGCGGGGCATGCAATTTGATTCATCCCAGCCGTCGGCCCAGATTAAGGCCGTCAGATTACAATTGCGTTACATCGTCGAGCGGGCGTAAGTCGTCGTGCCGGTCGAACACAAAATCGATTGCCTCATCGTGGGGACATCTCAATATTCGAACTTACGCTGTAAAAACATGCATCGCAGGGGCGCTGCGGTAGCGCTCGTAGGAGATCGCCCGGGAAGATTCGGGAGGTATTTTGAACGCTCTATAAGTTAGCGGGATCTATACCGGTTCGAGCTGCTCAAATTAATAACGGCCTATCGGCTCCTTGAGTACGGTAGTGCGCAAGGGCATCTGTCGGAAAAAGATATAGGGTTTAACGCCTTTATCCTTATTGCCCAGCCGGTTGGTACTCGACATCGAAAAAATCAAATCTTAGTGAGCCGAGATCCAGTCGTCCGTTCCGCTGTAGGTCCACACCAAAGTAGAAGCGGGCACGCCCGGGTTCCAGTGCTGGCAATGAATCCACAAATAGGGGAAATCCCAGACTTGGGAATGAAACCAGTTTCCCTTGGTAGGCGGGCGCGATAGCGCCGATGTCATCTCCGACGCTGGTCCAGCTCGCCGGAGAGTCGAATGAATAAGTGTAGTAGTACCAACCTGACGGGAATTCGGCTACAACCCACCAGTCGGCGTCCCGGCCTATATCCTCGTATGCTTTAAGTTTGAGCCACACATGAAATTCATTGTCTGAAGCACTAGTCGTAGGCCATGGCTGTACTAGCTCACGGCCCACGCCCGTCAAGATCCCCGTTGTTTCCGGCACTACGATGATCTCTGGCACTGCGGGTATGTAAGCCTCGATGTCTGTTCCAATGGCTATGTCGTCAAACACTGCCCAGCCATGCTCGTCCACGCTCAGATTGATCTGGTGTACCTCCGCACCGTTAGGTACAAATCCTGGCAGTCTTTTGAAGTCGTCGAACAAGTTGCGGTTGTACTGGCCCCCGGTACGATCAAGGAAGATCTCACGGTAGAGGTCCCCAAAATTTGCATTTGGTATGTTGGCTTCGGCACCAGGTGAACGCTGCAGCACATAGGCCAGAATGTTGCCCCGATTGTCCACAACCCGGAGTGAGATATTGTCAAAGCAGGGCGGACCTATGCAGTTTCGTCCCCATCCCTGTCGCCGAGGATTCGATAGTATCCCGCGCTGTTCAAACGCGATCCGAGTACGAGCCGTTATCGGGATGGAAAAACCCTTGTTGAGGTTTGACGAACCGAATCGACTGGCATCTACCAAGTCGAGCCAGATATTGTCGCTGCAGGTACTGTTGCTGTCGTGCGAAATCAGCCGCAGTTCTTTACCGCGGGCAGTGCGATCTATATTTACCTCGTGGGGTGAAGGCCCGCACTCCGGGAACTCTGATACCGTGTCGCCAATGAGCCAGGTCCCTTCGTCAGCATGGAGAAAATCATCATTGATTGGTGAGTATATCCATCCCGTCGCGCTCTCCCAGCTCTCTTCAAATCCGTGAGCCGTTGCCGCGGCAAGCGCCAAAAGCATCAGCAATGCTATCGGGGAAGCCCCGGACGCGCGGAGAACTGACCGGCCTGCGGACCCCTTTGACAAAAAGCACATGAATCGGCACATGCGGCAATCCTCCCTGTTGCTTCTTTTCTTACGTTGAGTTGTAGCACGAAAGAAGGCTGCGGGCTGGCTGCGGTGATGATGGCGGTTGTGATACGGCAACAGGTGGTTGCCACCAAGGGATGTCTGAACCCTGGGGCATCGGGGCCTCGATCGCGTCGAGGACCTTGCGATCTTCGCCGAAGCTCTCGATGAAGTACCTCGCCGGGGTGATTTTCCGCCCTGAGTGGCCGTACAGGTCGAGGTGAGCGAATAAGGAATTGAATGAGCTGAAGGTTAGCGAGGAGTAGGTCCCGGTCAGACCGTGGCCGGGTAGCCGGAGCCGGCCGACCCCAGGGCCTGGGGCAATTCCAATTGCCCACCCGGAGCGCATGGCCTCCGGCATGTGGTGCGGTGGTGTTGCCGCCTTGCACCAAAAAAGGCACCAAAAGGCCATTAAAAATGGGTTGGTCGAGGTAATTACTAACACAAACACCAAAAACAAGGCCTTTTGTGCCTGTTTTGGTGAAACCATACTTTCAAGATGGTTGTAGTCTACTGAGGGTCCAGCGGACGTTTGCAGGGTGCTGGCGGGCGGCGGCGACTACTCGTTTCTCGTCGATCTTATAGACGTCGAGATGGGGCGGAAGGGCTCCCTCGGACGCCAAGTCAGTGTCAGATTTGATCGAAACCCGATGAATCCCGATATCGTCCTTCGACCGGCCTCTCAGTCAGACGCATCCCTACTCGAACGTTGGGATCGACAGCCACACGTCATTTCGGCAACCACCGACGATCCCGCCGCCGAGAAAGCTTTTGTAGACGCATATTGGCCCGACGAGCTCGCTGCGCAGGACGAACACAACGAGTATTTGATTGCCGAATTGTGTGGGCAACCCATAGGAGCGATGCAAATCATCGATCCACACCTGGAAAGCACGCACTATTGGGGTGAGATACAGCCAAACTTGTGTGCAATCGATATCTGGATAGGGGAACCAGACTGTCTTGGCAGGGGCTATGGCGAAACTATGATGCGTCTCGCTTTGCAACGCTGTTTCGCCGATCCGACAGTTACAGCAATCGTCATTGATCCGCTGGCGAGTAATGTTCGTGCTCACAAGTTTTATCGTCGCCTCGGCTTCACACCGGTCGGCCGCCGAAAGTTTGGTGACGACGACTGTCTTGTGCACGAATTAAAACGCCAGAACTGGCGTTCGAATTTCTCGGAAGACGCGATCGCGATACAAGCCGGGACAGAGTGATCTGACAAGGCCTGGCGTTCCAGGTAGCGGCCGATGCGCAGCGCCAAGGCCTGGGTCAGTCGGGCAAGCTAGGCGCTGGTCGGGGCCTGCACCCAGCGGAAGCTACCAGGCGCTCGGCAGGACACCTGTCGAAGCGCAAGCGCAGGAAACCGTGCCCGAGACGCGCGCACTTGATGTACTCCTCTAACTCCTGCTGCGCATACTCCGGCAAGTCCGCGCCCTGCACAGCCAGATGCACCTTGAATGCAGGATAGTGTTCCTCGACGAGTGGATAAGCGAGGGTGCGCTCCGGGCGGTGACGCACATACGACGGCGCGCCAATAACCGAACTGGCCTCCATGCCAGTCGGCGAAGGCACCATGATCGCATCCTTGCGAAGTTGTCCTGCGGCACAGGGTATCAGGCCGAGTGGCTATCCCTGCTTTATCGTCGTGATGGATCGTCACTCTTAAGGGCTCCCGACCCGCTGGATTTCTTCTAGGTCAACCGCTACCTTGGGGCATGGCGCAAGGTGTCGAAGAAGCGAGGAAAGGGGCGGGCGCTTCGGGGAGACGGCCGGGAGAGGCGGCCGACGGGAAGCGTCGGCGCGGCGGATGCCTGATCCCGATTGTACTCGGCGTCGCGCTGTTCTTCGTGCTGCGCGATTTCACCGATCTTCCCTTCGCCGTCGGCCTGGCGCTGCTCGCCGCAGTGCTCGGCTACTGGGGCGGCTACCTTGTGTTTGCGTCGCTGCCGGACGCCTTTTTTAACCCATGGCTTGCCGGCACCTTGGTACTCGGTGTGCTGCTCCTGTGCGGTGCGCTTCTCGCGCTTGCGCCGGCCGCGCCGGGCGACGTGCTCGCGCGCTCGACGCAGGGCTGGAATCTGCTCGAGAGCCGGATTGCACGACTCGAGGCGGCGATCGAAGCGGATGACGTCGCGCTCGTCGCTAAGCTGGCGGGGCGAGGGCTCGGCGATCCGGCGGCTCGGGACAGGTCCGGCAATCCCGTGCTGCACCGCGCGAGCGGAGCAGAAATGGTGGCCGCACTGCTCGACGCCGGGCTCGACCCGGATGCCGCGGACGAGCGCGGTCACACACTGCTGATGCGGACCGACGACATCGACGTCGTGCGCCTACTGCTCACCGGCGGGGCCGATCCGAACGCCCGCAGCCGGCAGGGCTTCACCGCGTTGATGCAGCAGGGAGATCAGCCCGCCGAACTGATTGAGCTGCTCCTCGAAGGCGGCGCCGATGTGCACGCGGAGAACGACAGCGGCCGCACGGTCGCGGATCTCGTGCGCGGTCCGGGGCGAACACTCCTGCAGCGTTACGCGGGGGGACAGCCGCTCCGGGAGACCGGTGATGTGACGCCGCGCGGTAGCGGCGCATGGCATGTCGCGGGGTCGGGCGCGCCGGGCCCCGGAGACGCTGCCGTGATGCTCGATGGCGAAGAACTCCGTCCAGGCGACGTTGGAAGCTTGTCGATCGTTGTAGACAACACGGGCGGCGCGGATCGCGTCGTTTCCATAGATGCAGTCCTCGACAACGGCGTGCTGTTCGTCGACGCGTCTCACGGGGGCGGGGTTCAGAAGCTCGGACGGCCGGGGCCGACGAGTAAGGTCCGGTGGCCGCTGCTCTCCCTGCCCGCCGGCGCACGTGGCGCACTGTCGCTCACGGTCCTCGCCCGCCCGGACGATGCGGTTGCGGACCTCGCGACCGGCGGCTGGGGCGTTGATGTCCGCGTCGTTGATCTGCCGGAACGCACGGAGCAGGTCTTTTCGATCCACGACGAGCGCGCAGGGCCGGATTCGCGCGCCGATTTGGCGGATCCGTTTACGTTTGTGATGGCGTACCTGCCGACAATCGTCGTGGCGCTTATCGTGATATTCCTAATCCGCCGCCGCTCCGGGGAGACGCACACGGAACGCGCATCCCGGTTTGGACGGACCTTCGCACTGGCGTGCGCACTGCTCTGTCTGATCGTGGCTGCGGGACTGCTGGTATCCATCGCAGAGCCATACGTCCGCTTCGAGGCGACGCCTTGCGAGATTCTCGACCAGCGCGTTGTCGCGACACTGGTCGAGCCCGGGTCGACCTCGGGCACCGTTCGGGGGTCATACCGCGAGAGTCGCCGGCCCACGATGCAGGGACATCCGCTTGCCGCGGTTGCGATCGAATGGGGCGGGGAGCGACTGATCACGGCCGGCTGGGCCGCAGACGGCCCAACGCGCTCCCCGCAGGAGCTGCGCGGATTCCCGATCGGGAGCACCGCGACGTGCTGGATCGACGCGGACGAGCCGCGACGCTTCGTCATCGTCCGCGCGCCATCAGCCGCGGCGATTTTCGGGATCCTGATGCTGCTCGGCGTCGCGCTGCTGCTCTACCTTGGGGGCACACGCCTCACGCAACGCAAGGGCAGACGCACAGCGGCGCCGTGAGGCCGCTCAGCCGACGAGCTTCTGTCTCACCTCGCGCACCAGCCACGCGACGAACGCCGCGAGGCCCGGCGAGTCCTCGCGGGTGTGGAAGTCTGCGCTCCAGGTCCCCTGCTCATCAAAGTCGCGCTGCTGCAACCGGCCTAGCTCGCTGCCCCGTTCGCTGAGCAGGTACAACAGGCCGAAGCGGTCCTGGCCGGCGAGGTCGAGTTTCCTGCCCGGCATCTCGATCGCAAAGCTGGCGAGATGGCCGCTCGACTCCGGGGCTCGTCTGAAGTCGGGCGGCGCCGCGCTCGCGAGTTCGCGGTCGCCCTGCAGCAGCCGGTAGCGCATGCCGCGCCACGGCGCCGGGAGCATCATTGCACTCGGCTGGCCGTTAATCTCGCCCTTCATATCCTGGATGAAGCGCCCGCGCCGAAACTCGGCGACTATCGCATCGCTTGCACCGATCCGCAGCTTGCGGGCGTCGCGGGCATCAATCTGGTAGTCCGGCATCGGTTTGTCCTTGCAGTTTCAGTTATCGGTCAAACGGCCGGACTGTGACCGGTCGGACCATTGGCGGCACCAAGACCATTATCGCTGCCTATCACGCCGGAAAGAAACGACCCGCCGCGAAGCGGAGTGCCACGCTCAAGGACGATTCAGCAGGGGCGGACACGCATGGCATTTGTCGAACACGAAGACGCGCACATCTGCTAGAAAGCCGTGGTAGACCGTGCCGAGCACCCGGCACATGACCTCGGGGCGGCTGGCCGTGCCGGCTCGCCCATCAGCGTGCAGAGTGGCGTCACGGCCCCAAATGTGCCCCGACGACGGGCTGGCCGACGTACGCTTCACCGTGGCATCGGTCACTAGGCCACTCGCAATCTCGGCTACGGCGTCGCCAGCCTGGCAATGAAATCCAGTGGTTCGACGATGACGTGAGTTGTGCCGTCTCGGTGCGGAGTCTTTAGCGGGCGGCGGACGTCGCCGTTTGGGGTAAGCGACAGGAGGTGGCTAGTCAGTTCGCGTGGTCGGTCGCGCAACCGTACCTCTCCAGGATCTTTCCGTCGTCGGTAGTATCAGCTTGCCCCCGCGAGACCTGTCGAACGGCAGGCGCGGCGTATGCTGAGCTGATGCTTGCAAATATCGGCCTCCGCAGCTCGACGTCCCTGTGAAGGCCTCAATACGTTCCCTCGACGATCGTTTTCAAGCCCTGGATGTCCAGCTCTTTCTCGCCCAGCAACTGCTTCAGCCTGCGGTTATCGTCCCCCAAAGACTTCAGGCGCTTCACCTCGCTCGCACCACCCCGCTAAATTGCGACTTCCAACGGTAGAAGGTTTGCTCGCTGATTCCCTCCTGCCGGCAAATCTCAGCGACCTCCAGACCGCCTTCTTGCCGTTTCAGTATCGCTGCGATCTGCTCCGGCATATGCCGTGGTGTTTTGCTCATCTCCCGTCCTCCTATTGCCAAATCTAGCTCAGAGGACTCTTACCGGGGATACTCAGGCGGTAAGGGGAAACGTCACGTGCGCTCCCTACATCCAATCACCCTCTCATATTTTTGTGGCAAAACAACTCGACCCTGCGATAGGTTGCTGTGCGTTGTTTCGCGTCGGTGCGGTCTTACCCCACTGGCACAGGTCTACCAACAATTAGCGCCCCACCAGATATGAGCACAGCCGGAGTTAAGTCCATAGCGTTCGACAGCGGCGAAGCCCTTCTACAACACCTCTTGACGGAAGATATTTGGGAAAGGCGACGGTGGATATATCGAGGGCAAGGAAACAAGGAACACGAGCTTGTACCTTCTGCTCTAAGGAGGGGAGCTAGATTCCCTTCGGACAACGGGAAGCCAGCAGAATCGAACGAAGCCCAAGTAGTACGGGAGTGGAATGTACTCAAGAGGTTCGCCTCATTCGCGGACCATCAGGGGCTGCCTATACCTGGCCTCTTTGAGGTTCCTCTGCACGAGCTAAACCGGCTTGTCTTTGAGTGTTCGCAAGGTCGAAAACGTTGGCCTCCTACACAACTGCACGGGCTCATGGCACTCGCTCAGCATTACGGGGTTCCCACACGCGCCCTTGATTGGACTCGGGCACCGTTGGTTGGGCTGTATTTCGCTGCATATGGTGCAGCTAAGGAGAACTCGGCGAAATCTCAAGTGACGCTTTATGCTCTAAATTCGCAGATGGCAGACCTTACGGTGGAAGTGTTCAGTGGAGGGAGTCCTCCAGAGCCGGCGCAAATCAAATCGATGGTGCGACTGATTAACGTGCCGAATGCTGGTAATCCGAACATCGCCGCACAACAAGGGACGTTTACCTGTGTTGTGGAACGCGAATTGAAACCGAAAGACGATGTGCTTGCCAGAAATCTGGAACAGCCAGTCAGTGAGCTTGTGGAGGCCGGCCGTTGCCTTAACGAGTCGGTGATCGCTCAAAATGTGCTGACGGACCCACTGCTCATTGAACTTGTAGCGCCTGCGCAAGATGCAGGGCGTTTGCTCAGAAAACTTGCTCGCACCTTCAATGTCATGGGCACATCCGTCTATCCTGGGTTTGCTGGTGCCGGACGGTCCGTTTCGGAAATGGGGGATTGGGACACGATGTCCTCCGATGCCGAGTTGATTGAGGAGCTTCGCTACCTCGCGATGTTGGGCGAGCCTAAGGGCAGTCCGTAGGAACTTGGCGCGTCAATCACGGCGTATGAATGTCACCGAGCAGCCGACCGGTCAACCTCTGCTTGTGCGACACAGGAAAGTGAGCATACCGCTTGGTCGTCTGTACCGACCGGTGGCCCAGTACCTCGCCGACCTCGTACAGCGTCGCCACGCCCATGACCAGGTACGAGGCAGCCGAGCGACGGAGATCGTGGAACCGGAAGTCCCAGATACCCGCCGCCTTTAGCGTAGCCTCGCAATGCTTACGCGGCTCCACGACTTGGAAGATCAACCCGCCGTCAGACCCGCCGTTCTCCCCGCAGTCCACCATCGCCTGCATCGTCAGAGGTGGTAGGGACAACACCCGCTCCTCGGTTGACAGGTAGCGGTTGCGGTGATTCTTCTCGGGTCGATACGGGATACGGCGGGCCTCGCTGGCATCGACAAAGCGTCGTTGCACCGCGTACTGAAACACACCGCTCAGCGCGGCGTGTGGCCGGTTTAAGGTCGCCGGTCGGCGTCCTTTGGCGTACTGGTCCAGGTGGGACGATATGAGGTCGGCGGTGATGTCGGTCAGCTTCAGGCGGCCTAGGCGGTCTACCCACCAGTCGGTGCATTGCAGGGCGGTCTTGTCCTTGCCGGTCCATGAGCGGACATACTCGATACTGAGGTCGTGCAGCAGGGGTGCGGCCGGTGTTGTCTGTTCGCGCTCGGTACGGCTTGCCTATGCCTTGGCGTCAGCCTTGCGTTGAAACACTTTCGACTGGACGTGCTCTACCGAAGCGTCCCGAATGCGGGCTCTCCAGGCGTACCCGGAAGCCCTCTTAACCTTGGAGAAAGTTGCCACAAATTGGACCCGTTTTGGTCCCTGACCTGTCGGCACGGGACGTGAGATAACGGGAAGTGACTGAAAGCATTGGCTCCCCCGGTTGGATTCGAACCAACGACCAACGGATTAACAGTCCGCTGCGCTACCGCTGCGCCACAGGGGAATAATTGAGAGCGCGAATGTTAAAGGTTTCGGCCTGAGACAGTCAAGATTTAGGGCCCGTTTGAGACCTTGGATTCGCGCCTCGTCTAGGTCATGCGCGGATTAGCTGCAGGTCACTGGAAGACCGCTTGGCAGCCGCTGATCGACTCGGGCACGGCCGGTGCCGAGCAAAATAACCGCGCGATACATCGCCGGGTCGTCGCCTAGGCAGACGCTGAAGCTGGTATTGGTGCTCCAAGCAGCGCCATCCGGCCGAAAACGGATCGCCGGTCTGCCGGCTGTGCTGTGCAGGCGCATACTCGTCTGCAGGGGGTCTTGAATCCGCAACAGTGCCTCGCCGGGGCTGCGATCGCGGTTGCCGTCGCGGTCCTCGAACACCAGGTAGCCATGTTGCCAACCGAACGGGTCGCCGGAGCAACTGGCCCCGTCATCGCTGGGGCATAAACTGATCATGCGATTGTGCGTGACCGCGGCATTGCGCGCATAGCGTAGGTGGTTTAGCAGCTGGTTCGATACGCTGGTGATTTGCGAACGCTCGGCGAACGCCGCCCAACTGGGGACCAAGATCGCGAGCGACACACTGGTCAGCGCGAGTGTGGTTAACAATTCGATAAGATTGAACCCGCGTGAGCGGGTTTGAGGGGTGTTGTAGACGTCCATGTCGATTGGCCTCCTTGCCGATCAGCGCCGCCCTATCCGTGGGCGTTCGGATTTAATTGAGTTTTCCGGAGGAGGGCGCCGAGTTCAGCCGATCAGGCGCTCGATCCGGTCCAGCGCATTTTGCAGATTGTCTTGGCTGGTTGCAATCGAGATCCGCGCGTGGCCGGTCAGCCCGAAAGCGGAACCCGGCACCAGCGCGACGCCGGCCTCGACGAGCAGGTGTTCGGCCAGCTGCAAATCGTCATGCACCTCATCGATTTCGCCGATCAGGCCCTTGAGCGACGGGAACACATAGAAGGTGCCGTCAGTCGGCAGGCATTCGATGCCGCGCATCGCATTGAGCCGCCCGACCACGTAGTCGTGGCGCTGCTTGAACTGGACCAGCATCTCGTCGATGCATTCCTGGGGACCCTTGAGTGCCGCCTCGGCCGCATACTGGGAAATCGACGTAGGATTCGAGGTACTCTGCGACTGAATTTTCTTCATCGCCCGAATGACTTCGGCCGGTCCCCCGGCATAGCCGATCCGCCAACCGGTCATTGCATAGGCCTTAGAAACGCCATTGAGCACCAGCGTTCGATTGGTCAGATCTGGGCAGGCGTTGAGGATATTCACGAACGGCTGGTCAGTGTCCCAGCGAATGTGTTCGTACATGTCATCGGTTGCGATTACCAGCTTGGGATAGTCGCGTAGCACCTCGCCCAAAGCCCCGAGTTCGTCGGCGGTATAGGCCATTCCGCTCGGGTTGGACGGGCTATTGATGACCAGTAGGCGGCTCTTTTCGGTCAGGGCCCCGCGTAGTTGGGCCGGGGTGATCTTAAAGTGCTGATCGGCGCCCGCATGGACCAGTACGGGTACGCCGCCGGCGAGGATTGACATGTCCGGGTATGACACCCAATAGGGTGCCGGGATGATCACCTCGTCGCCGGGGTCGAGTATCGCTTGCGCCAGGTTGTAGAAGCTCTGTTTGCCGCCGCATGACACCAGGATCTGCTCCGGCGTGAACTCGAACCCATTATCACGCTGAAATTTGTCGATCACCGCCTGCTTCAGCGCCGGGGTGCCGTCGACTGCGGTGTATTTGGTGCGGCCATCCGCCAGTGCTTGGCGTGCCGCCTCCTTGATGTGTTCAGGGGTGTCGAAGTCGGGTTCGCCGGCGCCTAACCCGATCACGTCGTGCCCTGCGGCACGCAGTTCGCTGGCTCGCGCCGTAACGGCCAGTGTGGGGGATGGCCTGACGGCCTGTACTCGGTTGGACAGCTTGATGCTCATGGGAATCCCGGCAGGCCTCCTGGGTCGTGGCGCTTCCCTACTAGATCCGTTGCTATGATACCGGATTGATTTGTCCGCGATCACTACCTAGATGGCAGAAAAGCGCTTCCGACTGAGCAGCCGATTTGCGCCGGCCGGCGACCAGCCGGCGGCGATCGAGCGCCTGGTTGACGGCTTGCAAGATGGCGAGGCCGGGATGACCCTGCTGGGAGTGACGGGTTCGGGCAAGACCTTCACCATCGCCAACGTGGTCGATCGAGTGCAGCGCCCGGCGCTGGTGCTGGCTCCCAACAAGACGCTGGCGGCCCAGCTCTACGGGGAGTTCCGCGACTTCTTCCCGGACAATGCCGTCGAGTACTTCGTGTCCTACTACGACTATTACCAGCCCGAGGCCTATGTGCCGGCGTCTGACACATTCATCGAAAAGGACGCCTCGGTAAACGAGCACGTCGAGCAGATGCGGCTGTCGGCCACCAAGGCCCTGCTCGAACGCCGCGACGTCATCGTGGTCGCGACGGTTTCGTCGATCTACGGGCTGGGCGACCCCCGCCTGTACCTGCGCATGATGCTGCACGTGTCGCGGGGCGAGCGCATCGACCAACGCGCGATCCTGCGCCGCCTCGCTGAATTGCAGTACCGGCGCAATGATGTCGAGTTGCATCGCGGCACCTACCGCGTGCGCGGCGAGATCATCGACATCTATCCGGCAGAGTCTGACGATGAGGCACTGCGTATCGAGTTGTTCGACGATGAGATCGATGGCCTGGCGGTATTCGATCCGCTCACCGGCGAGGTGCTGCGCAGGGTAGCGCGCTACACCGTCTACCCGAAGACGCACTATGTGACCCCGCGCGAAACCATCCTCGAGGCCGTCGAGGGGATCAAGGTCGAGCTCAAGGGGCGACTCGATCACCTGCATGAGGTGAACAAGCTGGTCGAGTACCAGCGCCTGCAGCAACGCACCCAGTTCGATCTGGAGATGATGGTGGAGCTGGGTTACTGCTCGGGGATCGAGAACTACTCGCGCTACTTGTCGGGGCGGGCGCCCGGTGAGGGCCCACCGACACTATTCGACTATCTGCCCGATGATGCCCTCTTGGTGGTCGACGAATCGCATGTCACGGTTCCGCAGCTAGGCGGCATGTACCGTGGCGATCGGTCGCGCAAAGAGACCCTGGTTGAGTACGGCTTCCGATTGCCATCGGCGCTCGACAATCGGCCGCTGCGCTTCGAGGAGTTCGAGGCGCGTTCGCCACAGACTATCTATGTTAGCGCCACACCGCGCGACTACGAACGTGAGCACTCGGGTGCGATCGTCGAGCAAGTGGTGCGGCCGACCGGTTTGGTCGATCCGGAGCTCGAGGTGCGGCCGGCGAAGAGTCAGGTCGATGATCTGCTGTCCGAGATCGGGCAGCGTGTCGACCTCGGTGATCGGATCCTGGTGACTACGCTGACCAAGCGTATGGCCGAAGACCTTACAGATTACCTGATCGAACACGGTGTGCGCGTGCGCTATTTGCATTCCGATATCGACACCGTCGAGCGGGTCGAGATCATCCGTGACCTGCGCCTGGGTGAGTTCGATGTGTTGGTGGGCATCAACCTGTTGCGCGAAGGACTGGATATGCCCGAGGTCTCGCTGGTCGCCATTCTGGATGCCGACAAGGAAGGCTTCTTGCGGTCGGAGGGCTCGTTGATCCAGACGATTGGCCGCGCTGCGCGTAACGTGCGCGGCAAGGCGATTTTGTACGGTGACCATGTCACCGGCTCGATGCGCCGCGCCATCGACGAGACCGAACGGCGTCGGCGCAAGCAGATGGCGTTCAACGCGGCACATGACATCACGCCGCAAACCGTACAAAAAAACATCGCCGACATCATGGAGGCGGCCTATCCTGGTGCCCCGGCGACCGCCAGTCGCTTCGCCAAGGTCGCGGAGCGAACCGCTGAGTACGAATCTTTGACACCGGCGCAGATGGGGAAACGGGTCAAAGAGCTGGAAAAGCGCATGTACCGACATGCCAAGGATCTGGAGTTCGAAGAGGCGGCACGTATCCGCGATCAGTTGAAAGAACTGCAGGGTAGGGGGCCGGTTGCCTAGGGTTCCGAGCCGACTCAGGCGTCCTCACGTGTCATGCCGTTGTCCAGGGTCATGCGATTGAGCAGCTCGATGAATTGTTGTTGATAGCGCCGCAGATACTTGTCGCGATGATAGGCGACCCAGGTCGTTTCCCAGGGCAACAGGTGGCTCAGGTCGCGCATCTCCAGGTCGGTGTCGTGTTGTGCGGAGTAAGCCGGTGTGGCGACCAGTCCGATACCCAGCCCTTCGCGCACGTAAGTCTTGATCACATCCGTGTCCGCTGCGCTGAGTACGATGTTCGGCTTGAGCCCGGCGCGTGCGAAGGTCGATCGCAGATGACTCGCGCCGGTAAATCCAAAGGTGTAGGTGATCAGCGGGTGCTCACAGACATTTTCCAAGCTGAGCGGGCTGCTGAGTAATACAGGATGCCCCTGCAGGGCGATCAGACAGCGATTCCAGCGGTAGATCGGCACTGCAATCAAATTCGGATGCTCGCCCAGTTCTTCGGTACAGATGGAAAAATCGACCCGGTCGGCCACGACCATTTCCACGAGTTGCTGAGGAGTGCCCTGGTGGATCTGCAGGTTGACGCCGGGAAAAACCATACGGAATTCACGAATAATCGCAGGGAGGACATAACGCGCTTGGGTGTGGGTAGTACCAATGCGCAACACCCCGGTCGCCTCTTCGACGTGGTCGCGTCCGATTGCTAGAATGTTTTCGCGAATCGCGAGTGCGTCACGGGCATAGTTCAGTATTCCCTCGCCGGCCGCGGTCAGACCGACCAGCCGTTTACCCCGGCGGGTAAACAGCTTGGCCCCCAATTCCTTCTCGAGTCGGGCCAGATGCTGGGAAACCGCCGATTGCACCAGATGCAGGCGATCGGCGGCCTCGGTGACGTTGAAGCCGGATTCTACCACGGTGACAAGTGACGCAAGTTGCCGGAATTCCACGTTTTTTCTCCTTTAAAATCACAAATCGTGATTAAAAAGTAAAAATCATTACTTCAGTAGAATGTAGAACACGTCGAAGATTACTACCCATAACACGCTGAGAGCCTTGAACTGGGGTAGTTAAGAACATGCGAAACGCAGCCAACGACGTGTCGACCGGGTCCGATCTTCCGCTGAACAGCTTTCAGCTGTCGCGCTTGGCGCAAGCGGTTGAGGGACTGACTCAGGACCAGTTGACCTGGGCCAGCGGCTATCTGGCCGGCATGGGTGCGGCCCGATCTGCACCGACGCTCGCACCGACGGTCGCACCAAGTCTTACCATCCTCTACGCATCAGTTGGTGGAAACGCCCGTGCAGTGGCCGAGGCCCTAGCCGAGAGTGCCGCCGACCGCGGGCTGGCTCCGCGCTTGGTCTCGGTTGACGACTACCGCGCCCGCGACCTGGCCAAAGAGAAGCTGGTTTATGTCGTGATCAGCACCCAGGGTGAGGGTGAGCCGCCCGAGGGGGCGCTCGAACTGTTCCGCTATCTCAAAGGTAAGAAACCCCCGCAGCTCGGTGAATTGGAATACGCGGTATTCGGCCTTGGCGATTCGAGTTACGAGTTCTTCAACCAGGCGGCGAAAGACCTCGACCAACAACTGCAGGATCTCGGTGCGACCTCGGTGGTCGATCGGGTCGATGCCGATGTGGACTACGAAGTGCACACCCAGGCCTGGTACGACCAAGTGCTGAAGATTGCCGAGAAGAATCGGCCGGCCGATGGGGCACAAGTCATTCCGTTGCAGCGTCAGGCCCCTGCGGTGGTGCGCTACGACCGTAACCACCCCTACGAGGCCGAAGTCGTGGACAACCGCCGGATCACGACCGACGACGCCATCGGTGCGGTTCACAATCTAGTACTCGAGATCGATCCAGAGACCATCCGCTACCAGCCCGGCGACTCGCTCGGCGTGCTGTTCCGCAACGATCCAGCGTTGGTCGATCAGGTGCTGGCAATGACCGGTCTGTCCGCAGACGCCGCGGTGGCGTTGCAAGGCCGCTCGCTAGAGCTGCGAGAGGCGCTGATCAATGAACGCGAGCTGACCCAGCTGCACCCATCGGTGGTCAACGCCTGGGCCGAGCAAACCGGCAACCAGGAGCTGCTCGCGCTGCGCGAAGACAAGGCGCAGTTGCGTAACTTTGCCGGTGAGCGCCAGCTCATCGACTTGCTCGCCGAGTACCCTGGTGAGGTCACCGCCGACACCCTAGTCAGCTTGTTGCAACCCCTGCAGCCACGCCTTTACTCGATTGCCTCCAGTCAGGCGGAAACACCGGACGAGGTGCATCTGACCGTCGCGACCGTCGAGTACGAGGCGTTCGGTCGCGAGCATCTGGGTGGAGCCTCCGGGCATCTGACGCGGCGCGTGGAGCCGGGCGACGTCCAGGCTATTTACGTAGCCGAGAACAATGGTTTTCGCCTGCCGAAGAACGGCGATGCTCCAGTGATCATGGTCGGTGCCGGTACCGGCATCGCACCCTTTCGTGGCTTCCTGCAGGAACGTGCCGCGACCGGCGCAGATGGAAAGAATTGGCTGGTGTTCGGCAACCGGCATTTCCATCGCGATTTCTTGTATCAGACCGACTGGATTGCGCACCGCGACGCCGGGCTTTTGCACGAGGTCAGCCTGGCCTTCTCGCGCGACAGTGACGATCGCCCCTATGTGCAGGACCGCTTGCGCGAAAATGGTGCCGAGGTCTATCGCTGGTTGCAGGAAGGTGCGCACTTCTATGTCTGTGGTGGCTTGGCGATGGCGCGCGCAGTGCAAGATACGCTGCAGGCGATCGTCGAGACGCATGCTGGGCTGGACGCTGCTGCGGCGGCTGAGTACATCGAGGAGTTGCAGGCCGAGGGCCGCTATCAAAAGGACGCCTATTGATGGGAGGCGAGCTCCATCCTAATGAGGACATCAAGGCACGCAGCCAGCACCTGCGTGGCACCTTGCGCGAGAGCCTGGTCGACCCCCTGACTGGTGCGCTGTCCCCGGATGATACGCAACTAAGCAAGTTTCATGGTTTCTATGAGCAAGACGACCGCGACCTTCGGGTCGAGCGTCAACAAAAGTTCCTTGAGCCTTACTATAGTTTCATGCTGCGCGCCCGTTTGCCGGGCGGCGTCTGCACGCCTGAGCAGTGGCTGGCCATCGATGCAACCGGACGCGAACTCGCCAACGGGACGATCCGCCTGACCACACGCCAAACGTTTCAGTTCCATGGCATCCTGAAGAAAAACCTGAAGCCGCTGATACAGCGCATCAATCAGGCGATGATCGATTCGATCAGCGGCTGCGGTGATGTCAATCGCAATGTGCTATGCGACCCAAACCCAGAGCGCTCGGCGCTGCATGCCGAGGTCTATGGTTGGGCCAAGAGGATTGGCGCCCACTTGCTGCCCAAGACTCGGGCCTATCACGAGATCTGGCTCGATGATGAGCCAGTTGCGGGTGGCGAGACCGAGCCGCTATATGGCGAGACTTATTTGCCGCGCAAGTTCAAGACAGCGATTGCGGTTCCGCCGCGTAATGATGTCGATGTCTACACCAACGACCTGGGTTTTGTCGCGATCGCTGAGGATGACCATCTGCTCGGCTTCAATGTGTTGGCCGGCGGCGGAATGGGTACCACGCATGACGACAACAGCACTTACCCGCGTCTCGCTGATGAACTCGGCTTCGTTCAGCTCGACGACACGATAGCGGTTGCCGAGGCGGTGCTGACTACACAACGTGACTTCGGTAATCGGGAGAGCCGCAGACATGCCCGCCTCAAGTACACGATTGATCGGATGGGCTTGGATGCCTTCGTAGTCGAGGTAGAAAAACGTGCCGGAGTGCGTTTCGAAGCAGCCAGGCCGGTGCAGTTCACGACCCAGGGCGACCAATTCGGTTGGGTGCGTAATGCCGATGGCAGCTGGCATCTAACATTATATATCGAAAACGGCCGGGTCGAAGACACCGACGAGCGACGGTTGATGAGCGGTTTGCGCGCGATCGCAGCGCAGCACAAGGGTGAGTTTCGCATTACCGCCAACCAAAACCTAATCGTTGCCAATGTTCCGGAGGAGGAAAAATCAGCGATCGAGGATTTGGCGCGGGCACACGGCCTGTTGGCCGACGGGCACAGCCCTACGCGGCTGGCCAGCATCGCCTGTGTCGCCTTGCCAACGTGCTCCCAAGCGATGGCCGAGTCCGAACGCTACTTTCCGGCGCTGCTCGACAAGATCGATAGGCTCGCCGCCGATCATGGGGTAGATGATCGCGCGATCGTGATGCGCATGACCGGCTGCCCCAACGGCTGCGCGCGGCCGTTTGCCGCGGAGGTCGGTCTGGTGGGCAAAGGTCCCGGCCGATATAACCTGCACTTGGGCGGCGACGGCAGGGGGCAACGTATCGCCAGGCTCTATCGCAAGAACCTCAATGAGACCGGCATTTTGGAGACGCTCGATAAGTTGTTTGCGGATTACGCCGAGCAGGCAGAGGCAGATGAGGGCTTCGGCGACTTCCTGATCCGCGCCGGCGTGGTTGCGCCAGTGAAAAACCCGGTAGAGGATTACCATGACAGCGCTTGAACAATTGTCGCCGCCCGAGCTGGAGCTGCCGGCCAACCTCGAGCGTATCAACCGCAAACTCGAGACGCTGAGTCCTGAGCGCCGGATCGAGTGGGCCCTGCACTACCTGCCTGACAATCCGGTCCTGACATCTAGTTTCGGTATCCAGGCGGCGCTGATGCTGCACCTGGTGACACGAATCCAGGGAAACATCCCGGTCGTCCTCGTCGATACAGGACACCTCTTCCCAGAGACCTATGGCTTCGTCGATGAGCTGAGCACGCAACTGGATCTCAATCTCCATGTCTACCGTGCAGCGCTATCGCCGAGTTGGCAGGAGGCGCGCTACGGACGTCTATGGGAGCAAGGCCTGGCGGGCATTGAACACTACAATCGCCTGAATAAAGTCGAGCCACTGCAGCGTGCCCTGAAGGAACTAGATGCCGGTAGTTGGTTTACCGGGCTGCGCCGCGACCAGACTGAGAGCCGAGCGGCCTTGCCGATCGTGCGAATTCAAGATGGCCGCTTCAAGATCCATCCGGTCATCGATTGGAACAATCGCGATGTGTACCGCTATCTGCGGCAGCATCAGCTATCGTACCATCCGTTGTGGGACAAGGGCTATGTCTCGGTCGGCGATACTCATACCGCTCAAGGGCTATGTCTCGGTCGGCGATACTCATACCACTCGCCCATTGGAGGCTGGCATGAGCCCCGAGGAGACGCGCTTTTTCGGCCTGAAGCGCGAGTGCGGTATCCACGACTAGCCTAAATCGCAACCGAATTCTGTTATATTTGGCCCGGATTAGTATCGGACTTGGTCGTTGGTGATGGCCGACGAATCTGAATTACGAATTTAAAGTATCCCAGTGGGAGATGATAATGAGCAGTAACGTTGTATGGCATTCACATCCGGTTGATCAGGAAACGCGGGCGAAACAAAAATCGCAGCGCCCGCTGGTGATTTGGTTTACCGGCCTCAGCGCATCAGGCAAGTCAACCATCGCCGGCGCACTGGAACAGATCCTAACTCGGCAGGGCTACCATACCTATCTACTCGATGGCGACAATGTGCGCCACGGCCTGTGCAAGGACCTGGGATTCGGTGACGCCGATCGCCAAGAAAATATCCGTCGCGTCGGCGAAGTCTCAAAGTTAATGGCTGATTCCGGGTTGATTGTCCTGGCCGCCTTCATCTCGCCGTTTCGTGCCGACCGGCGCATCGTGCGCGAGATCTTACCCGAGGGCCAGTTTGTCGAAGTGTTCATCGATGCGCCGCTCAACGTTTGCCGCGAACGTGACCCTAAGGGTCTTTACGCGAAGGCAGAGCGCGGCGAGATCCGCCAGTTCACCGGGATTGACAGTCCCTACGAGACACCCGAGCATGCCGAAGTTCGCATCCAGGCCGGCGAGGTCTCGGTGGCAGCCGCGGTGAATCAGTTGCTCGACTATCTCCACCAGGCTGATGCATTGCACGGCGGCTATGAGCCAGTAGAACTCGAGGCTTGAGCAGGACTCGGGGCTACAAGGGGAAGGCAGGTGTTTTTATTTCGCAATGCGTCGAACAAGCCGCTACCACCGGTGCACTCCAGTGAGCGCCCGATGCGCAGTTTGGCCAAGGCGGTGTCCTGGCGGATAACCGGGTCGCTCGACACCATGTTCTTGTCCTGGCTGTTCACGCGCGACATGAAGATCGCCGCGGCGATTGGTTTGACCGAAGTGCTGACCAAGATGGTGCTCTACTATGTTCACGAGCGGGCATGGAATCGTGTGTCGCTCGGCCGAACGGTGGAGAGCGATGGTGTAATACCCGCTGTCGCCCCTGCTGTCCCCGCGACAGAGACTCCCGCGAACGACGCGACGACGGCGCAAGCCGAACGCCCCCTGCCGCAGACGGCTTGATCAAGCCGTAAGACCCGCAGCGGGCTTGCAGAGAGAGGCTAGGTCCCGGTATATTCGCGACCTGCTTCAGCAGGCGCGTAGCTCAGTTGGTTAGAGCACCACCTTGACATGGTGGGGGTCGGTGGTTCGAGTCCACTCGCGCCTACCAACATCTAAAGTCCCAGCTTATCAGCTGGGCTTTTTTTTGCGCGAAGACTTTTCGCGGTGGGCGATAGGCGGTGACATAGCGGCTGGGATGGAACGAAAGACTGTACCGGATGGGGCCCGTAGATCTGGTTGCCTCACTGAACGTGACGCTTCGATCCAGTTTTCCTAGTCGCGCGTGGCCTTAGTTTCGCCGCGGTGGAGAAGGTGCCTGTCCCCTTAGAATCGGCCTGCGCATTCAAACTGGCCGTCGCAGCTCGGTTTACACTGTCCAGCGATATCGCCACAATGCCCAACCAATCGCAAAAGAACTTGATCAGCAGCACCACTGAATTCGAATACGGTGCAGGTGCCGTTATCGCGGGCGTCACCTTCCTCGGCGATGTCGTTACCTTGGCCCGCTGAACTGTGCCACAAGGAACCGCCGATTATCGGTCGCTGTGAGACTGGGCGGCCGGGCATTCCTCTAATCACCAGTGCATAGAGCAGCGCATACCGGGTGCATTGTTCCGGGTGATTCACAGAGGTGCGCACTGGGATGTTGGATGGCTCGTTCACTGGTCTTCAATCCTTATCAGCTCGGTTGCGCGTCTTTATCAGCGCCGGGTTGATCGAGCAACAATCCGAGTCGCGTTGGGCTTTTGAAATGCTGCCACAATTGAAGAAATTCATATTCGATGAGTTGGTCTTTGTCGATCAGCCGGAGCAGTTTGGCGAAGATGACGATTTGTTAGAGGCCGGCCTTGACAGCATGGGCATCATGCGACTGGTATTGTTCATCGAGCAGGAGTTGGGTGTCATACTGCCTGACCATGAAATTGCACCCGAGAATCTACGGACCTTGAACGCTATCCGGAACTGGGTAACACGTCATCAATAGATCTGCGCGCTGCTGGGTGGCTTCTTTTGCACAGACTTAATGCGGCTGACCATTTCACCTTGATGATGGATCGCGAGATTCGCGCAGCGGGTCTGGCCGGTAATCTTTGTGCACTTGTCCTGGTACTCGACGGTGTGCCGGATGCTGACTTCATCCGGCATCGGTGCAACGCATTCCAACGCCGTTTCCCACTGGCTATGGCGCGTCTTGTGTGGCGTGGCAAACAGTACCACTGGAATCACCAAGCACAGCAGCCAATCCCCTTTCGGCTCGTGCATGTGGACTCTGCGGATCCGCAACAGCGGCATCGCGATGAGCTCACTACAGACGTGCTGAACAGGCCGGTTGAACCTGAATCAGCGTCACCGTTCGAGCTGACCCTGATCGTTTATGGTGCCACCAGCCAACTGGTATTGCGTTGGTTCCATCCTGCGTTCGATGCCAAAGGGGCCGAGCTCGTGTTGTATCACCTATTCGGGGAGGGTGAATCAGGCGGCCAGACCGCGGGCTCAGTGCTAGACAAGTTGCTGTCTGATTGGGGACTTTGGCAGAAGATCAAGCTTGGCTATCGGGCCAAGCGGATGATCGAGCAGCTCGATCAAGCAAGTAGCACGCTACCCAGTCGACAGACGACACCGAGCACGGGCTACGCGTTCGATGTGACTAACCTGGGTAGAGAGCGCAGCACTCTGGTCTTCGAACATGCCAAACAGCAGGTCGGAATGACTGCCATATCCTTGTACTTTATCGGTTGTATGATGCGGGCGCTGGACAAGACCCGCTGTGAGGATCCGGGCGACGCCTATTGCGTGCCTTACGCGATGAATCTGCGTCGACGAAAGGCACTCTTTCCAGTATTCGGCAATCAGGTTAGCTTCCTTTTTGCACAAGCGCCATGTGCGCTGGTTGCTGATCGTTCAGGGCTGTTCAAGCATCTGCGCGAGCAGAGCATGATGGCGGTACGGCAGGGGTACGATCGTGCCATGCTGCCACTGATGCAAGCAGGAAGCTGGTTGTCTTTGGAGAAAATGGGCCAGATTGTTCGCTATTCAGCAAAGCGTCGAGAGCGTGCCTCGTTCTGGTACTCCCACACCGGCGAGATGGACCCCGAGATCGTCGAAGTCGGCGGTTGTGCTGTCAAAGCGGTTCACCCCCATAGTCCAGTAACCGCGCCGCCTTCCCTGGGACTTCTGGTCGGACAGCACCAGGGCGCCATCATTCTCAGTCTCAACTTTATTCCAGAACACTTCGCAGCAGGCTGGATCGGGCAGCTGCGCACGGCACTGATCGATGAACTCCTGAGCGATCAGGTAGCATGAAGGACTGCTGTGCAGTGCAGGCTTGGTTGGGCGCCGAACCCGAGCGCCGCCTTTTTTGCGATCGGGACCAAACATACAGCGCGGCACGTGTCGCAGCCATGGTGAACGGGTTCTGCGCGTCTTTGCAGAAGGCTGGAGTCGGGCCCGGCGACAATGTGGGGATCTTTCTGCCGAGAAGTGCGCAGGCAGCCGCTGCAGTCTATGCAGTTTTGCAGTGTGGTGCGTGCTATGTCCCCTTGGACAAGGGCAACTCTGCAGAGCGTCTGCGCTTTATCGTTACGGATGCCGCATGCCATATGGTATTGGGGGACGGAGCCAAGTGCGATTGGCTGGATGAATCCACTGGCTGGACCGATGTCTCCAGGGTAGATGCGCGTGCAGTGCACTCGAGCGAAACTTTGCCAGCATGGCAGGGCGACTCGGAGGCACTCGCGATGATCCTATACACCTCGGGTTCGACCGGTGTGCCAAAGGGGGTGGCCATTTCGCGACGGGCGGTCGAGGCCTTTTGCACCTGGGCTGGCGACATCTTCGAGATCGGACCAGGTGATCGCGTTGCCAGCTTGGCCCCGCTTCATTTCGATCTGTCTTTGTTTGACCTGTTCGCGGCGCCGGCGCGTGGTGCTACCACAGTATTCGTACCCGACGAGTTGACCTTATCGCCTACCCAGCTAGCTGCATGGATCGCCGACGAGGCGATAACGACCTGGTACACGGTACCCTCGATCTTGATATTTCTGTCGCTGAAAGGCAGCTTGGACACTGAGGCCTTGCCCAGGCTAAAGCGGATTCTCTTTGCCGGTGAGGTGTTTCCCACGCCCCAGCTTCGGCGTTTGACGGAGCAGTTGCCGAGTGTCGAGTTCTACAATCTCTTCGGCCCAACCGAGACCAATGTCTGTCTCTATTGGCCAGTTGGCCGGCGGCGTCTTCAAGATGGTGCCGTCATACCCATCGGGTCGGCGGCATGTGGCGCTGAGTTAAGTATCGATGAAGCGCGAAATGAGTTGTTGGTCCGCGGGCCATGCCTGATGTCCGGGTACTGGCGGCAAGGTGCTGCAGTCCTTCCGTTGGATGGTGACGGCTGGTTTCACACGGGGGACAAGGTATCCGTGAGCTCGTGCGGCGAGTATCAGTATCACGGCCGGCTGGATCGAATGATCAAACGCTCCGGTTACCGCATCGAGCCGGCAGAGATAGAGGCCGTCATTGATTCGCTGGACGGTGTCGCACGCTCAGCCGTTGTTGGCTTGCCTGACCCGATTCAAGGCCAAAGGATTGTTGCCGTTGTCGCGGCAGTGAACACCGATGCTCGATCGATTCAAAGGGCGATTCATCGGCGCTTGCCGGCCTTCATGCGGCCATCGACGGTCCGAATTGTTGATTCGCTACCGGTGCTGGGCAATGGCAAGACGGATTTGCGGGCCGTGCTTGAATCGATCGAGGGCAAGCGCTGTGTCGGATAGCCAGTTCGAGCTGCCGGATCTAGGTCCGGTTAAGAAGGCATCAGTACAAGATGCCGCACGGCGTTTCCATCGCTGCGCAGAGGCCGGCGTGCTGCGCCTGGCGGTGGCCTCCGAGCACGGAGGACTAGGGAAAGGTTTTTCGAATCTGGTCGCGGTGCACAAGCGCCTGGGCCAGCAGACCCGAGACCCTGGACTGATACTGGCATTGAACGCGCATGTCTGGGGTGCACTTTTTCCCATCATCAAGTTTGGTAGTGAGGCGCAGCAGGCGGACTGGTTACCAAAACTGCTAGATGGCTCACTGGTCGGTGGCCATGCGATTACCGAGCCGAATGGCGGTTCGGAGACTGGCGCTATGCTTTCGATTGCGGAAACTGTTCCCCAGGGCTACCGGCTGAATGGTTGCAAGCGCTACATCACCAATGCGCCCATTGCGGGCTTGATGGTCGCTTATGCTCGCCTAGACGACGGACCGGGCATCGGTGCCTTTTTTGTCAAATCGGATGACCCTGGTGCGGAGTTTTCGCGAGGCCCCAGTGTCGCTGGGTGTGCGACGGCGACCATGGGTGATGTCGTGCTCAAAGACTGCCTGGTACCGCCAAGCCGTTTGTTGGGTAAGCCAGGTGCCGGCGCCCAGATGATACAGTCGGCCCTAGAGCTCGAGCGCGCCTTCATCTTTGCCGGCATCGCCGGTGTGATGCGTTGGCAACTGGAGCATGCCCTGCGCGAAGCAAGGGGCCGCGGCCCCAACCATCGGCGGCAGGCGATGCACCAAGCAGTGGCCCATCGGTTGGCGGATATGAAGCTGCGTCTCGACACAATGGAGTTGTGGATCGATCATTGCGCGAACCTGTGCGACGCGGGCCGGCGCATAACGCTGGAAAGCGCGCAAACGAAGTTGTTGGCCAGCGAGGCCTTTCTGCAGTCGAGTCTGGATGCGGTACATATCCTAGGTGCCTTTGGGCTGGAGCATGAATTGCCGGGGTTGGTTGCGGATGCGATGGCCGGGCGACTGTTCTCAGGCACGTCCGAGATTCAGAAGAACATCATAGCAACGCTTTTGGGAGTAGGACGCATAGGAGGATAGGCCGATGGGACAGACTGCTTCAGAATCTGGTGAACAAGTACTGATCATCGGCGGTGGTCCTGCGGGGTCGACTAGTGCAATGCATTTGCTTGAGCGGGGCTTTGCGCCACTTCTGGTCGAGTCGGATACCTTCCCGCGCTTTCACATCGGCGAGTCGCTGACCACTGAATGTGTCGATGCATTGAACCGTTTGGGACTGCAAGAACAGCTGATAGCGCTGAGAGCGCCCCGCAAGCAAGGGGTACGTATCTTCGCTAAACACCCGGAGAACAGTTTTTTCGTGGGGGCAGGGGATGCCTGGCAAGTGGAGCGCGCCCGGTTCGATCTGATGATGTTGGAAACCGCAGTAGCACGCGGTGCCACGCGGGTCCATGGGAAAGTGACGCACTTGGAGCATGATGGTCAGCACTGGCATGTGACGATTTCACTCAACGATGGTGGTATCGATCATGCAACGACTCGGTTCGTGATCGATGGCAGCGGACAAAATCGTTTCAGCCTCCGCAAGGGTCTGTTGGGGGAGGCTACGGAGGGAGGCTATTCACGCCAGGTCGCTTTCTTCAGCCAGTTCGAGAACATCGCAAGCAAGCCCGAGGATGCGTTTGACACTTTGATTTTTCACCGGGAGTGCCACGAGTGGGCATGGATGATTCCGCTGTCTGAAACTGTGATGAGTGTAGGCTTGGTAGTGCCGGTAACGACCTTCAAGGAGAATAAGCAACCACCCGATGTTTTCTTCGATACCCATTTGATGGAATTCTCTGCTTCGTTGGTCGGGCGCCTTACCGGCGCAAGGCGTGTAGGAAAGGTTCGCACGATCTCCAATTATTCTTATCGCGTGGAAACCTATGCAAAGAATGGCCTGTTTTGTGTCGGGGACAGTCATGCCTTCATTGACCCGATATTTTCTTTCGGCGTCGAATTTGCGGTCTGTGAGGCAGCGTACGCGGCAGAGGCAATCGCCGCGTGTCGTGAGGCGAGTGACACGGCTAGCTGGAGGCGCCACGCCGATCGCTACATGCAAGTCACGTCTCAGGGGCAGCGGGTCATCGAGGATCTGCTGGACTATTTTTGGAGACACCCATGGGGGTTCGCGAATATGGCGCATGTGCGGCACCGTGAAGAGTTCTTGGAGATTTTCGCCGGCCGCATCTACGAAACCCAGCCGGGCGAAGGTCTCAAAAGAATGCGGGCTACCCTACAAGGAGCAACAGCAAAGGCGGTCGGATGTGGTCGCTAGTCGTTGGGTCCGTCACTGGCACCCTGCTGCTGTACCTCGCCACGGCCGCAGCCGCGGGGGAAGCTAACAAGCCCTTGTGGGAAGCCGGCCTGATAGGCGGCTATCTGAACGTTCCCCAATACATGGGTAGTGATGAGCGTTATTCGTTGCCTCTGGTCTTGCCCTATGTCGTCTACCGTGGTGACTTCCTTGAGGCGGATCGTGAGGGTGTGCGGGGTTGGCTGTTTTCCGGTGATCGCGTGTCGCTCAATCTCGGGTTTTCTTATGGGCTGCCGGTCGATAATGACAATGATGCACGGCGCGGTATGCCTGACCTTCACTTGACCGGACAGGTTGGGCCGCAGCTGAATTGGCAAGTCAGTTCCGGCGATGCTGGCCCTAGTATTAGCTTACATATTCCGGCACGCTACACCTTCGATACCCGTGGAGAGGATCTGGGTTGGGTGGTGGAACCATCGATCAAGATTCAACAAAAGCATCTCGGCACAGATGGCAAGTTCTCCGCGCGCGCGGACTTGGGGTTGTTGTACACCGGTGGCGCTTTCAATGCGTACTATTATGATGTAGCACAGCGTTTCGTCACGCCCAGTCGTCCCGCGTACGATTCCGACTCGGGATTGCACAGTGTTTTCCTGCATCTCAGCAGTGAGTATGAAGTCAACGATCAGCTGACGCTCGGTGCCTTTGCTAGATGGCGCACTTTGTCGCCAGGTGTCGTGGAAGATAGCCCATTGGTCAGGGATGATGACTATGTAACCGTCGGTCTGGGTCTGGCGTGGAGCCTGTGGCAATCGGATAGACGGGCTCCCTGATTTGGTATGGTGATGAGGTGTGGAAAGTGAGATCTGATCCGACAGTCGATGTCAGGTGATTTCAGGGTTTCCGCCCGCTTTCGGCCATCAAGCGACATTCATTTGCGCTGAACGATCAGTCGACCGGCCTCAGGTGCGATCTCTTGTACAAACGGCGAGCGGCCGGCAACACGACTCGCCAATGCTCGATCGTTGCAATAAAGAGATTCGCGGCCTTGCTGTCGCTGCCGAACTCGGATTGAATGAGTTCGAGAGGTAGACGGGCCAATGAATCCGCGATCCAATCCAACGGCTGGTCGTCGATGTCCAAAGCCTTAAATTCTCGATCCCGCCAATCCGTTGCACGCTTACCGCAAGGAGTAGGCTCCATGGGTGCCCGACTGGCGTGCAGCTTTTGCAATTCCAATTCGCATTCCACGATCGCTCCCAGGAAGTCGGACAGTAGTGTGTCGAGATCCAGGCCGGGTTAACTTCGTACAAATCTGTGGACACGTCCCTGGTCGCCTCTATGACCATCCTCAAATTCTTGGCCAGGTACTCGTGCAGATAGTTGTGCCGCAGTAGTTCGTCCTCCCGATCAGCCTGCGGAGTGCGCAGGAGCTCGGTAGCTGCATCTTCGTCTTCAATGGCGCCTTGGTTCATCGCTGTGTTCCTCAAGTCTGTTATACCGGTGCTGGGTAAGCCGGTTGCAAGTTCCTCGGCAACGGCGGGCCGGGAGGCCGTGGTTGAGGAGGCCGCGGTGTTGGTGTTTGCACGATCGCCGGCGGTTCAGCGGTGAAGCAGCACTCGTAGAACTCCGCACCCAGCTCGTCTGTCACCCGATTCCAGCGTTCAGAGAGTCGGTCGAGGTCCAGGGTCAGGGGATCGTCATACCCCAACAACTCGCTCGACTGTCGGTTGATTGTCTGCAGGACACGGTCGAGGAAGTTGCGGGCCTGGGACATCTCGCGCTGCCGGCCATGGAGAGCGAAGCGAAGGCCGGTAGTCCCCGGGAGCGATGAGGGCGCACTGTTTACCCGGAGTCGCGAAGCGGCGTAGGGAAAACAA
>JANQRK010000062.1 GCA_028284585.1 Chromatiales bacterium
CCCCCTCCAACGGTGTTGCTGCTCGCTCCTGTGCGAGGGGCACTCCGCGCTCACAGCGCCTTGTTGGCCAGAAAAACGGCCGCCGTCGCTGCTTCTCACTAAGTGTGAACGGGCCCTAAGCAGTTCCTACGCTGTTTCGACTAGAGGCGGCCTGCCGCCGGAGAGCAACGCGGGTAGTTCGTCGGCACGGACGGGCTTGCTGAACAGGAAGCCCTGCGCGGTCTCGCAGCCGAGGTTTTTGAGTACGGTAAGTTGCTGCTCCTTCTCAATCCCCTCGGCGATGATGCCATATCCGAGGTTGTGTCCCATCTCGATCATGGAGCCCACTAACAGCATCGTCTCTCTATCGGTGTCGATGTCATCTACGAAATACTTGTCGATCTTTAGGTAATCCACTTCGAGATGCTTGAGCGAGGAGAACGCAGAATAGCCTGTCCCAAAATCGTCGATTGCCAGCTGGATGCCGAGGCCCTTAAGTTCTTTGAATATCGTCAGATTCTGTCGGTCTGTCTGAGCGACACTTTCGGTTACTTCCAACTTTAATTCAGACGGCTGCATTCCCGTCTCATCGATAGTCCGCTCGATCAGTGACAAGATATCCCGGTCGAGAAAATGGCTGGGAGAGATGTTGACGGCTATGCGCATTGCCGGAAGTCCGGCCTTCGTCCATGTAATGGCCTGGCTGCAGGCCTCTTTCAACACCCATTCGGTGAGTGGTTTGATCATCCCTATCCGCTGCGCCACGGCAATGAATTCTGACGGGAGGACCTGGCCCAGCAGCGGGTGATTCCAGCGTGATAGGGCTTCGACGCCGATGATCTGCCCACTTTGGATATCGACTTGGGGTTGATAGACCAGCGTGAGTTCTTGCTTCTCGATGGCCTCTCGGAGGTGCTGCTCGAACTGAAAGCGATATTCCGCCTTTCTCGTCAGCTCGGGCTTGTAGAAGGCATAGCGATTCTTACCGTGTTCTTTTGCGGCATACAAAGCGGTATCCGCGGCCTTCAACAGCGAGGGTACGTCATTTCCGTCGTCCGGAAAGTGGGCGATACCGATACTGCATGCTGGGCTGAGTTTTCTGGAAGAAAGGACGATAGGTTGCGCGATCGCGCCAAGGCAAGATTGAGCGACATGGGCGGCGTCGTATTCGTCGGTCACATCTTCGACAACAGCGCAGAATTCGTCGCCACTGAGGCGAGCAATAAAATCGACCCCACACTCAACCGTGGTCAGTCGCCGTGCGATCTCTTGCAGGAGCAAGTCGCCGACATCATGTCCCAGGCTATCATTGACGTCCTTGAAGTTGTCTAGGTCGATGTACATTAGGCTGAAGCGTCGATCGTGCCTTTGCGAAACCTTGATTAGTTCTTCGAGGTTTATGTAGAAGCGGGCGCGGCTGGGGAGGCCGGTCAGCTCATCGGTGTAGGCCAGTTCGCGTATGCGCTTTTGCGCCTGATCTCGCTCCATAACGAGACCGGCAAGGCGTGCCGCGGATTTCAGGTCGTCCGACTCTTGCTCGTTGGGCAGTGCCGGATAGTCGTAATACATACCGAACGCGCCCAGAACCTTACCCGATGAGTTGATGATGGGTTCAGACCAACAGCAACGCATCCCATACGGTAGGGCGACGTGCTTGATCTTTGACCACTTCGGGTCCGTCTCGATATTTTCCACCAGAACACGATTCCCCGTGTAGGTCGAAGCGCCGCAGGAGCCTACATTGGGGCCGTTTTCCAGGCCATGCACGGCATCGCAGTATTCCTTTGGCAGACTGGGTGCCCCGCCATGCAGGAGCTTGCCCTCGTGCAGTTCTAGCAAGCAGCAGCGCATACCTGGGTGGCGTGCCTCGTACATCAACGCTATCGCGTCGTAGACTTCCGATGCGGGCTTGCCGATTGCGACCATCTCCAGGATTTCGGCATTTTTTTCGTTGTAAGACTCGGCGCTTTTTCGTTCTGTAACATCGACCAGGGTTCCGACTAGCCGAATCGGCATACCATCAGACTCTCGGCGCACACGAAATCCACGGGACAGCACGAACATGTTTTTGCCGTCCTTGTGACGCATTTGCATCTCGGCCTCAAAGGTCGTGGCGGTGCCCGCAAGGTACTCTTGGACCGTCTGAAAGACGCGCTCCTTGTCTTTGGGGTGAACGAGCCTTTCCCAGGTATCTATCTTCCCCTCGAGTTCGTCTTCTCGATATCCCAACATGCTTTTCCAGCGCGGGGAATAGTAAATTTCGCCGGTCTCAAGGTTCCAGTCCCATAGGCCGTCGTTCGCTCCACGCATGGCCAGCGCAAACCGCTCTTCGCTCTTGTGCAGTTCCAGTGATCGTGCCCTGGTCTTGCGCTCCAGGTTGTCGAGCATATGCCGTAGGGCATCTTCTGCCTGTTTCTGGGCAGTGATATTCGAGGACACGATCATTATGGATTCAATAGCGCCGTCTGGGCTTTTTAGCGGCCGCAGTGTTGACTGATACCACACCGAGTTGCCACTGATGTCATTTACCGGGGCCTCGTGTGTGAGCGTTCGCCCCGTTTCCTTCACCTCTACCAATTTCGCCGTCATCGAGGCTTTAAAGGCACTGGGATAAAAATCAAAAGGATAAGAGCGGCCGTAGTAATCATCAACGCGGTCGATTTTTAGATCTTTCAGTGCGGCCTGGCTCATGTACTTGAGATTGAAGTCCAGGTCGATGATCTTGGTGCAGCTCGGAGAGCTATCGAGCCATAGGACACTGTCGTTGGCAGTAATGGGTACCTTCTGGTTGGGGGTTCTCAATTGGGTATGTAGATAGCCCTCTTGAATCAGGAAAGATAAATCGCCGCTGTCGTCCAACTGCGGCTGTAACCGGTACTCCATTTGCTCCGGTATGTCCTGTATTAGGATCGAGGTCTCGCCGCATATCGTGTTACCGCATGCGGCGGCCGAGCAGGCCTCTCGTATGCCCGTTTTTACTTCGCTGTCGTGGTTGAACCAGGGTGTGTCCCAAAGCGGCTTGCCAATGATGGAGTCTGGCTCGAGTTTGGACTCAGCCAGAAAAGCGCTGCTGGCGAACATTAGATTTCCCTGTTTATCCAGTATCGTGAAATGCATACGTATCACTGGGTCGGGTCTTGGCGGGTTGAATCCCCGCATCTGCGCTGCTCCCTGTGCCGCTCGTGCACCTCAATTTTTCGAGGTGCCCATTATTCGCAGAATCCGAAGTATCAATCCATCTTTCGCCCTATTTTCAGGGCGGGCGGAGTCACTTACTCTCTTCGATAGCAATCCATACGACCTTTCCAGAGAGACTCGAAATGAGAACGATTGGATATACCCAGCCAGGCCCCGTTTCCGCCAAAGATTCACTGGTAGAAACCGAGCAAGCGACGCCGCAGATTGGGCGCAATGACCTGCTGGTCGAGGTGCGCGGTCTGTCGGTCAATCCGGTCGACGTTAAGGTACGATCCCGCGTCGCGCCGGAGGATGGCATCAAGGTCATCGGCTACGATGCCGCCGGCATCGTTAAGCAGGTCGGCCCAGATGTTGGCCGGTTCAAAGTCGGCGACGCGGTGTTCTATGCGGGCGATCTGACCCGGCCGGGCACCAATTCCGAATTGCATGCGGTCGATGAGCGTATCGTTGGCAAGAAGCCCCAATCCTTGGATTTCGCCGAGGCGGCGGCGTTGCCGCTGACCTCGATTACGGCTTGGGAGATCTTGTTTGACTGCTTTGCGCTGCAAGAAGGCGATGGCATTGGCGATAGCCTATTGATCGTCGGCGCAGCCGGTGGTGTCGGATCGATTCTGATTCAGTTGGCCAAGCGATTGACCGGCCTAGCCGTGATCGCCACCGCGTCGCGCCCGGATTCGCAAGATTGGGTGAGGAAGATGGGGGCCGATCAAGTGATCAATCATCGCAAGGACCTCGCATCGCAAGTCAAATCGCTAGGCAGGGAGCCACGCTATGTCGCTGGTTTGAATGCAACCGGCGAGCATTTTGCTTCGATGGTCGAGCTGATCAAACCACGCGGCCATATTGCTGTGATCGACGACCCGAAGGAGTTGGACATCACGACCATCAAGCCCAAGGCATTGTCCTTTAGCTGGGAGTTCATGTTTGCCCGTTCGATGTTCCAAACCGATGACATGGTTGAGCAACACAAGCTGCTCAACCGCGTATCCGAGCTAGTCGACCAAGGCCGCCTGGTGACGACCGCGACCAAAAACCTGGGGCCCTTGAGTGCAGCAACGCTGAAGCGGGCGCACGAGCTGCAAGAGAGCGGCAAGGTGATCGGTAAAATCGTCCTCGATGGTTTCGATCGCTGACCGGCCTGCGCAGGGTAGTATCTGGGCTGGACCAATACTGGCTCGAGCCACGGGTTGTGATGAGAGGATACATCGATGCAATTGAAACGAGCGGCCGAAGCCTGGGGGACACCTGGTTTTCCAGACGTCCTCAAGGCCGAAATCGAAGGTGTCGCCATCGAAGCATTGCCCCTGCGGCAAGCGCTACGCCGCGGCGGCCACGTGCTCGATGAAACACGAACTGCATTGATCAACGCTACCGAAGAACGCGGGGGTATGATAGTCGCGCGCGTCGGCCTGTTCTTCTCCAGCATTGATGCCGGCTCTTGCTGTGCCGACGATCCCACACCCGTAGAAGCTTATCAGGAGTACTGCCTGCTCCAACTCGAGATCGAGCCGGCGACAGGAAAGACGGAGATCTGCCTACTGGATTCCTGACATCCGCCGTTGGCATATCGAGTCCGTTAGCGGCGCAGACTGGCAAACAGGCCAAAGCGCCAGTCGCTCATCGCGACCACCATGGTGACACCGTGGCGTTGTTCCAATGGCAGACCAGCATCTGCATCGTTGAGTTCGTCGAACTCGCGCGTTAATCGCTCCATCTTTCTCTGTAACACCGCATTGGATTTATGCGACAACATACCATTGACCACCAATAGCCGTTCGCTCTGGCGGTCGAAGCGCGAGTCAAAAAAATCATCCTTCAAGCGACTGTGAAACAGCTGTTGGATAGGTCCGTTCTCCAGCCAGTGGAAGTTTGGTGAGATCAACAGCTTGATCCGGTTGCCGGGTAGCAGATCGATGATCTTCAAGCGGTCCAAGCGCGCCAAACAACGGATCGCCTGCACTTCCTCGATCTTGAAGTAGGCCAGGATCTCGGCCAGCGTCCAGCGGTTCAGCGCACAGACGGTCACCAGCAACAGCACCCGATCACCGGCAATCTCCTGCTCCTGTTCGCGGGTCAGTTGCGTGATATGGCAGGCGCGCTGGTTCATCAACTGGACCAGATCGGAGATCTCCATCTCGAGCATCTGGCAGACCTGCTCGAGGCGCCGCAGCGACAGGTTCTTTTCGGCGAACAGCCGCTTGACGCTGGCCTCGGATAGACCCAGTACGCGGGCGACGTCGGCGTAGGTCTTCTTCTGTGCCTTGAGCGCGTGTTTCAGCGTCTCCATGAGTTGCTGCGTCTGCGGCATCGGTTCTTCGCTATCTAGCCAATGGTATTGCCCAATGATACCTATCTGACCGAGTGTCGCGACTTTTTCTGACTTGATTGCGCCATATGCGACCTCGGCCAATGCTACTCGGGACGCCTCGGTGCACGGGTTCAACCCATGACAGCGAGGTCCTTCATCACCAACGAGTAGGGAGACGACGTGAAAACTCGCTTTGCAATACAAGTTCAAACGGCCATTGCCGCGGCCGCCTTCTGGCTACTGATCGGGAGCAGCGGTGCGGCCGGTTTGCTCACACCCACCGACGGCAGCATTCCGCCATTGTCGATCAAGGACCACCATGTGGATGTGGTGATCGAAGACGGTTACGCCATCACCAGTGTCGAGCAGGTGTTCCACAACCCACACCAGCAAGATCTCGAGGCGCGCTATAGCTTCCCGGTGCCCGAAAAGGGCGCAGTTAGCGACTTCACACTGTGGATCGATGGCCAGCCGGTGACCGGCGAGGTACTGGAGAAAAAACAGGCCCGCCAGATCTACCAAGAAGAAAAAGATGCCGGCCACGATGCCGGTCTGACCGAGCAGGACGATTACCGGACCTTCGAGGTCTTCGTCTCACCGGTACGGGCCAATGGCGACACGCGCGTCAAGCTGGTCTATATGCAGCCGGCGCATGTCGATACCGGCATCGGACGCTATGTCTATCCGCTTGAAGAGGGCGGGGTCGACGAGGCCAAATTGGCGTTTTGGACGGCAAACGAAACGGTCACTGGCTCGTTCAGTCTTGACCTGCGCATTCGTTCTGCCTATCCGGTCGATGCAGTGCGCGTGCCCGGTCAATCCATGGCCCAGGTGACCCAAGTCGGTGAAGGCGAGTGGCAGGTGCAACTGGCCCATCGCTCCGCCCAGGGCCCGGCGACCGATGATGCTGCGCTGGCGCCGCTCGAAGAGAGCGAGACACCAATCGCCGCCGGCTCAGCGGCCTTTCAGCTCGACAAAGATTTGGTGGTCTATTGGCGTCACAAGGCTGGGCTGCCTGGCAGTATCGATCTGGTCACCCACAAGCCGAGTGCTGAGGGGCGTGGCACCTTCATGATGGTGCTCACACCGGGTGCCGATCTCAAGCCGATCACCGAGGGACGCGACTGGGTGTTCGTGCTCGACATCTCCGGCTCGATGCAAGGCAAGTATGCAACGCTCACCGAGGGTATACAGCGCGCCTTGAAGAAGCTGCACCCGGAGGACCGCTTTCGCATCCTGCTGTTCAACAATGGCGCACGTGAACTCACGCCGGGATTCGTCGCTGCCTTGCCCGAGCAGGTCCGGCAATTCAGCGATGCCGTGGCCGAGATCTCCCCGGATGGCGGGACTAATCTCTACGGTGGACTCAGCCGTGCCCTGGAGGCACTCGATGCCGATCGCACCAGCGGCCTGGTGTTGGTTACCGACGGTGTGGCCAACGTCGGCGAGCTGCGCCAGAAGCGCTTCATCGAGCTGGTGCAGAAAAAAGATGTCCGATTGTTCACGCTGGTCATGGGTAACAGCGCCAACCGCCCATTGCTCGAGGCAATGACACGCGAGTCGGGCGGTTTTGCGATCAGCGTATCGAACAGCGACGACATCGTCGGCCAGTTGCTGAGCGCCACCGGCAAGCTCACCCACGAGAGTCTGCATGGCGTCAGGCTAACCATCGATGGCGTGAAGACCAGTGATCTCGCACCGCGCAAGATCGGCAGCCTCTACCGGGGCCAGCAATTGATCGTGTTCGGCCACTATTGGGGCGATGGCATGGCGTCCGTCGTGCTGGATGGCAAGTTGTCGGGTGAGCACAAGCGCTACCAAACCCGCTTCGCGTTCCCCAGCGTCAATAGTGGCAATCCGGAGATCGAACGCCTGTGGGCCTTCGCCGGGATTGAGGACTTGCAGCAGCAGATCGCCGACTTTGGTGAAAAGCCGGATATCAAACAGGCAGTGGTCGATCTGGCCAAGGAATACGGCCTGGTGACCGACTACACCTCGATGCTAGTAGTCAACGATGAGGTCTTCGCCCGCCACGGTATAGCCCGCAACAACCAGGCCCGTGTTGCCACTGAGCAGGCCGCTCAAGCACAACGTGCACAGCAGTCTGTATCTGCGCGCCGGGTCGATTCGCAGCAGCCGATGTTTGCCAATCCGCGGCCCAGCCACGGCGGTGGCAGCTTCGATGGCCTTACTCTGCTGTTGCTGCTGCCATTGGTCTGGGCGGCAGTGCGCCGTTGCGCTGCGGCCTGAGCGGCGGCCCGGCATGACCTTCATACAGCAAATCGAAGTGCAACTGCCGTGGCTGACGCTCATGCTGGCCGGGCTGATGGTGGGTTTGTTTGCCGCCTTCGGCCCGGCTCCCAGCAACTGGGTGTATGACCGCGACGCGATCGCCGATGGCGAAGCGCTGCGCCTGCTCAGTGCTCACTGGGTGCACGCTGACCTGGGCCATCTCACCTGGAACCTCGGTGCGCTGCTGCTCTTGGGTTGGATCATCGAGAACTGGCAGCGGCATGCGCTCTGGATCGGTCTACTCGTTGGCAGTCTTGGAGTCGACCTGATGGTATGGCTCGTGCTGCCCGAGATGACCCATTACTGCGGTCTGTCGGGGGCGCTCAACACGCTACTGCTCCTAGCATTGCTCGCGTGCTGGCAACGGGCGACCGCCTGGGCCTTATTGGTTACTGGCGTGCTCTCGCTGCTGAAGATCCTGGTCGAGGCCAACACCGGACAAGCGCTGTTCACGCAGACGGCCTGGGCAAGTGTGCCGCTGGTCCACCTGGGCGGTTGGCTGGTGGGATTGGCATTCATCCTTGGCCATTGCCTGTGGTCAAGGTCTCAGCCCATGCGACCGATCTATGCAGCAGGAACTTCGGCACTTTTCACAATGAAAGACAAACAATAAGCAACAGGGACCCCGCAATGAACTCACTATTCCGTACCACCGGCTTTCTAGCCTTCGTGACCGTGATCTTTCTCAACGCCTTCGTCGATCTCGGCCATAAGATCGTGATCCAAAACACGCTATTCAAGGTGTACGACGGCGAGGTCCAGGTCATGCTCACCGCCGTGGTCAATGCCTTGATCTTGATCCCCTTTGTGTTGATGTTCACGCCGTCGGGCTACCTTGCGGACAAGTTCGCCAAGAACCGGGTGATACGCCTAAGCGCCTGGGTGGCCGTCGGTCTGACCCTGGTCATCACGCTGAGCTATTACCAGGGCTGGTTCTGGGTGGCCTTTGCGATGACTTTCCTGCTCGCGGTGCAGAGCGCGATCCTGTCGCCGGCCAAGTATGGCTATATCCGCGAGCTGGTGGGTACCGGGCAACTCGCCAGTGCCAACGGCATTGTCCAGGCGACCACCACCACGGCGATCCTCGGCGGCATCTTCGCGTTCTCTGTGTTGTTCGAGAACAACCTGGCCGGCGCCAGTTATGAATCGGCCAGCGAGCTGTTGCCGCAGACCGCCACGGTCGGCTGGTTGCTGGTGCTGGGCAGTTTGCTAGAGGTGGCATTCACCTACCGGCTGCCGACCCTGCGTCAGACCGACAAGCGGGCACAGTTCGACTGGTCTGCCTATGTCAGCGCACGCTCCCTGAACAAGGGTCTGCGCGCGGCGCTCGAGCGGCCGGTGATTCGCCTGTCGGTGATCGGTCTGTCGCTGTTTTGGGCGATCTCTCAGGTTGTATTGGCGGTGTTCCCGGCATTCGCCAAGGACAGCCTGGCGATCGACAACACGATCGTCATCCAAGGCCTGCTGGCCTGCAGCGGGGTCGGTATCATCCTCGGCTCACTGATCGCCAGCCGCCTGTCGCGCGCCTATATCGAGACAGGTCTGATCCCGGTCGCGGCGCTCGGCATCGGCTTCGCGCTGCTGTTGGTGCCAGGGCTGGATTCTACCTCGGCGCATGCCCTCAACTTCGTCCTGCTGGGTGTGCTCGGGGGCATTTTCATCGTGCCGCTGAATGCGCTGATCCAGTTCCATGCCGGCGAGCGCCAACTGGGCAAGGTGTTGGCCGCCAACAACCTGGTCCAGAACCTGGTTATGCTGGGCTTTCTCGTCCTCACGGTAGTTGCGGCGGTAACTGCGCTGCCCGCAAACGCGATGCTGGGTGCGCTGGCCGTGGTCGCCTTCGCCGGCGCGCTGTACACCCTGTATCGGTTGCCACAGTCCTTGGTGCGTCTGCTGGTGTCACGCTTGATGGCGACCCGCTACCGGCTGAATGTGCAGGGCTTGCAAAACCTGCCTTCCGAAGGTGGCGTGTTGCTGTTGGGTAACCACATCAGTTGGCTCGATTGGGCGATGGTACAGATGGCCTCGCCGCGCCCGGTGCGCTTTGTCATGGCGCGTAGCATCTATGAGCGCTGGTACCTACGGCATTTCCTCGACTTCTTTGGCGTGATCCCGATCGCTAGCGGTAACAGCCGCACGGCACTCGCAGCGGTGCAGGATGCGCTTAACAATGGCGAGGTGGTGTGTCTGTTCCCGGAGGGTGCGATCAGCCGCAATGGCCAACTTGGTGAGTTTCGCAAGGGGTTTGAGAAGGCCGCCGACGGGGCCGACGCCATCATCCTGCCATTTTACCTGCGTGGTCTGTGGGGCAGCCGTTTCTCGCGTGCCGGTGACAACCTCAAACTCAACCGCCGCGGCGGCCTGACCCGCGATGTCGTGGTCGCTTTCGGAAAGCCCTTGCCGATCGCGGCCACCGCCCCGGATGTGAAGTCCGCGGTCAGCGAGCTGTCGGTCACCGCCTGGCAGGCCCATGTCGCCACGCTGCCCAGCCTACCGCAGGCCTGGTTGGCGACCGCCAAGCGCTTGGGCTCGAAGATTGCTGCAATCGATACCATTGGTAAGCCGCTCAGTCATTACCGGTTCGCCACGGCCGTGCTGCGGCTGTCGCGGGTGATTCGACGTCAAAGCCGGGAGCGCAATGTCGGCATCTTGTTGCCGGCCAGCAGTGGCGGTGCAATCGCCAATATGGCAGCGCTCAGCGCGGGTAAGACGGTAGTCAATCTCAACTTCACCGCCAGTCAAGCAGCGGTTACCAGCGCACTCGACAAGGCGCAGATCCGCTCGATCTATACCTCACGCCGCTTCATGGACCGGTTGCAGAAGAAGGGTGTCAATCTGAGCCACCTCTCCGATCGCGCTGAGGTGCACTACTTAGAGGATATCGTAAAGGCGACGGGCCGCGTCGGTAGTTTGCTGACGTTGGCCGCCGTCGTGGCGTTGCCGGTCTGGGCGCTGCGTGCACTGTTCATGGCCCGTCGTTCGCGCGACGATATCGCCGCGATACTTTTTTCCAGTGGCAGCGAAGGCGAGCCCAAAGGCGTCGAGTTGACCCATGGCAACTTCATGGCCAACCTGACTCAGGTCTCGGATGTATTGGATACACAGGCCGACGATCGCGTCATGGCGACCCTGCCGCTGTTCCATGCCTTCGGCCTCACCGTGACCACCTTCATGCCGCTTGTCGAAGGCATTCCGATGATCTGTCATCCAGATCCCACCGACGTGCTGAATATCGCCAAGGCGACTGCCAAGCACCAGGCGACTATCCTGTGCGGCACCTCGAGCTTTCTACGTTTATACACCCGTAATCGGCGTGTGCACCCACTGATGCTCGACTCGCTACGCATCGTCGTCGCCGGTGCCGAGCGCCTGAGTCCGGAGGTGCGTGATGCCTTCCAGCTGCGCTTCGGCAAGGCCATCTACGAGGGCTACGGCACCACCGAGACCACCCCGGTCGCAAGCGTCAATCTACCCGACCGGCTCGAAACCAGTGGTTGGCTGGTGCAACTCGGCGGCAAGATCGGCACGGTGGGTATGCCTTTGCCTGGCACCAGCTTTCGTATCGTCGATCCGCAATCGCTGGAGACGCTCGCGGTCGGTGAGGACGGCTTGATCCTGATCGGTGGTGTGCAGGTTATGAAGGGTTACCTGAACGATCCCGGGCGCACTGCCGACAGCATCGTCGAACTCGATGGCCAACGTTGGTACAAGACCGGCGACAAAGGCCATGTCGATGCCGATGGCTTCCTTAGCATCGTCGATCGCTACTCGCGCTTCGCCAAGATCGGCGGCGAGATGATCAGCCTGTCGGTGGTCGAGCAGCAGGCGCGCAGCGCGATCGCGGATGATGCGGCGGACCTGCTCGCGGTCAGCCTTCCCGACGCCAAAAAGGGCGAGCGGATCATCGTCCTGACCACAGCGCAGAGCACCACGCAATCCGTGCGCGACGCCCTGCTCGCCCAGGACTGTAACCCGCTAACGATTCCGGCACAGGTGATCCAGGTCGAATCCGTGCCCACGCTGGGCAGTGGTAAGGCGGACTTCGGGGCGGCCAAGCAGCTGGCGACGCAACACCTCGAGGAGCGGGTGGTTGGCGAGGGATAGCGCTGCCGCCATGTTCCAGTCCGATGCCACCGCGGCTGTGCGTCGCGCCAGCTGCGATGCGGGTGACAAAATTGGGCGAAGTGGGTCGGAGTAACGTCAGGGTCTAGCTTTAAGAGTCTGGCGTTGATCTGACACCCGTCGTTAGACCATATTTTCCGCTTCGCGACCTAAGCTGTCGTATCCCCGTTACGCAGATGGAAGACGTGGACCGCGGTCATTGGACGTTCTCTGGGCGGCGCCTGGCGAGAGACTTCAATAGACATCTAGCTCGCACGGGGTATTCTCAAGCTTCGATAATCTCTCCCGCAAGCTTGCCTTCATCGATTGTAGAATTGGCTCCGGCAATTCGCCTTCGACAGTCACCTTTACGGAATAGCGCTCTTCAACAAACCGCACGCGAACTTCATTGACATATATCCAGAAGACATTGTGCTCATCCTCATCCTCGACCAAGTCGCTGCTTCCAAACGGGAACCTGTATAGATCCGCAATCGACGAAACATCGGGTTCGCATCCCAGCTCGTCAATCAGCCGCGTCATTTGTTGTTCATAGTCATCCAGCCAGTTAACTGATTGGTGCCACAGCGCCTGTCTCATTTCCCATAGATGATTGTTCCCCCGATCTTGTCGAAATACCTCCCATCTGGGCCAGTTCCTTTTTGTGCGCCTCGTCCATTGCCAGGTTTTAAGATCAATCTCCCATTCGTCAATATTCTCTCTGAGCGATTGCTGCTCAACGAGATCAACCATCCCACCTGTAACGATGATGCTACCGCCGTGATCAGCTAGACGCGACCCATGCTTGTGAATCCATCCCGGTGAATCTCCTCTGTTCTCGACGCGTTCTATCCGATAACTCCGAGTGTCCAACAGGTAAATTTGAGTCCGACCAATTCGTCTGTCATCTGGATAACCCAGGCTCCCGACAATGACGATCTGGCTATCAACCAGCGTAGACGTATGGAAATCTGTGGGTAAAAAATCCGATCGGGGATAACAATAGAATTCGAGCTGGCCGTCAGGATGCTCAACCACCACATCATTGTAGATGCAGAAATCAGGATCATAATAATCCTCGTGCTCACCGCCAATGTATAAAAGACGGCCGTCGGGCAACGACGTACATGATTGGCCGTATCGGTCGAAGCAAAAGGTTGGCCCCGCTTGAAACGGTGACGGGCCATTCATCCTTTCCGTTGCGCCGTAGCCGGAAAGCTTTGATCGAAACAGCCACTCCCAAACCGCCGACTCGAATTTGGTCGGATTGGTGTCGCCAAATCGAGGTGAACGCCATTCGAGAAACGAAGACGGGGTTACACCGAAATCCACGGGATCAGTTTCTTCTTCCAATGAATCGCACCTCTGCTGCAACGAGCATATCAACTCGGTGTTGGGATGGCTGCTCTTGGCCGGTTGCCGCCGTAACTTACCCCACTGAAGATCTCGAATAGAACCGCCACCTCTCTCCTGATTACGGCCTTTCGGCCCGCCTCGCACTAGCCAGCGCAGAACCGACCGCCCCTCAAGCGGTGCCGTCGCACGTCAGTCGGGCGCGTGCGAGTGTTTTTTTTCTGCGGGATATGTCTATACCCCGGGCGGACTGTGGTGGGGTGTGGGTGCGGGAGATTGCCGGCTTAGATCATCGCTATCCATGGTCGACAGATCCGGGTGGACCGTTACGCATCGCGTTAGGCGGTGATCTCGCTGGATTGGATTCGATATCCGAAACCGGCCGGATCGAGTGAATCCAGGCGGCGCCCGTCCACCTCCGCTTGAGGGTACATGAGAAAACCTATCTGAGGTCCATCGCTGTTGGGCAGATGGATGTCGTGCGCGACATTGTAGGCAAGCCAGTTGGTCTCCCAACCGCCGAACAGAAGACTTCGCGCCTTGCTGACGGGTAGCGAATCGAGGGCCAAATTGCCGGGCGGTTCTTCGACCGCGACTTTGAGCACGTCCGCCGGGTCGATTGCCACCCAACCGAAATCATCGAGGAAGACCTCGGCACGGCAATGCTGGGCCTTGCTTATATCCCCGCCCTTACCCAATGAGCGGAAACCCATGCGCGACTCGGTAACGCGCACGCCGTAGATATCGCGCGCAGGTAGCCCGATCGAGCGGGCCAGCCCGACGTACAGGGCGTTCAGGTCCGCGCATTTGCCACTGAGATTGCCCGTCTTGAGCATGAATCGTATATCGCCGATCCCGCATCCCCGGACCTTCGGATCGCGGAAAGTGTTGTCCACCACCCAATCGTAAAGCGCCTTGGCCTTTGCAAGATCGCCGTGCGCTCCCTGGGTGATGCGTTCAGCCGTCTCGCGCACAATCCCATCGGTAGGCAGCAGATGTGTGGCCTTTGTGTACAGCGCGCGCGCGCTCCCACTGAGCGCGGCAGCTTTGCCGGGATTTTCGAAATCGATCAGTCGATCATGAGTCGCAAAACGGCATGTCACCTGAATCCGTGCTGGTACGCCGGCGGGCCACTCCGCATATAGCATGCGTGCGCCGTAAATATCATCCTTGACTACATAGGCATCGCTCGCATTGCCCTGCCAGATTTCACCCATGGGCTTGATCCAGGCTGCCTGGTGCAAGGAAGGCAGGGGGAGCCAGGCTTTGATTGCGTCGGCTGCCGGCGGGATGCCGGTGTTGAGTGAGACCTCAAAGGTGCGCCAACCGGCCTCAGGCAGCATTACAGGCGCCGCCTCTGCCTTTGCAGTAGCAATCTGGGGTAACACACCGGTAGCGGTCAATGCCGCACTGGCGCGCAAAAAATCACGTCTGTCCACAATGACTCCAATCTCAAGGTTGCGATGCGTCGCCGGAGCGTTGGGCGCGACTTCTGCATGGTCCGGACTTGCCCGGCAAGTTCCGTGGCGTGCACGCAGAAACCACTCGTAACGCCGACAATCCAGTCGACGGATGCCCACTTTAGCGCTTTCGGCAATGCAGGCAAGCGCTCTTCCCTTTGCTTTGCCAATGGTCTGGGCTTAGTGCGCAAACTCCGTTCGGCGTAACCATTACAAAGAGCGATGTGAAGTTCTGAATACGTCGATAGAATCGTCAACAACCTTCCGTTGCGTCTCTCAAACTCCGCATGAAATGGAGAGAAATCGCACCGGGCAAGAGTCTTAGCCGAACCTCTGAAATCATCTGACAGTGGTTGTCGGATCAGATCTCACCTTCCAAACCTAGCGCTGTCGGAGCCACTCTGCATCCATGCCGAGTCGGCCAGCTGACACAACACGAGCAGAGTTGGTCGTTTAATTCTAACTTGGCTTGGATTAGGCTGGCTGCGTCGGTGCTTGTTGCACTGCGCACTCATTTGCTTGGTAAGCCTATGGTTTATGTTCGTTTGCCGCCTTATCCGGAGAAAGCCGTGCTTCTGCATTCGATCCGTAGCCTATCCATCGCCTTGCTGATGGCGTTTACTGTCCTCGGCTGCGGACGCGACGGCCAAGGCGAAAATCGAGCGGTGGCGCAGGCGCCGCCCGCGGTATCCGTTTCGACGCCGGTCCGACGAGAGATCGTCGAATGGGACGAATACACCGCGCGGATGCGCGCGGTCGAAGAGGTCGAGGTCCGCGCCCAGGTGAGCGGACAACTCGAGTCCGTCGAGTTTACCGATGGGGCCGTCGTCGACGAAGGCGACTTACTGTTCGTCATCGATCGCAGACCCTTCGTGGCGGAACTTCGGGAGCGCGAAGCGCAGCTCAAGCAGGCCGAGGCCGCGGCGGTGAACGCCCGCACCCAGTTTCAACGGGGCAGCCGGCTGCGCAAGAGCAGGAGTATCTCTGAAGAGGAGTACATCTTGCGGCAAACGGCGTCGCAGGCCTCAGAGGCCGATGTCCAGCGCGCTCAGGCGGCGGTAGAGGCGGCAAAACTCGATCTGCAGTTTACCGAGGTGCGCGCGCCGATTGGGGGCCGTATCAGCCGCCCGTTCGTCACTAAGGGTAACTATGTAAATGGTGGGAGCGGCAGTGCCGACCTGCTGACGCGCATTGTATCGCTGGACCCGATACACGCCTATTTCGAGGCCAGCGAGCGCGCCTTCTTGAAGTATATGCGGCTGTCGCGCTCCGGCGAGCGACCCAGCTCGCGGTCGGTACGCAACCCGGTGTACCTGCGCCTCGCCGACGAACAGGGTTATCTGCACCGTGGGTACATGGACTTCGTCGACAACGTCCTCGACCCGAACACCGGGACCATGACCGGGCGCGCATTGCTCGCCAATCCCGATGGACTGCTCACCCCCGGGCTGTTCGCGCGGGCCCGGCTGCCGGGCAGCGGCGTGCGCGAGGCCCTTTTGGTGCCTGATGCGGCCATCGGCAGCGATCAGACCGAAAAGTATGTGGTGGTGATCGACGCCGACAATAAGGCGAGCTTCCGTACCATCGAGATCGGTCCCATCGTGCATGGGTTGCGGGTGGTGCGTGAGGGCCTGTCCGGAAACGAGCGCATCGTGATCAGCGGACTGCAACGCGTGATACCCGGACAGGCAGTGACCCCCACGGCCGGGGACATCGACGTCAAACCCGAGCCCTTGACCCCGGCCGATGCACAGCCCGTCGAAGTGGCGGCGACTGAAGGCGTCGATTGACCCGAGGTCAGGGAAATGCGCTTTTCACACTTCTTCATTGACCGGCCCATCTTCGCCTCAGTGCTGTCGGTGGCGATTATCGTCATTGGCTCGGTGGCCTTTTTCGCCTTGCCCATCGCCCAGTACCCCGAGGTAACGCCACCGACCGTGGTGGTCGAGGCCAACTACCCGGGTGCCAGTGCCGATGTCGTCGGCCGCACCGTCGCGACGCCCATCGAAGAGGAGCTGAACGGCGTCGAAGGCATGCTGTACATGAGTTCGCAGTCGACCAGCGACGGGCGCATGCAACTCACCGTGACCTTCGGTATCGGGACCAACATCGACGATGCCCAGGTATTGGTGCAGAACCGGGTGTCGATCGCCGAGCCGCGTCTACCCGAGGCTGTGCGCCGATTGGGCGTGACCACCAAGAAGTCATCGCCGGATCTGATGATGGTGATCCATCTGGTGTCGCCGGACGGGCGGTTCGATCAGACCTACATCAGCAACTATGCGACGCTGAATGTCCGCGACGAACTGGCGCGACTCGATGGGGTCGGCGATGCTCAGGTGTTCGGCGGCCGCGACTACAGTATGCGCGTCTGGCTCGATCCGCACCGCACCGCCGCCTTTGGCTTAGCGGCCGATGATGTCGTGCGCGCCTTGCGCGAGCACAATGTCCAGGTCGCCGCCGGCATCGTGGGCCAACCGCCGGTGCCGGCGAAGGGAGCCTTTCAACTGACCGTCAATGCACTGGGTCGGCTGAAGTCTGCCGAGGAGTTCCAGGAAATCGTCGTAAAGACCACCGATGCGGGCCGGGTGGTGCGCTTGCGTGATATCGCGCGGGTCGAACTCGGGGCGCGCAGTTACGGGGTCAACGGCTATCTGGATGGCAAACCGGCGCTGCCCATCCTGATTTTTCAGCGCCCGGGCTCGAACGCGCTCGACACCGATGCGGCCATCCAACAAAAGCTCGCGGAGCTTTCCCAGCGCTTTCCCCCGGGGCTGGAACACCGCGTCATCTACAACCCAACGGAATTCGTCCGTGCGTCCCTGGAGGCGCTGCGGATCACGATACTCGAGGCCATCGCGCTGGTGGTGTTCGTCGTCATCCTGTTCTTGCAGAAATGGCGTATCGCACTGATCCCGCTGCTCGCGATCCCGGTGTCCTTGGTCGGCACCTTCGCCGTGATGTCGATGTTCGGGTTTTCGTTGAACAACCTGTCGCTGTTCGGCCTGGTCCTGGCGATCGGGATCGTGGTCGACGATGCCATCGTCGTGGTCGAGAACGTCGAACGTAACCTGGCCGCCGGGCTGACACCGCGCGATGCTGCACGCAGGGCGATGGACGAGGTCGGCGGCGCCTTGATCGCCATCTCGCTGGTGCTGGTCGCGGTGTTCGTGCCGGTGGCCTTCATCAGCGGCCTGTCCGGGCAGTTTTACCAGCAGTTCGCACTCACCATCGCCGTTGCGACGGTGATCTCTGCGTTCAACTCGCTCACCCTCAGCCCGGCACTGAGCGCCCTGCTGCTCAAAGGGCACGACAAGCCGCGCAGCGGCTGGCTGCACAAGCTGTTCGACAGCACCGTCGGGCAGTTTTTTCGGGGATTTAACTGGGTGTTCGATGGTTTGAGTCGGCGTTATGGGCGCCTGGTGTGTGGCATCGTACGCCGCGGCGGCATCGTCATGCTGTGCTATCTCGGGCTGGTCGCCGTTACCGGGTACAGTTTTCAGCAACTGCCGACCGGGCTCATCCCGGATCAGGACCAGGGCTACCTGATCGTCGACGTGCAGCTCCCGGACGGCGCGTCGATTGAGCGCACCGACGCGGTGGTGCGCCGGGTCATGACCGAGGTCCTGGATACCCCGGGGTTTGTCCATGCCGTGGGGTTCTCCGGGTTCTCCGGCGCGACCTTCAGCAACAACAGCAAATCCGGTGCCGTGTTTGCCGTCTTGGCACCGTTCGAAGAGCGCAGCGACTTGAGTGCCTTCGCGGCTGCCGGCGGCTTGCAGCAGCGACTGGGTGCCATCCAGGAAGGCCGGATACTGGTGATCCCACCGCCGCCGGTGCGCGGATTGGGCACCGCGGGTGGCGTCAAGCTCATGGTCCAGGACCGTTCGGACCTGGGTTATCGGGCATTGGAGACCGAATCACGAGAGATGCTCGGTGCGGTGATGGCCCACCCTGATCTGGCCTTTGGTTATACGACCTTCGGGGCCAGCACACCGCAATTGTTCGCCGATGTCGATCGGGTTCGGGCGAAGATGCTCGAGGTACCGCTGGATGCGGTGTTCGATACCTTGCAGACCTACCTCGGCGGGGCCTATGTCAACGATTTCAACCTGTTCGGGCGCACCTATCAAGTCTGGGTGCAGGCCGACGGGCAGTTTCGCGATGAGGTCAATGATGTCGCGGAGCTGCGCACCCGCAGTCAGCGCGACACCATGGTACCCCTGGGTTCGCTGGCTGAGATCCGCTATATCACAGCCCCGGATCGTGTCGTGCGCTACAACCTGTATCCGGCGGCGGATATCAATGTATCCGCGCTGCCAGGCGTCAGCTCAGGTCAGGCGATCGCCGCCGTCGAGCAGATCGCCGACGAGACCCTGCCAGCCGGCATGGGCTTCGCTTGGACCGATATCGCGTTTCAGGAGATCAGCGCGGGTAATACCGCCCCCATTGCGTTTGCCCTGGCGGTGTTGTTCGTCTTCCTGGTGCTGGCCGCGCAGTACGAGAGCCTGAGCCTGCCGTTTGCCATCATCTTGATCGTGCCCATGGTCTTGCTGTCTGCGTTGATCGGACTGCTGTTCAGGGGCATGGACAACAATCTGATGACCCAGATCGGGTTGATCGTACTGGTCGGTCTGGCCAGCAAGAATGCCATCCTGATCGTCGAGTTTGCGCGCCAACTCGAACGCCAGGGCCTGGACCGTTTCAGTGCCGCGAGCGAGGCGGCGAAACTGCGCCTGCGACCCATCCTGATGACCTCGTTCGCGTTCATCATGGGTGTGGTCCCCTTGGCGATCGCGACCGGGGCCGGTGCGGAGATGCGCCAGGCGATCGGCACCACGGTGTTCAGCGGCATGTTGGGCGTGACCCTGTTCGGACTGTTCCTCACCCCGGTGTTCTACACCGTAATCCGGCGCTTCGCCGCGCGCAAAGCGGCCGGCCCGGACCTGGATCAAGTGGACGCTGAGCGATCGCCAGCAGCCGGAGAGGCACAATGACGCTATCTGACAACTCGGTCATCGAGACCAGCTTGGACCAGGCCACCCTGGAAGCGCAGGGTCGAGTGGCATTCCCGCGACTGAGTGAGCAGCAGACCCAGCAGGTCGCGAAGATCGCCAAACAAAGGCGATATCAAGACGGCGAGCCGTTGTGGCAGGTCGGCGATCGCGAGGCGTCCTTTTTCGTCATCCTCGAAGGGGCCGTGGATATTCGCGTGCCCTTGCCAGGTGGTGGGACGAACAGCATCGTCAAGCACGGCCCCGGAGGGTTTAGCGGCGATATTGACCTGCTGTCTTCGAAGGCGGCCGTGGTCGCGGGTATCGCGTCGGGCGAGACCCGGGTGTTGGAAGTTTGTCCGGTTACCTTGAAGAAACTGGTCGTGGCCAACCCGGAGATCAGCGATGTCGTGCTCGCCGCGTTCATCACCCGGCGCCGCTTACTCATGGCGCAGAATCACGGGGAGGTGACGCTATTGGGGTCACGCTATTCCCCGCAGTTGTATGCCCTGCGCGAGTTCTTGGAGCGGAATTCGCGTCCGTTCGGCTGGATCGATGTCGAGGCCGACCCGGAAGCGGAAAATATGGCGAACAGTTTTCAATTGCGCATCGATGAGCTGCCGGCGGTGATCACGGCATCCGGCCATGTCTGTCGCAACCCCTCGGTCGCCGCGCTCGCCGAGGCGCTGGGGCTGTCCGACCTGGGCGGTGACGAGATATTCGATATGGCGGTCGTCGGTGGTGGGCCGGCCGGGCTGGCGGCAGCGGTGTACGGCGGCTCCGAGGGGCTGAACACCATCGTATTGGATGCCCATGCCCCCGGCGGTCAGGCGGCCACCAGCTCGAAGATCGAAAACTACCTGGGCTTCCCGATGGGGATCTCGGGCAGTGAGCTCGCACAGAACGCATTGACCCAGGCGGAGAAGTTCGGCGTGCGTTTCGCGACCCCGCGGCGCGTCGCCCAGCTCGTCGAGGATGGCCCGGTGTACTGCTTGCAGCTCGATGAAGGTGCGCAGATCAAGGCACGTACCGTGGTGGCCGCCAGCGGCGTGCGTTATCGACGGTTGCCGGCGAGCAATGCCGAAAGGTTCGAAGGCCAGGGCATCTACTTCGCCGCGACCTTCATGGAGGCCGAGCTGTGCGCGAACCAAGAAATTGCGATCGTCGGTGGCGGTAACTCGGCGGGGCAGGCCGCGGTGTTCCTGGCCAAACGGGCGAAAAAGGTGCACATCCTGATTCGCTCAGCTGGCCTAGAGCACTCGATGTCGCGTTATCTGATCAATCGTATCGACGACCTGGACAAGGTGCAGTTGCACAGGCATACCGAGATCACAGGCTTCAATGGCGACCAGCGCTTGGGCTCAATCGATATCCACAATAATCAGACAGACCAGCACGAACAGCTGCCGGTGTCGCATGTGTTCGTCTTTATCGGGGCGGTGGCGAACACCGAGTGGCTCGCCGGCATCGTCGACCTGGATCGCAACGGCTTTGTTTACACAGGCGAATCCAACACCGGCGGCAGCGGCCAAGACCCCGGGACGCCGGGCCATGGTTCGGTCTTCGAGACCGCCCGCCGCGGTGTGTTTGCGGTGGGCGATGTCCGTTGCGGCTCGACCAAACGCGTCGCATCGGCGGTCGGTGAGGGCTCGATCGTCGTGCAGTTCGTCCACCAGCGCTTGGCGGAGAACGGACCGACGCCGCCACATCAGTAGCACTCACAGGAAGCCGCTGGGCTATCTTGGTGACGGCTCGCGCCGCGAGCTGCGGAGTGCCACCCAAGCAGAGTCACACCGCTGCACCCTTGCTATCGCCTATCAGTAGGCGGAGGTGTCTTGTTCGCGTTTTCGAAAGTCTCCCCCTTCCAATAGGCCGGCCTCCAAAACTCCAACGCGGTGGCATCGAATTGACCATGGGTCAGCGGTACCCTGCCGCTGCGTGGAAAGACGACGAGGGTCATCTGTCGTTGTGCTTCCTTTGAAAATACGTGCTTGGCAACACGTAGGTTGCGCCATTTGCCCATGGTCCTGTCCAGCTCGGTGCCAGGGCGCTCCAGCACCTCGTCGATCCATTCCAACAGACTACCGCTTGGCAACGCACTCTTACCACTGTCTTCACGTGCTTCGTTCAGTGGATGCAACATCAGCGAATAAAAGTTGGTCTGCGAGCCCTTGCGTTGCAGTATTTTTTCCAGCGCAATCTTGGTTTCACGGATACTCGCAGCGGCCCCCATATACACGATGTTTTGAATAGGTAGCAGGTCGTAGAAACTAGGGATCAATTCATTCAGCACCATAGTGCCCATGCTATGGCCTATCAATGTCATTTTGAGTTTTTGACCACCGCGCGCTCGTTCCGCATTCAGCGCCTGATGGAAGTCGTTCACGGTCTCTTGGTTGAGATCAAAGAACGGTCTCTCCTGTGGCTGTGGACCGACCGGGTTACATGTTGTCGGGCTTTCCTTGCAGCGCGCGATATCGCCCAAGATACGTGCGAATTGACCAAACCCGCGCGGGTAGGCACGCAGCCGATTGTTGCGATGTGCTTTGTTCGTTGTTCCGTTCGAGCCCTTTACCGGCCAGAGTTCGGGATCAAACTCACCCGGATGATGGACGGCATTTCTGGTACGTCTGATCATGCCTTCCCATGCACGGCGCCCAACGTCTTCGGCAAGCACGGAAAGCGGCAACCGTAGCGGGGTCAAGACAGCGTAACGCGCCGTTTTCAGTTGGTCGGTTTCACCAGGCTTGTCATCGCCGACACGAAGGTTCTCGGTATTCCTGGCGTATGCGAAATGTCCCTCTTTCAAGAACTCTTCCAGGCGATAATCTGGTCGTTCCTTCGAGCCCAGGGTCGAATCCAAAAAGCGGCCCGTTTGGTTGTACCAGATGACCGGGGCACGCGGGATCGGCGACAACACGTCACCGAGAAACGAAAACGGCGCGGTTGGCTGAATGTTGGTCCGGCGGATGCCATTGCGCACGTAGGCAATCTGTTCGCCGTACGAGGAGAGCAGCGCGGAATCCCAGGCGAGAAACACCGGGTAATAGCCATGGGCCATCATCAGGGGGACCTGTTTCTTTGCCCGGGATCGGACGTCGGAGACCTGGTTCAAACCGCCGTTGACATAAAACAGGATGTGGTTGTTTTGCTTTCCTTCCTTCGTTCGTCGAGCGAGATACTTCAGGTAGCCTTGTACGAAGCAAGAAAACTGTTTTTCGTATTGCGCCGAGTCATCGATCTCCTTGGACTCGCGTCGAATGGTGATCAAATGGCCGTCCAGTTTGTCTGCGGAACAAGCGGGGTTACTCCTATCTAGATAAGTAACCTGCGCTGCTTCGAGCGAACTCACTTGCTCTACCGTCAATGGATGATCGACTGTTGAGGCGCACCCTATCAGCACGATGGGGAGGGTTGATAGCAAGGCCAACAAAACGCCCATTTTGCTTGCTGTGCAGTTGGTTGGATGGGAGGGGCCGGGCGGTGAAAGGCTTGTTATTCCGTTTCCTGCGTAGCCACCTGTACATTCTCTGTTGTCTTTCATTCTTTTCTCCCATCCCTAGATTGAGATTGTCACTGACGCAAGGCGCGCCTGACTAAGCAGAGGTTTCGCCGCCTATGACATTGCGTTCGGATCGTGGCGTAGCAACCCGACTCAACACTCTGCAGCCTACTATGCTGGTAAAAACTCGAACAACGATGTGAGAAATAGCACCAGCAGGGCGCCGTGTCGTGTTGCTGAGTCAACGACGGACCGGCGTCAGCTATGGTGCACTGAGATTAGCGGGCCTCGAGAAATCGCGGCTCGGTTGGGCGGCATCGCTCCGCCCTTGACAGCTTGCGTGATGCTAACCACGATCCCCGCAGGAACACGGCTGTTGTCCGGCTACAGCGGCTACACATAACACACATCGGCTGATCGCCGCGCCAAGAGGGACCGACATGACGCCACCGGCGCCGCTGCACCTGCGGGTATTTCTCGCCTCACCCGGTGATGTGGCCGATGAGCGGGCGCTTGCACTGCGGGCATTGGAGGGTCTTGCGTACGACCCCTTCCTGCGCGGCCGGATCGTCATCGAGACCGTCGCTTGGGACAAGCCCGGCGGCGACACCCTGATGCTGGCGACCATGACGCCGCAGGAAGCGATCTCCAAGCAGCGTCCCAAGCCCTCCGAGTGCGACATCGTGGTCGTGATCTTCTGGTCGCGTATGGGCACGCCCTCACTCTCGGAATACGTGAAACCCAACGGCGCACCCTATCTCTCGGGCACTGAATGGGAGTACCTGGGCGCCTATGACGCCGCGCGAGCGCCGCCGCCTGCTCGCCCTGTACAGAGCGATTGACGTCGTCCGAGATGGTCGTGGGCAACCCGTTACTCTATCGGCGGGTCCTGGTTGGTTGGGCGGATGATGGGGCGGCGTGAACCACAACTTGATCGATTGGCCGCGCGATACCGGAGAGTCGATGCGCATGCCAGAATAGGCGCCATGCGATCACAGGATAGTCATTGCTGTGTTGTCTCCCACACAGACCGCGTCAACCGGATCCGCGATCACTCCCTAGAGGAACCAATGAGGTCGATCAAATGAGCCAATCACTGCCCGATTTCGCTGCGGCGCGCGTGCTGGTGGTCGGCGATGTGATGCTCGACCGGTACTGGCATGGCGACACCGGGCGGATCTCGCCCGAGGCCCCGGTGCCGGTAGTCCATGTGCAAGACTTTGAGGAACGTGCCGGCGGCGCCGGCAACGTCGCGCTCAACATCCTCGCACTCGGTGGTCAGGCCGAGCTGATTGGCCCGGTCGGTGACGATGAAGCGGCCGATAGCCTGCAGCGCCTGTTGCATGAACAGGGCGGCGTCACACGCTTGCTGCGCAACGCCGCGCACCCGACCGTGACCAAGCTGCGCGTGATCAGCCGCCACCAGCAGCTGATCCGGCTCGACTTCGAAGAAGACCCGGCCGTGGTGGCGCCGGATAATCTGCTCGACCCCTTCGCAGCAGCCGTGACCCAGGCCGATTGTGTGGTGCTCTCGGATTACGGCAAAGGCTGCTTGCATGCGCCAGGGCCGCTGATCGAGCTGGCCGCACAGCATGCCAAGCCGGTGATCGTCGACCCCAAGCGCAGCGATTTCACCGCGTACCGCGGCGCCACCCTGGTGACCCCGAACCTCAACGAATTCCAGGCCGTGGTCGGTGTCTGTCGCGGCGAAGCGGAGCTCGTCGAGCGTGGCCAGCGCCTGATGACCGATTGTGGCATCCATGGCCTGTTGATCACGCGCAGCGAGCAGGGCATGAGCCTGTTGTTGCCCGACCAAGCGCTGCTGCACCTGCCGGCGCGCGCGCGCGCGGTATTCGACGTAACCGGTGCCGGTGACACCGTGGTCGCGGTGCTCGCCGCCGCCGTCGCTGCCGGCCAGTCCTGGGCGCAGGCCGCGCAGTTGGCCAATCTCGCGGCCGGGATCGTGGTCGGCAAGCTGGGTACCGCGACCCTGAACCGTGAGGAACTCAGTGCGGCGCTGTCGCCGGAACGACTCGAGCAGCGCGGCCAGGTCGACGAGCCGGCGTTGCAGCAACTGGTTGCCGCGGCGCGGCGCCGCGGCGAGCGCATTGTGATGACCAACGGCTGCTTCGATTTGCTACACACGGGGCACGTGACCTATCTGGCGCAGGCCGCGGCGCTCGGCGACCGCCTGATCGTAGCGGTCAACGACGACGACTCGGTGCGGCGCCTCAAGGGGGAGGGCCGTCCGGTCAATCCGCTCGCTGGGCGCATGGCGGTCCTGGCCGGGCTGCGCTCGGTCGACTGGGTGGTGGCCTTCGGCGAGGACACCCCGGAGGACTTGATCTGCCGGCTGCGGCCCGATGTCTTGGTCAAAGGCGGTGACTATCGGCCGGAGCAGATTGCCGGTGGCGATTGCGTCGTACAAGGCGGCGGTGAGGTGGTGGTGCTCGATTATCTTGACGGCTGCTCGACCTCGTCGCTGATACGGCACATCCGCAGGGGCTGAGCGGCGGAGAGTGTTGATGAGCGATAGGCGCGATTGCGCGAAGGGAAGTGTCACCTGTGGCTTTCCAACAGAATGTTTAGTTGGTCAATTACGTGCTCAGGGGTGAGTGGTCGAAACACTTCAGGCTCAACATCAACCGCGTGGGGTGGGTAGTCCTTGGCTTGCAGATGTACCTGGTGGCGACCATAGGTGCCGACCAGATCGGGTGACGTGGGACCATAAAGAGAAACCGCGGGGACATCCAACGCCGCAGTTAGATGTCCTAGCCCGGTATCAACGGCAACAACGGCTCGCGCCATTCGAATGACTGCAGCAAGCTCTGCCAATGATAGCCGCGGCAACACATGTGCCTGCGGCACCTGGTTGCAAATGCGCTCGGCCCTGGCCTGTTCGACATTATTCCCCCAGGGCAAATAAACAGCGCAGCCGGAAGCCGCTACCTGCTTTGCCAGTTCAATCCAATAGGGCTCCGGCCAATGCTTGTTATCGCGGGTCGTACCGTGCAAAAAGACCAGGTAATCACCTGCCGGTTTTACCTTGCCAGACCAGTCAATATCCTGGCCGACATCAATGGCGTAACACCCCTTCTCCTCGGGCAAGGTATACCCCAGCGCTTGGGCAAATAACTGGCGGGTTCGCTCGACCGCATGCTGGCCTTTCGCAACAGAAATCGCCACATCATAAAAGCGGCTGGCTATAGGCTCTCGCGCTGATTGTCTGTCAAGGCCGCAGGTCGTGGCCTCGGCATAGCGCGTTAGCCAGGCGCTTTTCAGTAAACCCTGGGCATCAATCACCAGATCATAAGGCTGCGCCTGCATGGTCTTTTTAAAGGCCCGCCATTCGCCGCTGCGCCACGCTTTTAGAATGTTCTTTCGCCAGCGACGCCAGGCCACCGGGATGATTTCATTAACCGCAGGATGCCATCCAGGCACCTCTCGAAAGCCCTCTTCAACGACCCAGTCGAAGCGAACACCCGGTATTGCCTGCGTGGCATCAGTCAGGGCAGGCAATGTATGAACAACATCGCCCAGCGACGATGTTTTCACCAACAGCACCCTCAAGGGCCCGGTTCTCCGGGAGCAGGACTGCTCAAGCCGGCGAGCGCATGCAATACCTGCTCAACCGGTAGGTCCCTCAAGCATTTTAGATGTCCTAAGGGACAGTCCCGTTTAAAGCAGGGGCTACACTCGATGCCGGTGCGCAATATTTTTACGTTGTCGTTTAGTGGCGGGGTGAAGTCCGGCGACGACGACCCATAGACTACGGCCAACGGCCGATTCAGTGCTGCGGCAATATGCATCAGACCGGAATCATTGCTAACCACCGCGCTGGCCTCTGACATCAAGTCAACAGCATCAGCCAAGCTGGTTTTTCCGGCAAGGTTGATACAAGCCGCCTGTTCACTTTCAGGCAATTGGGTACGTATTTGTTCGGCTACTGCATAGTCGTTCTGTGAGCCGAATAGCCACACTTGCCAGCCTTCATTGATTTGATGCTGGGCAACACGCGCATAATGAAGGGCGGGCCAGCGCTTGGCTTCACCAAATTCAGCACCTGGGCATAGCGCCAGTACTGGCTCAGACTTCATCAATTGATGTTTGTTGCGCGACGCAACGACATTTTCAGCACTGATCACCAGGTGTGGCCTAGGCAAAGGGGTTGGCATCGCCGCACCATGATCACCCGCAAGCGCCAAAAAACGCTCGATCATCAATGGGTATTTGGCTTTATCCAGAACACGTACATCATTCAGCAAGCCATAACGCATTTCGCCGCGCCAACCGGTACGTTTGGGTATTTTGGCAAACCATGGCACCAATGCCGATTTAAACGAATTCGGCAATACGATTGATTGATCGTATCGCTCATGGCGTAAGTGCGCCCCCAACTGCCGACGCGCTTTCCACCCCAGCTTTCCGTGGCCAATCGGCATACTGATGGCGTTCCTTACTTCAGGCATACGCTCCAGTATTGGCCGACTCCACTCCGGCGCCAGTACATCGATCTGTACTTCCGGGGGGCGGGCCTTCAACGCAATAAACAGCGTTTGTGCCATTACCATGTCACCCACCCATGATGGCCCAACGATCAATATCTGCACGGGATAGCCTGTCGACAAGGCCTACTCGATCGCTGCCGCGCAGCACTGCGGGTATCAGCCTCGTTGTCCGGGTACTTACTCGAAATACCGGGTTCGTAGCGGATCGGTGATTGGGTCACGTCGGGCAGGACCAATCTCCCGACCTTCTGGAATTCCGTATTCATTGCCGAGGAACAGGGCTTCATCCCAGCCATTGTCCAGCGCTTCTTTCGATAATCATGATGTCCATGTACAACGGTGCCCGGACATGATCTCTAATATGCAAACTGACTTTGCGCTAGCGGGAGTAACGCTGAAGAACAACCGCGGCGCCAGGTTAATTAACAAGCTGGCCGATCATACCGTTTTTGACGACCTATTAGACCTCGTTGAACAGGCTTTAAACAGGATTCGACTCGGCCACACCGATGGCCCAGGTTGCGGATGCGAGATTTCTCAGCCTTGGCGTCCTGTGTCGCTTCAAGGGCCTACGTACGCTACGTGAGCGGATCCATGGTCGCTCCATCTGGGCGAGCGCCTGGTCAGAGCGCTCGTTAGCACCTAGCAGCACGAAGGCGCGCACCATCTGCGCTTGGGTGTCTCCGAAGGTGTTCGTGTAGATACCCGCAGTGGTAATGATGTAAGGCGCAGTTCGGTCTGGAGCCAGGCATGATGGCTTATGTGTCTTTGCGCCTCTTCAAAAAGGAAAAGTGCTTCGAAACCTGGAAGAGCGACCTTAGTCGGGCCAGGGCCTGGGTGAAGACCAGGCAGCGACCGAAAACCAAGTCTTGCGCGCCACCTCGACCTGTATGCTGATCATTCAGCATCGCTAGCAAGTGCTTGACGACGAGCAACCACGCAATGAGAATTCGCTGCGGGAACACGACAAACGCCAAGCGGCTGCCTATCGTGACGCCGATGCTACTGGCCGCCCCTGCTGGTCGGCATTCCTATATCGCTTTTCGATCAAGCTCAGTCGACAAGAGCTGCGATTGTTTCGAAATCGTTTTGGCAAAGGCGCCTCGAATAATTGAGACACACGCGCGCCACAGGGATGTGCTGCCGATTTCGATTGCCACAAGTGATTGAGAGCGAGGGGAGGGCAGGAAATGCGTTTTGGTTTTTCCCTGGAGAAAAATGCCCAGGATGGCATTTTCTAGGTTCCTCTAAGAAGCTTTAACGGTATTTATTATGATTGTTGTAACAGGTGGGGCCGGTCTGATTGGTAGTAATATCGTTCGTGCCCTCAACCGGGCTGGCCATACAGATATTATCATTGTAGATGATCTAAGCGATGGCCATAAATTTGTTAACTTTTCTGATTGTGATATCGCTGACTATATCGACTACCAAGACTTTCTGCAGCAGATCGTCGAAAAACAGCATAATGATATAGCTGCGCTTTTTCATCAGGGTGCCTGTTCGGAAACTACCGAATGGGATGGCCGTTACATGATGAAAAATAACTATGAATACTCCAAGGTGTTGTTGCGCCACTGCCTGGACAATAATGTGCAGTTCATCTACGCTTCATCTGCTGCTACCTATGGTGCGAGCGCAAGATTTGTCGAGCATCCCAATTGCGAACAGCCGCTCAATGTTTATGGCTATTCCAAACTGCTTTTTGATCGGTATGTGCGGCGCCATGCGCTAAACGAAAATGCCCAAGTGGTTGGCTTGCGGTATTTCAACGTCTATGGCCCAGGTGAACAACATAAGGGCAGGATGGCCAGTGTGGCCTTCCATTTTAATAATCAAATCAAAGACACTGGCGCCATCAAACTGTTTGAAGGCAGTGGCGGTTACGGGCCTGGTGAACAACGGCGTGACTTCGTTTATGTTGGTGATATCGCGTCCCTGAACCTCTGGTTATTGGATAACCCGCAGGTTCGTGGCATTTTTAATGCCGGTACCGGGAAATCGCAAACCTTTAAGGAAGTAGGGCAGGCGGTAATCGACTACCATGGCAAGGGCGAAATTGAATTTATTCCTTTCCCTGAAGGGTTAAAGGGCGCCTACCAAAGTTTTACCGAAGCCGATATGAGCGCCATCAGAAAGGCGGGTTACGATAAGTCTTTCAAAACTGTGCAGGAAGGTGTCGCGGAGTATTTACAAATACTAAACAGTGCTTCATAGATACTGCACTGGCAATGCGCCTTGCTTTCATTATCTATCAGTACTTCCCATTCGGTGGCGTGCAACGCAACTTACGCGCGATCGCAGAGGCCTGCATCGGCCGTGGACATGAGGTCCAGGTGTACACGGGTCATTGGGACGGCGATGCCCCAGAAAGCCTTGGTGTGACGCTGTTGCCCGAGCGTGGTCTTATGCACTATACGCGACAGCAACACTTGATTCGGATGGCGCATGCGGCCATTGCACGAGACCGGATCGATGCCGTCGTTGGCTTCAACAAAATGCCTGGGCTCGACATCTACTATGCTGGCGATTCCTGTTTTGCGGCCAAGGCCTACGAAGCGCGACCGGCAATCTACCGTTGGGCAAAGCGCAACCGTCTCGCGCTGCAAAACGAAGCAGCAGTGTTCGCCGCCGGAAATCGCACGCATGTGCTGCTGGTCTCAAAAAGTGAACAGTCCACGTACCAACGTTATTACCAAACCGAGCCCACGCGTTTCCATGACCTGCCACCGGGGATCTCCAGGCAGTGTGTGATAGCTGATGATCATGCCGATGTGCGCTTGCGAACGCGGTCAGGTCTCGGACTGGTGGATGAGCAGCTTTGCCTGCTCGCAGTGGGATCGGGTTTCCGCACCAAGGGCTTAGACAGGACGTTTGACTTGTTGGTACGCATAGCAGACCGATTCGATGCCCAACTCTATGTCGTCGGCGCAGACAAACAGCGCCCGTTTGAGCGGATGGCCGAACGACTTCAGGTTTCCAATCGGGTGCATTTTTTGGGTGGACGCAATGACGTCCCTGAACTGCTGCAGGGCGCGGATGTGTTGCTGCACCCGGCCTATTTCGAAAACACCGGGAACGTGCTGTTGGAAGCGATGGTCGCGGGGCTCCCGGTGATTACCACCGATGTTTGTGGTTACGCCAGCTATGTGTCTGACGGTCAGATGGGCCGTGTCCTGCCGTCGCCATTCGACCCTGCAGGCTATGCCGACGCGCTGACCGAGGTGCTATCGGTACAACGTACGGAGTGGCAGCGGCGTGGTCGACGGTTCGCTGCCGGGGCGGATATCTATGATCGGCCCCGCAGAGCCTGTGAAATTATCGAGTCGGTCTGTGGCACGGCAAGCTGAGATCGTTCTCATGCCGCCCTTTGATACCCTTTGGCCGGATAGCGAGGCCTTTGACCGCATTCAGGGAATAACCGGCGAAATCGTCAAAGCCAAGGACAATCGACGTGTCGTTCGATTCGAGGTGAACGGGGAAGTTTTTTTTCTCAAGCATCATCGAGGTGTGGGTTACCGCGAGATCCTAAAGAACCTGTTACGGTTCAAACGTCCCGTACTCGGAGCCCGGGGCGAATGGACTGCCATTCAACGCCTTGATGAACTGGGACTCCGCACCACGACACTGGTAGCTTATGGCGAGCGTGGGTTTAACCCGGCCAATCGGGAATCTTTTACGATTACACGGGAGCTGCGCGACACTATTACCCTCGAGAAGCTATGCCAAACCTGGCCGGACAGTCCCCCCGCCTACGTATTTCGCAAGACGCTGATTGAGCGGGTTGCACAGTTGGCGCGCGCATTCCATACCCAGGGTATGAACCACCGCGACTTCTATCTCTGTCACATCCTGTTGGACGTCGGGGCAGGCTTGGATCAAACCAAGCCCTGTACTGGAATGCTGTATTTGGTCGATCTGCATCGCATGCAGATACGTGCGCGACTCCCTCAACGTTGGCGGGTCAAGGATATTGGCTCGCTGTATTTCTCCACGCTCGATATCGGTTTAAACGAACGAGACCTTATCCGTTTCGCGCGGGGTTATTTCGCGCAACCAGTCGATGTCTCAATCCGGGACAATCGATCGTTCTGGCGAGCGGTAGCGGCTCGCTGCAAGTGGTTGGCCCACCGGCAGGCCCGCAACCTCGCGACTTGAGGCAATCCGTGAAGGCATTGAGCCAAACCGAACTATTGCAGCGGTTGCAGAACTGGCAGCCCACATGGCCGACGCCATTTGTCACGCGCGTTCATACTGCCGCTACCGATCGTCCACTCGTTGTCGAGAAGGTGCTGCGCCAGTTCCCTGGCAGACGGATCGTCGCTAAAGGGCAGATCCACAATAGACCCGTGTTGTTGAAGATTGGACCGAAAGAGAGCCGCGGATCGGGTCAGGACTTCGCGCACGAGGCTGAAATGTCGCGGGCCATCGCCGCTGCCGGTGTCGACACCCCCGCGCTGGTGGACTTGCTGACTGACCCGGCTGACGAGATCGAAGTCTTGATATACGACTTTATTCCCGCAGCCGACACTCTATTGGAGCTGGGAAGTCAAACGTCGGCCTTCGATCGATTCAAACGAGGGGTCGAGCAGGCCATACGGCAACTCTCACGGCTGCATGCTAGCGGCTTCATCCATGAAGACCCCCACCTAGGCAATTTTCTGTACGCCGAAGATCAGCTGTTCATGATCGATTGTGCCGACATTGCGTGCTGTAGCGATACACTCGCACAGCAACGAAATCTCGTTCTGCTGTTGGCACAGTTGCCGCCTCAGTCGGCCGACGAGATTCGAGCATGGATCCAATGCTATGAGGACAACCACGGGATACTATCCGATGCCTTTCTGCAATCGCTGCCATCGGCTGTCAATCGTCAGTGGTGGCGGCGGACCCATAAATACCTACGAAAAATTCAACGCAACTGTTCTGAAATTGTTGTCAAACAGAATTTTTGGCAACGGACCGTTTACAAACGCCACCTCGACAGCATGGGACTCGGCGGTCGTCTCATCGACCCAGAGTCGATGTTCGAGCATATTGAATGGCTCAAGAAAGGCAATTCCGCTTCCGTGGGCAAGGTTTCGATGGGCGGGAAAAGCTGGGTGATCAAACGCTATAACATCAAGAGTTTATGGCATTGGGTGCGGCGATGCTTTCGAAAAAGCCGTGCCTGGCATTCCTGGCACAACGCGCATTTACTAAAGCGATTGCAGGTGGCTACCCCCGCACCGATCGGCTACGTCGAGAAACGCTGCGGGCCCTTACGGAGGCAGGCCTATTATATTTGTGAGTTCGTCGATGCCGAGGAGCTATCCGACACTGTCGCCAAACGCGTAATCAACGAAACCGAGAAGTGTCAACTTTCTGATCTGTTCGCGACCTTATCGTCAGCATGCCTCTATCACAGCGACTTCAAGGCCCGTAACATCTTATCTGACGGAGAACAGTTGTACTTGATCGATCTGGATGCGATGTCGCAATGGCAGAACTCACCGAAAAAAGCCGCTCGCCTGCATGCCAAGGACCTCGAGCGGTTTCTCGACAATCGATGCTTTGACGCCAATCTACGCCAGGAATTGACGCAGTTGCTTCGATAGCGTCTCGAAGAATCGAGGTGGCGGGGCGGAAAGCAGTCGTGCTGCCATTTTTGATCAGATCGATGCGAGGTCCATCCAGGCCGATACTTGCCACGATAGATGGCTATTAACCATCGGCGCCTACGACACGGTCATTTCTCAAAATGACCGCCTGATCGTTGCGCGTGTTGCTGAACGACTGCACCACCATCAACTCTGGGTAGTCTTCCTGGAGCCGTTTGAGCATTGCGCCATTGTCGCGCTTGATCACTACGGCAAGATAATCGAACTCCAGTTTCTGGGCATGCTGATCCCTGGAGCGGAATTCAAGAATCTTCTCCCAATCGACAGGACGCTGCGCATACCAGGCAATCTGGCTGGAGTTGGTGTAAAGAACACTGTCATCCGGTGTACTGTGGCGCAGCCATTCAGAGGCATCGAGAATGTAGTCCTTGGAAGTTCCAAAAGAAAAAAAGCTGTCGACAAACAGGTAAAGACCCAGCAGGGCTGGGCCGACGATTCGTGACGCACCGCTACGCAACCAGCCCGGTGCCACCAGTCGATCAAGCAGGAAGGGCATCCACAGTGCTAACAATATCACCGGAAACACAAAATGCCGGTCTTGTATGGTCTGCCGATCGATCAGAACCAAGTAGGGTGCGATCAGATATATTGTCGTGATCCAGATCACGGGCAGCACACGATGGCACGGATATGGCTTCTTTCTCGCTGTGAACCAAAGTGCGAGCAGGCCGAGAATCAGCAACCAGCCGGCCGCATCGACGAGGTGCGCGAGATTCACATACAGGAGTGCAACGAGCAACGCCGGCTGCGCATGTTCCACGGAATATTGCGACAATGTATTTTGTGCAAAGTCATCGGACAGGCGACCGAAACGACTGGTTATTTCCCCAAAATGTCCGCCGATCGTGCGGACTGGTTCGCCGATGACCTGCAAGGTCACGTCCATGCCGAACATCGCCCATGCGACCGCCATTAACAGCGCCAGCGACGCCAGCACGACCAGAGTCGCCTTGGCCAATCTCGCCCGATATTCCTGTCCCCGGAAACCTTCCGGAACCAGGCATAGCGGTAAACTGAGCAGAAGTACGGCTTCCGGGCGGAACAGGCTAGCCAATACGGCAAGGCACAACCAGGCCACCAAAGCCCGAAGTTGCCAGGTCCGATAAAACCGCTGAAAAGCGGCAAGACTGACAAGCCCAAGGGCCCAGAAACCGGCGTCCCGTACGACGTAGTGCCGATAGTCGTTGAGTTGCGGCAACAACAGCACCAGTATCACGCCGATCCAGAGGATTCGGTTGCTGCCGCCGACTTCCCATAACAAAAATATGAAGCCACACGCCGCAACTGCGTGACATATCGCGTTGATCACATAGGCGGCGTGGAGTAGCGGTATATCAACCACCACGTGAACCCAGGCGATCAGCACCGAGTAGAAGGGCCGCGAATAGAGCGCAACGGCGGCATCGTATCCACCGTCGATGTACGCGCTGGCGGTCCGCAAGTAAAGAATGCCATCGGTGTTGATCAGTGGATCGGCGTAAATGGCAAGCCCGGTGGCCAGCAAGCCCCCTAAAACCGCCAACAGGTAAATCGCACCTCCAGGTAGCCGATGCAAGTTTGCCGCCTTCATGGTGCTATTTAACCTCAGGGCGTGAAGCCCGGGTACGGGTGGGAATGCAGATTTTCAAGGGGCGGGAAAAACCGAATTATAGTGTCGTTGTCGGGGAGCAGCCAGTGACACTGTTCTTAGACCCTTGGTAAGGCACCAAGAGCGCTCGCCTCAGTTTGCCCTGACTGGCAGAATTGCCGTTCAACTATTTAGACTCGGCTCGCGCATGAACATACTGGGCATTTCCGGTGCCGTTAGCCACGACCCCTCCACGGCCCTGTTTATCGATGGTGAACTGGTCGCTGCCGCGGAGGAAGAACGTTTCATTCGCGACAAGCATGCCAAGGGGAAGTATCCCTATGAGGCGACGCGGTTCTGCTTGGAACACGCTGGAATAAGACCGGCCGATATCGATGTCGTCGCCTTTCCGTACGCCGCTATCCCACTCAGCAGCCGGGCGCGATGGCACTATGCGGCTCGGCACTGGTATGCCCCGGATCGGGCGCTCGATGCACTTTTCAGCGGCAACCGGCGTTTTCACCGTAACCTGCGAAAAACACGCAAGCTCGTCGAGGATCTGGGAATTGGTAATGGCAATGCGCGCATTGTTCCAGTCGAGCATCATCTGGCGCACGCGTCGAGCGCCTACCATCTGAGCGGCTTCAAGGAGAAAACCGCGATCCTCGGTATCGACGGCAAGGGTGAGTACGCGACGACCTTTTTCGGCTACGGGGAGAATGGCCGAATTCACAAAGTGAAGGAATTCTACGATCCGGATTCGCTGGGCGGCATGTACGGCGCCATGACCGAATATCTCGGCTTTGAAATGCTGGACGGCGAATTCAAAGTCATGGGGATGGCGCCCTATGGGGATCCCAAACGCTTTGATTTTTCGCGGCTGATCGAGTTCGATGAAACGTCTTTCCGGGTCAATAATCGCTTGATCAACGTCGTTGGACTGCGGCGCTACAAAGATGCTGCCGGCAAGGGCTACTACTTTAGCCCGAAGCTCGTTGACTGGTTGGGCCCGAAGCGGGAGGGCGACGAAATTGACGATCCCTACATCGACTACGCCGCGGCAATTCAACAACTGCTCGAGGACGTTGCGCTTGGCCTAATTGACCACTATTTGGGCGACATCCTAAGGGAAACCGGGAAGATTTGTTACGCCGGGGGCGTTGCCCTAAATGTCAAGCTCAACCAGCGCATCATCGCCCGACCGGATACCAAGGAGTTGTTCGTTCAACCGGCGGCATCGGATGCCGGCACTGCGCTGGGAGCAGCCTCCTATGTTGCTAACGATCTCGGCGAGACCGTGCAACCCATGCGGCATGCCTATCTCGGCCCGTGCTATAGCACCGAACAGTGCATCGAGGCCTGCCAACAACATGAGCGGCAACCGCAGTGGCAACACATCGACGATGTTACGGGCTGCGCGGCGAAAATACTTGCGGACGGCAACCCATTGGCCTGGTTCCAGGGCCGCATGGAATTCGGCCCTCGGGCGTTGGGCAATCGTTCCATTCTCGGGGCACCAAACGTCAAAGGCATCGCCGAACGAATTAACGAGCAAATCAAATACCGCGAGCGCTGGCGTCCATTCTGTCCGAGCATGCTTGACCGGGTCGCACCTGAATTACTACTGACCGACCATCCTGCGCCCTATATGACCTTCACGTTCGATGTCGCGCACGATTGGAAACAACGTGTTCCCGAGGTTGTGCACGAAGACGGTACGGCACGCGCGCATGTCGTCACGCGAGATGCAAATCCCCGCTACTATGCTCTGATCGAAGCCCTGGAGAAACTCACCGGCAATGGTGTAATTCTGAATACCTCGCTAAATCGGCGCGGCGAACCCATGGTGTGTTCGCCAACCGATGCATTAAACATGTTTTTTGGTTCGGAACTACAGTATCTGATGATGGAAGACATTCTGGTGCGCAAGCAGGCCTGAACCAATCGGCAGTCCGCAGTCGTGAGTCTCCCCAAAGCACGCAGCATCCTGTTTATCACCAAGGGTGAACACGCAGCGTCTACTCGTTACCGGGTGACGCAGTTCCTGGATGCCTGGAATAGCGCGGGCTGGCGAGTCGAGCTTGCTGTACACGACCGTTCAATGCGTTGTTGGACAGATATCCTGACACGCGCCCGGCGGGTCGACGTCGTCGTTATCCTGCGCCGAACGTTCAGCATGCCAATGCTGCGGCTGTTACGCGCCGCAGCGCGGCATCTGGTCTTCGATTTTGATGATGCCATCTTCGTTAGCAGTTCCGGTACGGACAGTCGCAGTAAGCTGTCGCGGTTTGGCCGCACCCTAGGGGCATGCGACCAGGTGTGGGCGGGAAACGCCTATCTGGCGAAACACGCCCGGCGTTACAACCGGCGAGTGCATATCATCCCCACAGCGGTGGACGGCGAAAGATACCAAGTCTCACCTCCGAAACCGGACACCAACTTCGATCTGGTGTGGATCGGCAGCAGCTCGACCCGCAAACACCTGCTAACGATATTGCCGGCCTTGGAGCAAGCGGCCCAACATATCGTCCAGTTACGCCTTAAGATCGTCGCGGATTTCAGCATCGAGTCTGCCGTGTTGAACGTGCAGCCCATCCGTTGGTCGGCCGATAGTGAAGCAGTGGCGCTGGCGTCGTCACATGCCGGCATCGCTCCGTTGCCGGATAATCCGTTCACCCGCGGCAAATGCGGACTGAAGATCTTGCAGTACATGGCTGCGGGATTGCCGGTCATCGCCTCGCCGGTCGGGGTGAATGCCGACTTGGTGCGGCAGAATGTGACTGGATACACTGCGAGCAACGATAGCGAATGGCTCAACGCAATTCAGCAACTCGCCGCGGACCAGGATTTGTGCCGACGACAGGGGGACACGGGCCGGCAGATTTTTCTGCAACAGTTCACTCCAGAAACGGTATTTCAACAGCTTCAGCAAACACTGGTTGAATGAGGTGTCTGGATAGGATTAACCGCCACGACGGTTCGAATACTTACCCTACGTCGATAACTTGATCGGGTGATTCATCCCATGTCATGCCAGTTATCGCCGGAAATTCATTGAAAGCAGGTATTTATGACGAAGCGGAATTCCAGCGTCGATTTTGGTTTGTATGCCCTTTTCATCGCGATTGGTGGCATCGGCCTCGCATTTTTCATCAACCAGCGGCAGTTGCAGCAAAACGCGGACTCGGTCAACGGCACCGAACCTGCCCCAGTGGTTGAAGAGGTTTCGCGGGCCGAGGCATGGGGTGCCAGACGCCCGTCCCCTCTAACGGCAGATGACGACGACACAGATCCCGTGAGCTTTGCCGTGGAGCCGCCCCACATCATCAAATTGGGCTGGGGATGGAGCCAGTCGCGGGCCGAAGCGATCCCCACGGTTTGCGTCGTGTTCGAGGAAGTGGACCGCGACAACGCACAGGACAGCACGATCAGGATCTCCGAAGTGCGCGACAGTTATGCGATGTCGAAAGAGATGAAGGTCTCTGCCGCCGTTTCGGTGAAAACGATTGTGGCCAGCGGGTCGGGAAAGGCAGAATACGCCAAGAATTCCAGCGTCTCTTCGACTGCCGTAAATTACCTCGTCAGTGCCGAAGTGATGAACGCCACCAAATTTGCGGGGCCCACGGACGAACCGACCACGACGCGCAGGGCCGCCGTGCGACTGACCGACGACGCAGCAACACTCGCTCGCCGGAACCTAGAGGCGTTTCAAGACATATGCGGCGAGGGGTATGTGTCATCCGTCAAAACGGGTGCCCGGGCCTACATGCTGGCCTCCACCAAAACATCGTCCAGCGAAGATCGCGAGAGCGTCCGTGCCTCTGCCGAAGGCAGCGGCTGGGGCGTCAAAGTCTCTGCCGCCGCAAGCGGATCAGACAGCACGTCATCGTCAAAATTCGAACGGACGCTGTCTTTCTACCAACAAGGCGGGAATGCTGCTGACGGGGTGATGACAAAGACCAAGGTGACGGTGTTCGAAGGTGGCGAAACCAAAGAGGTAGAGGTCGAATTCCCCGCATCTGATCTGCCCTCCGACGCCACCGAGGGCATTGCCCGGATCAAGAAACTGGCCGAAACCGCCGCACGGGCAGGCAAGATATTCGAGGCTAGCATCACGCCGTATCAGGTGCTCGAAAACTTCCCGCGCAACGCCGACATCCTGGCCGATGAGGCGGAACAGGACGAAATCGCAGCGACATGGGGGGCCTATGCGACCCTTTATTCAGATCTGAAGCATGTTCTTGAGGAACCACAGGACTATGCTGTGCCGATACGGCGATGCAGCGACAAAGATGATTGCAAGGTGGAGTTTGAAGCTGTCGCCGACAACGCCGAAGCGATTGCGATGGTCGAACAGCTTCAGGATATGGTTCTGATCGGACGAGACATGATCGAGGACGCGGCAGAGCATTGCCTGCAAGCGGAAGAGCACTGCCTCTTCGACATCAAGTCGATCAGATCACCCTATTCCGTGCGCGCCTCGATGCCGATCCCGATCCCCTTGGAAGAAGTTGTGCCAACTGCGGCCAAGACCGCGGCGGCTCGCACTATGGACATTGCTGTGGAAAGCCTGACGAAACATCCTTTGCACGTGTACGAGCAAATTGCGGCGGTAGGAAACGGGTGGAAGAACTTTAAAGCGGCTGATGCCGCTGCAGAGGCCGGTCAGGGCAAGACCCTGCAACAAAACATAGACGCCATCGATATAGACGACCACCTGACCCTGCATCTGAGGGAGCCAAGCCAGGGGCGTTGTGTCTACGGGGCGCGGACGCCGGGTTGCATTTCCAATGCAGAGGTGCGGGGATGGGCCGCCCGCACCGGGCTGTTGACCAAAGTCACCAGCGACCCGAGCGAGGTAAGATCGGCACTGAGAACTTGTGGTGTTTCCGATGACATGGTCCTAACCGGAGAGGCCGACGATGCCTCAGCCCCCACGATCTGGTTCCCAGTGGGCGTATCTTTTGATAGCGACGGAATGCCAGTCTGTGACAAGCTTGCCGACGCCCTGAAGGTGCCAAAGGGGGAAGAGGGATGATGCTCCTGACCTTGCCTGGCTCAATGACCCATAGCCTCGCGCCGAGATAACACTACTGGATTGCATTGCCCGGCTGGCAGCGCTGGTGCCGAAACCGCGGGCTAACCTGACCGGTTGGACATACCCTGAGTGGGTCCGTCCAGAAGAATCTTGTCATCATCCGCTCATAGTTGAAGGGTGGAGTTCGCCAGATTCTGAATGAGCGGAGAGCCTGGTTCTTGCAGTGCGCTGAGGTGGGTGGAGTCGTCGTAGAGTTGCCGGTCCTGCCAGCAACGAAGAAACGATACGAATCCACGAGAAAGCCAGCGCGCGAATGACGGCCTGATGGGATTGTCCGCGCTCACGCCGTTGCTGGTAGAACGTCTGCGCCCAGAACGACGATGGATCGACATGTTGGCCCACTCGATGAAGGTCTGGCGAAGAAACTTCGGACAGCGCCAGTGGACTGACCATTGTTTGCCGCTACGCTCGGTCACCGGTGCGATGCTGGAGTACTTCTGGATGTCCGCAGCACTGGCGTAGCGCTTGCGCTGGTCACCGAAGGCCATCGTGAGCCGAGGTACCAGGGCCTCTCCGGCACCAGGCAGCGCATGGAACAGCTCGAAGTCGGGATGGCTCTGGCAACTCGTCGAGGAATACTACCCAGCGTTCAGACGCATTTGGCGGCGCAGGGCACGGACTTGCCGGGGTATGTCGGGGAGGCGTTGGAAGACTAACTCAAGTGCGGGCGTATTGAGCATGGTTTTCTGCGGGTTGCGCTACGACACCTGTCATGCCGAGCACCTGATCAACACGATTCTGGTCTGCGACGCCAGCGGCGCGGCAACGTTGGCGGCTGGCCTGGTGGCCGGCGAATAGAGAAGAACGCGTCCTCGAACGGATTGCCGGGATGGGTTCGTGCGCCAAGATGCCGGCCAGATGCCGTTCGCTGGTCTAAGGGGCGGCCGAACGCTGGTGTCGATGGCAGGGATCAGGCGATTTAGTTAGCGGGAAAGGCCGTTCTCACTGCCTATTCCACAGTGGCTGCGGCGGATGCTTACAGTGGATGTTGCTCATTTTCGCTCTGTTGACTTTGGGAGGTGTTGGAGGCGGACAAGAATGCCTTGAAAACCAAGCCCGACAGTTACAGCAGGACATCCAAGAGCTGAAACAAAAGACGGAGCAGCCTGAGTCGGTCCAATTTCCGCTAAAATAAAAAACATCCTGTCAATGGCTGTGCAACCGTGGTCAACAATAAAGTCAAGCCAGATTGGGCGGGTGACGATAAGCTATCCCGCTTTGTCAATCTGCTGATTCAGACGAAGCCAATTTACAGTGTCATGAAGATTCAGGCCCGCAAGGTACTGATTAAGACCGCAGAAAAGAATGGTATCCCTTGGCGGGAAACACGGAAGGCCTACGAAGCTTCGGGCATAGACCAAACGCTGACAGAAGTCGCCAACCCTAGCATCACCTACCCAGACTATTACCAAGTCCCGTTTCACGCTTACGACGAAGGCAACCTGTGCTGGCCCGCCGCCTTTGAGGCCGAATCTGCTACCCATTCAATGGCGTTGCGCGTATGGCCCGATGAAGTCCTGACCTGGCAAGCGGCCCAAGACCGATTGCGCAGTAGCTTTCACGAGGTGCTTGCGCAGCACGGGCCGTCGTCCGTTCACGATATTCTTGATATCGGTTGCTCTGTTGGAATATCAACGCGGGCTATCCACGATTATTACGCACAAAAGCAGGGTGGTTCTGTGCGGACGGTGGGGCTAGATTTGTCGCCACATATGCTGGCCGTTGCAAAAGTAAAGGATGAGGGCGGTCGCATTTCCCAATGGATTCACGCCAAAGCCGAGGATACTGGGCTCACAGATTCCTCGTTTGAACTAGTCACTATGCAGTTTGTTATTCATGAGCTGCCACGCCACATTACAGAGGCTATTTTCAAAGAGGCCTATCGACTGCTCAGGCCCGGTGGCTGTCTGGCGATGGTCGACAATAACCCGCAGTCGCCCGTTATTCAGAACCTGCCACCCGTACTCTTCACGCTGATGAAGAGCACAGAACCCTGGTCAGATGACTATTACACGTTTGATGTAGAAGCCGCTCTGATCAGGAGCGGTTTTGAGCCTGTGGTTACTATCGCCAGTGATCCTCGCCACCGAACGCTAGTGGGCCGAAAGCTGTAGGAAATAAAACCTCTTCTGGAACTGGTGTTCGTGCAGGACCTGCGAGCTTGAACTCAGTGAAGCCGTTATGGAGAGCCGGTTGCGCGGCGCATCCTGAGTATTCGTTGACAAGCTCAAGCGCACCCGCGGATTAGGAGCTGCGGAAACAAGCATCGAATGCTTCGGAGTATCTATCCGTAATCAGCAGGTGCATGTTCCTACGTAGTGAGCAGCCTCACTGTCATACGGAACGGGGCAACTATAACGGGGTGTTCGCCCCGAACAGCAAGTACCGCGCGCGGGTGAAACGGGCCAATCGGGGCAGGGGAGCCGGCATGCCATGACCGCGGATCCGGAGGAGCGGACACCGGCCGAACGCCGCACCGCAGTGACTCGGGCTCAACGCCTCAAGCGGGTATTACTCCGGGCATCCTGCCCTCCGTCCTTCGGGTCAGCCGGTGGCTGTGCCAAATCGCTCCAGGCGATTTGGTGGCGGAGCAGTGCGGATCATCGCGTGCATCGAGAAGATTCACGCCCATCTGGATGCAAAAGCTTCGGAACCCAAAGTTCCGCGGCGGCCGCAATGCCGGGCGCCGCAGCAGCAGGGGCTGTTTGACGAGACGGGGTGACCCTAGGATGACCTCGTTCGGGCTGGGGCGTCAGCGGCACAGCCATGGCGGCGGCTGGCCGGGAACCCGGCGAGGAGGGCGAAAGCGCGTCGGCGTGGCCGTCGTTGGGCAGAATTAGGAAGACGTGTGATGCCGATCTGCACGCTGGTGGGCGAGCCGGCGTGTCCGGCCGACGGCGGGTGCCCGGGCCGATCAGGCGAGACTGCCCGCTACGAGCCACCGAAGAGATCGTTTACACCGCCTATGCGCGAGCCTGCAACAGGTACTGGAAGTCTGGTGCACAGCTTGGGATGCTCAATTGGAGATTGTGTCTATGCCCCACGAACTGGCTATCAGTGCGAGTCCCATGATCGGACAACCCTGGACCAGTCATCCTGCGTTTGGTCTGACCAAGATCAACACCGAGTTTGCCTACCAAGATCTAACCAATCCTATCTCGGCTATGAGTGAAGCTGCGATCTGGCTCCGAGAGAATGGCATCGGCGAGCGCGGCGAACGGGCATTGTAAGATCCCTTCAACAACCAAGCAGAAGATCAGTCATTGGCCGCTTGGGATAAGTTGCGAACTGAGTTTCAAGAGCCAGAGTTCTCTCGTACCCCTGGCTTTACTGGTAGCTATAGCGGGCCTGGTGGATCGAAGAGAAAAACCGACTGGTAAGAAGACATCTGGCTCGTTACTTTTTCGTGACACATGCTTTATGCTTTCCCGAATCGCTCACGGTTGAGTGGGTCTTTGCCGGAGGGGGCAAACCATCAGCGAAAGTATCGTTTCCCACCCACAATCAAAGGGTGTCAGTCTTCGAGCGGTTTTTGACTATGCACGCTTTGGCTTAGATCTGGTATGGGCCCTCACCCAACTACCTCGGGCCATTGCCACCACGCCGGAAACCGCCGCGCACTGCGCGCAAGCCCCTATGGCGTTGGGTGTAAATGTAGCCGGTGCTGAGTCACCTGCTTACGATGACTATGTTGTTAAGCAACTCCATGAGCTGGGGATACGGCATGTTCGCATGGCTTGGTCGCCAGCATCAGCGCGCTTTACCGAACGACTTTTCCAACGCCTGATCGAAGAGCGATTTTCGGTAATGGTCGCTTTGCTACCCGTACCAGAGACCGCAGGGAAGTTGGCATTCGATAACGATGCTCAATCAGAATGGCGCGCCTTTGTACGCGGTTTCGTACAGCGTCACGGCTATCAAGTAGATGCACTAGAAATAGGTAATGCGCCCAATCGACCCAAATGGTCCGGCTATACACCCAGAAGCTATTTAACTGCTTGGAAGATTGCCATCGAAGAAGCGCGAGGTCTTAATGCCCCCATCGCTGGCCCCAATATTTCTGACTTCGAGCCCTTCTTTAATATCGCATACCTGCGCAGTATGCGGCGGATAGGGCCTGCGCCAGATATCCAAACGGACAATCTGTTCGTCGAACGTGCTGTCCAACCCGAAGCATACGATCCTAGCGCCATGGGGCGACTGTTAAAAAACATAATGCGCTTCAACCTGGCCAAGAAGATCCGCGTCCTGACAGACATAGCAACGCGCATCGGTATCGATGAAACCTATTGTTCCTATACCTGTTGGACCCAAGCAAGGTTAGCCCGTTGGACGGCCGAACCCGAGCGTAAAGGTGCAGATTATTTGTCTCGATATCTGCTCATCGCAGCTGCAACCGGCAGGTTGAGCAGACTTTATTGGGGGCCGTTAATCGATTTCCGAGACGGCTTGATCGACTGTGGTTGCAGCGACTACCCGGTGGTCGACAATGTCGCTCACTATCAAAGCGTGCGCGGAGATCTGGCAGACTTTCGACACCAACCTACTTTTTGGGCATTTAAGTTTTTCTCCCAACTATTACGCGATGCGCAGTGTCACAGGGCATTCACTACAGGCGCTGGCTTGTACTGCTTTGTATTGGCAGATGCCGATCAAGTGCACCACGTTTATTTCTCCCTGGACCGGACGATATTCAAACTAGGCGCTTTGTACGCAAACCTCGATCAAGCCGAAGTCAGAGATACGCAGGGGCGAATACTCGATAGGTTCAATGGTCTAGTGGGTGAAAGTCCCGTCGTCATCACGTTGTCGGAGAAAGCCGCGTTACCTGAGGATCTCTTGCGGCGCTTAGCGCCATTAGGGGGAGCAGATGTCGTGCATGGGCTCAACAAGTCCGATCAAGCCTCGGAGTTTTCCGATGTCAATTGGCACGGCGTCGTTAGCACGGCATCTACAGACTCACAACTGACGCCCTACTCCATCGATTCGCTCCAGCCCATTCGAGCCTTACGCGATAAGCGCAACAAACTTTGGACCGTGCGCTCACCGAGCCACAATCGAGACTTGGTAATAAAACTCAACCGCGCCACCGGTGCGCGGCGGTTAAGCTACCTGTTCGGCAAGAGCAAAGCGTTACGGCATTGGAACAACGCCACGGAAATGCTACGACGCGGCGTCTCCACACCCACACCTGTGGCTTTTTTTGAACGTCACCGCTTTCGCGGTGTACGTGCAAACTATTACGTGGCCGAATTTGTCGACGATTCTTTTACTGCCCGAGATATTTTTGCCGCTATAAAGAATGGCGATGCTGAGTACCGCGGCATCCAAACTCAAGACTGGCTACAAGTCTTGGCTGAATTTGTCGGCTTCATGCATCGTCGAAGAATCGTGCATCGTGATCTATCAGCAGGAAACTTGTTGATTCAACTGCACGACGGTGAACCCTTGGTGTCGGTAATCGACATCGGTCGTGCAACCATCGACTCAAACGCTAGTATTCTGCTCGACTTACAGCGCATCTGTTACAAACTAGACTGGCCGAATCGCCAGGCTTTTATAAAGCACTACAAAAAGGCCAGCCCTCGCAGTAGCACGCGATTCTGGCGGTTGGCTTGCCATGCTTATGACTTCAAACTAGATTGGAAGCGCGCACTCAAGCGTGCGTTGAGAGGCAAACGCAAAGCAACCAAGTAGCCAGCAGTTTGGCTAAGGCATGAGCACCAGCAATATAGTTAATGCAATCCAACTGATCACTGGTTTGGCTGCGGTCGTCGGCTTAGTCGTGGTGTTTGTTGAGTTACACCAAGTAAAATCCTTGAGCTTGGCCGATATCACTAGTGAGGGTTATACCGAAGCCATCGCTGACTGTCGTGCCGAGGTGGGTGATAAACCGGCGCCAATTTTGGCCAATTCTTTCACTCGCGCGACTGACTTACAGCCGGAAGAGATGGTGGTTTTACACGCCTACGTCAACAGCAAAATTGCTCAGGTGTTGCGCCTTCGTGCGCTAGAAACGGTGGCAGATTTCGGCGTTCCCTGGCAGGTAGTTGCTCAACAACAGTTCAGTGCTGTCCTCTCTTTTGAGCCAGGCAAGGCTTGGTTTGAGCAACACCTCGAAGCAAGTCTCCTGTGCAAGTCCTGAACAAAAAAGAACTGCAACAGTTCATAAAAAAGCACCAGGTGATTTGTGGCACTGAGGAGCGCCCCGCGTTAATGCTGACCCCAGACAATCAAATCGTGAAGGCCTTTTATCGCCGTAAACGTTTTTCCAGGTCGACTTTTCTCCCTCAGGCAAAACGATTTGTGGCTAACTGTCGCAAGCTATTGGAAAGAAACGTTCGCGGTCCAGTCGCACGCGAGGTTATTTATTGCCCCGACATACCTGTGCACATGGTGGTTTATGAGCGACTCGAGGGGCAGGATCTGAGGGAACTTTGTGCCGAGACCGATAGCGATTGCCTGGACATTCTGCCTGATTATCTGGCATCCCTTCATAGCAAGGGTATTTACTTTCGGGCAATTCACCTCGGCAATGTTTTGTTCGGTGCAGACGATCTGGCCATTATCGACGTTTCAGATCTGCGTGCGTACAACAGCCCGCTAGGTATTTTTCAGCGCGCCAGAAACCTTGCCCACTTGCTTAACACCAAAGATGACAAGTCATACTTCGTCAGCTACGGCGTTTCGCGGTTCGTCCAGAGATATGAACGCTGTGCGGAATTTAGTGGATTCAGACGATTTTTGTTCCGAAATCGCCTACGACTGAGACTCGATTCAGATGTCCTGGATGAGCTCGCGAAGCAATCAAATTTAGAGGGAACCTCCGACACCAACTAGGCTGTCGTAGAGCCTTGCGACTACGCGAGCGATCATTGAACCCCATCTGTTACCCATGACCGCGACTTTCTATGCTTCCGTCCTTGATTCGACGAGGGGCATCTGATGAGCAACAGCACCAAAGCGGCTTTCTGGCAAGAGCATTTAACGCGTTGGCGACAAAGATTTTTGCGGAGGCCTGTCGGCACATCGGGATCGCACCACGCCCGCTATTGCATAAACGGCGCGCCACCGACCGCGCGGCCGACTACCGGCGCTACTACAGCGACGAGCTGGCGCAGCTGGTCGCCGACCACTTCGAGCCGGATATCCGTTTGCTTGGTTATACCTTCGACCCGCCGGCCACTGGTGGTTGAGCGCCCCTCGGTGCATCACGAAGTCGTATCGATAAAGTATGAAATCACACTATTCTGTGAATAGTGTACACTTAAGTATATGCTAACAGGCCGCCGAATGGGGTGGATGTACCATGAGCAGACAACACAGCCGCATACTTGCGCCGCTGCCGTCGATCTCGGCCGCCGCGGCGCTGCGCACCTTTTTTGCGATTTCGGACCACTGGGGCCTGAGTACCGAACAGGCGATGACCTTGCTCGGCTTCGACGAGCGCACGCGCAGCACCTTTTTTAAATGGAAGCGAGACCCCGACAGCGCCCGCCTGGGCAAGGAGAAGCTCGAGCGGTTGTCCTATATCTTCGGTATTTACAAGGCCTTGCAGGTGCTGCTGCCCCGGCCCGAGGCGGCCGATAGCTGGATCCACCGGGCCAATCAGGGTGCGCCCTTTGGGGGGCGTTCGGCACTCGACCGGATGCTGTCCGGTCAGGTCGCTGACCTCTATGTGGTCCGCCAGTACCTGGACGCGCAGCGCGGTTGGTCGTGACGCCAGCGCTGCGCCGGGTGCGCTGGCGCCCGTCGTGGCGGCTGGTGCCGAGCCGTTTCCCGCCGGCCGGTCTGTTCGATCGCGTGGCTCGTCCGGAAGACCTCGAGACGGTCATGGCGATCGAGGGCCTGACCAATGACCGGCTGCGCGAGGAAATCGGCGAGTTGAGCCTGGTGCCCGAAGACGAGCGCATATGCGGCCCCGGGACGACCCCGATCATGGCCGCCTTCACCCATCTAAACGCGACCGGTAGCCGCTTCACCGACGGCAGCTACGGCGTCTACTACGCCGCCCGAAGGATCGAAACTGCCGTCGTCGAGACTGTGTTCCGCCGCGAGCGCTTTCTCGCCGCGACCGCCGAGACGCCGATCGAGATCGACATGCGGGCCTATGCAGCGGACATCGATAGCCGCTTGCACGATATCCGGGGATGCCAGGAGACGCTGGCCGCGGTCTACGATCCTGATCCCGACCGCTATGCGGCCGCCCAGGCCCTGGCGCGTGAGCTGCGTGCCGAGGGTTCCAATGGCATCGTCTACGACAGCGTGCGCCACAGCGGTGGGCAATGTGTCGCGGTGTTCCGGCCACGTGCGCTGCGACCTGCCGTGCAAGGCCTGCATTACTGCTTTGTTTGGGATGGCAAGACGATCGGTGCGGTCTACGTCAAACAGGAATTTCGCAGCTGATACCCCGCTAACCCGCATGCCGCACCATGCAGGTTAATCTGCGTCTTCACTCCTCTCGACGGCGATGTCGAAATGCAGGACGTCCTCACGTCGCCCTAACTTGGAATGCAGGGCGATCGCCGCCTCGTCCTCTGGGCCGGTGTCGGCCTGCACGAATATGACGTAGGCGCCGCGCTGCGCGGCGACTGTCTTCAGCCGTTCGATGAGGGCTGTGGCAACCCCTTTGCGCCGATGCTGCGATAAAACGGTGAGGTCGTAGATGTAGATCTCGCTGCACTGTTGCTCGAATTTCCGCAGCTCATAGGCCACGAGGCCGCCGATCACCTGGCTGCCCTGCAGGGCAGCTGGCGCGATTAACGAGTCCCCGCCGAGCAACCGTCGCAAATAATCTTCTTCGGGCTGGTGGTTGAGGTAGGTGTCCGGTTCATCGAAGACTTCGCCGAAGACCTTCAACAACCCGTGGATCAGTGCAACATCATTGGCGGTGAGGAGGCGAATCCTGGTGTTCACTGCTTGCTATCCGAGGCGTGGCCTGTTGAATACCCTGGAGCAGGATAACCCGGGGGCCGAACAACGCAGGCGGAGGCTCGTCAGGGCGTCGTGAGGCGCTTGTTAAGTAGGCGCCGGTCGGTGCTCTCAAAACCTGCTTGCTCGTAGAGCTGCGCGCCGGCGGCGTTGTCGGTGCCTACCTCGAGGTGCAGCGCTAGGACTCCACGGCGCCGGCACTCCGCTTCGGCCGCGGCCAAGGCCCGTTTGCCAAGGCCGCGCCTGCGATAGGCCTCGACCACATAGAGGTCTTCGACAAAGGCCGCAGCCCCAAAATACTCGAGGCTAAAGGTGAAGGACACGGCGATGTAGCCAACGGCCTGGCTATCGTCTTCGATCAGCCAGCACAGGCCCAGGGCATCGTCGGAAAGCAAGCGCTTGAATGCCGCTATGGCCCGAGGCGCGTCGAATGGGTATCGGCTTTCTCGATAAAACGCCGCCATCAGGGCAGCCAGGTGATCGATGTCTTCAAGCGAAGCCAGGTGAATGCTGCACATTGATCAGCCAGTACTCAGCGCGCACTAGTGGGCCAAGCGGATAATTCTGCAACGCTCAGAGCCACTGTGCGAGCGCGAATCAAGGCGCGTTTCGCAGGCAATGGCCGCGCCCTTGGCAAGAAACGTAACACGGAGTCGCGCTCGCACAGTGGCTCCCAAAGGGCCAGGGCACAAGCACCGTGGGCTGTGTTGCCGTCCTTGGAAAGGGCCTGCCATTCCCGGCGGACTGCGCCTTGCCCACAATGCTTGTGCCGTGGCTGAGCGTTACAGAATTATCCGCTTGGACCACTAGCTCCGACCGTCGAGTTGCGCTAGATCGCGTACCGCCCCGAGCGCCGCCGACGTAGTCAACGCCGCATACGCTCGCAGGGCCTGTGAGACTTGGCGTTGCCGATCGACTGGTTTCCAAGCCTGCTCGCCACGCGCCTCCATCGCAGCACGACGGGCTTCCAGGATGCCATCGTCGAGCACGACCCGGATCGAGCGGTTCGGGATATCGATCTCGATGATGTCACCCTCCTCGACCAGGCCGATGGTGCCGCTCTCGGCCGCCTCCGGCGAGCAATGGCCGATCGACAGCCCCGAGGTGCCGCCCGAGAAACGACCGTCGGTAACCAGCGCACAGGCCTTTCCCAAGCCCTTGGATTTCAGGTAGCTGGTCGGATACAGCATTTCCTGCATACCCGGGCCGCCTTTCGGACCCTCATAACGAATCAGCAGGACGTCGCCCGGTTCGATCCGATCACCCAGGATCGCCTCGACCGCCGCCTCCTGGCTTTCGAAGATGCGCGCCGGCCCCACGAAGCCGCGCAGAGTCGAGGTCGGCACACTGGTGGTGTAGCGCAGCTGTTCAGCGTCGAACATGCTCATGTCCACGCCGGCAGTCTTCACGATGCAACCGTCTTCGGCGATATTGCCATACAGCACCGCCAGCCCGCCGTCTGTCGAGTAGGCGTGCTCGATGTCGCGGATGCAGCCATTGCTGCGATCCAGATCCAGGTCGGGCCATTGGCTATCCTGGCTGAACGCAACCTGAGTCGGGATACCACCGGGCCCAGCTAGGTACCGCACCTGCGCCTGGTCCTCCGCACCACGGATGACGTCCCAGGCATCGATCGCCGCCCCCATGCTGGGACTATGTACCGTGTGACAGGCCCGGTGAATCAGACCACCGCGATCCAGCTCGGCGAGGATACCGATCACCCCGCCGGCTCGGTGCACATCTTCCATATGGTATTGCTGCGTGGCCGGAGCAACCTTGCACAGATTGGGTATCTTGCGGCTCATGCGATCGATATCGGCCATCTTGAAATCGACGCCTGCCTCGTGGGCAGCAGCTAGCAGGTGCAGCACCGTATTGGTTGACCCACCCATCGCGATGTCCAGCGCGATGGCATTCTCGAAGGCCTCAAAGGTGGCGATACCGCGCGGCAGAATGGTCGAATCATCCTGTTCATAGTGGCGCTTGGCCAATGCCACTACGAGCTGCCCAGCCTCGAGAAACAGACTCTTACGTTCGGCGTGGGTCGCCAACAAGGAGCCGTTGCCGGGTAGCGACAGCCCCAGGGCCTCGGTGAGACAATTCATTGAGTTGGCGGTGAACATCCCGGAGCAAGAGCCACAGGTCGGACAGGCCGAGCGCTCGATCGTCGCCACGTCGGCATCGCTTTCGCTCGGATCTGCAGCCGAGACCATGGCATCGACCAAATCGAGTTTGACATCACCCTTGTTCGCCAAGCTGACCTTACCGGCCTCCATCGGCCCACCGGAGACGAATACGGCCGGTATGTTCAGACGCAGCGCAGCATTCAGCATGCCCGGGGTGATCTTGTCACAGTTCGAGATGCAGACCAGGGCGTCGGCACAGTGCGCGTTGACCATGTATTCGACACTGTCGGCGATCAGCTCACGCGATGGTAAGGAATACAGCATGCCGCCGTGACCCATCGCGATCCCGTCATCGACCGCGATCGTGTTGAACTCCTTGGCCACCCCGCCGACCCGCTCGATCTCGCGCGCAACCAGCTGACCGAGATCCTGCAGATGCACATGGCCGGGCACGAACTGGGTGAAAGAGTTGGCTACCGCGACAATCGGTTTGTCGAAATCGCCGTCGCGCATGCCGGTGGCGCGCCACAGGGCACGCGCACCTGCCATGTTACGGCCGTGCGTGGTAGTGCGTGAACGGTACTGGGGCATCAGGGCCTCCGCGATCTGGTCGCCAATATCGTCACATTATGGCGAGATAGCGCACGCGAAGAAAGCAGCTAAAAATGGGGGCACAGGTCGGGCGGGCAGACACCGAGGGAAGGACAGGCCCCGCGATCACAGCCCATCGGGGACGTTGGCAGCAATGGATCGATTCAAACCTAGCCAGGCGAAAGGATCGGTACAACCTTGGTCGCAATCCAGGCGTGGGCTAGGCCAAACTGTTTAGCGCAAACACTCACCAATAGATCCGGACGCGCAGCGGCGCCCATCGACCCAGATGGCATTGTTGAGCCGGGCGGCCATGAACTCCGCGTTACTCATGTTGGCACCGCGCAAGTCCGCCGTTGCCAATTCAGCATCCATGAAGGTCGCGTTGACCAAGGTTGCCTTGACCAGCAGGGCACCGCCGAGCTGGGCATTGTTGAAGTCTGCATTGGTCAGGTCGGCGCCACTCAAATCGGCCGTAGCCATTTGCGCATCGGTAAACATCGCGTTGACCAAGTTCGTGTCGACCAAAGAAGCACCACCAAGCTGGGCACTGCTGAAGTCTGCATTAGTCAGGTCGGCGTCGCTTAAATCGGCCCGATCAAGCTGCGCATTGTTGAAGGTGGCGTTTCCGAGTCGGGCCCCGGTCAGCAACGCACCACGTAGGTCGGCATCATCGAAGCGCGCCCCGGCCAGGTTCGCATCGGCCCAGTCAGCCCCGCGCAGGTCACGACCAGTGCAATCCATGCCAGGCCCCGGATCATCCAAGCTGCAGGGTTTGGGCCGGGTGACGGTTCCGCTCTGGTGGCCGATCCGCAGGGTCTGCTGATTACCGAATTTGTCATTATTGATAATCAGTACCTGTTCATGACCGATCGCACCGGGAGGCGACGTCTGCTCTATGGAGTCGACATCAGCCCGGTATTCCGTGGAACCGGCAGATACCGCGAGGTTAGCAAACGACAGTGCAATAGCCGCCACACCGCTGAGAGTTTTAGACGCGCTGCTGGTAGTCATAATTCACCCCAAGGCAACTGCAGCACGGCCCCGGGGCCGTCTTCGACCCCGGGACCGCTAACCCGTCTCTTAGTCGACGGTACCGATGTTCATCTTCTGCTTGTTCAGCAGACCAGACTGTTGCTGCGATACCGAGTTGACCTGGGTGTTGGTCTTGACCGTACCCGAGATGTTCGAGTTCTTGACCGACCCAATATTGGCTTCCTGCTTATTCAGCAGACCGGACTGGCGCTGCGACAGAGAGTTGACACGGGTCTTGGACTCCACGGTCCCCGAGATGTTGGAGCCCTTGACAGTACCCACGTTGGCCTCTTGCTTGTTCAGCAGACCAGACTGCTGCTGGCGAATATTGTTGACTTGCGTTTGGGTCTTGACGGTGCCCGAGACGTTCGAATCGCTGACCGAGCCAAGATTGGCTTCCTGCTTGTTCAGCAGGCCAGACTGCCGCTGGGTGGCACGGTTGACCCGGACATCTGACTCTACGGTGCCAGACACGTTCGAATCGGCCAGGACCACCTGGGTACTACCCAATCCGACCATGGTAACCATGATGGCAGTGGCGACAATGCGCGTTTGCGTGATTTTCATTCCTACTATTCCTCGTCTTCGTTGGGGATCTACAGGCCCTTGGTGTGTCCGAAACTGCGTCCCGAACGAGCCCGACTTGGCTTGCGCGGTGCTTTAACAAGCACCTTGATCATCATCACCGATTATCGATAGGTAATCGTCACGATGATTCAGTTGGCCGCACGCAGCTGCACGCGGCGATTCTCGGGTGCAAAGGGATCCGCGGTGTTGATCGGCGAAGCCGAACCACGCCCTTCGACAACCAGGAGATTGGGGTCAATTCCATGTCTGCTGACCAAATAGTCCTTCACCGCTTTGGCGCGCATGCGCGATAAGTAGTCATTATAAGAAGGTCGGCCATGGGCATCGGTATGTCCTTCCACCACGACGGTGATCCCCTGGGTTTGTTTGATGCCTTCCGCCACCGCATCGAGTTGCGGGCGATTCTTAGGGAGGATGTCGGCAGAACCGAAGGCAAATTCAACCGGAAGTCCCACCACGGTGTTAGACGACTGGGCAACCGAATCTACATCCACACTGACCTTCGGCTTGCTGGCCTCCGCAGCAGAATCCAGACTTATGCCACGCATCTTCATTTTCGGTTTATGCATGGTTTTTCCGCCGCTGAGAATATCCGCCACCTCGTTGGCTTGAGGGACCTCACCGGCGCCGTACATGCGCACACCTTCCGCACCAGCCTGTTGGGCAACCGTGACCAGGGCAGCCACGACGCAGAGCGCATACTGTTTTATTTTCATTGTCTAACTCCCGTACACTCGCCGCGCAGAATTTCGCAGCACATCTGCCAACCTTGCATTCTAGCCCACGCATCGCGAAATGGGGGCAGGGTCGGCATGATATGCCCCAAGCTCTTGCTTATCTTGTCACATCCGTTGCGGAAGTAGATTACTCACTCCCGCGTTTTGCAGATTTCAGACCGAGCCTCCTAGGGCCCGAGCAGCCCCGCACCGGTCGGACACCGATTATAAAGTCGGCCTCATTACTCAGGGATGACTCCAGTAATGTCCCCCTTGGGGGGAGCCTCTACTGTGGGTTAGTATTAATTCATACGTCCGTCTTAGTGGCTAAAGGGATGCCGAAGAAGAGCGAGCGCACGCGCCAAAGGATCGTCGAGGCGGCAAACCGCCTGTTCTATCACAAGGGCTACAATCAGACCTCGTTCAGCGACGTCGTGACCGCCGCCGACGTACCGCGAGGTAACATCTACTACTACTTCAAGACCAAGGACGAGATCCTCGAAGCCGCCATAGGCTACCGTATCGGCCGTATCAGACACATGCTTGAGGGCTGGAATGGTAATTACCGAACGCCAATCGAGCGCTTGCATCGCTTCATCGATATTTTAAGTGATAGCGCCGAGGCCATTATGCGCTACGGCTGCCCAATGGGGACGCTGAATACCGAACTCGGCAAAAGCCAGGCCAAACTCCAGGAACAAGCCGAGAATCTCTTCAAGGTCTTCGAAAGCTGGCTAAGCGATCAGTTCGCCGAACTCGGCTACGCCGGCCGCGCCCACGAACTGGCGTTGCGTTTGATGTCGCAGGGCCAGGGCATCAGCGTGCTGGCCCATGTACACAATGATCCGGGCTTTCTAAGGCGCGAGAAGCAGCGCCTGGGCGAGTGGCTGAACCAGCTCGCCGATGGCAACGACGACTGCGCCTGAAGCCAAGCCTGCCCGGTAGACGGCGGTTGCAGTGCCGACGCCGATGCATTTAAACAGCCCGATCCACTACAACCCTGCTCAACCGCAATACGGCCAGCGGCTAGACGCCTGCCAGCACTTGGTCCAGGCTATGTCCATGCCACATCCCCACCTGTACGAAATGATGCAACGCCTGATCAGCGCACCGTCGGTCAGTAGCGTCAAGCCAGAATGGGATCAGTCGAACGCCCAAGTGGTTGACCACCTAGCGGAGTGGTGCGAGGCCCGCGGTTTCGCCGTCGAACGCCTACCCATCCCCGGCCACCCGGACAAGTTCAACATGATTGCCAGCGCCGGCCGCGGCCCAGATGGCCTGATCCTGTCCGGCCACACCGACACTGTACCGTTTGACGAGGCGCGTTGGCACAGCGATCCGCTACAGCTGACTGAGCGCGACGGCCGTTGGTACGGTCTCGGAACCTGCGACATGAAAGGCTTCTTTGCCGTGGTGTTGGACGCCATTGCCGATATCGACTTTGGCCGACTGCGCCATCCCCTGATACTGCTCGCCACTGCCGACGAAGAGAGCGGCATGTGTGGTGCCAAGGCCTTGCTCGAGACCCAGCGTCGACTCGGTCGACACGCCGTGATCGGCGAACCCACCGGCCTGCGACCAATCCGCTCGCACAAAGGGATCGGAATGGAGTCGATCCGCCTGATAGGCCGCTCCGGGCATTCCAGCGACCCCGGGTTGGGGGTCAGCGCACTCGAGGGGATGCACCGAGTGATTGCTGACCTGATCGCCTGGCGCGACGAATTGCAGCAACGGCACCGCAACCCGGCGTTTGCTGTCGAGGTACCGACTCTCAACCTGGGACACATCCACGGCGGCGATAACCCAAATCGTATCTGTGCCGAATGTGAGTTGCATTTCGACATCCGTGTCCTGCCCGGCATGAACCTCGCCGAGCTGCGTGGCGAAATCGACCAACGGACCGCTGATTGCCTGGAAGGCAGCGGTCTCAGCTATGAATACACACCGCTTTTTGACGGCATTCCAGCACTGGAGACAGCGGCTGAATCGGCCATCGTGCAAGCCGCCGAAGAATTGACCGGGCACAGTGCCGGTGCCGTTGCGTTCGCCACCGAGGGGCCTTTCTTGACCGATCTGGGACTGGAGACCGTGATCCTGGGCCCCGGCCATATCGCACAGGCACATCAACCGGACGAGTATTTGGCGCTGGATCAAGTCGACCCAGCTAAACGCATTCTGAGATCCCTGGTCGAGCGCTTCTGCTTGAGCGCCTGAGCCGCCAAGGCTTGTTACCTCGCAATGAGCCGCCTCGCACGGGCTGGCGACACATGAACAAACCCAGACGCAGCATCACCGCGCACCCTGTAGCTTCACTTGACGCCAACGGCGGATTATTCTGAATAGCCTGGGGCCTGTTCACACTACGCGAGGCGCAGCGTTGCTGCCCCAAAACCTGTCAGGCAAGGCGCGAGGAGAGAGGTTTTGTGAGCCTATATGAACGACGAGCAACGCCGCGTGGCGCGTTTTG
>JANQRK010000082.1 GCA_028284585.1 Chromatiales bacterium
GGGATGCTCACGCTGGCCAGATGCGTTTGGACGCCGTCCTGGAGCGAAAACCATAGTCTTAGCTATGGCTTGAGCGAAGGGCAAGTACAAGCGCGACTAGACAAGTGAGGCCTGGATAGATTGGGAACGGGAAACAAACTGTCCCTGCAAGAATATGCCCCGAATGGGGCTTTCGCCGCATCTCTGACCAGGCGTTCGCGCCCGTTCACAATCGACTGGTGCAACATGCAGGTCTGCGTCAATCGCCGAGCAGAAGCTGTGCCGCTCCCCCGGCTGTCTCGTCGTGCACCGCTGCTGGGCACTGCAGCGGGTCAGATGCGGGTTTGCTTGTGGGCCAGTGCGTCGAGAAATTTTTCCGCGTCTAACGCGGCCATGCAGCCGCTGCCTGCCGATGTGATGGCCTGCCGATAGACGTGGTCCATGACATCCCCGGCGGCGAATACCCCGGGGACTGAAGTAGCCGTCGCATTGCCCTCGGTGCCGCTGTTGACCTTGATGTAGCCGTTGGCCATCTCCAACTGGTCCGCAAAGATCGTGGTATTCGGTTTGTGGCCGATCGCGATAAACAGGCCATGCACATCGATGTCCTTGGTCCGATCATCCTGAGTGCTCTTAATGCGCATGCCGGTAACCCCACTGGAGTCGCCCAAGACTTCGTCCAGGGTATGGTTCCACTCGATGGTTACATTGCCGTTCTCGGCCTTGTCGAACAGTTTTTTCTGGAGGATCTTTTCCGCGCGCAGGGCGTCGCGGCGATGCACCAGGGTGACCTCCGACGCGATGTTCGACAGATAGAGCGCTTCCTCCACCGCGGTGTTGCCACCCCCGATCACTGCGACCTTCTGGTTGCGGTAGAAAAAGCCGTCGCAAGTAGCACAGGCCGAGACACCCTTGCCCTTGAATGCTTCCTCTGAGGGCAGTCCCAGATATTGTGCCGAGGCACCGGTAGCGATGATCATGGCATCGCAACTGTAGTGCTGCTGGTCGCCCTTTAGCTGAAAGGGGCGCGAGCTCAGATCGACCTCTGAGATATGGTCGAACACGACCTCGGTTTCGAAACGTTCGGCATGGGCTTGCATACGCGCCATGAGATCCGGCCCCTGTACCCCGTCGTTGTCGCCTGGCCAGTTATCCACATCGGTCGTGGTCATGAGCTGGCCACCCTGTTCCATACCAGTGACCACCACCGGGTCTAGATTGGCGCGGGCGGCGTAGACGGCTGCGGAGTAACCGGCTGGGCCGGATCCGAGAATCAGCAGTCGGCAATGCTTGGGGTCGCTCATGCGATCGTCTCCTGTAATTTGGTGGCCGGGCAGCTGCGGCACGGCGGCGGCTGGGATGGCAGGCGGGCCAAGGCGGGCAATACTATAGGCAAGTGAGATGGGAGGTAAATCCATGGGATTGCGGCTCGGAATACCCACAGAAGTGCAACCGCTGGAGGGTCGGGTCGGACTGACCCCGGCCGCTGCGGGTGACTTGGTGCGACGCGGTACCGAAGTCGCAATGCAATCCGGCGCCGGGCTGGCCAGCGGCTATCCGGATGCCGCGTATGCTGGGCTCGGCGTGCAGCTGCTGCCGGATGCCGACGCGCTCTACGATTGGGCGCAATTGGTGGTCAAGGTCAAGGAACCCTATGCGGAAGAGATCGATCGTCTGCGCTCGGATCACTTGTTGTTCTGCTACCTGCATCTTGCGGCCAATCCCGAGCTGACTTGGCGTCTATGCGAGATCGGATTGACGGCAGTTGCCTTCGAGACCGTGCTGGATGGCGGGCGTCTGCCGATCTTAGTGCCGATGAGCGTGATCGCCGGGTGCATTTCGGTGCAGGTCGGTACCCATCTACTTCACACCCCGCAGGGCGGTCGAGGCATTCTGCTCGGTGGACTAGCGGGTGCGCAGCGCGGCGAAGTAGTGGTGCTCGGCGCCGGCAGCGCCGGGGGTGCCGCAGTGCACGCGGCAGCCAAGCTGGGTGCCCGGGTCACCGTGTTCGACAAGGACCCGCGGCAACTCGAACGTATGCATCGCTTGGCCTCCAACATCACCGCGCTAGCGCCGACCGACGAGGCGCTAGGTGCCGCAGTGGCCAGCGCTGACCTGGTGGTCGGCGCGGTCTTGCTGCCCGGGGCGGCAGCACCGCGTCTGATAAGCCGCCGACAGGTCGCGGCAATGCAGCCGGGCAGTGTGATCGCCGATATTGCGGTCGATCAAGGCGGTTGTATCGAGACCACTCGAGCGACCACCTACGAGGCACCAACCTATTTGGATGAAGGCGTGCAGCATTTCTGCGTCACCAATATGCCGGGTGCCGTACCGCGCAGCGCAACCGATGCCCTGACCGCCGCCGTGTTGCCCTATCTGTATCGCTTGCTCGACCCTGCCTGGTGCGATGACCCCGTGCTTACGGGGGCGATCAACGTCCGTGATGGACAGGTAGTCCACCCCGCCCTAAGTCCCTGATTGTCCCTCGCACTCAGGCTGTGCCATAATTTTGAAACTACCTTTAAATAGTTCTATAAACCGCTGTTCAAAAATAGAATATCTGAAAATCCTATGATGCATGCTTCGCTGAGCAAGCGACTCAAAGAGGGGGCGTTTTTGCTGCTGTTGGCGATTGGGATCTATTTCCTGATGGCGCTAGCCTCTTATTCGCCTGACGACCCGAGCTGGGTGTTCGAGAGTTCGAAACAGCACGCAGACAATGCTGGTGGGGTGTTCGGTGCCTGGGCGGCCAGCGTGCTGTTCATGCTGTTCGGCAAGGTTGCTTACCTGTTCCCGGTGATGATTGCCTGGGGAGGTTGGCTGATGTTTCGCGAGCGCGACGAGCAACAGCACAGCGGCTACCTGAGGTTTGCGCGCTGGGCCGGCTTCCTACTCACGGTACTCAGCGCGACGGCGCTCGCCTCCCAGCATTTCGGGGCCGCCGAGCATCTGCCCGAGGGCTCTGGTGGAATCGCCGGGGACCTGATCAGTCGCTCAGGTGAGGCGATACTCAACCCGGCCGGCGCCAGCCTGCTGCTGCTAGCGCTGCTGCTGGTCGGCTTCACCTTGTTCACCGGCGTATCTTGGATGGCTCTGATGGACGGCATCGGAGGCTTTGTGCTCACCAGTTGGCGCCAAGCCGTCTCGCTCGCCGAGAACCTGGGAGAGCGGCGTCAGGCCTACCGCATGAAACAGGAACGCCAAGAGCTGGTCAAGAAGGAGCGCACACGCCGACGCGCCGGCCCGCCACCGGTGATCGAGAAGAAGGAACCGACACTGCGTGAGAGCGAACGGGTAGAGAAGGAAAAACAAATGACTTTGCTCGAGGTCGAGCCGAACACCGAGCTGCCGCCGCTCGCGCTGCTCGATCCCGCGCAGCATAGCGGCATGGGCTTGTCCACCGAAGCCTTACAAGCCTTGTCCATCCAGGTCGAACGTAAGCTGGCTGACTTCGGCGTCACCGCCGAGGTCACCGAGGTCCACCCCGGCCCGGTGGTCACTTTGTTCGAGATCCAACTAGCGGCCGGTACCAAGGTCAGCAAGGTCAGCAACCTTTCGAAAGACTTGGCACGCGCACTGTCCACGGTATCTGTGCGTGTGGTCGAGGTGATCCCTGGCAAGACGGTGATCGGCCTGGAAATCCCGAACGAACATCGTGAGATGGTGTATCTGAGCGAGACCCTGCGCTCGGAGGCCTATGACCACTCGAAGTCGCCGCTGACCTTGGCCCTGGGTAAGGATATCGTCGGCGAGCCGGTGGTTGCCGATCTGGCCCGGATGCCGCATGTCTTGATCGCGGGCACCACAGGCTCGGGCAAATCGGTCGCGGTCAACGCGATGATCTTGAGTCTGTTGTACAAGGCGACGGCCAGAGACATCCGTTTGATCATGATCGATCCGAAGATGCTCGAGTTGTCGGTCTACGAAGGCATACCGCATCTGCTGACGCCGGTCGTTACGGATATGAAGGAGGCGGCCAATGCGCTGCGCTGGTGCGTTGCTGAGATGGAGCGCCGCTACCGGCTGATGGCCGCGCTCGGGGTACGCAACATCGCTGGCTACAACAAGAGTATTCGCGATGCCGAGCAGGCGGGCACGCCGATCAAAGACCCGTTATTCAAGCCCGAGCCAGACCCGCTGACCGGCGATTTGCCGGAAGTCCCCGATCTGCGCGCGATGCCCTACATCGTGGTGGTGGTCGACGAGTTTGCCGACATGATCATGGTGGTCGGCAAAAAGGTCGAAGAGCTAATCGCGCGCTTGGCCCAGAAGGCACGCGCTGCCGGTATACATTTGCTGTTGGCCACTCAGCGACCCTCGGTCGACGTTATCACCGGGCTGATCAAGGCGAATATTCCGGCCCGTATTGCGTTTCAAGTGTCGTCGCGGGTGGATTCTCGCACCATCCTCGATCAAATGGGTGCCGAGGCATTGCTCGGGCACGGCGACATGCTCTATTTGCCGCCAGGCACTAGTATTCCGCAGCGCACTCATGGGGCCTTCGTCGATGACCACGAGGTGCACCGTGTCGTCAGTTACTTGCGACAAGGTGCCGAGCCCGAGTACATCGAAGAGATTCTGCAGGAACCTAGCGAGGTGATACCCGGTCTATCGGCCGAGGCCTCGGGTATCGATACCGAGGACCAAGACCCGCTGTTCGACGAGGCGGTGAGCATCGTGACCGAGTCGCGCCGGGCCTCCATCTCAGGTGTGCAGCGCCGTCTCAAGATCGGCTACAACCGGGCCGCCCGATTGGTCGAGGAGATGGAGCGCATCGGGATCGTATCCGTGGCCGATGAACGCGGTGGTCGCGAGGTGCTCGCGCCGCCGTCTGTAAAGGAGTAACTATGCTGCGATCAATGTGGTTCGCCCTGCTGCTTGGCTGCTTTTCGGTGGCATCGGCCGCGAATGGCCCCGGGCGTGCGGCATTAGATGCCTTTCTCGACGGTCTGGTGACCCTGCAGGCCAACTTCGAGCAAGCAGTCCTGGATACCGAGAACAGCCGCGGCAGCTTGATGCATGGCCAGTTCTTGCTGGAGCGCCCAGGTAAGTTTCGTTGGGACTATGTCTCGCCACACAAGCAGCTCATCTTGGCCGATGGCCGAGACCTATGGGTTGCCGAGGAAGATCTCAAGCAGGCCTCGCGTCACTATCAGCGCACGGCCTTGAAGGGCACGCCGGCCGCCTTTTTGGCGATGGAAGAAACCGTTGATACCGACTTCGAGGTGGTCGAGGTCGGCGAGCGGTTGGGTATGCAATGGCTGGAGTTGATCCCGCGTGATCCAGACAGCGACCTGAATCGGGTACTCCTAGCGTTTGCCGACGACGAGCTGCGACAGATGGAGTTGAATGACAAGTTCGACCAAATCTCACGCTTTCGGTTCTTCGATGTCCAGCGCAATGTTCCTATCGACCCGCAGTTGTTCGTGTTCGAGGGTGCCAGCGACTGGGACGTGCTGCAGGGCGACTGATCACTCATCGCTAGCGGCATTGCGCTGCTAACTGACGCACCCGGCTACAATGTCCACCATGCAAGACGACGATCTGTTCGGCGCCGCCGATGCGGCGTCTCGCCCTCTAGCCGACCGCATCCGACCGAGAAGTTTGACCGACTATGTCGGTCAAGAGCACCTGTTGGATCCGGACAAGCCGCTGCGGCGCGCAATCGAGGCCGGGCAATTGCACTCGATGGTCTTCTGGGGACCGCCGGGAACCGGTAAGACGACCCTGGCGCGGCTGCTGGCACGTGGTTCAGACCATGTCTTTCGATCGCTCTCGGCGGTCTTGGCCGGGGTCAAGGACATCCGTGCGGCGGTGGATCGAGCACGGCAAACCCGGTCGGCGGAGAATCGCGGCACCCTGTTGTTTGTCGACGAAGTGCACCGCTTTAACAAGGGCCAACAAGATGCGCTGCTCCCGCACGTTGAAGATGGCAGCTTGGTGTTCGTGGGTGCGACCACTGAAAACCCGTCGTTCGAGCTGAACAATGCGTTGTTGTCGCGTGCCCGGGTCTATGTGTTGAAACCGCTCGAGCCCAGCGCGATTATCGCCTTGCTGCGGCGCGCCTTAGTGGATGCCCAGCATGGTCTGGGTACGCTGAGGCTGCACATCTCCGAAGATGCTCTGGAACATTTGGCTCGCGTGGCGGATGGCGATGCTCGGCGGGCGCTCAATTTGCTCGAGATCGCGGCCGACTTGGCCGAGCAAGGGGCGATCTCAGATGGTCTGATCCGCGAGGTTGCGACAGGTCAGGCTGCGCGCTTCGACAAGCACGGCGATGTCTTCTACGACCAGATCTCGGCCTTGCACAAGGCCGTACGCGGCTCCTCGCCCGATGGTGCGCTGTATTGGCTATGCCGAATGCTCGATGCGGGTTGTGATCCGCGTTATGTCGCCCGCCGCGTGTTACGCATGGCCTCGGAGGACATCGGAAATGCCGATCCACGGGCGCTGGAGATCGCGCTCAATGCTTGGCAGGTGCAGGAACGCCTTGGTAGCCCTGAGGGTGAGCTAGCGATCGCCCAGGCGGTCGTCTACTTGGCCTGCTCGGCCAAGAGCAATGCGGTGTATCGCGCATTCAATACAGCAATGCAGGCAGCCCGGGAATCCGGATCGCTCGAAGTGCCGCTGCACTTGCGCAACGCCCCGACCCGCTTGATGAAGGACCTCGGTCACGGCAAGGCCTATCGCTATGCTCACGACGAACCACAGGGCTATGCAGCGGGCGAGACCTATCTGCCGGAGGAGCTGGGCGGTGCAAACTTTTACCGGCCGGTGGCGCGTGGCTTAGAGATCCAGATCGCCGAAAAGCTTGCCAAGCTGCGCGAACTCGACCGCCAAGCCGATGAGCCCGGAGAGGACCAGTCGGGAGAAGGTAAGAGTTGAGGGATGCCCTTTAGGTTTGAATGGCCCTGTAGTGCCGGCCCGGCTTTTTGTACTATGCCAGTTTTGCCGAACCGGACAGGGCTTTGAACCAAACACTCGCGATTGCCGCCGGTGGTGCGCTCGGCGCGCTGTTGCGCTTTTGGATGTCGAATGGCATCTATGCGCTATTGGGGCGCGGCTTTCCATATGGCACGTTGGCGATCAACGTGCTGGGTTCGCTGTTGATGGGCTTTTTATACATCGTGATGGTCGAGCGCAGCGCACTGGGTCCCGAGTGGCGGGGGTTTGCATTGGTCGGTTCGCTGGGGGCCTTCACTACCTTCTCGACCTTTTCGTTAGAGACCCTGAACCTGATCCAGCAGGCCGATTATTTTAAGGCTGTGCTGAACATGATCCTCAGCGTCGTTGCTTGCGTGGCGGCGTGTTTTCTCGGCGTTATGCTGGCGAGGCAGATATGAATCAGAGCGAGGTGCGACTGGTGCGGGTCTATTGTAGCGAGAAGGACCATCAGCACCGCAAAATTATCGATCTTCTGCACAAAGATCACCAGGTGGCCGGCGTGACCGCTTTCCGTGGTATCGCGGGCTTTGGCGAGTCAGGGCAACTCCATGAGGCGGGACTGTTGGATGTCTCGCTCGACCTGCCGGTAATCGTGGAGTTCTTCGATCGGCCGGACAAGGTCGCCGCGGTGCTGCCGGCGTTGCACAAGACCGTGGGGCCGGGACATATGGTCTCTTGGCTGGCCCAGGCCAACCTGGACTGACGTCATGTTAGATCCCAAGCTACTGCGCACCGATCTGGATGGCGTTGCAAAGACACTGGCCCGTCGCGGCTTCGAATTGGATACGCAGAAACTGGCCAGGCTCGAGGCGCAGCGCAAGCAGCTTCAAGTCGAGGCCCAGGAGCTCCAGAATGAGCGCAACACCAAGTCGAAGTCGATCGGTCGGGCCAAAGCGGCGGGCGAAGATATCCAGCCGCTACTCGCTGAGGTCGCAGATCTCGGTGATCGTCTGAAGACTGCGAACGATGCCTTAGCGGAGGTCCAAGACGCCCTGCAGTCGATTGCCTTGGGCATCCCAAATCTGCCGCACGACAGCGTGCCGGATGGGGTGGATGAGGCAGACAATCGCGAGGAACGCCGTTACGGTGAGCCGCGAAAGTTTGCATTCGAAGCCAGGGATCACGTCGACATCGGTGCCGGATTGGGTCAGTTGGATTTCGATGCAGCGGCCAAGGTGACCGGCTCGCGTTTTGCGGTCATGAGCGGGGCTTTGGCGCGGATGCATCGCGCGCTGACCCAGTTGATGCTCGACATGCATACCACTGAGCACGGCTACACCGAGGCCTATGTGCCCTTCATGGTGAACTCAGACAGCTTGCGTGGCACCGGCCAGTTGCCCAAATTCTCTGACGATCTGTTCCGCTTGGAGTCCACTGACTTTTATCTGATCCCGACCGCGGAGGTGCCGTTGAGCAACTTGGCACGCGATCTGATCCTGGAGGATGACCAGCTACCGCGGCGCTATGTGGCGCATACACCCTGTTTTCGCTCCGAGGCTGGATCGCACGGTAAAGACACCCGTGGCATGATCCGCCAACATCAATTCGATAAGGTCGAGCTGGTGCACATCGTCCGTCCGGCAGAATCCGCTGCGGCGCTCGAGGCTCTGACTGACCACGCCGAGTCTGTTCTACAAAGACTCGAACTCCCTTATCGCGTGGTCACCCTGTGCGGCGGTGACCTGGGTTTTTCGGCTACCAAGACCTACGACCTAGAGGTGTGGCTGCCCGGTCAAGACAAATATCGCGAGATATCGTCTTGCTCCAACATGGGTGATTTTCAGGCGCGCCGGATGCAGGCACGCTGGCGCAGCTCGGCCAACGGTAAGCCGGAATTGGTGCACACGCTAAATGGTTCAGGGCTAGCAGTTGGTCGTACCCTGGTGGCGGTATTGGAGAACTACCAGCAGGCTGACGGCAGCGTGGAAATTCCCGATGCGCTCAGGCCGTACATGGGCGGACTGGTACGTCTATAGGCTACCTTGAGTTGATCAGAGCGCCGATCCGTGGCCCCGTGGCAGCGCCACAGGCTTGACATTTTGTCGCGCGGATCCCCCCAGTTCAGCCGGGAGTGGCGGAGGGGGTGGGATTCGAACCCACGGTGGGCGTTAACCCACGACGGTTTTCAAGACCGTTGCATTCAACCGCTCTGCCACCCCTCCGCTGCGAGCGAGGTCGCGAAGGATACCGGAAAACCCATACATTACAACAGCCTTTATGGCCTTTTGAGCTTTGGATTGGCCACCTGGATTAGGGTATCCTTCGCGGAAACTTTCAGATCGCAGGTCGGTCTGATCGGTTGATTTTCGACATAACTACTGCCGCAGGAGGCAACTCAATGAATCGATACGAGAATGTCGTCGCCCACAGTGGACGTGAGGTGGTGTCCAGCAATAAGGTGCTGAAGAACACCTATCTCTTGCTGTCCGCGACGATTGGATTCAGCGCTGTAACGGCGATGCTTTCTATGGCCATCGGGGTGCCACCCATCGCCTACATCGTGTCACTGATCGCAGCCATGGTGCTGGGTATTTTTGTACTCCCCAAAACCGCTAACTCGTCCAGAGGTATTGGGGTTATCTTTTTGATCACCGGTCTCCTGGGTTTCGGTCTTGGTCCGGTCCTCAGCCAGTATCTGGCCTTGCCGAACGGCCCGCAGGTGATTGCTACTGCCTTCGCTGGCACTGGCATCATTTTCCTGGGACTTTCAGGCTACGCGCTGAACACTAAGCGTGATTTCAGCTTCATGGGCGGTTTCTTATTTGCAGGGATGATGGTGGTCGTGTTGGCGATGTTGGCCAACATTTTCCTACAGATGCCGGCCCTCTCGCTGGCCGTTTCTTCGGGCATCATTCTGCTGATGAGCGGGTTCATCCTGTTCGACACCAGCCGCATCGTGAGCGGTGGTGAGACCAACTACATCATGGCTACTTACGGCCTCTACCTGACGATCTTCAATATCTTTATCAGTTTGTTGAACATTCTTGGGATAATGGGCGACGATTAACCATCGCTCGGCTCGAGCGAACAACCCCGGCCTAGCGCCGGGGTTTTTTCTGTTGCGCGCGGGAGGTCGCTAGTGGATTGGGATTGGATGCAGATCCTGGCAGTTGTTGCCGGTATCTTGATGCTATTTGTGTTGTGGCCGGCATACAAACATTGGTCGACCAGCAGCCCAAAGGCTGAAAAGGGCGATTGGTCGGCGGCCTTGCTACCGCTGCTGGCGGTGGTCGGTTTGGTGATCCTATTGATTTTTTCGGTGCGCTAGGCCCATCGGCGGCTTTGAATGTGGTCTGGGGCGGAAGTTCCCCGTTTCTCGCGCCAACTTAATTCCATTTGGAGATTGTAGTAGTATCGATGTATTAAGAGAATCGCAGTCGCGATACTCGCTTTCCCTTGACGCCCAAATGATTCGAATCGCCTTGGTAGATGATCACGATCTGTTCCGTGCCGGCGTGCGCAGTATTTTGCAGAACAACGAGGGCATGGTCGTGGTCGGCGAGTATGCTAACGGTGAAGATGCGATCACCGCGATTCGTGACAACCCGCCGGATCTCGTGCTCATGGATGTGAACATGCCAGGAATCGGCGGCATCGAGGCCACACGCAAAATTCTCCAAAGCAGACCGGACATCAAGATCATCGCTGTCACGGTGCTGAGCGAAGAGCCGTTTCCAAATCAACTGCTGGACGCCGGTGCTCGTGGCTACATCTCCAAGGGCAGCGATTCGAAAGAGATGCTCGAGGCTATCAAGGCGGTGATGCGTGGCCAGTATTACATCTCAGGTGATGTCGCCCAGAAGCTTACCCTGGCGAATTTTCGCAACCGGGGTGAATCGTCGCCGCTGAGCGCACTGACGGCCCGTGAGATGCAAGTAATGCTGATGATCACCCGCGGGCAGGGCACTCAACAGATCTCCGATTCGCTGTTTCTCAGTCCCAAGACCGTGAGTACTTACCGACACCGCCTGTATGAAAAACTCGATGTCTCTAATGATGTCGAACTGACTCATTTTGCAATGCGGCACGGGCTGCTCGAAACCACTCAATGACAGAGCCTTGTTTCGATCCGGGTTGCCGGCGCTGCGATCGTTTGGTGGCTTTTCTGGATGAGGTGAAGGCGCAGCACCCCAGTTACTTTTGCCAACCCGTCCCGGCGTTCGGTGCGGACGACCCTGGGTTGTTGGTCGTCGGGCTGGCCCCTGGCCTGCATGGTGCGAACGCTACTGGTCGACCGTTCACGGGCGATTTCGCTGGTATCTTGCTCTACCGCACTCTGCATAAGTATGGTTTTGCGAGCGCGCCGCAATCGCAATCCGCCGCTGACGAATTAACGCTACAGAATTGCCGAATAACCAATGCGGTCAAGTGTCTGCCTCCGCAGAACAAGCCGGTCGGTAGTGAGATCAAGGCCTGCCGATCTTACCTTGCCGGCGAGCTCGAGGCCTTGGGTGCATCGGGGGTGGTTATTGCGCTCGGCTCCATTGCCCATCGATCAACGGTCGCGGCCTTTGGTCGTGCTCAGAAAGACCATCCTTTTGCGCATGCCGCAGAGCATGCGATGCCGCGCGGCATCACCCTTGTCGATTCCTATCATTGCAGTCGTTACAACACGCAGACCAAGCGTCTAACAGACACGATGTTCGAGCGCGTATTTGCAAGGGCACGCGAGTTGCTCGCGCTACAACCTGCACAGGGGCATGCAGCGCTCTAGGCATGCTGAGATCACCGGTCTGGATCGCGGCGCGTTAGAATGGCAACGTGACGGACGCGGAATCAAACTTCGATCATAAGGCCTTTCTGCGCAGCCTGACCCAGGGTCCGGGCGTCTATCGCATGCTCAATTCCAAGGGCGAGGTGATGTACGTCGGTAAGGCAAAAAATCTGCGCCGGCGGGTCACTAGCTACTTCACACGTGCCAGCAATCGGCGAATCGCCAGCATGGTCGCGCAGCTGTGCGGCATAGAGATCACGGCGACGCACACCGAAGCTGAAGCGCTGCTGCTGGAAAACAATCTGATCAAGGAACACAAGCCGCGCTACAACGTGCTGTTGCGCGATGACAAGAGTTATCCCTACCTGTTTCTTTCCGACGAGACCTTTCCTCGTCTTGCCTTTCATCGCGGTGCGCGGCGTGCGAAAGGGCGTTATTTCGGACCCTATCCCAGTGCTAGCGCGGTACGCGAGACATTGCAACTCTTGCAGAAGCTGTTTCCGGTGCGGCAGTGTGAAGACAGCTACTATCGCAATCGTTCACGGCCGTGTCTGCAATACCAGATCGACCGCTGCACGGCGCCTTGTGTCGGCTTGGTAAGCCCGGAGGTCTACGCACGAGACGTGCGCGACACCGAACTCTTCCTCGAGGGCAAGGCCTCGGACGTGATCGAACGCTGGGTGGTTCGTATGGAGCAAGCCGCCAACAAACTTGCGTTCGAGGAGGCGGCGCGACTGCGTGACCAGATAAGCTCACTGCGCTCGGTTCAGGAAAAGCAGTATGTGTCGGGTGAGCGAGGGGACCTAGACATCGTAGCGGTAGCAACCGAGGCGGGTGTGGCCTGCGTGCAGTTGTTCCTGGTGCGGCAGGGCCGCAATCTCGGTAACAAGAGCCTGTTTCCGCGCACTGGCGACGGCGCCGCACCCAGTGAGATTGCTTCGGCCTTTATCGCCCAGTATTACCTGGGCAGAGCCGTCCCGCAGCAGATCCTCGTGAATGTCGAACCCGAAGATCGCGCATTGCTCGAGGATTCGCTTAGCTTGCAATCTGATCGACGGGTACGGATTCAGGCGCGCCCACGTGGTGAGCGCGCCCGCTGGATGAGGATGGCGGCGGAAAACGCCCGGCTGGCGCTGGCGGCACGGCTGGCCAGCACGAGCAATGCCCAGAAGCGCCTCGAAGCATTGCAGGCAGCATTGGGGCTGGACGAAATGCCGATGCGTATGGAGTGTTTCGACATTAGTCATACCCAGGGTGATCAGACGGTTGCCTCCTGTGTAGTGTTTGTCGGTGGCGCACCGCACAAGGCGGACTACCGGCGCTTCAACATTCGCGACATTACCCCCGGCGATGATTACGTGGCCATGCGCCAAGTCCTGGAACGACGCTACAAACGCGTACTGGATGGTGAAGGCAGGTTGCCGGACCTATTGCTGGTAGACGGCGGGCTAGGGCAGCTGTCGTCAGCCGCCGCGATTATCTCGGAAATGGGAATAGAACAACTTCGTATGCTGGGCGTGGCCAAGGGCGCTGACCGCCGACCAGGCATGGAACAACTGTTCTTGTTGGGGAGTAATGTGCCTCTTATACTGCCGCCTGACTCTCAGGCCTTGCACCTGGTGCAGCAGATCCGTGACGAGGCCCATCGGTTCGCGATCACAGGGCATCGCCAACGTCGCGGCAAGAGCAAGACCCGTTCGGTGCTCGAGGACATCGGCGGCATCGGACCCAAGCGTCGGGCGCGTCTGCTGCAGCAATTTGGTGGCCTGCAGGGCCTGTCGCGGGCCGGGGTGGAAGACATCACGACCGTTGAAGGCATCAGTGAACGGCTGGCGCAGGAGATCTACGCAGCCTTTCACGGTAACAAATGAACCCCATTTATAATCTTCCCAATCTTCTCACTGTGCTCCGGATCGCCCTGATTCCGGTGTTCATCTTGTTATTTTATTTGCCTACGCCGTGGGCGCGCGAGGCCGCCACCGCGGTGTTCGTACTGGCAGCCGCTACCGATTGGTTGGATGGCTACTTGGCGCGCCGCATGCAGTTGGTGACGGCATTGGGCGCCTTTCTGGACCCGGTAGCCGACAAGTTGATGGTGGCGACGGCGCTGGTCCTGGTCGTTCAGGCCGATACCGCTATCGCCATGGCCGTGTCGGCGAGCGTGATCATAGGTCGCGAGATCACGATTTCGGCGCTGCGCGAATGGATGGCGGGAATTGGCGACCGCACCAAGGTCGCGGTTTCCGAGGTCGGCAAGTTCAAGACCGCGGTGCAGATGACGGCGATTTCTTTACTAGTCTACCGCAACGATCTCTGGGGAATCCCGATATACCAATTTGGCCAGTTGCTGCTGTATGTCGCCGTCTTACTGACGCTGTGGTCAATGACGGTTTACCTGCGGGCCGCCTGGCCCAGCCTGAGAGGCGGTGCGACCGCGCAACAGCGGCCCGGCGAGCCCTAGGGCCTGTTCACACTACGCGAGGCGCAGCGTTGCTGCCCCAAAACGTGTCAGGCAAGGCGCGAGGAGAGAGGTTTAGTGAGCCTAAATGAACGACG
>JANQRK010000072.1 GCA_028284585.1 Chromatiales bacterium
GCCCCGTCTTAGGATCTCGGCGTAGCAGCTGATCATATCGCCGACCGCGACCGGGGCGAGAAAGCGGAACTCCTTGACCGCGACGGTAGCCACCCGGCCTGCGGCCTCACGGGTGGCCAGGATGCTGCCGGCCATATCGACCTGCGACATCAACCAGCCTCCAAATATATGGCCATAGGCATTGGGGGGTTCTACCCACTGCTGTCCCAATTTAGCCAAACAAGATAGCCCGGATTCACCCTTTTTTTCAAAATCCGCTCACGCTCAGGTAAGCTTTACTCTTCCTGCGCCCGCGGCGCAAAGGCCCCACAAGACATCAAGCAAATCATACTCTTCACACAGGCCGGGGATTACCTCAGGACGATTATCGGCACGGTGCGGTTGCGCTGGATTGTGCTGCGTGCCTGGGTATGGCGGCGCTGCCTCCGAAACACTACCGTACAGGAGTCCGGTGCCGTCGTGCTCCGTGACGAGTTTAACGGCGCTCTGGATACGTTCAACGCCGCACTGGAGGTGATGCGGCAGGCGGATGTGCAACGCCGCATCGTGGTGTTCAGTGATTTCTCGGATTCGCCCAAATCCAATCGGCAACGGGCCGCGCACCTGGGCAGAATGGCGGCCGAAGTTGCCGACCTTGCCGGGTTCATAGGCGAGCGGGGCGAGCACAGTCGCAACGCGGCGCTGAACGCGGGGATGCCCGAGAAAAACGTATTTGTGTTCGACGACTTGTCTCAGGCAACTGCGTTTCTCGCTAGCGAGCTGCGCCACGGAGACCTGGTGCTATTGAAAGGTCGCACCAATCATCACCTCTCGCGAGCTTATCTGGGCCTCTTGGGCGACGTGCAATGCGAGCGCGAGTCGTGTGCCTTGAAAATTCTGTGCGACCGCTGTCCGCGTTTGGGTTTCGCGTGGAACCCAGAGCTGGACGGGTTGATGGCACCGCCCGAATCGTATGCCTGAGGTGAAAATAGTGTTGGGGCTTGGCAACCCGGGTTGGCGCTACAAAGGCACCCGCCATAATATCGGTTTTCGGGCGATTGAAGAACTTGCCGGAGCACTGCCTGATGGCGACGCCAAGTGGGAGAATGCGACAGCGTTCCAGTGCCTGCTGCGGTCGACGCACGTCGCAAACGACCCTGTCGTGCTGGCCAAGCCCCTGACCTACATGAACCACTCCGGCGTGACGGCTAAGCGGCTCCTCGACCACCACGAGCAGCAGGCTCAGTCGTTAATCGTTCTGCACGACGACAAGGATATCGCGTTGGGCAAGCTGAAAGTGCAACGTAATCGCGGGCACGGCGGGCATAACGGGATTAAATCCATTATCGAGCACCTGGGCACGCGGGATTTCACCCGCATCAGAATTGGCGTGGGCTGCGCGGATAACGCCGCCCCGCAGGACACCGTGCGCTTCGTACTCGGACGTTTCACCTGGCGTGAACGCAGTCAGGCCCGCAAGGCCGTGAGTCTGGCGGTGGAACGCACCCGTGAGTGTTTGGTTGCGTTAGACACGTGATGGGTGCAAGCACGAACCGGCACGCAGAATGGCGGTACGTTTTCGGTTAAACTTGAAGAGTTAACTTGGACTTGTTGAAACAATGAATGGAATCTTCGAGAACATGCAGAGCCAGTTCCGCGAGCTGAAAATGACGGCGATAATGCGCTGGCGGCATGAAAAGGCGCGAAGGCACCGTCGCCGCCTGCAGGACATGAAGTTGATCGGCGTGGTCGGCAGCAGCGGTAAGACCACTACCAAGGAAATGACCGCCGCGGTGTTGTCGAGCGCGTATCGCGTGCACAAAACTCAAGGCAACGACAACCTGGTCACCGAGAGCGGGCCCGAGCATACGATTCTCGCCGCTCAGCTTGACGATGAGTTTCTCGTCCTCGAAGCTGGTGTAGACGGCCCCGGGCAAATGCAGAAGTTGGGTAGACTGATGCAGCCCGATCTGGCTGTGATGTTGTGCGTGAAGCCCGCCCATGTTCGGGGCTTCGGTACCCTGGAGGCCATCGCTGAGGAGAAAGGCCTGGTCTTCGACCATTTGTCGGCGGATGGAGTGGGCGTGGTCAATGGCGACGATCCGCTAGTAATGCAGCAAGCGCAGCAGCGCGATATCAAGCTGCGCACCTTCGGTATGGGATCCGACTGTGATGTCAGGTTGGTGTCGGCCGAGTCCCGTTGGCCCGAGCGGCTACAGGTGGTGGCACGTATCGACGGACACGATCACACCATCCAAACCCGTCTGATGGGCACGCATTGGACCAACTCCGTGTTGGCGGCACTGGCGGTTGGAACGCACTATGGATTGTCGGTAGATCAGTGCGCCGCGGCGATCGGCACGGTCGAACCCTTTTGGAGTCGCATGCAGCCTTGTGAGCTCTCAAACGGTGTTGTCGTGGTGCGCGACGATGTCCACGGTGAAAAATTCAACTATGAGATTGCGTTCGACGCGTTTCGAGAAGCGACGGCGCCGCGTAAGGTACTGTTGGCGTCCACCTACGCCAGCGCGGAACCCTTACGCGATAGGATGGAGGCGCTGGGGCGGCATGCCGCAGAAATATTCGACTACGCTATTTTCATTGGCGAACGGGGCAACTACGCGAAGCGAGCGGCGAAAGAGGCGGGCATGGCCAGCGATAATATGGTGGCCTTCTATAAATATCAGGATGCCGTGGAGCACATCCGCAGCGAGCTGCGCGCAGGAGATCTCGTACTGCTCAAGGGCCGTATGGACATGCACTTAGCGCGTCTGTATCTGTCGCTTCTCGGTGACGTGGAGTGCACACGCAAAAGTTGTCACCTTACCTGGCTCTGTGACGGTTGCCCCAAGCTGGGGTTAAGCGCGCGTGATGAGGTGTCCGGACCGATTGCGCCGCCGCCGCGACAGCAAAGTCGCTCCGGGTGACACGCCGGTGAATACGCTCGTGGTGCCAGCTGTAGACTCGGCCGTACAGCCGACTTTCGTGCTTTGTTTTTCGCGCACCGGCTCTACTTTGCTGCGCTATGTACTGGATACACACCCGCTGCTCGGTTGCCCACCTGAGTTTCACGTGGGCCGGGTGGGCAAGACGTTGAAAAGAACCTACAAGATCATCCTCGACGAAGAACGGTTTGAAGATGAACAAGCGCTCGAAGACTTTGCCATCGAGCGCGTGCGCGAACACTTCGACGCCATGTTCAACCGTTACCTGCACAATAGGGGAAAGCAGGCATGGTGTGAGAAATCGGTGTTCAGTATCGATCATCTAGGCCTCATACGCAGGTTGTTTCCAGAAGCCCGTTTCGTGTGTCTGTACCGCAACTGTCTCGACATGGTGGCGTCCGGCCTCGAGGTCCTGCGTCGATTCGACCCAAGCGGTCAACGCTACGGGTTTAATACGTATCTCGAGCAGACTCGTCCGCTGGCGGAAGCAGGGCTGGCGGATTACTGGATCGACAAAACCCAGCGCGTGCTGGACGCGGAGCGCGAGTTGGGCGGGCGCGCATATCGCATTGAGTATGAGGATCTGACGGCGAAATCCCAGGCAACGGTGCCGGGCCTCTTCGAGTTCCTCGGTGTCGAATATGACCCGACTTTGCTCGATAACGTATTTCAGGAAAAACACGTGCAGGGCCCCGGTGACCCGAAAATTCGCCAGGCCCAGGAGATTCATGTACGCTCCGTCGGTCGCGGGCACGCCGTCAGCAGGGTGAAAATCGGGGCCGACCGCGTGCGCCGGATTAATGAGCTACACGCCCAGCTCGGCTACCCGGAATTGACCATGAGCGGGGGTTCCCGCCTGGCGTCCAAGGCCCTGCACTCGTTGCAACGGCTGCGTGTGCGATGATATCCGGCGTCGCCGTATGCTGGCGTCTGGTCTATCTGGTATAAAGGCACTGGTGAAACGCTTTCTGAACAACGTGGCCTACTACACGAAACAACTGGCTTACCACCTGGACTCGCCTTCCGTGCTTTACCGCAGGAGACGCTACTTCGGGTCTGTGCTGTTTCCACCGCCGGTACCGCCGCATTACTTGTCCTTTTTTCCGGATGGTTTCAGTCTGCGCAAGCTGAGCCAGAGCGGATTGGCCGTTATCGACAATTTCTGCACCGCCAAAGAAGCTACGGACATCATGGACGCAGCCCGCCCACGGTTGGTGCCTAGGGGGATCGTCATCAACAACGCGCTTGTCGTATCGGAACGTCGAACCTCCCAGACCGCGGTGGTGTTTGACGAACAATTCCAGGACCCTAGTGTGGTGCCTCTGCTGTTTCGCGGCGCGGCCCTTTGCGGCGTGCCATATCACCATGCAGAAGCCGTTTACGTCACGCGCTATCTCGCCGGCGAGAAATTTGACGCCCACATGGACTGTTATCCCGGATATTGCGGGGATCGTTTGTACACGGTGCTCATTTATCTCAATGACCTGGCGCCCGACCAAGGCGGTGAGACGGTATTCGAAGCACTCGATGTATCGATTCACCCGAAAACTGGCCGAGCGATCTCCTGGGTAAACAAGACGCCTAACGGTGTGGTGCGCGAGAACACGCTGCATGCATCGCGACCGGTCGCTGACGGCGCCGAAAAGTGGGTGGTCCAACTGTGGTTCAGACGCTATCGGATGTTCGACCCGCAGCTCGCCTTGGGTGCCGCGACCGCGATCGCTCACGCCGGAGGTCCAGACGCGTCGGACTTGCTGGAGATCGACGGCATCACGCCGGCCTCGGCAACCGACCAGGTGGCCGGTGTATCCGGGGTAGGACCGTGACGCGCGATGCAATGCTCCGCGGCCCAAGGGAATACGTAGCCCCGCAAGCTGAGGGTAGTCGGCGCGCCGCCGAAACCAGGGTTGTTCAAGGCCAGCAGGCTGCGAATCGCACGGCTATTCTGCAGCCCGAGGCGAAACAATCCCAGGGCTTGTTGTGGTCAAGCCCAACCGGACACGCAGCTAAGCACATTGTTCAAACTTGATGGGCGTCGAATCGCCCAGCGTCGTGTGTAACCGGCGTGAGTTGTAGTACGCGATGTACGCCCTCACATCGGCCACAGCGTCTTCCCTTGTGATGGGTTTCGGCATGTTGCGGTCTCCACGGATAACCAACTGGAAGGGTTTCCTGAGTATTTCGCTGGTGGTCTTTACTCGATTTTTGTCGTCATAGCCAAAGTTAGGCCATGGCCGAATCTTAGGCGACGGTGCGGACGCTGATACGTCAGACTTAGCGTGCTTTTAATCCGAATTCTCCAACTATCCCGAGGTTCGGCTACCCGCTGCGACCGGACGCGGCTGTCCATCG
>JANQRK010000109.1 GCA_028284585.1 Chromatiales bacterium
TTTCTTGCCAAGGGCGCGGGCCATTGCCTGCGAAACGCGCCTTGATTCGCGCTCGCACAGTGGCTCTGAGCGTTACAGAATTATCCGCTTGGCCCACTAACGTTACCAACCCGCCAACGATCGCCTGCAAGATGAAGTCGCCATCACTTTTCGCCATCGAGCAGATCCATTTGCTGGCGGCGCGCCTCTGGCGTGAGTTGCTTCTCCAGCCGATCTACCTCTTCGCGGAACGCATTGACGTCTTCGAACTGACGATAAACTGAGGCAAATCGAACATAAGCGACCTGATCAAGCTTGTTGAGCTCATCCATCACGACCTCACCGATGTGACGCGAGGAGACCTCGCCATCACCCCCGGCCATTAGGCGCCGGGTAATGTGATTGATGACGGAATCGGTCGCCTCGGTTGATACCGGCCTTTTTTCCAAAGCGCGTTCGATCCCGGAACGCAGTTTACGGCCATCAAAATTGACGCGCCGGCCGTCGCTCTTGACCACTCGCGGCAGGTTGAGCTCTGCGGTTTCGTATGTCGTGAAACGATCCTTACACACGGTGCAAGCGCGGCGACGGCGCACCTGATCACCATCGCCATGCAAGCGCGAATCGACCACTTTGGTATCCTGGGCGCCACAGAACGGACAGCGCATACGCTATACCCCCGAACCCAGTTTGCCGCCTAAGCGTAAACCGGGTGCTTGGCGCATATCGCCGCCACTTTCTCCCGTACCACCGCAACCACTGCTTGGTCGCCACGTGCATCGATCAGATCGCACATCCAATTGGCTAGCTCCTGGCAATCGCGTTCACCAAAACCGCGCGTGGTCACAGCCGGCGTGCCGACGCGAATGCCCGAGGTCACGAACGGCGACTGTGGATCGTTAGGTACCGCGTTTTTGTTAACCGTGATGTTGGCCTTACCCAACCATGCATCGACATCTTTTCCGGTTAAACCAGAGGTGATGAAACTCACCAGGAACAGATGATCGTCGGTCCCATTGGACACCACGTCGTGGCCGCGGTCCATGAACACAGCCGCCATGACCTGCGCGTTCGCGATGACCCGCTTCTGATAGTCGACAAACGCTGGCTCCATTGCCTCCTTGAAGGCCACAGCCTTGGCGGCGATCACGTGCATCAGTGGCCCGCCTTGCACACCTGGAAAGATCGCTGAGTTCAACCGTTTTTCGATTTCTGGATTTGCCTTGGCCAGTATCAGGCCCGCGCGCGGCCCGCGCAGTGTCTTGTGGGTTGTGGTGGTGGTGACATCCGCGATCGCCACCGGGCTGGGATACAGCCCGGCCGCAACCAGACCCGCGATATGCGCCATATCCACTAATAGGTAAGCACTAACCGCATCGGCGATGTCACGAAAGCGTTGCCAGTCGATGATGCGCGAATAGGCCGAAAATCCAGCCACAATCATCTTAGGCTGATGCTCCTGTGCGAGACGCTCGACTTCGGCGTAATCGATCTCGCCGCTCCCTGCATCCAAGCCATACTGCACCGCATTATGGAGCCTGCCGGAGAAATTCGGTTTAGCGCCGTGGGTGAGATGACCGCCATGCGCTAAGCTCATGCCGAGTACCGTATCGCCCGGTTTGCAGAGCGCCAGGTAAACAGCAGCGTTGGCCTGTGAGCCAGAATGCGGCTGCACATTCGCGTAGTCCGCGCCGAACAGTTGTTTAGCGCGCTCAATCGCCAGCCGCTCGGCCTCGTCGACATGCTCGCAACCGCCATAGTAGCGCTTGCCCGGGTAGCCCTCAGCATACTTGTTAGTCAGCACGGTTCCCTGCGCCTCGAGCACACGCGGACTGGCGTAGTTCTCCGACGCAATCAACTCAATGTGGTCTTCCTGGCGACGCTCCTCGGCCTTGATCGCCGCCCAGAGTTCGTCATCGTAGCCATCGATACGCATCTCTTTGCTAAACATGCGCCACCTCCGTATCACCTAAGCCAAACGCAAACGGCCCCGTTACCGGGGCCGTCAGCCGGGGACAGCCAATCTTCAGGCCCCCGATGAAGCGTAGGAGTGTGGGTTAGACGGCCGCCAGCGTCAAGCCGGACTCCGCAACAGCACCAGCTGCAGATGGCACCACGTGCATGCCACAGTAACCAAAGCAGAAGCGGCGCACGAATGCGGCCGCTTCACCGAGAGATTGGGGTGGACGATGGGGGAGAACGCCCTACCCGTCCAAGCCTTTTTTTCCCTTTACAATCAGTGCTATGCGGTGGCAGTCTGTACTCCCATTTGGGCTACCACAGGACCGTAGCTATGCCTGAGCCTAGTTACCTCAAGATGCGATCAGGGACCTACTACTACAGCCGCAAGTACCCTCGGCACCTGCAAGAACACCTAGGCAAGTTCTTCCGCAAGAGCTTGAAGACGCAAAGCCTTACTGAAGCACGCAAGCGACGCGACAAGACGCACCGTGAATTCTATGAGGCGGTGGAGACTGCCGAGCGTGAGTTACGGCAACACCCTATGGAGAAACTTGCGGACGACATAAGGAAGCTCCGAGCGCACGCCGATGATAGCCCGGAGGGCGCGGCCTATGATGGCGGTTGGGACATCCTCACCGACTGGCTGGAGAAGTACGAGCAGGCAAAGCCCGAGCTTACCGGCCGAGTGTTGAAGATTGCCAACGCCCCGGCAACGTCTCCAGTCCTCGACGATCTATTGAGGGACTATGAGCGCTCACTGAAGAAGACACTGACGAACAGCGGAGCCTACGCCCGTACCCGTGTTATTCACGACTGGATAGAACACTGCGGCGGTGGGGGTGTTCCCGTGCACGCCTGCATGGACGAGGATCACGCCTGGAGCTTCGTTAGGGAACACATCATAGAGACCGAGCTATCGGACAAGACCAAGCAGCGACGCCTAAGCGCCCTGCGGCAGTTCTTCGACGATTGGATCATTCCCAACCGCCACGTGAAGACCAACCCCTTCGGACGGCTGAAGATCAGCACGGTCAGGGGCCGCAGCGGGAAGAACAGTAAGAGTATCGACAAGGTCAGGCCGTGGACCGATGCAGAGCTGCAGACGATGCTGCAGCAGCTCAAGGACGTGCACGACACTACCAAGCACCCTAGGACACGCGAGAACGCATCAAACGCTATCAACGCATTTCTGTTGGCGATCTACAGCGGCATGCGGATCGAGGAGCTGTGCAGCCTGCAAGTGGAGCACTGCCGGGATGGAGTGTTCGCGGTGCCTGGCACCAAGACACCGAACGCCGTGCGGCGGGTGCCGATACACTCAGCCATCCAGCCCCTTGTGGATCGACTCATAGGCGACCGAGAGACCGGCCCATTGCTGCCCGGCTTGGCCCACGGCGGGTATGACCAAAAGGCATCGCAGAACCTGGGCAAGGCTATCAGTCGATGGAAGAAAGCTTTCGGGTTCCCCGATGACTTGGTGTTCCACAACACGCGCAAGTCATTCACTACCAAGCTGGAACAGGCAAACGCCAGCGGCCGCGATATTGACCGGCTGCTAGGGCACTCCACGGGCAAGCTGGCCGGGGATGTCTACTCGGCGGGACAAACGATCGAGCAGATGCGGCGGGCTATCGAGAGAGTCAAGTATCCCCTACACATCCACTCTCCTAAGAGGTGGGCGAAGGATCGCCGATTGTGGACGAGCGAGCAGCGAGGCTCCGTTAAGTGACGGCAACACTTCAGCATGCTAGCCTCGAAAATGACAAGAAGTTAGCTTTGTCAGCAGGTTGCTTTGCCCGATCCCCGCATCATTAGGGACAACTATTGCGCGCCCCTTGTTGGCGGCATATCAAAAGGAAATGAGCATGGAACAGAACGGTCAGTCTCCCGAGATTAATAATCATACGATGAAGTTCATTGTTGGAGTCATCGCAATTTCATTGGCATACCTGACGAATGAGTTTGCCGTTGAGCCGCTCAATTCGATCAGCGCCTCATACTGGGACAAAGGCCTTTGGTCAGGCAATATATTCGTCGGGTTTTTGTTTGCAATTAGCGCCTTTCTCTTCTCATACAATGGCCACAGCAAACCCCAGCGGTGGCTCAGCAAGGTCGCAGCGCTAGCAGCTCTCGGTGTAGCAATGTTCCCGTGTGGTTGCGACGGGTATCGCGAAATCATCCCAATGGTTCACTACGTTTCTGCAGCTGTAATGTTCGTGATCCTCGCAATCTTCTGTCATATCTTTTTTCGCAGAGCGTGGAGGAAAGGGTGGCCACAAGCTCGCGTTCGAGCCTGTCTTTACGCAGTATGTGGATTCACAATTGTTCTAGCAATCTTTGGTATGCTTGTTGATTATCTAACGGGGGATGCGTTAAGCAATCTCTTTGAGCAGTTCACTTTCTATGCGGAAGCTGCCGCCCTGGTAGCCTTTGGTGTTGCATGGCTAACAGCAAGTCGAGTGATCCCCTATCTGACCCGAAGCAAGGAACGGATTTCACTCTTGTAGCGTGGCTCCCATGCTTTGCGCCGAAGCTGCACATGACAAGCGCATGCAGTAGAGCAGCCAAACCACTAAGCGGTTTGCTTACCGAAGGTGCTAGGCATTAGTCCACCAGCTGTGCGTAGGCTGGAATGTTTTGCCACAAAAATCCGAGGGGGTATTTAGATGAGTGGAGCGCGCGCTTCCCCCCCCCCCCCGTGGGGGCGGTGGACGGCCTAAGCCCGCCGACGACCAGCAGTAACCCTGCAGTCCTACGTACCGACACCCTGCAGCCAGACCAGCGGCACAGACCTGGGGACGATCCAAACGACCACAGTCATTCGATTGCGGGGGAGACCCTCGGGGAGACCCGTAGGAATACACTAACCCTTGTGGCTGCAGCCTTCTGCGGGACTGTGGGCTACCAATGGGCTACCTCGGAGGTTGTCCTGGTGCTGTGAAGCCGTCTAAGGCCCGCAGAGGGACGATCGGTTGGACGGTAGGGGTTACTGCGGGATTGCGGTGGGGACGCTTAGAGGGCGTCTGAGGCCAGTCGCTACGCTTCTGCGGGTGAATCTTTGGTTCGCACTTATAGCAAACACCAACTCCTGTTGGCCGGTGCCTGAGACCCCGGAGATGGGGCAAATCTTTGGTTCCAGGTTATAGGAGACAACAACCAATTTTCACCCCCATTTCCCCGCCTCGGTGATGAGGCCCGGGAATGGTTACGCCCTATAGGAGTAATGACCGCCTGATTGGCCGGGGCCAGGCACCGGAGGGCGGTGATTTTTTGGTTGTGCCTTATAGGAACAATGAACGCTTTTGGACCGGTGCGCGAGACCCCGAGCATGGGCAAATCTTTGGTTGACCCTTATAGCAAATACCAACTCCTGCTGGCTGGTGCCTCGGTCCCTAGCGGGTTGAAATTTCATTTCCGCCCTATAGGACTAATGACCGCCTACACCCGCCCTGCCGGGCACTGCTGGCCCCATTCCGCCCGAAGTGGAAGCCTATTGGCACAAACCTGGGCACAAATCTCAGCAAGCCATTGATTCAATAGGACGGCCAACGGATTACCAATCCGTTAGCGACCGTGAGGGAGCGTGTAGCTAGTGATTGGCCTCAGGGACGTCACTTTTTTGCGGCCCAGTGGGTGCCGGTTCACGTCCTGCGCCTGAGCGGGCGTGTGTCTGTGGAGTGCTATTTTCGGTCCAGTCGGTGTCCACCGACCAACCCACCGTCTCCCTACACGCTCCCCGCTGGTCGCTACCGATCACCCTGCAGGAGGCGTCTAGCTCGCCTCTGTAGCCCAACCTGTTGAATACCCACAGCTCGCGTAAGAGCGCGTACAGTCCAACCTGGAGACAACCTAATGACCAACCAAAACATCCAACCGGGTGCCGGCAAAGGCATCCTGCGGGTTCCCTATGAAGAAACCAACATCAGGCGTACCGTCCGCCTAACGTCCGACACGGTGTCGGCCATCAAGCGTCTGCAAGTCCAACATAAGACCCGCACAGGGAAGCGGCTTAGCTTTGCTGCTGCGCTCAATACGCTGGCTGCAGGTAGTCCGCAGTACGCTCGGAATACTCGGGACGTTGCACGACGGGGTGGTAGGTGAGCGGTGACTCGGCCAAGCGCCCTTCTAACGGAAAGTGGTCTAGGTGGGAGGGTGAACCCCGTCTATCCACCGAGGAGCTGGACTCGTTCTATGAGCAGGTCAAGGCCAAAGCCGAAGCAGCCGCAGAGCGACGTGCGGTTGAAGCCGCCAAGCTCGGGATTAATGCGAGAGACATTTAGCTCCCGTCACGGAGCATGTAGCGCCTGTGAAGGCGTGTGTAGGAAGACACCATGATGCAGAAGCAACCGTACGAATCAGATGAGCTGCACGCCCTTGGTCGAGAGATAAGGGAGCTGCTCGATTGGGACAAGCAGTTGTCTCGGGGATACCTGGAACAAGACAGACCTGCTGCCAAGCTGCTACTCAAGGCCAGGTGGCAAGTACCTAGCAGATGTTGGAAGCCTTGGCTGGAGAGTCACGGGATCGACAGGAGGACGGCCTATCGTTTGATCGAAGAAACCCTTGAACCCTCCAAGGGGGATGAGCGACGCCAGAAGCTCAGGACGTGGGCACGCAAACGCCGCATGGCGCTCGAAGCGAGCATTAGCGAGTGTGCAGCCAGTAACAGGTCCTGCTGTGGGGTTACTGAAGGGCCCTCGGCGGGCCAGGCGACGACACACCATACCCTTTGATGTCATCCCCGGCGACAGCCGGTAACAGGTAAGACTTTAGGTTGACCTACAGGCAAATCCTGAAGTTACGACACTCAAGGGATTGATAGGCAGGGTATTGGGCCCGGTAAGGGCCGGGCCCTACCTAAAGACGACTGAAAGACACCCTTGCCCTTGTGTCAAATCCCGCCGCGCAGCGGCCCCCAGGGAGACTCAAAGCAAGGCCCTCTTTTTGACCACAAGTACCCTACTCTCTCTCTTATAGAGACCTCCTCTGAAAGCCTTCTGTAGCAAGGGTTTCAGCCGTTAGGTCCAAGTTTGGACCTCTCGAAATTTGGGCCTTTACCCGTTCCATCCGTCCCTAGGCTGAATGTCAGCCAACCTATAGACCCACTGGAGCCCGCAAATTTCCTGCCGGGCCTCCTAATTCAACCCTCAATCACCAGCGGCACCAGCTCCCTGTCCATGCCCTCACGGGCACTGCCGGGAATGTGCAGCCGCAAGGAGTTCCTATGTCCTACATAAACACCACCCGATCCGCCGACATCACTGTAATTGATGCCCTGATGGGCACCGGCAAAAGTACCTGGATCATCGACTACCTGAACAACCGGATCGGCGAGACCTTCAACAACCCGGACCTGACACTGCAACCTGTATTGGTGGTCGTCCCTTCGCTGGGCGAGGTCGACAGATTCACCAAGGCATGCCCGGCGCTGGACTTCAGAAACCCGCAGCCCATCCACGGCCGCAAGTTGTGGGGTCTGAAGACCCTGCTACAGGAGGGCGCCAATATCGTAACTACTCACGCCCTGTTCTCAATGATCACCCCGGACATCAACCGGCTATTCAAGCAGCAAGGCTATCGGTTGATCGTGGATGAAGTGCTTTCGGCAGTGGAGACCTACAACGGTCTGTCGTTGAAAGACCGCGATTCCCTATTTCGCTGCAATTACGTTTACGTTGAGCCCGATACCCGACGCATCCGGTGGAACGAAGTTGTGCACGGTGATTACAAGGGGCGCTTCGATGATGTCCGCAAGCTATGCCAGATCGGCTCGCTTGTGTTCTACCGTGACTCGGTCCTGATATGGGAGTTCCCCGCCGAGTTCCTGGAGTCTTTTGAGCAGGTCTTCATTCTGACTTACATGTTCGAAGGGTCGGCTATGTCCGCGTACCTGAAGGCGGAGGGGTTTGAGTACAAGACTCAATCACTCAACGCTGATGGGGAGCTGATCGATATCGAACAGGTCGATGAGTCTGCACAGAAGGCCAAGCTACGGGAGCTGATCACGATCTACGAAGGGCGGATGAACAACATCGGCACCACCCGAGGAAAGGAAAAGCCGCTGTCTTCGTCGTGGTTCAAGCGCGCTACTCCCACCACCCTGAAGAAGCTCAAGTCCAGCACGGAGAACTTCTTTAAGAAGGTCGCAGGCACACCCGCTGCCGACAACCTATGGACAACCTACAAGCCGCTCAGAAGTCAACTGAAGGGCGCACGCTATGCCCGCCAGTGGATACCCAATTGCACCAAGGCGACCAACGACTACATCGACCGCAAGTCCCTTGCGTACCTGTGCAACCTGTTCATGTACACCCCGGTCAAGAACTACTTCGCGGATCGAGGGATCGACGTGGACAACGACCTGTATGCACTGTCCGAGATGCTTCAATGGATATGGCGGTCTCAGATTCGCCGGGGTGACCCGATCACCTTGTTCATTCCGTCCAAGCGGATGCGAGGTTTGCTGCAGCAATGGCTGGAGTCGACCAACACGGTTGAACTGGTGAAGGGTCAAACGCGCGACCTACAGCAAGCCGCGTAACAGTTTCACGACCGGCCCGCCTTGCGCGGGCCTTGTCGCCTCCGTTCACGGCCAACGGCTTCTGTAGCTGCACGTCATTCTCAAGGCTTCTTCTGGACTGCGATGTCATACATTACCCTCGATCCATCAGGTTCAGTTCCGAAGGCGATGGCTTTCAGATTGTCGGCCGAATCGATATCTTTTCGGCTCTTTCCCGCGAAGTAGTTGCTGGTTCCGGTGCCCAAATGAGAAAGATCGGGCATATCGATAACCCAACTCACTACCCAGACGGTCTCCCGATTATCTAGATTCACTAAGCCAACCAATGATGTACCCGGAGAATTCTTTCCGGGCCATTCTTCGGGCCTTATAGATAGCTTCGTGAACAGAACATCGATCTCTGTTGCCTTGCCCTCCGGGGCATTCTCCACCCAAACAATATTTGACCCCCTGTAACGCTCTTTTTGCCCAGTTACTGACGACCAGGGCGTAACGATTCGAAACGCCAACGTGACACCCGGCGCCAATTCCTTGGGGCGAGGCCACCTTGCCAAGAAACGGTCTTGAAGCTTTGGAATAGACCCGGCTACCAGATCACCAAATGCTTTCTTGGAAAACGCGATGTGCCAATTCCCCGATTGATGGAGACTCGCCTTAAGCGTGCCGCCTAGTGATCGATTCGCCAGATATACCTCGGAATCACCTTTTCCCGATTCGGTCCATAGCTTCCACGTGGCGGCACAGTAATTGTTCCCGTCGTGAATTCCGAATCGAAGGGTGGGTCTCGGCATTGCTACTCGGCAGCTAGCAGCGAAAGTGACAGGTTCATGCTGAACTGAGATGGCCAGAGTCTGTTGCACTTCTACCAGACACGCGAGGCTCCATGTGTTTGGGGTCCCACCCTCTTGACTACCTTACAACCAACGTATTTGAAACCCACCCTTTGGAAGTGAGAGTGCCGACGCCGGGACATCGACCGACACTGAGGAGATGCCGTGTATCTTCCAAATTAGCGACACCAAGAATGACCGTAAATCCGCTGACAACCTGTCCAAATCGATGTCTGAATCAATATCGACCTTGTGAGCGAGCCTATGGCGGGTGTCGATACACTTGGAAAAGAATTTCTTCACCGATAGATCACCAATCTGCGTCGGTTTTCGAACCTTCTCCGCAAAGTTCATCAGGGCGCTGCTGAACGACTGCTCGTTCAATTGGGCGAGTGCTCCGATCAACGATGCGGTTTCGCGCTCATCCAAATCTGAATCAGATACGGCCTGTTGGAAATCCTTCAGCAGTTGCCGAGCTTTTTTGTTTCGTTTTTTCCGCTTAACAAGCTGCTCCAAAGCAAAATACGTCAATAGAAATCTTGCCCTTGGCGATGGCTCAATTGTGGAGGAATTGATGATGTCGACAGCAACTTCCGTCTGCTCGTTGAACTTCACATCGATCGGCCATAGTTGTTCCAGTGCATCAACAATATGACCCGAGCCACTAGAGTGGGCGTCCATATCTGTGCTGAGAGCGATCTCACGATGCTTTCCATCATCCGGAAATATGGTTAGACCAGAAACGCAGTCCATCACAACGATTCCAAATTCATCACGCATTGATTGTTTGGCGTCATTCGACAGGGCTCCGGAGCGTGTGTTGTCGATGGGAACACGAATGCCCAACCCCAGCATTGCATTGCACAATCTCAAACGGACCCTGAGCCTCTCTCCTGCACGGTGCGCGGCATCTTCGTCCTCGTACCCGCTGCCATCGATATGAAATCTTCTAGCTCCTACAAGAGTATCGCAGTCGCGTGCACATAGTTCGAACTCAAGGCCTTCTTCCAACTGAAGCGGAATGGTTGGTGTATCGAATCGGAATACTCCTGGACTCGCGTGATCAAAGGTCAGTCGAAACTTGAAGCTCAATGGGTACGCTCCTTACCTGGATTATCCGTTGTACAGCATGCGCACAATTTTGTGCCAGCACCAAACCCCTTCTCGTGGGTTCTTCGTCGTTTCAAGTGGATTTGAGCACAGCACCTGCCGGGCTCCCTATCATGTAGATCATGGTGATGAAGGTCTCGGTATTGCGGTATCCGCG
>JANQRK010000034.1 GCA_028284585.1 Chromatiales bacterium
AGCAGTGTGGGCAAGGCGCAGTCCGCCGGGAATGGCAGGCCCTTTCCAAGGACGGCAACACCGCCCACGATGCTTGTGCCGTGGCCCTTTGGGAGCCACGGTGCGAGCGCGACTCCGTGTTGCGTTTCTTGCCAAGGGCGCGCCATTGCCTGCGAAACGCGCCTTGATTCACGCTCGCATAGTGGCTCTGAGCGTTACAGAATTATCCGCTTGGCCCACTAGCCAGGCCCGTGGCGTCAACACAGACGTATGACGTCCCTGTTCCGGCCGGCCGCTGAAGCCGCACTGCGCCATCCCTTTGGTCACATCGCCAAGCTATGAAGATCCTAGTTGTTACCGAGACCTACCCACCAGAGATCAACGGCGTCGCGCGCACCCTGGCACAGATCGTCGAGGGGCTGGCCGGACTCGGCCATGAGCTGATACTGGTCAGGCCCGCGCGAGCGGATCGAGCGACCTCCCCCGCACCCATCAACGAGCGCATCATGGCCTTCGACGTCAAGGGATTCCCGTTGCCCGGATACCCCTGCTTACAATTCGGTATGCCGGCCGGTCGCCTGTTCAACCGACTGATTCCGCGCTGCCGCATCGACATCGCCTACATCGCGACCGAGGGTCCTTTGGGTCTGTCGGCGTTGCGCGCCTGCAAGCGCTTCGGCATCGCATCGCTGGCCGGCATGCACACCAATTTCCATCACTACAGCCGGCACTATGGTGCCGGCCTAATCGCCCCACTGCTACTCCGTTTCCTGCGCTATTTTCACAACCGCGCCTCCGGCACGCTAGTACCGACTCAAAGCATGGCTGACACACTGCGGTCGGGCGGATTCCAAAGACTGCATGTCTGGCCACGCGGCGTTCATGCACATTTTTTCGATCCGCAGCGGCGCAGCACGACCTTGCGCAGGCGCTGGGAGCTCAATAACGAGGATCTCGCCGTCATGTATGTGGGACGTATCGCGGCAGAGAAAAACATCGAAACGGCCTTCGATGCCTTCGAGCTAATCCGTTCCTGGCATCCCAAGGCCCGTTTCGTGCTGGTTGGCGATGGACCACTACGGGAAGCGGTGCGGGCGGCCTACCCCCACGCTGTGCTATGTGGCCAAAAACTCGGGTACGAACTGGCGGAACACTATGCTTCCGGTGACATCTTCTTGTTTCCAAGCACCACAGAAACCTTCGGCAATGTCACGCTAGAGGCGATGGCCAGCGGGCTGGCCGTGGTGGCATACGACCTGGCGGCAGCGCACGAACTAATCGATGACGGCCACAATGGCCTGCTTGCGCCCGCTGGAAACAAGGCGGCCTTCCTTGCCGCGGCGCGCCGTTGTGCAGATAACGAGCCGCTGCGATTGCAACTCAAACATCATGCACGTGTCACGGCCCTGCAACAGGGCTGGCCGAAGCTGATCAAGAACCTGGAACACCTGATGCTTTCGATCAGCACACAGGATTCGGTCGATGACCCTGAAAGCCCTGCTCAATCAGCTGAATGTCCTTGAAGCCCCGTTGTGTCGCACCGCTAGTCTGCGCGGCGAGCAACTCGACACACAACGCTTCTTTGCGACGATCAGTCGTCTCGGCGATGGCCTATTCTGGTACGTGCTGATGTGCCTGATATGCATGCTTTACGGCAGCTTGGGCTTATATGCCACCGCGCACATGCTCACCGTCGGGCTAGTTTCACTCATCATCTATAAAGTGCTCAAGCACGCAACGGTTAGGCGCCGTCCATGCGACCAGTTCGATGACGTTCGACAACACGCCCCGATGCTCGATCTATATAGTTTCCCCTCGGGCCATACCATGCATGCGGTGGGTCTAACCGCCGTGTTGATGAGTTACTTTCCAATGCTCGGCGTGGTGATGACCCCGTTCGTATTCCTGGTCGCGTCGTCTCGCCTGGTGCTGGGCCTGCACTATCCAAGCGATGTGATCGTCGGCGCACTGATCGGTGGATCAGTCGCCTGGGGGAGTTTTTTCGTTTTTGATTGAGCGACTGATTTGCAAAGAGGCCTCCTTAGAAAGGAACCCTCTCCGCTACTTATCCAGCAACAAGATCGGCTGGCGTGCAGGCGGCTGGCAATCCGCCACCAATCGCGACACGAACTGTAGCTCTTGGGCCCAAGAGCTACCTCCCATGGTTTCCCAGCAGAGACCGCGCACTTGCGATAGCAAAGCATGCTGGCACCATCCACCCGAGGCCCTCGCATCCCATGTTGTAGGACTGTGGCAAGACCAGTCGGACGACGATCTCAATAGTCTCAAGTCTGTGCTGCGGCGATTTGTATAGTCTGTGGCGGTTGCACGGTTTGCCGGGTAGCGCTTCGAAGAAGATAACAAAGTAGCTGCTGAGAGATCTCGAAATGTAACCCCGTATAGCAAACTCATTCGGCTAGTGGACCTTCCACACGATAGGGAGGGACAGATCGGCCCCAACCACGAAACACAACACATTGACGACGGGGAAGCCAAGACAATGACTGCCCCCGTGGAGAATGTAGCCATGAACAACACCAAAGGAAGGAGACTGCACCTGGCAATCCATCCGGATAACACGCCGTTGAGCAGCGGCCGCCATCAATCCTTTTCCGAGCGCTGGATCGAGCTAGCGAAGCAGGACGGCCACCGGGTTCGAATGGTGGATGCCTATGCGGACTCGATTTTCGAACAGCTGCACGATTGCGATGGCTTTATGTGGTACTTCTGGAATGCACTGCACAGCAGCGAACCCGGGAAAAGAGTGATCTCAGCGCTTCACCACGTTGGTGGCATTGCGACCTTTCCTGACTGGCGGACCATGTGGTTCTTCGAGGACAAAATTGCTCAGCGCTATCTGTTGGCCGCAGCCGGGATTCCCATAGCCAAGACGGTCGTCCTGTGGAACATCGATGCTGCACGAGCCTACGCGGAGACAGCCGATTACCCACTTGTCCTAAAACTTGGATTTGGCATCACATCGAACAACGTGCGCATGGTTCGGACAGCTGCCGAGGCACAACGCTGGATCAACCGGCTGTTCGGCGATGGCATGGTGGTGCTCCCAGAACGTGTACCGGTTAGATTACTACAGCGCCTGTGGCAACGGTCCGAGGATACGGTTCGAGTGGCCCGGGGCTGGCGCCTGAAGGACCACTCTGGATATGGCCCAGTGCAGCGCGAGTGTGTGTTGTTTCAAGAGTACCTGCCCGACAATTCCTTCGATACACGGGTCACGGTGATCGGGACTCGCGCCTTCGCTTTCAGGCGCTTCAATCGACCGTCGGATTTTCGCGCCAGTGGCAGTGGACTCATCGACTGGGATCCTCAAAACATCGATCCAGATGCGATTCAGCTCGCCTTCAAAGCCGCAGAACGGTTGCGCGGGCAGGTCGTTGCTTTGGATATCTTGCATCGCGCCGACGAGCTGGTCGTCGTCGAGGTGAGCCACTACTACGAGGCCTGGGCAGTACAGGCTTGTCCGGGGCATTTCGAGCGAACCGGCGACACAGGTATGCAGCCACGATGGGTCAGCGGCCAAATGCTACCCCATGATGCAATCTATCAAGACTTCGTGTCCCGTATCCTGCGGTAATACCATCAGCGTGTCGAGTTGAGACCGCCAATGAGTATTGGTGTAACCCTGGGACGCAAGAGCAACCTACCCGTCGGCAGTGTTTTTCCTCAAGTCTTGCAGGGATGCTGGTCAGCCTATGTCACCATCTTGGCGACGCACTCGACTTTGCAAAACCTTTTGTCATGACACTGTCAACGCATCGTCAACGCGAGGAAACAAAGGGATACGAGACTAAGACGATCGATTGGCAACTTGGGACTGGAGCATGTCGCAAAACGCATCGCCATTTTTCATCGTCGGCTCCCAGCGCTCTGGAACAACGATGCTGCGGCTCATGCTGAATCGCCATAGCCGCCTTAACGTACCCTTCGAGTCGGGGTTCATTCCGGAGTTCTACCATCGACTGGGCGAATTCGGCGATCTCAGTCGCCGCGCCAATGTCTCTGCCATTCTCGAGGAAATCAGTCGTAACCCTTTTGTGGCGAAAGGAAATCTCCTCCCAGACCAAGATGCGGTCTTGAATGCTACCCCACAGACCTATAGTGAACTGATTCACGCAATTTTCAAGGAACTGGCGCACCACCGCGGCAAGGTGCGTTGGGGTGACAAGACGCCCAGCTACGTCGAAGACATCGACATCCTTTGGGCCCTGTTCCCCGGTTGCAAGATCATCCACCTGATTCGCGACGGCAGGGATGTGGCCAGCTCGCTGCGCACCCTGTCCTGGGGCTCCCGCGATTTGACCAAGCTCGCCCGCGACTGGCGCTGGATGGTCATGCTGGGTCGCAAGATGGGTACCATGATTCCCGACCACTACCTAGAGGTCCACTACGAATCCTTGGTCGATAGACCCGAACATACGCTGTCGCAGATCTGCGATTTCCTTGGCGAGACCTACGAGGCCGATATGCTGCGGTATCACGAGGATGCCGAATCAGCGATGCCAGCCATTAGCATGCGCTGGCATGCATCTTCGGTCCGCGCCCCGGATCCGAGCAAAGCACAGTCGTGGCGATCGACGATGAGCAATGCCGATCGAATCGTGTTCGAGGAGATCGCCGGTGATGCGCTGCGCATGTTCGGCTACGAACTCAGCCGGCTGAATCCCACGATCAGCAGCCGACTGCGTTTCGCCCAGTACACCCTACTCGGGCATGCTTGACCCAGGCATTGTGGCAACGAGGGCTGTTGACTCAGAGTTTATCTAGGGCCTGTTCACACTACGCGAGGCGCAGCGTTGCTGCCCCAAAACGTGTCAGGCAAGGCGCGAGGAGAGAGGTTTAGGGAGCCTAAATGAACGACGAGCAACGCCGCGTGGCGCGTTTTGGGGCGCAACCCGAAGGGACGGGGCCGTTTTTCCGCCCAGCTTTGTTGCTGCTCGCTCATGTACAGTGAGTACATCACGCTCGCAGCGCCTCGTTGGCCGAAAAAACGGCCGCCGTCGCTGCGCCTCGCGTAGTGTGAACAGGCCCTAAGTAGGCTGCTTACCTACTACTGTGGGTCCTCCGTTCGCTTAGCGAAGATCAGTGTCGGCATTGGTTGTTACAGTTTAGGCTCGGATAGGGCAAGCGAAACTCGAGAACAAATCCGTGCTATTGAGCCCGAACCTTTGGATCGTAGTTGTGGTTACCGTGGCAGCGGTTGCTCTCTGCGTCAGCCTGCACTACGAGGCACTGCGGCTTATCGCCAAGCGGCCGACGAAGCACTATTGGCGCCGGCGGATGATCTTTCTGATCCTTGCGCTGTTGGCGATACACATCATCGAGATCTGGATCTTCGCCATTGCCAATTATGGCCTGTTGCAGTTCGACGGCTTCGGCCACCTCGAAGGCATGGAGGTCGTCGATCTCTACAATTGCGTGTACTACTCCGCCATCGTTTTCACCACCTTAGGCTTTGGCGACATTGTGCCGGTTGGCTATTTGCGCCTCTTGACGGGCGTCGAAGCGATTGCCGGCCTCACGTTTATCACCTGGTCGGCCTCGTTCATGTTTCTGAATATGGAACAGGCCTGGCGGGGGCGCGGACACAGCGATCCCTGAGAAATGCATCCAGACAAAAGGGCCATTTTCTTCATGACTCGGTAAACCTGACTTCGCAGGATTGCCTCGTAACTGTAAATCAAGGGTTCCCCTCGGCGGATAGACTGATGAGGAGTTCGAGCATGCGCTGCGCACCGCGCTGCCTGACTCGTCCGTCAATCTCACACAATGAGGGGACATGGTGAACACCACGAAGCGCTTCAATCTCTTGGCAGGCCCATTGGCATTTTTGCTCTCGGGGCAGGCGTTTCCGCCGTCGATTGCGAAGGTACTACGCCGATCTTTGAGACACAGGGTAAGACCCATATCTCGAGCTATGCAGGTCAAGAGGTCGAGAATTGTGACGGACTTTCGCTAGGCAACCCTGTTGAGAAAAACCAGCGACTTAGGTGCCCAGACAGTGACGGACTTTATTTCTGCTTAACAACATTCAGGTCGAATGGGGTGGTGCCCGATGATCTTAGCTGCGACAGCAGATCGAAGTTGCTGCGGCGCTTCGGTGATCAGAAACATTTATCAGACTGCTATCACCAGACACGACCGATCTGAACCACCAGCGTCCGTAGAGGCCGGGGCAGGGCATGTGCATTCCGGCTGGGCAAGGCCCGCCAGGCGCTGCCGGCCGCTTTGTGCAAGGCATGGGCCGATTTGTATGCACGTCACGCCGGAAGTGCATACAAATCGGATTTTCTTGACATGACAGGGAAACGTGTATGGAAAACCTTTAAACCTCAATAACAGGAGTCCCGCCCACGTGCCAGCCGCCACCCTGAGCGCGCACAGAACCTGGGTATGCACCGAAACCTTCCCCGGCTTCGACGCGGACCGTCTCCCTGTCCACCTGTCGGCACCGCAGCGACTCCAGCGGAACCGCGCGCTTCGCGTCCAGCAGGACCTCAAGCTCGATCTCGTCTCCGGGGTAGCAGACAGCAGGCGCGATCAGCTCGATTAGGGGCGCCGCTTTATCCGCGTCATAGCTTGATTGTCCCCTGCCCCCTGCCTAGCATTCTAGATAGGCTGGATGGTCTCATGACCGTCGGGGACCCCCGCGAACCACACCAAACCCACCAGCCGAAGGAGTTCATGTGACCAAGCGATTCACCCTCAAACAGCATGGTATCGAGGTCGAAAACATTATTCGCAACGCGTCGCCGCCGATGCTCTATGAGCTTGCTCTACGCAACGAGAAAGGCTCCGGCATCACCGCCACCGGAGCCCTGGTCGCGATGAGCGGCAAGAAGACCGGCCGCAGCCCGACCGACAAGCGTGTCGTGGAGGATTCGCAGACCACGGACGACATCTGGTGGGGCCCGGTCAACATCAAGCTTGACGAGCACACCTTCCAGATCAACCGCGAGCGCTGCATCGACTACCTCAACACCAAGGAGTTCCTCTACTGCGTAGACGCCTTCGCGGGTTGGGATCCCGAGCACCGCATCAAGGTGCGTATCGTGTGCGCTCGCGCCTACCACGCGCTCTTCATGTACAATATGCTCATCCGGCCCACCCCCGAGGAGCTCGAAAACTTCGGTGACCCGGACTACGTCATCTTCAACGGCGGCGGCTTCCCGGCTAACCGCTACACGATGGGCATGACCTCGACCACGAGCGTCGACCTGAACCTCGCCGCAAAAGAGTTCGTGATCCTCGGCACCCAGTACGCCGGCGAGATGAAGAAGGGGATCTTCACCGTCATGAACTACCTCATGCCGAAGAAGGGCGTGCTGTCGATGCACTGCTCGGCCACCGAGGGCAAGGACGGCGACACCTCGATCCTCTTCGGCCTCAGTGGTACCGGCAAGACGACCCTGTCGGCGGATCCCCACCGGACCCTCATCGGCGACGACGAGCACTGCTGGAGCGATAACGGTCTGTTCAACATCGAGGGCGGTTGTTACGCCAAGGTGATCAATCTGTCGGAGGAACAAGAGCCCGACATCTACCGCGCCCTGAAGTTCGGGGCGGTGCTCGAGAACGTGGTCTTCGATTTGCACTCCCGGCAGGTCGACTACGAGAACACGACCATCACCACCAACACCCGGGGGAGCTACCCCATCGAATACATCGACACCGCCAAGGTGCCCTGCGTGGGTGGCCATCCCAAGAACGTCATCTTCCTGACCTGCGACGCCTTCGGGGTGTTGCCTCCGGTCAGCAAGCTGAGTCCCACCCAGGCGATGTACCACTTCATCAGCGGCTACACCGCCAAGGTGGCGGGAACCGAGGTCGGCGTCACCGATCCCGAAGCCACCTTCTCCCCCTGTTTCGGGGGGCCCTTCTTGGTATGGCACCCCGCCAAGTACGCGGAGCTCCTCGCCGAGCGTATCAAGAAACACGACGCCAACGTGTGGCTCCTCAACACCGGTTGGTCGGGCGGACCCTTCGGGATCGGCAAACGCATGAAGCTCGGCTACACCCGCGCCATCGTCGACGCGATCCACACCGGCGTGCTCGACAAAGCCGAGACCAAGGAGGATCCGATCTTCGGCGTGGCCGTGGTCACCAAGGTTCCCGGCGTGCCCGACGACAGCCTCTGGCCCAAGAACACCTGGTCCGACAAGGCGAAGTACGACGTGATGGCGAAGAAGCTCGCCCAAAACTTCGTCGAGAACTTCAAGAAATACGAGTCGGTCGCCAGCGACGACACCAAGGCGGGCGGTCCCCGGATCTGACGTGGAGCGACCGTTCCGGGTCCTCGGCATTCAGCAGATCGCCGTGGGCGGGCACGATCGGGGTACCCTCAAGGCGCTGTGGCGAGGGGTCGTACCGCAGCGAGCGCGAGAACGTCGACGAGATGATCGCGGCCACATCGTAGTCAGCGTTTGGCCCAGCCTTTCGAAGGTAGGGCGCTGATCCCGGCCATCAGCAGCTCGGCCGCGCGGCGCACCTGCTGCACGACCTGCGCCTGACCGTGCAACCGCGCCGGCCAGTCCACCAGGGCGGCAAACCAGATCTTCTGCAGCAGCATCGCCATCGTGACCTCGTCCGTAGTGGGCGCCTGCTCATCGGCTTTCTGTGGGCTCACCCCGCGCATCGCGGCCAGCACCAGGTGGTTGACCTTCATCGATCGCTGCGCACCAGGGAGAGCAAAGCAATGGTTTGACGGAGCGCCACGGACGCAGGGCGAACCGATGGACAAAAGCAATATGAAGACAGTAGGTTATCTATAATACCGAACCCAATATCAGGGGAAACATGAAATATTTTGTAATCATCTTTACTTTATCTCTACCCTTGTCCTCAGCGTCAGCAGCTACTTGCAAAGGTACATTTTTCAAAATTGTCCTCCACGGAGGCTCGGGAGCGGGGAACAAGCCAGAGGAGTTTCAGAAGGAAATGAAAAAGGGAGCCATTGCTGCATTAAAAATTGGGTACCAGTTAGCCAGTACAGGGGGCTCGGCAGAAAATATCGTAGTGGCAGTTATAAGCTCTCTAGAAGACTCTCCATATTTCAATGCTGGAAAGGGAGCTATCCACAACAAGGCTGGATTTGCGGAGCTTGATGCCTCGATTATGAGAGGTAGAGATCGAAATGCAGGGGCTGTTGCTGCTTCGCGATCGATTAAAAACCCAATCAAGGGCGCTCAAGCTTTTATGAATAGATCAGAACACCTCATGTTTGTGGATAGAGGAGCTGACAAATTTGCTAAAGCTCTCGGTTTAGAGACTGTCGAGAATAGTTATTTTAAAAGTAACGTTGCTATTGAAAATGCAAATAGGCATTCGTCTTTAGGGACCGTTGGAGCTGTTGTACTAGACAAATGTGGAAACCTTGCAGCAGGGACTTCTACTGGGGGATATAGTACAAAAGTACCAGGAAGGGTAGGGGACTCTCCAATAATAGGAGCTGGCACCTTTGCAGACAATGAGTCTTGTGCCGTATCAGCAACAGGGCAAGGAGAAATTTTTATTAGGTGGTCTGCCGCCTATGACACTTGTGCGTTGGTTGAATACAAAGGATGGGACGTGACTAAGGCCTCCGAAGATGTCATTGCAAAAGTAAAAAGTGCAGGTGCTCAAGAAAGTGGACTTATTGTGCTCGATAAAGAAGGGAATCATGCGTGGCCATATTCATCTAAAGGAATGTTGCGAGGAATGGTTGAAGAAAGTGGGAATGGATCGGTAGCAATTATTGGTGAGCCATCGGGCTTCCATGTAGAGAAATAGTCTTTGCCAAAGCAATCCTTGCCTATCAAAATTTGATTATTTTGTGAAGTCTAATCTTCGGGAAGAGTTCGGGGCTGTAACGCCGATTAACTCCTTCCCGCCACGACCGAATTTTCCCGATCAGCACTCGATGAAGTTGACCGGAACTTCGATGACGTTCGTTGCGAGACCGCCGCGCGACGTCTCTTTGTATTTCTCCTGC
>JANQRK010000036.1 GCA_028284585.1 Chromatiales bacterium
TAGTGGGCCAAGCGGATAATTCTGTAACGCTCAGAGCCACTGTGCGAGCGCGAATCAAGGCGCGTTTCGCAGGCAATGGCCCGCGCCCTTGGCAAGAAACGCAACACGGAGTCGCGCTCGCACAGTGGCTCCCAAAGGGCCATGGCAAAAGCATCGTGGGCTGTGTTGCCGTCCTTGGAAAGGGCCTGCCATTCCCGGCGGACTACGCCTTGCCCACAATGCTTGTGCCGTGGCTGAGCGTCACAGAATTATCCGCTTGGCCCACTAGGTCTGCACAGAATGCGGCGAAGTCGGCGGCCGGCAGGGGTTTGCTGTACAAGAAGCCTTGTGCCTCATGGCAGCCATGCGCGATCAGAAAGTTGGCTTGCTCCAGGGTTTCCACGCCTTCGGCCACGATGCGCAAATTGAGACTTTGTCCGAGTGCGATGATTGCTGCCGAGATGGCCTGATCGTTGGTGTCGAATGGAATGTCGCGCACGAAAGAGTAGTCAATTTTTAACTTGCTGATCGGAAACTGTTTCAAGTAACTCAGCGACGAATAGCCGGTGCCGAAGTCGTCGACCGCGATCTGTACACCCATATTACGCAGGGCCTGCAGGGCTGCTCGGGACTGGTCTGGTTGCTGGATCAGGAAGCCCTCGGTGATCTCGAGTTCGAGCCACTCCCCCCGGCAACCAGTGCGTTCCAAGACCTGGCCAACCTTGTCCACTAGATTGCTGCTCAGAAGCTGGCGCCCTGACAGGTTGACGGCAATCCGCATCTCAGGCACACCGCTATCGTGCCAGACGCGGACCTGCCGGCAGGCTTCGCCGAGTACCCACAATCCGATTTCGCCTATTTGGCCTGTTTCTTCGGCGATGGGGATAAAACGCCCGGGCATCAGTAGGCCCTGATCCGGGTGGTTCCAGCGCACCAGTGCCTCGCACCCAAGCAACTCACCACTTCGCATATCGACCTGCGGTTGGTAGTGCAATACGAACTGGCTCTCGTTCAGCGCCCGGTACAGGGAAGATTCCATCGCTACGCGAGCCATTGCCAGCTCGGTCATGTCTGATGAATAGAAGCGGTAGGCATTGCGCCCTTCGGACTTGGCCTGATACATCGCTGCATCGGCATTCCGCAGCAATGTCTCTGAATCGGTAGCATCGCTGGGGAACAGGCTGATGCCGATGCTTGTGCTAATGCTGAGTTCGTGGTGTGGCAGTTCGAATGAGGGGCGGAATCGTTCGAGTAGTTTGGTTGCGATCATGCTTGCATCGGCCGAGCTATCGATGTCCTCGAGCAGGATAGTGAATTCGTCACCGCCAAGTCGAGCGATGGTGTCTTCTTCGCGTACGCAACTCGATAGGCGCTTCGAGACGGCCCTCAGCAACTGATCACCTGTCGTATGGCCGAGGCTGTCGTTGATCCTTTTAAAGTGATCGAGGTCGACGAACATCACCGCCAGCCCCTTTCCGGTGCGATCGGCCTTCTGAATTGACTTGGTCAGGCGGTCGATCAACAGGAGGCGGTTGGGGAGTCCGGTCAACGGGTCATGGTGTGCCAGGTGTTGCAGGGACTGTTGCTGCTCCTTGAGGGCTTCTTCGATTCTCTTCTGCTCGGTGATGTCTCGGCTGATACCCAGTACCCCGAACAGTCTGCCATCTTGGTCGACAAAACGGGTTCTCAACGTGCTGAGTAGCACGCGATGTCCATCTGGGTAACTGACCCATTCCTCGTCGTTACAAGGCGCATCTGCCTGCATGACCTTGCTGTCATTGGCGCGAATGGAGTTACCCAGCGCTTGGCCGAACAGCTGCTGGTCGCTATGCCCGATGATTTGCTCCACGGGTCGCCCGACGAAAAGGGCGAAGGCCTGGTTGCAGCCGAGGTAGCAGCCGTCTTTATCACGGTAGTCTTTGAAGAAAATTAGATCAGGTGTGGAGTCGAGTACTGAACACAGCACGCTGTACTGAATGTTGGCCCGGTCTTCGGCCGCCTTGCGCTCAATGACCTCATGCTCCAGACATACGTTCGAATTGCTTAGAGCCAAGGTGCGCTCTTCGATTACCTTTTCACGTTGACTGATCTCAGCATTGAGGTCGCTGACTAGATTTTGGTTTTCCAAGGCGAGACGAACATTGGCCACGAACAGCCGGTTGGCGTTGCGTGCAAAGACAGTCAACATCAACAGATAGGCGAGCAGCCCGGCCGTCAGTAATGCCAGCGAAGATCCCTGCTGACGCAGCATGGTGCCGCTGAGTACCAGTACCTGAGGCGCCGCATACAATACAAATGCGGGCAAATGCGGCGAAAAGACTGCAACTGCAGAGCTCAAGACGCCAAAGATGAGCATGGATAGCGCCACCACGACGATGATGTCGTCGGTTTTGTACAGGAACAGGTAGATCAGGCTCCAAGAAACGCCCACTAGAGTACATGCCGCGGTGTAGTGATTCAGCCAGGCGGATTGGCTAGCGTTTTCCTGGCGCCGTTGATAGCGCCACCAGACCAGTTGGCGGTACCCGGCGGCCGCGCAGAGGGTCAAGGTCCAGCCGCCAAGCAGCCACGGATCAAGGCGGTTGCGCAGCATGAAGTAGTACAGAATCGCGATCGCGAAGATGGTCAGGTTAGAGGTTGGTGCCTGCATGAACATGGCCCGCACCTTCTGCTCCAGCAGATAGGCGTTTGCGTGGGTCGGTTCAGATTCCGGCTGGATGGGTTCGCCCGTCATCGGCGGTTCGCGATTCTCTTATTGTGAGTCGTGCGCGACGGCTATTGGATGGGTCCGCGCGAGCTTTTTTTCGTTAATGAGTTCTAGCGTCAGCCTGAACCCAGAGTTGAACTCGGGAGTGGCGCCCCAGGCGCGGTAAAGTAAGCAGCCTTTTGGTGTCTCGGGCTCTGGGTTGGAGCGACCGAGAGCCAGTGGGGCCGCTGGCATCTTGCCGTACGGTTTTCGGCTGGGCAGGGCTTGGGGCGTTCATCCCGCAGTGACTGCCCGCCGGCCGATTCGCCGGCTTATACTTTCCCTGTGCGCAAACAGACACGCTATCGGACGTTAGAAGATCGGCTGCAGAAGCGGTCCAGGCCAGACGTGTGGCGCCAGCTGTCCGAACTGCCCGACGGCGGCCGATGAGTACCGCTTTCTCTGCTGCTGAGCATCGGCTCATGGCCCATGCGCTGCGCTTGGCCGAGCGCGGCTTGTTCACGACAGACCCCAATCCGCGTGTCGGCTGTGTGTTAGTGCATGGCGATAGGTTGGTCGGTGAGGGCTGGCACCGCAAGGCCGGCGAGCCGCATGCCGAGCGTGTTGCCTTGGCCCACGCGGGTATGGCGGCACGGGGCGCGACTGCCTATGTCACATTGGAGCCCTGCGCCCATCGTGGTCGCACACCACCTTGTAGCGAAGCGCTGATCGAGGCCGGGGTCGTGCGTGTCGTCGCGGCAATGACTGATCCCAATCCCCTGGTTGCTGGTAGGGGGTTGGCGATGTTGCGTGAGGCGGGCATCGAGACTGCTCTTGGTCTGCTCGAGCAAGAGGCGGAGCGGCTGAACCCTGGATTCTTGAAGCGCATGCGCTGCGGCCGTCCGTGGGTGCGCTGTAAATTGGCCATGAGCCTGGACGGACGAACCGCGATGGCGAGTGGCGAGAGTCGTTGGATCACCGGTGCAGAGGCACGACACGATGTGCAATTGCTGCGCGCACGCAGCACTGCGGTGGCGACTGGCAGCGGTACGCTGTTGGCCGATGATCCGTCGCTCAATGTGCGCCTGCCGATTGGTACATTGCCCAGTATGGTCGAGCCTGCTGATCTGCGACAGCCGCTCCGGGTCGTCCTGGATACCCGGCTGCGTACCCCGCCGACTGCCCGCCTGTTGCGTCTGCCCGGTGAGGCGCTGGTCCTTTGTGGTGCGGCGGCACGGCATGATGCCGAGGCGGCGTTGGTGGCGGTTGGCGCCGAGGTCGTGCGGTTGCCGCAGGAGGGGGCGTGGCTCGATCTCGGGCGAGTACTCGAGGTCTTGGCAGACCGCGGGGTCAACGAGTTGCTGGTCGAGTGCGGGCCAACCCTGAGCGGCAGCCTGCTGCGCGCCGGCCTGATCGACGAGTTGTTAGTCTATATGGCGCCGCATCTGCTGGGCGACTCGGCGCGAGGGCTAGTGCGCCTACCAGGATTGGAGCGAATAGATCAGCGGATCGGACTGACGCTGCGCGAAGTGCGCCAGGTCGGTCGAGACCTTCGCCTGACTTACGAACCCCAACAACGCAATGCCGGTGGCTGAGTCGATGCGGTGTCTGACCGGTGGCGGTGACACCATGAGGCCGGCGCTCGGTCAGCAGGCTAGAATCGATCCACCGGCCGCCGCCGGTGCGTACAGGGGTAGATCCAATGTTTACTGGGATTATCGAGGCCACCGGCGAGATCGCGGAGTTGCGCGCACAGGGCGGCGATTTACACCTGCGCATCCGCACCGGCAAACTGGACCTCACCGACCTACGTCTCGGTGACAGCATCGCGGTCAACGGTGCTTGCCTTACCGTGGTCGCGTTGCCAGGAGACGGGTTCTCTGCCGATGTCTCGCGCGAGACGCTTGCACTGACGTCGCTCGGCGGAATGCGCCCCGGTGACCGGGTCAATCTCGAAAAGGCACTCACCCTGGACGCACGCCTCGGCGGCCACCTTGTCAGTGGGCACGTCGATGGTCTGGGTGTCGTAGTCGAGCGTCGCGATGATGCTCGCTCGGTGCATTTCACCATCGAGGTACCGGCCGAGCTGGCGCGCTATGTGGCGAGAAAGGGATCGATCGCAGTCGACGGGATCAGTCTGACGGTCAATGCGGTGGATGGCCGGTGCTGCGAGCTCAATATAGTGCCGCACACGCTCAAGGAGACCATCATGGCAAGCTATTCGATCGGACAGCAGGTCAATCTCGAGGTTGACCTCGTGGCGCGTTACCTAGAGCGCTTGCTACTCGGTGACCGTGCGGCCGAGGCGGGTGGCGGGAATATGCTCGACCTCTTGGCGCGCACCGGCTTTCTGCCAGAGTAGACAGTACACACCGCTACGCTCAGTCGGCGTCTTTGTAGCGGTCGAGGGCTTGCCCGGCCAGTCGCTCGCCGACCTCGATGACCTCGGTTGCGCGATAGAACTCGTGGGCGGCACAGGTATTGATCGGGATCTCTATCAGCAGATCCGGCGGGTAAGCGGCTAGTTTGCATTGCGCAATACTTGCCTGCATCGCATCGAGCGACAGTAGTGCGGCCTCGGTAATCGATAGGTGGGGACGCTCGTCTTCGTCGTTGTCGCCCAGGCCGAGCCGCTCTTGCAGTTGGTCGATGAATGCGTCGATGCGTTCTTGGTAGCGATGGCGCGGCGGCTTGGTCTGTGGCTCGATCTGGTCACGCCGGCTGGCACCGCCGAGGCGCTTCGGTACGCCCGACAGGCTGACCGCGATGATCGCGTCGGTCGCGTCTTGTAGGGTGGGCGCGATTGGGACCGGGTTGAGAATCCCGCCGTCGAGCAGTAGCCGGCCTTGCATATTTTGCGGGGTGAACACCGTGGGTACAGCAATCGATGCACGTATGGCATCGAACAGGTCGCCACGGTTCAACCAGACCTCCTTGCGTGACAGTACATCAGTTGCAACGATCGTCAACGGTAGCGGCAGGTCTTCTATCTGGTGATGCCCGACGAACTCCCGCAAGGTTTGCATCAGCATCTGGCCCTTGAGCAGACCGGCTCCGCCCCAGGCGATGTCGAGAAAACGCAGCACGTTGAACTCGGTCAGGTCCTGCACCCATTCGGTGTATGCGTCGAGCTTGCCAGCGGCATAGAAGCCGCCGATTAGCGCCCCTATCGAGCTCCCCGCAATAGCGCCGATCTCCCAGCCATGAGACTGCAGCGCCCGGATCACACCAATGTGCGCCAAGCCGCGTGCCCCGCCGCTGCCCAGCACCAGCGAGACGGTCTTGCGTCCCGGCTTTACTGGTTCATCAGTCACGGGTGGCGCACCTCAAGTGGAGTTGTTTGGCCTTTCCCAGTGAGGCCAGTAGCAGTTGTCCAGCACTCTCCATCTCCATATCTGCGCCATAGGCGACCAGGCTGTCTTGGTGTCCGCTCATAGCGAACCCCTGGGGTGGGCGGAGCACCGGATCGCCCGCTAGGCGACTGATCTCGGCGCCCATCTGCGAGGTGCCATAGTCGGGGCGGGTGAAAATCAACCACCGCCTGTGCTTTCGGACAAGCCGGTTAGATCTAAGCATGGGCCATAGCTTTCAATGATGGCCGACTCGGAGCGCCGGCCAACAGCGAATACCCTAACGTATCAAACGTTGGCACCCGGGCGAGCACGTCCGGTTTCAGATCAGGCTGCCCTCCGGACTGAGTGCGGGTCACAGTGAAACCGCCGTCGACTCGGCGGCCGATTTCGCTGTAAGGATAGCCCCCGCAGCAGGCAGGGTCTTGGCCGATCAGGACCTGCTTGCGACAAAACTTGAACCGGTGGCGCCACCTGGCCTGGCCGACGAACGCCGGCAAGGCGCCGGGCCGATAGTCGAGCCGATACTGAGTGATGCCTTCGACTTCCATCGCTTGGCATTCTCTCTCCGGTTGTTCGGCTGGTAGACTACAGTGTTTGCCGCTTCTGTCGTGACAGCATGGGTCTTAACAGTACCGAAGAGATCATCGATGACCTGCGCGCTGGGCGTATGGTCATCATCATGGACGACGAGAATCGCGAGAACGAGGGTGATCTCGTGGTTGCCGCCGAGGCGACCACAGCCGAAGTGATCAATTTCATGGCCAAGTACGGCCGCGGCCTTATCTGCCTCACCCTGACCAAGGAACGTTGCCGCCAACTGCGCCTGCCACTAATGGTGAACAGCGATGACCATCTCCAGACGACCAACTTCACGGTCTCGATCGAGGCGGCCGACGGCGTGACCACTGGTATCTCGGCGGCCGATCGGGCGACCACCGTGTTGGCCGCGGTCCAGCCGGAGGCCGAGCCGCAGGACTTGGTGCAGCCCGGGCACATCTTCCCGCTGATGGCGCAGCCCGGCGGTGTGCTGGTGCGGGCCGGCCACACCGAAGCCGGCTGTGACCTGGCCCGCTTGGCAGGATTCGCACCAAGCGCGGTCATCGTGGAGATCCTGAACGAAGATGGCAGTATGGCGCGGCGACCCGACTTGGAGCGCTTTGCCGATGCGCATGGCTTGAAGATCGGTACCATCGCCGATTTGATCCAGTACCGGATCAAGAATGAGAATACGGTGGAACGCGTCACCTCTTGTCGCCTGCCGACCCAGCATGGTGACTTTCGACTGGTCGCCTACCAGGATGTGATCGGTGATGAGTTGCACCTTGCCTTGGTCAAAGGTGATATCAGCGCCGAGCGACCGACATTGGTCCGCGTACATGTGCAAAACACCCTGTGTGACCTGTTCGAAGGCACCCGCGACTGCGGTTGGCCATTGCGGCGGGTCATGGACCAGGTATCGGCCGCCGGCGAGGGCGTCATCGTCGTGTTGCGCAATTACGACGGTGCACGCGACATCATCCACCGGATCCAAGACTACAAGTGGCACGATGTGGCCACTCAGGCCCCGCTACGCGCCAAGCAACACGACGATGATCTGCGTACGATTGGGGTCGGTGCCCAGATCTTGGTCGATCTCGGGGTGCGAAAAATGCGGGTGATGAGCGCGCCCAAGCATTTGCATGCCTTGGCTGGATTCGATCTCGAAGTGGTCGAGTTCGTTGCCGCTGAGTAACACCAAGGAACACGCCCTAGGAGAGGAACGAGGATGAGCATAAAGACCATTGAGGGCAGTCTGAACGCCGCCAATGCGCGCTTTTGCGTTGTGGTTTCGCGTTGGAATAGCTTCGTTGTGAGCAGTCTCGAGGGCGGTGCAATCGACACCCTGCGCCGGCATGGTTCGCGTGATGCCGATATCACGATCGTGCGTGTTCCCGGTGCGTTTGAAATGCCACTCGTGTTGGACAAGATTGCCGCCGGCGGTGGTTATGATGCGATTGTGGCGCTGGGTGCGGTCATCCGCGGCGGGACGCCACATTTCGAATACGTGGCTGGAGAATGCGTTAAGGGTTTGGCCCAGACTACGCTCAAACACGGCGTGCCCATTGCGTTCGGCGTACTTACCGTGGATACCGTGGAGCAGGCTATCGAGCGGGCCGGGACCAAGGCGGGTAACAAAGGTGGTGAGGCGGCTGCATCGGCGATTGAAATGGTCAATCTGCTCCGTGCGCTCTAAGGCGAACCGACGGTGAGCCGGCAACGCAGCCGTTCGCGCAGTCTTGCCATCCAGGCTATCTATCAATGGCAGCTCGCGGGTCAGGACGTCGCGGCCATCATTAGTCACTTCATGCTCGAACAGGACGCTAAGAAATTCGACAGCGACTATTTTCAAGAACTGGTAGGGGCGGTTCCAAAGCGCATTGACGAATTGGATACTGCCTTGGCGCAGTGCGTCGACCGGGCGTTGGAATCGGTCGACCCGGTTGAGCGTGCGATCTTACGTTTGGGCGCTTACGAGCTGATAGAACACCCGGAGATCCCCTATCGGGTGGTGATCAACGAGGCGGTCGAGCTGGCTAAGACCTTTGGTGCTGAAAAAGGCCACCGCTACGTCAACGGAGTGTTGGACAAGGCCGCGCGCGCCCTGCGGCCTCAAGAGACCGCAGCTCGGCGCTGACCGGTCCACGCAGTGTCTACCTCCGAGTTTGAATTGATCCGCAGCTTTTTCGCGAGCGCTACGGTACAGCGTCCGGATGTTTTGCTGGGGATCGGCGACGACTGTGCCGTGCTGCAGGTGCCAGCGGGTCGCAGCCTGGCGGTCAGCATGGATACCCTGGTTGAGGATCGGCACTTCTCATCCGAGGTAGACCCGGCGGCCTTGGGTCACAAGGCGCTGGCAGTAAATCTCAGTGATTTGGCGGCAGTGGGCGCCGATCCGGCCTGGGCGACCCTGTCGCTGACGCTACCGCAGCCAGACGTGGCCTGGTTGGGCTCCTTTATGCAGGGGTTTGCCGCCCTTGCCGACCGGTATGGGGTGCAGTTGGTGGGAGGGGACCTAACGCGCGGACCGCTCAGCATCACTTTGCAGCTGCACGGGCTGGTCACGCCCGAGCTGGTGCTGCGCCGCTCTGGTGGTCAGGCGGGGGATCACCTGCTGGTCAGCGGTAGCTTGGGCGATGCGGCACTGGCGCTGTGCGCGACCCAAGAGCGGCCAGCCGCCAACCCGGGCTGCGCTGCGCTGCGCGAGCGCCTGGATCGGCCAACGCCACGGATCGCGCTCGGCAGGTTGTTACGCGGCCGGGCGAGTGCCGCGATCGATGTGTCAGATGGACTGCTGGCCGACCTAAATCATTTGTGCACGGCGAGCGGTGTCGGGGCGCGGATCGAACTGGCTGAGTTACCGCTCTCGGCCGAGGTGGCGGCGCGCGGCAAGCAGGGCGACTGGAGCTGTCCGCTCAGCGGAGGAGATGACTACGAGCTGTTGTTCAGTGTGCCGCCCGCACGGCTAGACGCCCTGCTCAGCGACTGCCGTGACGCCGGCGAGCCAGTGCAGGTGATCGGTAGTCTGGCTGCCGAGCCGGGCATCGAATTGCGCTACCCCGACGGGCGACTTGTCAAGGAGGTGCCGCGTGGCTTCGATCACTTCCAGGGCTGAGACCCTGGTCAAGCCATCGTTACGCAACCCGTTGCACCTGATGGCGTTCGGCTTCGGTGCGGGTTGTTCGTCGCTGGCTCCAGGGACCATGGGGACCCTGGTGGCGGTGTTACTGTATTTGCCGCTCATGCAGTTGTCGTTGGTGGCGTATGCTGGCGTCGTGCTGCTGGTGACGCTGGCCGGAATCTGGCTGTGCGACCGGGTCTCGCGCGATCTTGGCGTGCACGACCATCCGGGAATCGTGTGGGATGAGATTGCCGGCTACCTCGTGACCATGTTTGCAGCGCCGCGTGGCTGGGCCTGGGTCCTACTCGGATTCGCCCTGTTTCGGCTGTTTGATATCTGGAAACCTTGGCCGATAGCCTGGCTGGACCGGCGAGTCGCTGGTGGGCTGGGCATTATGCTCGACGACCTCGTGGCCGGTGTATTTGCAGCTGCCTGCCTACAATTGATCGCCTTGAGGGTATGAAGTGGGCCATAGAACCCTGCCGCTGATGTTGCGCTTGATTGCCTGCTGCTTACTGGGCTGGGCCACCGTTGCTGGCGCGACTAGCGTCAAAGTGCTTGCCTTGTTCCCGGGCAAGGCGATGCTCGAGATCGATGGTCAACGCAAGGTGCTAGCGGTCGGTAAGTCGGGCCCGGGCGGTGTGCGACTGATCGAGGCCGACCCCGGTCGAGCCTTAGTAGAGATCAACGGAGAGCGGCGTGAGCTGCGACTTGGTTCGTCGGTCAGTGCCCGGTACGCCCCTCCAGAGCGTCGTGAAATTCGCATCCTCAAGGATCGACGCGGCGGGTACTTCGTCGATGGCCTGATCAACGGTCAAGGGGTGCGCTTTCTGGTAGACACGGGTGCGACCAGTGTCGCAATGAGCGAGTCCCAAGCCGAGCGGCTCGGGTTGCAGCATCGTGTCGAAGGGCGCCTGATTGGGGTTGGTACAGCATCGGGTAACGCTGTCGGCCATGAGTTGAAATTGAACAGCGTTTCGGTTGAAGGGGTGCAGTTACGCGATGTCAGGGCGGTGGTTATTTCCGGCAATGGTCCGCGCCATGTGCTGCTGGGTATGAACGTACTGTCGCGCTTCGATATCGACCAGCGTGAGAACCTGCTGATCTTGCGAACCAAATTTTAGGGTGCTCGAAGGGTCCGAGTAGGGATCTTGTCGTGCTCGATGACGGCGTAGGCGGAGTGGTTGTGGATCGATTCGAAGTTCTCTGCCTCCACGGTATAGGCAGAGATGCGGTCGTCGGAATTGAGCCGGGCCGCGACGTCTCTCACTACGTCCTCGACGAACTTGGGATTGTCGTAGGCGCGCTCGGTGACGTACTTTTCGTCAGGGCGCTTGAGTAGCCCGTACAGTTCGCAGGAGGCCTCGCTCTCGACCAAGTCGATCAACTCCTCGATCCAGACGAAACTGCAGGTCCGCACGGTCAAGGTGACATGAGAGCGCTGATTATGTGCGCCACGGTCCGAGATCGACTTCGAGCAGGGGCACAGACTGGTGGTCGGGACGACGACCCGGACGTACATCTCGGGCATTCCGTCGCGGATCTCGCCGATCAGCGTGACCTGATAGTCGAGCAGACTCTCGACCCCTGAAACCGGGGCGCGTTTGTTAACGAAGAACGGGAACTCCATTTCGATGTGTCCACGCTCGGATTCGAGACGTTCGACCATTTCTCCCAGCATGTCTTTGAACGACTCGATCGAAATCTCGCGCTCGTGGCTATTGAGAATCTCAACAAAGCGCGACATGTGCGTGCCTTTGAATTCGTGCGGCAGAGAGACATACATGCTGAAGCGGGCGACCGTATGCTGCTCGCCCTCGGTTCGGTCCCTTATCCGGATCGGATGGCGAATATCCTTGACGCCAACCTTGTTAATCGTGATGCACCGGGTATCAGCGCTGCTCTGAACGTCTTCGATCTCGGTGTGTAAGGCAGGCTTTGGAGGTGCTAGGTTCATGTCCGGTGTATTAAGGCCGAAGGCCCATTGAAAAACAAATGCTTGAGGCCCTCAGTATATCGATCCTTCAGGCCGCGACAAACACCACATAATCTGTGGCCGGGTGGTACTGCTGCCGATCAACTCGCTGGGAGTGCCGGCCTGCGCCCTGGGCGGCATGACGTTGCCGGCCGATCAGCGGCGGCGACCAACGATGTAACGTGCGATTTGGCGCAGCGGATCAGCCGCAGCGTCGAAGTCGGCCAGGTTACCCAGCGCATCTTCGACCAGCTGTGACGCCATCTCACGCGCCGCCTCCAAGCCGATCAGGGACGGGTAGGTAGCCTTGTCTGCTGCAGCGTCTTTGCCCCGGGTCTTGCCCAAGGTCGCGGTCTCGCCCTCGACATCGAGCACGTCGTCGTGGACCTGAAAGGCTAGACCCACGCACTTGGCGTAGCGTTCCAGATTGGCGACTCGTGGATCCTTGCCGACCCCAGCGGCCAGTGCGCCGAGACGCACACTAGCCAGTATCAGGGCTCCGGTCTTGTGGATATGGAGGTTTTCCAACTGTGCCAAGTCGATTTCCCGACCCGTAGCCTCGATATCCAGCGCTTGCCCACCCGCCATCCCGCGCGACCCCGTGGCCCGGGCCAACTCGGCGATCATGCGTAGCCGGTCGGCGGCATCGATGCGCAGGTCTTCGTCTTCGCAAAGCACTCGGAAGGCCAGTGTCTGCAAGGCATCGCCGACCAGGATCGCGGTCGGTTCGTCATAGGCCCGGTGGCAAGTTGCGCGACCGCGCCGCAGGTCGTCATCGTCCATCGCCGGCAGATCATCGTGCACCAGCGAATACGCATGAATCAGCTCGACGGCACAGGCGGCGCCGTCCAGGTATTCAGTGGCGGTGCCGAGTGCTTGGCCTGCCGCATAGGCCAGGACCGGCCGTACGCGCTTGCCGTCACCCAAGGTGGCATAGCGCATTGCGCTATGCAGACGCGTCGGTTGGGTCTTTTCCGTTGGTAGCCAGCGATCGAGCGCGCGTTCTACCCTAACCCGGCAGTCACCGAGAAAGACCTGGAATTCTGGATCAAGTGTCATGTTCGAACGGCTCGGCGGCGGCTTCGGGATCTTTCGCAGTCAGTATCTCGACCTTTTGCTCGGCAGCCTGCAGTGCTTGCTGGCAGGTGCGGGTCAAGGCGATGCCGCGTTCAAAAAGGGTCAATGACTCTTCTAAACTGAGTTCGCCGCTCTCGAGGCGTTCCACCAGGGCTTCGAGCTCATCGAGCGATGCTTCGAATGACGGCGGGCTGGTTCTCTTCTTGGTCATGCGGTTTCCCAGTTTGCGATGCCAACCTACCGCAGGGTGCGGCGCCAGGTAAACCCGGCGGATGCAGAGCCGCCAGCGCGCAAGGTACACTGCACGGCTATGCGACAGCCAACGAACCCGCGGATAGGTGTGTACTGGGCCCTGTTGCTGTGGCTCCTTTGGGCTGCGGTAGCACCGTCGGTTGCCGCTGACCGGGAGGGTGTGAATTTTCCTGAATATATTGGTGGTGACGAGGGCGGCGAATTCAACTATGACAGCGACCTGGATACCCCCTGGATCGAGAATGAGGCGAAGGTGCTTGCTGCTCCGCGCCCCGAAGATCTCACCCCGGTCGAGATCGACAGCCTGCCAGCGGGTCTCACATTGCGGATCGACATGTCGCGAATTGGGTTCGACCCGAAGGATCGAGTGATTAGAGTTTGGCTCTCGGTCAGCAGCCCGGGTGGCGCGGACAACAGCAGCTTCGAGGGTTTTCGCTGTTCGACTCGAGAGTATAAGGTCTATGCCCACGCCAATCCACGTCGTGACCCGCCGGTCGGCAAGGTCAAGCGTCCGCTGTGGCGCAGCGTCGAGACACGTGCCCGTATCAACTACCGGCAGGAGCTGATGAACGATTACTTTTGCGGAATCCGTGGCGCGCGCAATGCCCGGGAGATTCGTGATGTGATGACGGGTGCCTTCGAGCCCGAGGCGTTCGTGTCCGACTAGCGGATTGCAGGGGTGAAAAGACCAAGATGAGTGCTTACGACGCCTCGGCAATCGAGGTACTAAGCGGACTCGAGCCGGTTCGGAAGCGACCTGGCATGTATACAGATACCGCGCGACCCAATCACCTGGCGCAGGAGGTTATCGACAACAGCGTCGACGAGGCGATCGCGGGCCACGCGACCAAGATTGAGGTCAGCTTGTTCAAAGATGGATCGCTTGAGGTGAGCGACGACGGCCGCGGAATGCCGGTGGATATCCACCCCGAACAACAGATCCCCGGCGTCGAAGTAATCCTAACCAAGCTGCATGCGGGCGGTAAGTTTTCGAACCAAAGCTATCAATTCTCGGGTGGTTTGCATGGTGTCGGCGTCTCGGTGGTCAATGCCTTGTCGCGCCGCCTCGAGGTGTGGATCAAACGTGGCGCGGCGGAGTATCACGTCGCCTTCGCCAATGGCGAAAGGACATCGGATCTGGCGACCTTGGGCAAGGTCGGGCGCGCCAACACCGGGACCCGGCTGCGCTTTTGGCCTGATCCAACATTCTTCGACTCCGCTAAGTTCAGCGTACGCCAGTTGCGCCACTTGTTGCGTGCCAAGGCAGTGTTGTGCCCGGGTCTATTGATTCGTTTCTCATGCGAAGGCGAAGCGGAAGCTGACGAATGGTGCTATCAGGATGGGCTCAGTGACTACCTCAGCGATGCCCTGCAAGAGGCTATTAGCCTGCCAGAGCAGCCGTTCGTTGGTAGCAGCAGCGGCAACGACGAGGCCGCCGATTGGGCCTTGGTATGGCTGATGGAGGGCGGCGAGGGGATCACGGAGAGCTACGTCAATCTCATCCCCACCGCTCAGGGCGGTACGCATGTCAATGGTCTGCGCACCGGCTTGACCGAGGCGGTGCGTGAGTTCTGTGAGTTTCGCAATTTGCTACCACGTGGCGTGAAGCTGGCACCGGAGGACGTTTGGGGCAATGTCAGCTATGTGCTGTCGGTGAAACTGCGAGATCCGCAGTTTTCCGGCCAAACCAAAGAGCGGTTGTCTTCGCGCGAGTGTGCGCCGTTCGTTACCGGCGTCGTCAAAGATGCCTTTGGCCTGTGGCTGAACCAGCATACCGAGCTTGGCGAGCGTATCGCTGAATTGGCGATCAATGCCGCTCAGGTCCGGCAGCGGGCCGGTCGTAAGGTGGTGCGCAAAAAGGTCACACAGGGGCCCGCGCTGCCCGGTAAGTTGGCTGACTGCCTGGCGGACGATCCAGCGCGCACGGAGCTGTTCTTGGTCGAGGGGGATTCCGCTGGTGGTTCCGCCAAGCAGGCGCGCGACCGCAACTTTCAGGCTGTGATGCCGCTACGCGGTAAGATCCTGAACACCTGGGAGGTGGATGCAGCCGAGGTGTTGGGCTCGCAGGAGGTACACGATATCTCGGTCGCAATCGGTGTCGAACCGGGTAGCGATGATCTGTCCAAGCTACGCTTCGGCAAGATCTGCATCCTTGCCGATGCCGACTCCGACGGGGCGCATATTGCCACCTTGCTGTGTGCTCTGTTTGTCCGGCATTTCCGCGCCTTGGTTGCGCATGGGCACGTCTATGTCGCGATGCCGCCACTGTTTCGCATCGATGTCGGTAAACAGGTGTTCTACGCGCTAGACGAGCACGAGCGGCAGGGTATCCTCGATCGCGTCGCGGCTGAGCGGCTCAAAGGCAAGATCAGTACTCAGCGCTTCAAGGGGCTCGGGGAGATGAACCCCCTCCAGTTGCGCGAGACTACCATCCATCCCGACACCCGGCGGTTGGTGCAATTAGTGGTAGAGCCAGGCGACGACACCCATCGGATCATGGACATGTTATTGGCCAAGAAGCGTGCCGCGGATCGCAAGGCTTGGCTGCAAGAACGCGGTGATCTAGCCGAGGTTTCCTGAGGCACTGGCGGCATCTTGGGCTGTCGACCGCTGGCGCACAGATCGGCTCGGGGCGACCTAGCTGTCTCAGCTGATAGGGCAGGGTGTTGGCACTTGGGGCGCCGTCTTATCGAGGTCACTGGCCCGCGCCTCGCCACAGGCCGTGCGATGATGGTCCTAAAGGCGCGTTGCGCATGCGATAGCCCACTATACTAACCCACAGCGGCGCCCCCACAGTCATCGTGCGCCGAGGAGGAGTCCGGGTGAAGGGTATGGAGATGTTGGCTGAGCTCTCGGTAATCACGGTCTTTGGAAGGTTTGTGATTTAGGTCGAAGCCACCTTGCGCTATCGCCTTTTTTCGGGCCGGCGACGGCATGCCATCCGCTCACTCGGATACGCTGTTGCCCTCATGCTGTCGGCAGTGCCTGCACTGGCCGAGCCTGTCCTCGTTGCTCACCCCCTAGTCAGCGTCAACCAGCTCACGGTCAATACCACGCGGTTGATGTTCAGCATGCAGCTCGATCAATGGCCCGATGGGAATCGGGTTCGGGTTTTCGTGTTGCCGGATGACAGTGCGATACACCGGGCATTTAGTAAACACAAACTCAGCTTGTACCCGCGCCAGCTGCGTCGCGTTTGGGATCGTCAGCTTTACTCAGGTACCGGCCAGGTGCCCGAGACGGTCCGCAGTGAGACAGAGATGCGGCGTAAGGTCGCTACGACACCGGGAGCCGTGGGGTATCTACCCAGTGCAATGATTGATGATACGGTCAGTGTCCTTAGCATCCGATAAGCATTCCAGGGTTGCATCGCGCATGCTGTGCTGGTTGCTGTTTGTGCTTGGCAGTGGGACCGCCAAGGCCATTGATTTCGGCGGAGATCTACAGGTCCATGGGTTCGCCACACAAGGGTTTGTGAAAACCACCGACAACCGGTTCTTCGGTGATAGCGAGGACGGCGCGTTCGAGTTTACCGAGTTGGGCATCAATGCCTCCTACAAAGTCAGTCCGTCAGTCCTGGTTTCAGGCCAACTACTATCACGCAACGCCGGGAAAATGGATGATGGTTCGCCAACCGTCGATTATGCCTTGATCGACTGGAATCTATCGAATACCAGCGACGGTGCAGTGGGCTTATTGGCGGGCCGGATCAAGAACACCCTAGGCCTGTACAATGAAACGCGCGACGTGGCGTTCACTCGGCCTAGCATCTTTCTACCACAGCAGGTGTACTTCGATCGCGTACGAGACCTGTTTCTGTCGGCCGATGGGGTGCAAATATATGGGCGTATCCCAACCGACTCCGGGCGCTGGATGGTCAATCTAGGTGCTACGATCAACCCGATCGACAAGAATGTCGAGATCGCATTTCTCGGTCGTGATTTCGAAGGCGACCTGGATGCCGATGATGTTACCTTCATTGCACGTGCCGAGTACGAAACACACGATGGTGCATGGCGGCTCGGTTGGAGTGCCGCTAAGGTAACTCTGGACTTCGATGCAAGCCGGACCGACCCGATCGGCGACGGACGGATCGATTTGCTCTACTGGGTGGCCTCGCTCCAGTACAACGCGGAGCGCTGGACCTTGACCGGTGAATACATGCGCGAGCCAGTCGATTTTCAAGGTTTTGGCCCCTTGCTCGGTAGCCGGGATAGTACTGTGGAGGGGTATTATCTGCAGGGGAGCTACCTACTACGTAATGACTTGGAGCTCATTGTGCGCTATGCCGAGGGCTATACCGATAGGGACGATCGGAGTGGCATGACGCAGTCTGCGGCGACGGGTGGCCAGTTGCCACCGCACAGTTTTTTTCAAAAGGATTGGATGCTCGGTGTACGCTGGGATGTCACCCCGAACTTCATGCTGCGTGCGGAGTATCAATGGAATGACGGGACTTGGACGTTGTCGAACCGTGAGAACCCGGACCCTTCCGCTACTGTGAAGGATTGGGAGATGTTCTCGCTGTTGGCATCCTACCGCTTTTGAGGCCGGCTAGGGATGAGTCGTCGGCCAGCTAAAAAGCACTCCGATCGTTCACGCTTCTTGAGTCTCAAATGGAAGGCTGGTTTGGTGATCAGCCTGGTTCTTATCGTATTCAACTCGGCGATGATCATGGCCGTATCTCGCCAGTCCAATGAGCAATTCAACCAGCAGAAGCTTGACTTGTTGCTGCAGCAGCAACGAATGATCTCCGGGCTGCTGCAGCGTGATTACGAACAGCTCACGAGTTTGGCGGGTTTTGTACCATTGTTGAGCAGCGCAGCGCCGGATGCGATGGGTGCCGAGTACCTGAGCGCCATCCTCGATCGGCACAGTGCCTTGCTGGGCTTGGAATGGGGCATCGCCGCATTGTCCTATCGCGACAGTATGGGCGACCTGAGCTATCGCTGGCCCAAGCGTTGGGACTGGCGCGGTCATTCCCAGCTAGCGGAGAAGGCAGTTGCCAGCGATGCGCCGGTCGGTCGCATAGACTGCCGGCGGGACTGTGTGCTCACCTTGGCGGTACCGCAACTCGCCGGCGCGCTGCATGGTGGTGTGCTGGTTATCAGCCGTTCAATCGCCGCAGGCATCCTCGAGTTTCAGCGTTTGTCCGGTTCGGATGTTGCGGTACTTGTTACCCAGCCACCTCCGCGGCGGGAGGTGGGTCGGGTATCGCGACGCTACCTCACCAATTGGGGTGTGGATGTACCGGCCTTGAGTCACCCTGAAAGAAGCTTCGGGGTGCTGCATGCGCTCGAGCGTCGCTACGCCATCAGTGATTTGTTGAGCAAGTCGGTGTTCGTGGAATATCAAGATGAATGGTATGCCTGCCTGATCGGACGGGACGATGCGGCCGGATCGGATACATCGTTTCTCGTGATCAGTCCGATCGGCGAAGACATCGCCCAGCTTGCAACGGCCAATCGGCTGATTCTGACTGTGGGCATCATAGGATTGCTGGTGACCGGCTGTATCCTGCTGGCCTTTTTGTGGAAGCCGATGAATCGGATTCGGCGGCTGGCGTCTGCCCTGCCTGCCTTGGGGCAGAGCAACTTCGCGGCCTTGCGTGATGCCTTACCATTCCGGCAGGCAAACATTGTGCAGGACGAGATAGATGTCGTCGTCGATTCGGTGCGTAGCTTGTCCGATGATCTGGAAAGCGCCCTGGAGGCGCGTCTCGAGGCGGAGCAAAATCTGGTCTGGTTGGCCGATCATGACCCCTTGACGAATCTCTACAATCGGCGGCGTTTTCAAGAGGTTTTTGATCGTATTCTGGCCCTTAGCGCGCGTTACAATCGTACTGGGGCATTGCTGTTTCTAGACCTCGATCAGTTCAAATATGTCAACGACCTCAGCGGCCACCAGGCCGGCGATGCCTTGTTGTTGCTGGTGGCCAGTACGCTGCGCGATGCGGTGCGGCATACCGATATCCTGGCCCGGCTCGGTGGTGATGAGTTTGCGCTGGTTTTGCCCGAGGCTCAGGCTGAAGAGGCTGTGTTTATGGCCAACAAGCTGTTGCACGATCTCAAGCGGGTTGAGTTCTCTGCTAGTAGCACATCTCACAAGGTGAGTTGCAGCATCGGGATCACTTTGTTCCCGGATCATGGCACCGATTTGAACGAGCTCTTGGCGAATGCCGACATGGCGATGTATCAAGCCAAGGAAGCCGGTGCGGCGCGCTGGCATCTGTACTCGCCCGATGAGTTGGCCAAGGAGTTGCTGGCATCGCGCGCGAAATGGCGCGAGCGCATTGCGCAGGCGTTGATCGACGACGCGTTCGAGCTGCACTATCAACCGATCTATGACATCCGCAAACAACGGGTAACCCGCTTCGAGACCTTGGTGCGTATGCGGGGCAACGGTGGCCGCTTGGTGTTCCCCGACAATTTCATACCGGTGGCTGAGCACTCCGGTCAGATCCACGAGATCGACCGGTGGGTTATCCGTGAGGCGATCGATCGCATCCAGCAACATGGCGAGCTGTCGCTATCGGTCAATCTCTCCGGTCGTGTGTTGGACGATCCGTCACTGCTCGAGTGGTTTCACCGTGAGCTGCAGCGTAGCGCCATCGACCCAGCCCGATTGATCGTCGAGATAACCGAAACTGCGGCTGTCGCCAATGTGCAAGATGCGATCGCCTTCATGCGAGAAATCAAGGCGCTGGGATGTCGTTTCGCGCTCGATGATTTTGGCAGTGGCTTCTCGTCGTTCGCCTATCTCAAGCAATTGCCTGTCGATATCGTCAAGATAGACGGTGCGTTCATACAGAATCTGGCGACCAGCACTGAAGATCAGTTGTTCGTCAAGGCATTGACCGATGTCGCGAAAGGCTTGGGTAAGACCACCGTCGCCGAGTTTGTCGAAGATGCGACGACCTTGCAGCTGCTCGCCGAATTCGGTGTCGATTTTGCGCAGGGCTATTTCATCGGCCGACCAGCGACGCAGATGGTCATGGTCCCTGACGACCTGCCGACACGCCAGTCCCGCTGAGCACGACTCAAAGCTCGGCACATTGCGGTTCTCAGGCAAAGCCATTAGCTTAGGCCCAGGATTTACTTTAACCGAAGGCCAATATGATGAGTGAACAAGCAGGGGAGTACTTGCGGATGATCAGGAGGTTATCCATCGGAGTGCTGCTGGCCGGTGTGCTGGGCAGCGCCCAGGCGGGGGTGCTAGTTGTCAGCGAGCAGGGCGGAAAGCAGGCGCAACAGTATTTCGATGAGGGCTCGTTTGTACTCGTGGAGGGTGGAAAGGCTCGATTTGGCGTCGATCGAGCGGGCAACTGCTGGTTTGTACAACAGGGCCGGTTGGTGACCGACCCTTGTGACCGCATGCTCGATTCGATGCGGGCAATGCGCGAGCAGGTGATGGCCGGCATAGGCCCGCGCGAGCGTGCGATGATGCAACAAATGCTGCAGACCCCAGGGGCGGCACAGTCCCCAGAAATAAAGGCGAGTGGCAGCAAGACGATCGCGGGTTACTCGGCCGAGTGCCACAGAATCGGCAGTGCCCGCGAGGTTTGCCTGAGCGCTAAGCTGATGCGTGAGATCCAAGACGAGATGGGCGGTGGCCAGTTTATCGAGACCTTCCAGCGATTTACTCAATCGGCGGCTGAATTCGGCGGCCGCAATCCGCAGGCCGAGGCGCTCGCTGCGTTGTATCAGCGCGGTTTCCCTATGCTGGATATGCAGCAGGCTCCCAGCGTGCCAGGGATCAATCCTGCCATGCTGCAGTATTTGCCCGAGGCGCAGCGCGCCCAGCTTATGCAGCAGATGGGCGGTGGGGCCGGCGCGGCGCAACTGCAAGGGACCCAGGTGATTCGGGTCCAGAAGGGGGTGGCCATGCCCAAGGTAGACTTGGCCGGCTATCCGCGAATGGGGTTCGAGGAGTTCATGGGCCAGCAGGCTGGTGGCATGCTGCGCGGGCGTTGAGCCGGAGACCTCTCAGACAGGCTCAGGTTGGGTGCTAAAGTACGATCCGACTGCTTCACAAGGCGCGTCCAACGGGGTGTCTCGGCGGCCGGACGTCCGGCCGGCCGGAGCTTTAGTGCGTGGGGCCTAAACTCGTCTTTGGCGTGGCCGATAAGCGGGCATGGCATCAAATCCTGGCATTGACGCGCTGCGCGAGATCTTGACATTGACCGACCTGCCGCCGTGGCAGCTCGAAGTGATCGCTGAGGCCGCGGAACCTGTGGTGGCGACCGTTGGCCGGGTAATCATCGAGCAGGGCAGCGACGACGGTTTCACCTATTTCTTGTCCGCTGGTAGCGTCTCCCTGGATGCCGCAGATGGTATGAGCAAGACGCTCGAGGTGACGCCGGATACGGCGTGCCGTCCGCTGGCCAACCTACGTCCGCGGATATTCTCTGTTACCGCACTGACCCTAGTCCGCGGGTTCCGCGTGCCCGATATTGTCCTTAGCGCGGCCGGCTGCGATGGCAGCAGCCATGACCCAGATGCGATTCAGGTGGGCACCCAAGAAGAGGATGAGCGTCGCGAACTCGAGTCGAGGATCAGTTTTCAGCTCTACCGAGATCTAAAGAGCGACGCGGCGATCCTGCCCAGCTTGCCAGACTTAGCGCTGCGCATCCGCCGTGCGATCGACGATGAGTCGAGCGATGCTCGAATGGTTGCGCGTCTGGTCGAGGCCGACCCAGCAATGGCGGCCAAGCTGCTGAAAGTGGCTAATTGTGCGCTCTATGGTGGCTTGGAGCCTGTGGAGAGCTGCTCGGCGGCGGTGGTCCGCCTTGGTTTACAGACCACCAAGCAATTGGTGGTGTCTTTTGCGCTGAAAGAGGTCTTCAGGAGCAAGGACAAGGCGATCCAGAGGCGGATGCACGCTTTGTGGAAACACAGTGCACAGATCGCGGCGATCTGTTTCGTCCTCGCCCAAGAAATCGAAGGCATGGCGCCAGAAGAAGCGCTGTTGATCGGGTTGGTTCACGATATCGGACCGATCGCGATCCTCAATTACGTGGAGAAGTTCCCCGAACTTGCGGACGACGAGGGTTTGCTCGAAGAGACCATACAGCGCATGCGCGGTGAATTGGGGGCCATGATACTGCGGGCATGGAAATTTACCCCGGCCGTGATCGCTGGTGCGCGTGACGCCGAGAACTGGTCGCGCCGGCGGGCCGGCGGAGCAGACTTCACCGACCTGTTGATCGTTGCCCAGGTGCATGAGCTACTGCGCAAAAATCAGTTGCCGAGTCTACCACCACTGGAGAGTATCTCTGCGATCCAGCGGGTGCTGGGAGAGGGCGCTACGCCAGAAAAGAGCCTCGAGATCCTGCACCAGGCCAAGAATCAAGTCGACGAGATGCGCAGCATGCTGCGTGGCTGAACCGACGCTTGTTCGATCGACGCCCCGGATCAGCCATCAGCCGCTAGTGATCAATGAGCGCAGCTCACGGACGTCCGTGTCGGCTTCCTCCAGTATGCTCAACGACTGGCGAGGTGAAAGCTCGCCATGGGCCAGCTTGCAGAATGCGGGGACGGCATCGATGCGCGGCAGGCCGACCTGATTGGAGTTACCTATTAGCGCATGCAGGCGGGCCAGTATCACAACGTCGGGATTCTCGGGGATAGCGAAGCCTATGCGCTGCCACTGCCCAGCATCTCGGACCACATCCTCGAACTCTCGCGCCAGGCGCCATTGGTTGAGCGTGCGCAGACCGATCTCGATGCGCAGCTGGCCGATGATGTAGTCGAGGACTTCCGCTCGCTGAGTCAGGAGTGGGAATCGGTTCAAGCCACCAATCACTGCGACGGTGCCGATGTCGTGTATCAAGCCCGCGAGTAGCGCCTGTTCGGCATCGATGCCCGGCGTCTCCCGTCCCAGTACATAGGCCAGTGCAGCAACGTAGACGGAGTGTTGCCACAGCGCCTCCATGCGCCCTTTCAACACGGGTGAGTTGATCTTGAAAATCCCTTTCAGCAAAAAGCTGTAGACCAGGCTGCGTACCTTGGCCCGCCCAAGGCGTGCGGTGGCCTGGCTGATACTAGTTATTTTGTTAACGCTGCCGAAGGCAGCGCTATTGACGACGCTGATCAAGCGTGCGGTCAATGAGGGGTCGAGCTGGATGAGGCGAGCAATGTCCTCGTTGGCATTGTTTGGCTCATCGATGGCCTTGCCGATTTTTATTGCGAGGTCGGGCAGGCTGGGCAGTTCACAGCGTTGCTCCCGGAAGTGGCTGCGCAGCTCCGCTAGGTTGGCGTCTTCTTGCGCGGTCAGATTCGGAGGCGGTGATTGCTCATCGCTGGTGCTTGCCGGAGCCCCGGGTGGCCGCGGTACGACAAGAAATTCACTCGGCTCGGCTGCATACAGGCTGACGAGCTTTTCTCGAGGTGGTACCGGAAAGCGCGCCTGTGGCTGGTCTGCCCTCAGTAGCAGCACATGACCTGAGTGGGTCGCGATCTGGAGTGCGCCGCGCTGTAGGAAGACAGCGCCATCACTCGGCAATGGGTCATGCAGCAGACCGGCGTCGACCTCGACCTTGCGTGCCAGGCGGCGCACCATGTCGAGATCACCAGGTGCTAGCTCGGCATACGGTTGCAGCGCCGCAATGGTGTCCGCGGACAAAGGGTCACTTGTTCTGCTACGGCCTACCCATTTTCCCAACATGTTCGATCTTCCCAGCGACCCAGTCGGCGGAGCGTATCGGTACGACCAGACCGGGCCCCATGTCGCTATCTTCGCCTATAGTCGGCCCGTACCAGGGTCAGCGTAATGGGCTTTTTTTCGGTTACGCTGTCGGCCGCGCTAGGATTTTCTTTATGGATATTCGCATCATTCCGGTTACCCCATTCGTGCAAAATTGTTCGTTGCTGATCTGCGAGCAGACCGGTAGGGGGGCATTGGTCGATCCGGGTGGTGAACCGGAGCGAATTCTCGAGGTAGTGCGTGACTGCGGCGTGACCCTAGAGAAGATCCTGCTTACTCACGGTCACGCCGATCACATCGGCGCGGTGGGTTATCTGGCGCGCGAGCATGGGCTACCGGTCGAGGGCCCGCACGCAGCGGACGGCTTTCTGCTCGAGACCCTGCCTCAGTGGTGCGCACAATTCGGTTTGCCACTGGGCGAATCCTTCACCCCGCAGCGCTGGTTGGAAAATGGCGAGCAGGTCGTGTTTGGGGCCCAGACCTTGGCTGTCCATCATTGCCCAGGACATACCCCAGGCCATGTAATTTTTTCTCACGCACCGACCGCCGCGGCGATTGTCGGTGATGTGATCTTCAAGGGCTCGATCGGTCGCACCGATTTACCGCGCGGCGATCATGCGACGCTACTCAAGTCGATTCGTCAGCGGATTTGGCCGCTCGGTGATGCGGTCACCTTGCTGCCGGGGCATGGTCCGACCACCAGCGTGGGCGAGGAGCGGGCGCACAATCCCTATGTTGGTGGAGCCGCCGAAGAGCGGACTTGAACAGTCCTCATCTAAGACGCTTGTGACATTTGTCCTTGGTTAGCTTGCTCATGGGCATGTCTAGTCGCTGCAGGGCTCGGGTTGTCTATCCAGGCGTGTAGAATTCGCGCACGAACTGACCCAGGTGACCCCCTCCATGGCCGAGGAACCGCGCTACAACGCCGAAGGTGTCGAGCAGCTCGCGCTGCGTGACTTTACAGAGAAAGCCTATCTTGACTACTCCATGTACGTCATCCTCGATCGGGCCCTGCCGTTCATCGGTGATGGTCTCAAGCCAGTGCAGCGGCGGATCGTCTACGCGATGTCGGAGCTGCGTCTGTCCGCGGCGGCCAAGCCGATGAAGGCAGCCCGCACGGTGGGTGATGTAATGGGCAAGTTTCACCCGCATGGTGACAGCGCGATCTACGAGGCGATGGTGCTGATGGCGCAGGACTTTTCGTATCGCTATCCATTGGTCGACGGGCAGGGCAATTGGGGTGCCCCAGACGAGCCCAAGTCGTTTGCTGCGATGCGCTATACCGAGGCCCGCTTGGCACCCTATGCCCAGGTGTTGCTATCCGAACTCGGCCAGGGAACAGTCGATTGGATCGCCAACTATGACGGTCAGCATGAGGAACCGGCGACGCTTCCGGCCAGATTGCCGAATCTGCTGCTCAATGGTGCGACCGGGATAGCGGTCGGCATGGCGACCGATATTCCGCCGCACAATCTGCGCGAGGTCGCGAGCGCCTGCATTCGATTGATCGAGGATCCCAAGGTGAGCCTGGACACGCTGTGTGAGCATGTCCCTGGACCTGACTACCCGACCGAGGCCGAGATCATTACACCGAGCGCTGAGTTGCGCCGCATCTATCAAAGCGGTGGTGGCTCATTGCGCATGCGTGCGCGCTGGCACCAGGATCAGGGCGCAATCGTGATCACCGCGCTGCCGTATCAAGTCTCTGGCGCACGCATACAGGAGCAGGTCGCGGCTCAAATGCAGGCGCGCAAGCTACCCCAGATCGAGGACTTACGCGACGAGTCCGACCATGAAAACCCGACTCGCTTGGTACTCTTGCCGCGCTCCAACCGGGTCGACATCGAGCGGGTGATGTCGCATCTGTTCGCAACTACCGATCTGGAACGCAGCTACCGGGTCAATCTGAATATGATCGGGCTAGACGGCCGCCCCGCAGTCAAGGATTTGCGCCAGATCTTGGTCGAATGGTTGGACTACCGCTTTGCTACGGTGCGCCGCCGGCTGCGGTTCCGACTCGACAAGGTGCTCGAGCGCCTGCACCTGCTGGACGGTTTGCTGATTGCTTTCCTCAACTTAGACGAAGTGATTCGCATCATTCGCAGTGAGGACGAGCCCAAGGCGGTGTTGATGCGGCGTTTCGAGCTGAGCGAGGCGCAGGCCGACTACATTTTGGACACCCGCCTGCGCCAACTGGCCCGACTCGAAGAGATGAGGATCCGTACTGAGCAGGATGAACTGAGCGGGGAGCGCGACGAGTTGCAAAAGACGCTGGGCTCGAAGCAGCGGTTGAAAACTCTTGTCCGCAAGGAGCTGGCTGCGGATGCCGAAAAGCACGGCGACGAACGGCGCTCAACGATCGTCCAGCGCGATGCCGCCGAGGCGATGGACGAGTCCGAGCTGACGCCGAGCGAACCGGTGACCGTCGTCCTATCCGACAAGGGGTGGGTGCGTGCGGCCAAGGGCCACGACATTGACCCGGCCGAACTGAACTACAAGACGGGTGATGCCTTCCGCCAGGCGGTACGACTGCGCAGCAACCAGCAAGCCGTCTTCCTGGACTCGGCGGGTCGCAGCTACTCGCTTGCAGCGCATACGTTGCCCTCGGCGCGTGGCCAGGGCGAGCCCTTGACTGGCCGCTTCAACCCTCCAGCCGGTCAGACCTTTGTCGCCGTGCTCGGGGGTGATCCGGAGCAGTGGTGGCTGCTAGCTTCCGACGCCGGTTATGGATTTCGTGTGCGGGCCTGTGACCTCTGGGCCAACAAGAAGGCGGGCAAGGTGGTGCTGAGCCTGCCTGCAGGCGCTTGTGTATTGCCGCCGTCTCCGTTGACCGATGCCGCTACTGACCGATTGGTTGCTGCGACCAGCGCGGGTCGTATGCTGGTGATCCCGGCCAGCGATCTCCCGGAGTTGACGCGCGGCAAGGGCAACAAGATCATCGGCATCCCCGCCAAGGCCGTTGCCGAGCGCAGTGAGTTCGTGGTTGCAATGTTGACGGTGCCGGAGGGCGGCCGGGTCAGGTTGCATTCTGGCAAGCGTTTTCTGAACTTGCGTTCCGCTGATCTCAATGCCTATGAGGGCGAACGCGGCCGACGCGGCAACAAGCTGCCGCGCGGTTTCCAAAAGGTCGATGCCATGGAACGCGATGATTAGGGCCACGGCCGGCCAGCAAGCCCATCAATTACAGGGGAAAGAAGAATGAAAAACTGTAGCTCTATCATCGGAGTACTGTCGGGTGGCGGGCTCGCTATCAGCGCACTGAGCGGCTGCTCGGGTACAGGCGAAGACGTGCGCGTCAGCCTATGTAAAAACCTCAGCCAGGCGTTGCAGCCGGCAGGACACACCATCGAGTGGATGGGTAACGAGAACGAGTTCCGTCGCCCCGAGTATGCGATCACCAGGCTAAGCTACGAGGTGGTCGGTGGCGACGGTGGACGCAGCTCGATGCGTTCCGCTTGCCACTACGAGCATGAATCGCTCGACGACAGCGTGCGGGATCTGGCCGACCCGCTCAGCGCCTATGTCACGCTGCCGTTCAAGATGACAGTCAACGGTGAGGCACTGCCGGACACCGAGTTATTGGCCTTGGTCAATGCTGAGCAGCGCCGCCTTGGCCGCGCTGTGGTCGACGAGCTGCGTCAGGGTGCCAAGGATGCAGCCGACGCGGTGCGCTCGGCGGTCGATCGCTGATTCACGGGCATCATTTGCGACTTGTCTTATTGCCAGCGAAAGGCGCGTGCTGACAGGGTCAGCAGCACGATACCAAGGCCGAGCAGGAGGCCGATCTCAACGGCGACGTCGGCCACACCGGCGCCGTCGAGCATCACCCGGCGCGCGGCGTCGACCATGTGGCTAAGCGGTAACAGCTCGGCCACGCGCTGGGCCCACACATTGGTGCCCTCGAGCGAGAACCAAACCCCAGAGAGGACCATCATCGGCCAGGACATCAGGTTGAGCAGACCGTCGGCCAGCTCCTCACTGCGGATCCGGGCCGAGACTGTAAGTCCGAGGCTGACCAATGCAATTGCGCCCGCCAGGAATACCAGGGCCAAGGCCAGATAAGAGCCGCGCATCGGGAAGCCGAGTAACAGGTGGGTCCCCGCGAAGACCAGCACGTTGACGATACCCACCACGAGCAAACGCGACAGGATCTGTGCCGTCAGGAACTCACTCGCGGTTAGCGGCGTCGCGCGTAGCCGTCGCAGCACGCCGTTCTTGCGGTAGCGAACGATCACCCAGCCAACGCCCCATAGGCTGCTGAACATCACATTGATCGCCAGCACCCCAGGGAGCACCCAGTCCACATAGCGCAATGCCCGGCCCGTGACCTCCTGGCGTTCGATACCACTTGGCGGATCGGCCAATGCTTGTAGCACTAAACGCTCAGCTATGTAGCCATTGGGTGATGAGGCATTGACCCAGTAGCGCGGTGCGGCGCGCAGGTCGAGCAGCAAATCGATCCGGTGATAACGTACCTTGGCAATGGCGGCGGCCGGATCGTCTTGCCGGATAAACTGGACATGGCGCACCTCGAGCAATGTCGCCTGCTGGACATTGGAGGGCTCACCCAGCACGCCTATCTTGTACAGATCCTGATCCGGGTTACTGAAGATGAAGGCGAATCCCAGCACCATCACCACCGGCATAGCGATGTTCCAACTAAGGCCGGCCTTGTCGCGGTAGAACTCCCGATTGCGGGCCTTCACTACCGCCAGTATGCGTTCTAGGTTCACGACTCGCGCAATCCGTGACCGGTGAGCTTCAGGAACAGGTCATCGAGGGTTGGTGTAGTGATGTGCAGCTCGTCGAGTGCGACCGATTGGCGGTTCAGTCTGGCCAATATTTGATCGATATCGTTGGTTGCGGCCAATGCATGCTCGCCGCGGACCTCGAAGTCAGGTGGCAGTGTCTGTCGATCCGGAAGTGCTCGCAGCGGGATGCGTACCAGGGCGCGCGGGAAGTGCTTGTGCAACAGCTGCTCCGGGTGGCCATGTTCGATGATGCGACCACGGTCGATGACTGCGATCTCGTCGCACAGCACCTCGGCCTCTTCCATGTAGTGGGTGGTCAACACAATAGTCTTGCCGGCACTGCGCACGCCTTCCACGAGCTGCCAGAAATTGCGCCGCGACTGCGGATCAAGACCCGTGGTCGGCTCGTCGAGAAAGATGAGATCAGGATCGTTGACCAGCGCGATCGCCAACAGCAGGCGTTGCCGTTGGCCACCAGACAGGCGACGGGTATCTCGTTTGAGCAACTCTCCGAGATTGCACAGCGCGATAAGCTCGTCCAACGCGCGGTGCTTTTCGTAGAAGCTGGCGAACAGCTGCAGGGCCTCGAGAACCGTCTGAAAGTCCTGCAAAGCAGTGTGCTGGAACTGTATCCCTATCGCTTGATTATAACTGGCGTCGCGCGGGGCTCCGCGGTACAGAATGGTTCCCTGATCTGCATCGGTGATGCCTTCGAGGATCTCCAGGGTGGTGGTCTTGCCGGCCCCGTTCGGCCCGAGCAGGCCGAAACAGCTACCTTGGGCTACCGAGAAGCTGATGCCGTCGACGGCACGCACGCCTGGGTAATCTTTGATTAGGCGCTCGACCTGCAGCAGCGATGACATCGAACAGACAACCCGTCGTTGGCCGGCGACGCCACCGGCGCGGCCATACTAGCGCGTCGACCGAGTGTCTGCAGTAGCTCGCTCGATAGATGCCGCCTAGTTTCGGCCCAGCGACAGCCACAAGCTCAGACCCGGAGTCATCTCGTGCCCAGTCACACCGGCAGACCCACTATGCAGCGCAGCAATCAGGCGCACCAGGTAGAGGTCGAGCCCGAGCCGTGTCTCGATCGGCAGCCAGCCATCCGCATGCTGTGGCGATTCGGCCGCTGCGCCCCGGTTGTTGCAGATTTCGATATCGACCCGATCTTAATGGACCCGGCAGTCGATCTGGACGCAGCCGTCTGGGGTGTGTGGCGCCATCGCACGGTCGACCAAGATGGCGATCGCCCGACCGATCAATTCTGATACCCCATGCAGCGCGATAGGCCGTTCGGCGCCATGCAACGCAAAGGCTACCCCGTGGTAGCGCTTGCCGAGGGCGGTCAACTGGCAACGGAGTAGGGCGGCGAGGTCGAATTCGCGGGTTGGCGCCCGACCAACCGATTGTCGCAGCGCCTGGACCTCGCGCAAGCGGCCGAGGATCGCCTCGAGGCGCCGCACCTGGCCGACTAGCTGCGCAGTCTTTGGACAACCTTGCCGCTGGGTCGAATCGTCGTTCGCTAGCGAGCGGCGCAACTCGCCGACCGGGCCATTGAGTTCGGCATCCAACCCGATAGTGATCGCGTCGAGGGCACGGCGGTTATCCCGAAGCACAGCAGACAGGTCGGCAAAATGGTTGCGTAGGGTATCGATCTCGTCCCCGGGCACATCTACCGCGGAAGGCGTCATCAGGTCGGCCTGTTCAACGCGTGCCGCTTCGACCTGGTCGCGCAGTCCGATGATGCGCGAGGCCAGCAGACTGGCGAATCCCAGCAGGCCGAGGCCGGTGACGGCGAAGAACAACAAGGTTACGCCAAACAGGCGCTGCAGGGCCAGATTGTCGGCCGACAGCACGGCGTTGGTGGTCTGCTCGACCAGCACCGCGCCGCGGATTCCCCGATTGCTACGGATCGGCACGGCGGCGCTGACGACGACCGCGTTTCCGGCCGGTGGTTGACGGCGTAGCCTGCCAGGGTGTCCGGCGAGTGCGTTCACAACCGGTTGGACGAATAGCTGAGTTCGGTCGTCACGCAGAGCGCTCACGGTATCGGCCTCGCTCGGCAGAATCGCGAGCAGCAGATCGCGTACGAACCAGGGCATCCCCGATTGGTCTGGACTCAAAGGTGCGTCAGCGTCGAGTCGCCCCGCGCTGGCCAACACCAGCCCCTGATGGTCGGTGATCCTGATCCGGGTTGCCGGCGGCGACATTGGGGCCAGCACAGCATCCAAGTGAGCCGAGCGTTTTACGATTCGGCCGAGCGCCGAAACCGGCGCCATCGGCGCGCTGGCCAGGATCTGACCACTGTTGCTATCCAGCAGCCGCAATGACAGGCGGCCATTAAGCAGCTGCCTTGGCAGACGTAATTCCAGGGTATAGCCATCATCGGCGTTTTGCCATGCGCCGCGGATCGCCGGATCCGGCCCTGGGACGGCGTCGGCCGGTTCGTCTGCCGGCAGCACCGGCCGGGCGGCGACCCAGCCGGGTGCCAAGGGTCTAATGCGGTAGCGTCTTAGTCTGCCATTACGATCGGTCAATGACAGATCGACCGCGTCACCCTGATCCCCATACTGTGTGTCGCGATCCCGCACCGCGAGTAGTAGATGGACATAGCGCCCGTATCATCCCAACAAGATGCGCGCCTCGAGGCGCTCGTCGGTCGATTGTAGGCGGCTGAAGTTGTGCCGGTAACGACCCCAATCGTCGCGGTAGCCGTCTAGTTGCGGCGCTTCGGGTAGCTTGTGCAGAAAAAGATTGCGGAAGGTGAGTACAGAATCCGCGCGTGCGACGCCGTGAAAGGCGTTGTCGTGCCCATGCATGACATTGGCCACCAGGCCCGCAGTGGTTTGCAGCGATTGCTCTTGGGCATCGCGCAGAAAACGCTCGGTCTCTTGGACGAAGCGGTAGGCGGCCCAAGGGATGCCCAGCAAGGTCAGTGACACAACAAATAGCTTGAAGCGAATCCGGTGTCGAAGGCGCGGTCGCGACATCCGGTTGGGCCCAGGCCCGTCCTGAGCGGCCTCGACAGGGGTGTCTCTCGCCATGCGGGAGAATCCTAAGGAGGTCCTGCGACGCAGTGTACCTGCTTAGTCAGCCTGCGCCCGCTACATCACCCACCAGCCCCAGCTGCCCATGTCGGATACACCTGCGCTGCCGTCTGTGCGTGCCCCAGTCGGCAGTCTGCCAGGGTTCCAAGGGTGTATTGTGCGGGTCAGGAGTGTGCTACCGGTCGCCAGCCGTTGTTTACGGAGGCTGGGGGTCGCGGCGTCGGACGGCAAGCAGGCGCGGCGGTCGAGAGTAGTATTTCGAATCTTTACCGATGCCGGGTTTCTGATGGCGAGCAAAAAAAAGCAAAGACCGAGGCCGAAAGCAAAGCGCGGCGGCGCGCGGCGACGCACTAAGCGCAAGGTGCGTCGGTCCGATGGACGTGGTTGGCGCCTGCTGATTGGCATGCTGTTGCTGTGCGTGTTGCTGGTCGGTAGCTACTCGATCTATCTGGCGAAGACCGTACGGGTCAAGTTCGAGGGCAAGCGCTGGGCGGTGCCGGCGCAGATCTTTGCACGACCGCTAGACTTGTATGCCGGTGCCGACGTATCGGCGGATCAGTTGCGCACTGAACTCGAGTTTCTGGGTTATCGTCAGGTTGGCGCGGTGTCCGGTCCAGCGCAATGGTCGGAGCGAGACGGCCGGTTCACCATTCACACGCGCGATTTCGTCTTCTGGGACGGCAGCGAGCCCGGACAGGCGGTTCAGATTACGGCTTCGGCGGCCGGCGTGCGGCGCATCCGTAGTCAGAACGGTGGTCGCGAGATCGATCTGATGCGGCTTGAACCCGCCTTGGTTGGCAGCATCTATCCGGCACACAAGGAAGACCGCGTACTGGTGCGCCGCGCCGATTTGCCAGATCACTTGGTTGATGCCTTGCTAGCGGTCGAAGACCGGCGGTTTTTTGAGCACGCCGGAGTGGACTTGCGCGGTATCGGGCGTGCGCTCTGGGTCAATCTTCGTGCCGGTAAGGCGGTGCAGGGTGGCAGCACCCTAACCCAGCAGTTGGTGAAGAACTTCCTCTTGAGTCCAGAGCGCTCGCTGTCGCGCAAGATCAACGAGGCGCTGATGGCGCTGATCGTCGATGCTCGCTACAGCAAGGACGAGATCCTCGAGGCCTATGCCAATGAAATATTTCTTGGTCAGGAAGGCGAACGCGCCATCCATGGCTTTGGCCTGGGGGCCTATTTCTACTTCAATAGACCGTTACGTGAGCTGCGGGTGCACGAGACCGCGCTGTTGGTCGGCTTGGTCAAGGGTGCTTCCTACTACAACCCACGGCGTCATCCCAAACGCGCACTGAAGCGCCGTGATTTGGTGCTCGCGCAGATGCAGGCACAGGGATTCCTCAGCACGGACGAGGCCGAGGCAGCTCGTAGTCAAGCACTCGGTGTGACTGCGCGCGGCGCGGCACATGGTCACCGGGTGCCGGCCTTCGTCGATCTCGTAAGGCGCCAGCTGCGCAGGGACTACCGCGAACAGGACCTGACCTCCGAGGGTCTAAGGATCTTCACGACCCTAGACCCTTGGGTCCAGCGCCAAGCAGTTGCGGCACTCGCCAGCCGTCTGACTCGGATCGAGCGCGCGCGGGCGCTAGAACCCAAGACCTTGCAGGGTGCCCTGGTGGTGGCCAGTGCCCAGAACGGCGAGATCCAGGCGGTGGTGGGTGGCCGCGATGCCGGCTATGCCGGTTTCAACCGGGCTTTGGATGCGGTCCGACCGATTGGTTCCCTGATCAAGCCGGCGATCTACCTGACCGCGCTGGAGCAACCCCAGCGCTATACGCTGAGCACCCCGGTCGAAGATCGTGCGGTGGATCTGAAACTCCCCAATGGGCAGCGGTGGCGACCCAACAACTATGATCGCAAGTTGCACGGAGTGGTGGGCCTGCACGAGGCCCTGGCGCGTTCGCTCAACCTCGCGACGGTCAATTTAGGGCTCGAGGTCGGTTTGCGGCCGATCATCCGCAAGTTGCGTGCATTGGGTGTGGAACGCGACATCCAGCCTTTCCCCGCGTTGCTGCTCGGGGCGCTGTCGCTGTCCCCGGTCGAGGTTGCCCAGGTCTATCAAAGCCTGGCCGCCGGTGGATTCCGTTCGCCACTGCGTGCGATTCGCGCCGTACTGGACAGCTCGCAGCAGCAGTTACAACGCTATCCACTGACCGTGAGTGAGGCGGCCGATCCGGCAGCGGTGTTTCTGCTTAATCGCAACCTGGTCGAGGTGACAGAGGCCGGTACCGCCGCGGCGTTACGCCGTCTACTGCCGGGTGGGCTGCAAGTCGCCGGCAAGACCGGCACGACCAACAACCTGCGGGACAGTTGGTTCGCCGGGTTTTCGGCCGATCGGGTGGCGGTGGCCTGGGTTGGTCGCGACGATAATGCATCGACCGGATTGACCGGGGCCAGTGGGGCTCTACCCGTGTGGGCAGACTTGATGCAGCGCATCGATGTATTGCCCCTGCAGCTTACGCCGCCGGGCGGTGTCGAATACCATTGGATAGATAGCGCGGGGCGGTTGGCCGCGGAACAGTGCGAAGGTGCCGTTGCCTTTCCTTATATCGCCGGTTCTCAACCCAGCGAACGCTCGGCCTGCCTCGACGAACCTGCCGGGCTGGGCGGTATTTTGCGCGGCCTGTTTGACTAGCCGGTTAGCTATGGCCTGCTCACTCAGTGTGAACAGGCCCTGGATACTTGATGCAAGGTGAAGAAACAATGAAAGATACGATCGGTCTGTGGCGCTTGGCATGGCGCGCCGGTGTGTTCGCTGCCTCGGTGTTGGTCTTGGCAGGCTGCGCCGGTGTAAATCGAACCGACCGGCCGGCCCAGGTCGAGGAACGCGCCACGAGTGCCCCACGGCCTTCAGTCGACGATAGCGATGTCCGGATCGCGGCCTATACACCGCCGGCCCGCCCGAGGTATGCCCGCCCGGTACCTACCCGCGCGGTGGCGGTGCTGATGCGCAAGGCCGACGATCAAAGCCAACAGGGCGAACTCGACGCCGCCAGTATTAGCCTGGAGCGGGCATTGCGCATTGCGCCGGATGACCCGGTCCTCTGGCATCGATTGGCTGAGGTGCGTATGGTGCAGCAGCGTCACGACCTGGTAGTTCAGCTCGCGGCTAAATCGAATGCATTGACCAGCCCGCGCGACCATCGGCTACTGAGCAGCAATTGGCAGCTGATTGCACGCTCGCGCCGTGCGCTCGGCGATGCGACAGGTGCGCGTGAGGCGGAACGTCGGGCGGCTGCGCTCCGTTAGCAGCCTTCCCGACCACGCTGGGCGACGGCCCGGCAGGAGGATCGGATGGCAGACGTCGAACTCACGTCGCAAGTTATTGAGGACATCCAACAGGCAGTGCAGCGGCAGGTGCCGGAAGCAGGCGACGCTGTCGTCATGCAGTATCTGGCCGCGGTCTTGGGCTACATGGTGGCCAAGCAGCGCGCAATACCGCACTCTGACCACGAGGCGCTGATCCAGGAGCTGTCGAAGTTTGCATGGTACGTGTGCCGTGATGTCGCTGGCGGCCAGGCGCCGGCCGAGCTGTAGCGTCTCCGGCTAGGCTAGGGCCTGTCGCATCCTGAAGTCTATTCCTGCTTAGGTATAGAATCAGGTATCGATCTCAGAGGATGGCCGCTGTGGGCACCCCTTACGCCGCCGATAAACTGATCGCGCAGGCCCGTGAGCTCGCGGCCGAGTATCGGCGCACCATGGGTAAGCCACTGCCCGGCATCAGCAATGAAATCGCCGAACACGATGCTATCCGGTTGCTGGGCCTCGAGACCGAGGTGCCCCCCGACGCTGGATGGGATGCGCTCGATCCCTCCACGGGGCGGCGTTTGCAGATCAAGAGCCGAACCATATTCGACGAGACCAAGGGTGGTGAGCGTATCGGTCAGCTGAAGATGAACCAGGAGTGGGATGCGGTGGTTTTGGTGCTCATGGACGAGAGCTATGAACCCTACGAGATCTATGAGGCGCTCCGCGAAGACTTGGCGGAGTGCGCCAACCCGGCCAGCAATCGCTCGAAACGTGGCGCGATGTCGGTGGCGCGCTTCAAGATCATCGGGGAACTCGTCTGGGACCGTGTCAATGGTCGTAGCCATGGGGTGTGGGACAACCAGACCGGCTGATGGAAGTAGCCGATGTTCTGGGGCCGCAGGGCCTGCTGGCGCGCAGCCTCGAGGGTTTTGCCTATCGGCCGCAGCAACTGGCGATGGCCGAGGCCGTTGCCGATCACCTGGCGCGCGGCGGGACCCTGATCGCCGAGGCTGGAACAGGTACCGGCAAGACATTCGCTTATCTGGTGCCCGTGCTGCAGTCGCGACAAAAGGTCATTATCTCCACCGGCACCCGCAACCTCCAGGACCAACTCTTTTTGCGCGACTTGCCACGCTTGCGCGAGGCCATGGCCAGCCCGGCCCGTGTGGCACTGCTCAAGGGTCGGGCCAACTATCTGTGTGTTCACCGTATGGATATGGCGCTGCAGGATCCGCGCGGCCACGGCCGGGAGAGCCTGCGTTGGTTGCTCAAGGTGCGCGACTGGTCGGCCCTGACCCAGCGCGGTGATATCGCCGAACTTGCCGATATACCCGAAGACGCGCCGATTTGGCCTCAGGTAACCTCGACCAGCGAGAACTGTTTGGGTCAGGAATGTCCCAGCCTTGCCCGCTGCCATTTGGTTGAAGCCCGGCGCCGGGCCCAGGAGGCAGACTTGGTGGTGGTCAATCATCACCTCCTGTGCGCCGATTTTGCCCTGAAGGACGAGGGCTTCGGCCAGCTCTTGCCGGACGCCGATGCCTTCGTGATCGACGAGGCGCATCAATTGCCCGGGGTGGCGAGCAGTTTTTTTGGGACCTCGGTCAGCACCCGACAGTTACTCGATCTATGCCGCGATGCCCGGCTCGAATATCAACGCGAGGCCGGGGATATGCCGGTGCTGTTGGAGCGAGTCGATCAACTGGCCAAGTCGGCGCGAGATCTGCGGCTGGCCTTCGGTCAGGCGGTGCGGCGCGGGTCATGGCGCGAAATCGACACCGAGCCGGGCTTGCTGGCCGCGCTCGACGATAGCCGTGGCCGACTCGGCGACCTCGAACAGGGTCTGCAGGCGATCGAGGGCCGTGGTCAGGGGGTAGACGCCTGCCTGGCACGCAGCGCCATGCTGGGCAGCCAGTTGGCTGAGCTGCTCGAATCTGGCACGGACAGCGCGCAAGTCCGCTGGTTCGAGACCCATCAACAGAGCCTGCGCCTGCACCGCACGCCACTCGATGTGGGCGAGGTATTCAGCGCCCAAATGCAATGCCGACCGGCGGCCTGGGTGTTCACCTCGGCGACCCTGGCGGTTGGGGACAGCTTTGAACACTTTCAGCAGCAGCTCGGGCTGGCGGAGGCCCATTCCGAGCAATGGGAAAGCCCGTTCAATTATGCCGAGCAAGCCCTGTGGTTCGTGCCGCGGGGTATGCCGCAACCCAGCGATCCTGGCTATACTGCGGCGGTGGTCGACCTGGCGCTGCCCATCATCACGGCCAGCAAGGGACGCGCCTTCCTACTGTTCACAAGCCACCGCGCGCTGCGCGAGGCCGCGGAACAGCTCGCGGACAGGACCGAACTGACACTGTTGGTACAGGGCGAAGCCCCCAAAAACGAGCTCCTAAACCGCTTCGTCGACCATGGCAATGCCGTGCTTCTGGGGAGCGCGAGTTTTTGGGAGGGCGTCGACGTACGCGGTGCAGCCCTGTCCGTCGTACTGATCGATAAACTGCCTTTCGCCTCACCGGGTGACCCAGTGTTGCAGGCCCGGCTCGACGCGATCCGTCGGGAAGGCGGTAACCCGTTTATCCAACAGCAGCTGCCGCAGGCGGCGATTGCCCTAAAGCAGGGCGCGGGGCGCCTAATACGCGACAGTGGCGACCGTGGGGTGCTGGTTCTGTGTGATCCCCGGCTGCTGCGGAGGGGCTATGGGCGAGTCCTGGTCGATGCGATGCCGGGATTTGCCCGCACCCGCGACCTCGACCAGGTGTTGAATTTCTTCGAATAGCCCCTGCTAAGGCCGGCGTAACCGTGAGTTTCTTTCTGCATAGACTATTGTCTATCGATTAAGAAGAAAGTATTTATTTGCTAGATGTGCGCCTATCTAACTATTCTTCGTCACACATCAACTGGATCCTCAGCGAATCGCTAACTCAGCAACCGAACAGGAGTTGACCATGGCAAACAAGACCTATGATGCGGGCGTCAAAGAATACCGCGACATGTACTGGACGCCGGACTATGTCCCGCTGGACACCGACCTGCTTGCCTGCTTCAAGTGTACCGGTCAGCCAGGCGTGCCGCGCGAAGAGGTGGCAGCGGCGGTTGCAGCGGAATCTTCAACTGGGACCTGGAGTACAGTGTGGTCGGAACTCCTAACCGACCTTGAATATTATAAAGGCCGGGCCTATCGAATCGAAGACGTTCCCGGCGATAACGAGTCCTTTTACGCCTTCATCGCCTACCCGATCGATCTTTTCGAGGAGGGCTCGGTGGTCAACGTGCTGACCTCGCTGGTCGGCAACGTGTTCGGTTTCAAGGCGCTGAAGCATTTGCGTCTCGAAGACATTCGCTTCCCCATCGCGTACATCAAGACCTGCCTCGGCCCACCGTGCGGCATCCAGGTCGAGCGCGACAAGCTCAACAAGTACGGACGTCCGCTGCTTGGTGCGACCATCAAGCCCAAGCTCGGCCTGTCGGCCAAGAACTACGGCCGCGCAGTCTACGAGTGCCTGCGTGGTGGTTTGGACCTAACCAAGGACGACGAGAACGTCAACTCCCAACCCTTCATGCGTTGGCAGAATCGCTTCGAGTTCGTTGGTGAGGCCCTCCTCAAGGCGCAGGACGAGACTGGTGAGCGCAAGGGTCACTACCTCAACGTGACCGCGCCGGATCCCGAGCAGATGTATGAGCGGGCCGAGTTCGCCAAAGAGGTCGGCTGCCCGATCGTCATGCACGACTTCCTGACCGGCGGCTTCACCGCCAACACGGGGCTGGCCAAGTGGTGCCGCAAGAACGGCATGCTGCTGCACATCCACCGCGCCATGCATGCGGTCATCGACCGTCATCCCAAGCATGGCATCCACTTCCGCGTGTTGGCCAAGTGCCTGCGCCTGTCGGGCGGCGATCAGCTGCACACGGGTACCGTGGTCGGTAAGCTCGAGGGCGATCGTGCGTCGACCCTCGGCTTCGTCGATCAGCTGCGTGAATCCTTCGTCCCCGAAGATCGCGCGCGCGGTGTCTTCTTTGACCAAGACTGGGGCTCCATGCCGGGTGTCTTTGCGGTTGCCTCGGGCGGTATCCATGTCTGGCACATGCCTGCGCTGGTCACCATCTTCGGTGACGATTCCTGCCTGCAGTTTGGCGGTGGTACCCAGGGTCATCCTTGGGGTAACGCGGCCGGTGCGGCGGCCAACCGTGTCGCGCTCGAGGCCTGTGTCAAGGCTCGCAACGAGGGCCGTGAGGTCGAGAAAGAGGCACGCGACATTCTCGCCGAAGCCGCGCAGCACAGCCCGGAGCTGGCAATCGCGATGGAGACTTGGAAGGAAATCGTGTTCGAGTTCGAGACCGTGGACAAGCTCGACGTCGCTTAATGATCGACACACCACAGTCTGCCAGTAACGACAGCCAACGAATGTGAGGACAGCATAATGCCAAGCAGCAATCAAATGGGTGACTTTCAGACCGCCCAAACGCTCGAAACCTTCGGGTTCTTACCAAAGCTGACCCAGGAAGAGGTCTACGACCAAATCGCCTACATCATCGCCCAGGGTTGGACCCCGGCAATCGAGCACGAGCACCCAAGCCGCTCGACCAACCATTACTGGACTATGTGGAAGCTGCCGTTCTTCGGCGAGCAGGACCTCGGTCGTGTCGTCGATGAGCTGGAGTCTTGTCGCCGTTCCTATCCGGACCACCATATCCGCCTGCTCGGCTATGACAACTACACCCAGAGCCAAGGGGCTGCATTCGTCGTTTACGAGGGCCGGGCCTGAGCCGACGGTCGCCTTTGCGCACCGGCTCTGAAGCCGTTTCATCCGATACATCCAGCTAACAGACGGGGATCACGATGGCACAAGCGGGACAGGCACAGACATTGAGCGGTCAGGCGTTGGCACGCGCGAGGCGGCGTGCCCTGTCACAAGGCGGCAAGGGCGCGCTGGCGTCAGCGCAAGTCAGACCACAGGCTCAACCCCGCGCGCGTTCGGCGACGACGCCTGCACCCGCAGTGCGGCCAGCAGCGACCGCACGTCCGCAACCTGCTCGATCTGGTGGCGGCGGCGCGCGGGCTGCGTCGCTCGCACGGCGGCGAGCGTTGTCGACCAGCGGCAAGAGAGCGATGGTGAGCCAAGATCGGATCCGCGACGGTGCCCGTCACAAGCCAGCGGCTCCGACGCCAGCGGGATCGAAGGAATCGACGGGACGTGGTGATTGTGGCTGCGGCTGCAAGGAGAACCGCGAAAAGACATCGCCGGCGCCCGAGGCCCCGGCTGCTAAGTCAAGCAGCCGGTCTAATTCGCGGCCTACTACTCGTCGGCGCGAGATCGCAGGCAACACCAGCCGGGCCGTATCGCTAGCCAGGCGGCGGGCCCAGTCGGCGCGTGGCAAGGCAGGTATGGGTGCTTCGGGCATGACCGCAGCGCAGACTGCGCGGGCCGCCAATCCGGAGCTTTCAGGTCGTGGTCTAGCCAAGGCATTGCGTGCCAACCAAAGTCAGCGTGGCCGCGGCGGGCGCAAGAAATCTGAGCCTTGTGGACGGCGTCGGCCGGCTCGAGAAAACTCGACGGGCGCTGCTCAAGACGCGAGCTGGAAAGTCGGGGCAAGCGAGACCAGCCACGGCCAAACCGTAACTGGAACCTTAGTGGGTCGCAGCCATGCGGTGACCGGCGATGAGCCGAGCACCTGCAGGGCGGTGACCGGTACCGAGTACCTAGGCGCCGATATCTTTCGCGAGTTCTGCCAGGCCGAGCCCGCTAAGGCCGTGCGGCGGGTCGGTGTGAGTCCGACCAGCCGAGGCAATCAGGTCACCGGCAATGAAGTCGGGCGCAGCACCAGTGTCACTGGTGACGAACCAGGTACCTGCAAGCGCGTCACCGGGACTGAGTACATTGGTACTGATCAAGTAGAGGCCTTTTGCGGTGTGCGCCCGGAGCCGAATCCGGCGAAGGTGACCGGGGTCGAGACCCGTCACGGCAAGACTGTGACGGGCAGTAATGTCGGTCGCTCAGAACGGGTGACAGGTGATGAGTCAGGTGCCGAGCGTGATCCGACCGGCACTCAGTACACGAGCCCGGGACCGGGCGGTGCACCGGCCAAGGTTGGGGCCAGTGCCACGCTACGCGGTGGTTCGGTTACCGGGACGCTGGTTGGGCGTCGCGAACGAATGACCGGCGATGAACCCGGCAGTTGCCGCAATGTCACTGGAGACGATTACGTAGGCCAGGAACAGTACCGAGAGTTCTGCGCGACGACTCCAACACCGGATGACCACAAAGTTGGGATCTCACGAACGCTTCAAGGCGAGGCCGTCACCGGTACCCAAACCGGGCGTTCCGGGCGGGTAACGGGCGACGAGCCAGGTACCTGCAAGGCAGTTACCGGTACACCCTACGCGGGTTCGGAACAGTATCGTAGTTTTTGTGACGCCGATTCGGCCACGCTGGCGGAAGCCAGGGTGCAACGTCCGCGTCGGTTCGCCGGTGCACCCATGACCGGTCAGCAACCTTCCGTCGCGGGCAAGATGACCGGTGACTCAAAGGGTGCCTGTGAGCCCGTGAGCGGTACACCTTACGTGGGTGCCGATCAGGTTGCAGTTGCTTGTCCGGCGACGGCTGCCGAGCCCGGCAGTCCCGATTTTCCCCAGGCCCTAACGAATCCGCCCTGGGGGCAATTCAGCGTCGAGCCGCCGGCTCACGCGACCGGACCGTCTGGGGTCCAGGCTGGAGTGACCGGCTCGCAGTACGAGCAGGGTCATATCACTGGCCCGTTCGGGATGGCTGCCGGCAAGGTGACCGGTACCGAGCAGGCCCGCTTCGGCCGCGGTGCAGCCGCTGCCATGGCGGCCACACCACCGACTGCGGAATCGCTCGAGGGTCGCGTCAAGTCGCGGGTCACCGGCGAAGGAATCGATGCCGGACTCAAGATTACCGGTGACGATTGGGACCGGGGTGACCGGGTGACCGGTACAGAGGGCCCGTCGGCACAAGGTCGAAATCCCAGCCAGCGCGGCGGTCCGATGAGTGCGATGGCGCCACTCAGGGTCGGTGCTCGCAACACCGATTTGGCAGAGCCGGTTAGCAAGGTCACGGGTGGCAGCGGCAACACCGATAAGGGTTCCCTGATCACTTACTCGGGCGGAGCCCGCGGCTAAGCGGTAGGAACGACAGTATGCAACGCGCACATCGACAGCAATCGCGGCGCACCCTGGGTTGGTCCGCGGGGACCGGTACCGCGCCGCTGCGTCGCCCCGGTGCTGTTGGCCGAGGTAGTGGCGCGGGCGGTGAGTCGGGTCATCCCTTGAGTCGGGGCCGAGAGAACACGGCGCTGTTCGATTATGAGAGCGGCGTGAAGGCTGCCTTCGACACCATCGTACCGACACTGAAGCAGGTATCCGCGTTGCAGCACGAGAGTGATTTCGAGCTGCGTGCGCAGCGGCTTGCGCAGGCCGAGCTCGGGTTCGATCTCCCAGAGGCGATTCTGAGTGACGCCTGGATTGCACAACTCGACATGCCGCAGCTGTTTGCTTGGTGTGTATTTGAGACCTATCGGCGGTACTGCGATCAGTTTTACGCGCAGGATCCTCTAGTGGCTGGCGATGCAGACGAATTTGAGGGCTTTTTGCAGGCCTGTGGATTTCACACGCTGGATATCTCCCCGTGTGCCGACGGTCGGCTCGCACACCTGGTTAGGTATGTGCTGCGACTACCGCACCGGTCAGTGCGCCGGAAATCCTATGCGGGCGCGATGTTCGACGTCGATGACAGTATTCAAAAGTGGGTGGAGACCGAGATGCTACGTTTCCGTGAGGGTCGGCCGAACACCGCCGATGCCCCGACCCGCTACCTCAAACTGGTTGCCTACCACCATAGCTCGGTCGACCCAGAACATGCGGGCTGCGCGGCACATGGTTCGGATACGCGTCGCGCCGCGGCGGCCGGATTGGAACGTCTGCAGGCCTTTCAGCAGGCGATTGAGAACAGCTTTTGTTGTGGCGCATCAATCGATCTATTGCTGATTGGAATTGATACGGATACCGATGCGATTCGGGTCCATGTGCCGGACGCACGTGGCTCGATCGATTTAGACCGCTACGTTGACGCGCAGGCATTGTTCGACGCGACCTGTCGGATGACCGCGACACAAGCGGCAAGTCTCTTGGGCGAGACTGTCCGCGGTTGCTCGCCGGACGTGGCGTCGGGCATGGCAACACTGATAGAACGCCTACTCGAACACAATCTCTCGCAGATCGACTACGTGCGAGGCTGTTACGGCCAACAGTATCCGGATGGCGATCATGCAGAGCGTTTCATCGGTGCCGGCGTAGGCTTCGAAGAGGTGCAGCTGCGCAACCTAATGTATTTCGCCTATCTCGATACCGTTGAGGAAGCGGCTCAGGACCTCGACGTCGGTGTCAAGATCTTTTCGGCTCTCAACGTTTCCCGCGGTTTGCCCATACCGGTCGTGGTGCGGTTCGATTATCACGGCCGGGTACCGGGTGCTCGTGAGCGTGCGGTTACACACTGTCAGCGTGTCGCCAAGGCCCTGTTTGGGCGCTATGCCGAACTTGCCGGGCGCGGGCTGTTGCATGTGATGCAGGTGGTGCGCGACTGCAATGCCAATGCATCTATCGAGGTGCTCGAGTGTTCGGTGAATGCCACGCCTGCGGCAGGGGCGCACTAATGAAGATTTGCCAAGTCGAACGTCCCCTTGTTGCGACCAATCGCATCCCAGGGCTCGAACATAAGCACCTCCAGGTAGTGCGCGATGGATCGTCCAGCGCGGTTGCCGTGGATGCGGTGGGCTGTATTCCCGGTGACTGGGTGATCTGTGTCGGCAGTTCTGCAGCCCGTGAAGCGGCGGGAAGTAAGGAATATCCGAGCGACTTGACCATTGTCGGGATCATCGACCATTGGCCGCCGGAGACGAGTGACTGATGGAGATCCTACGGGTTGAATCGTCGTTGGTCTGCACACGCCGGATCGCTGGCTTAAAACAAGTCAGCCTGCGCGTACTGCGTGATGCAACGACTGGTCGGCGTCAGGTCGCTGTCGACCCGGTTGGGGCTCGGTCTGGCAACTGGGTGTTCACCATTAGCGGTTCCGGGGCACGTTATGCAGTCGGCGATTTCTCGGTCCTGACGGACCTGACCATCGGCGGAATCATTGATCATTGGATGCCGCCTGCGGCTACCGAAGATATGCAGGATCAGGACAGTTTTAACCACGTAGCGAGTCAGCGGGAGGCATAGAGATGGCAAGCGACAATTACGGTATTGCACTCGGAATGATCGAGACGCGTGGGCTAGTACCCGCCATCGAGGCCGCAGACGCGATGACCAAGGCGGCAGAGGTGAAGTTGATCGGGCGTGAATTCGTTGGCGGCGGCTATGTGACGGTGCTTGTGCGCGGCGAGACCGGGGCGGTCAATGCCTCGGTGCGCGCTGGGGCCGATGCTTGTGAGCGGGTCGGCGATGGATTGGTGGCGGCGCACATCATTGCGCGTCCTCATCGCGAGGTCGAGCCCGTGCTCGATGGCGAGCTCGGTGCGCGCTCAGGCCGACGCTTGTGAGTGGGTCGGCGATGGATTGTAGCGGCGCACATCACTGCGCGTCCTCACCGCGAGGTCGAGCCCGAGCTCGACAGCGATTAGGGCTTGGTGTCTTGGTAGCCCAAGACGCTGAGCAGGTATTCCTTATAACTTCCACAACGGAGATCTAGAGCAATGGCAAACGAAAACTACGGTATAGCGCTAGGGATGATCGAGACCCGCGGTTTGGTACCCGCGATCGAGGCAGCCGATGCAATGACAAAGGCTGCCGAAGTGCACCTGATCGGTCGCGAGTTCGTCGGGGGCGGTTACGTGACCGTGTTGGTGCGTGGTGAGACCGGTGCGGTGAACGCTGCGGTGCGCGCTGGCGCTGATGCTTGCGAGCGCGTCGGTGACGGCTTGGTTGCCGCGCACATCATTGCCCGTCCGCATCGCGAAGTCGAGCCGGTGCTGCCGACCGGTGATCCGGCCGCTGCCGCTGCAGCCTGATTGGCCTGCGTCGCGGATCGGGACTGAGGCAGGTCGATGTTGGTAGCGCGTGTAGACCAGCAGGTCTTCGGTTATCTTGGCCGGGCGCTGAGCTTAGAACTCTCGGCGGTGCAGCTCTATACCACCCAGGCGCGCTTGGTCGCGACCTGGGGTCTTGACCAGCCGGGGCGACGTCTGCGTGAGGAAGCGGTCGAGGAGATGCAGCATGCCGAACGGATCATCGCCCGCATGCTCGCGCTCGGTATTGCGCCGAATGCTTCACAGTTGCGACCGGTGCGACTCGGTCGAGATCTGCGCGAGCTGTTGGAGATCGATCGGGACTTCGAGAACGAGCTGATAGATCTCTACCGAGCAGCTGCCCGTCACTGCGCCAGGGCCGGCGACCACGATAGTCGGGTCTTCTTCGAAGAACTCCTCGAAGAGGAGCGCAAGCACGGACGTGAGCTGGATGAATGGCTGGCTGGGCTTGGCCCGACGAACCAATCAGCCGAGCAGATGGCAGTTGGCAACGCGGGATGACACGATTTGGGGGCTAGATGATGAAACAGCAGTGGCAGGAACGTCAGCGGCCGGCCCGCCTAGAGCGGCGCTATGAATTCGCAGAATACTCGGCGCTGAGCGATTTTCTCGAGTCCGCCGCGGCCTTGTCAGAGGAAGTGGGTTTTTATCCTGACATGGGATTCGGTCGCGACTATGTCAACATCACCATTCATGCCGAGGAAGGCAGTGGTATCCTGGATCAGGACCGGCGCCTGTTTGCGCAAAGGCTAGATGAGTTGTGTATGGCGGAAGCGGGCGGCTGACCCGGCCCAATGGCGGTCGTCGCACTGGTAGGCAACAAGGGTGGGGCTGGTAAAACGACCCTGTGTGTCAATCTCGCGAGTGCCCTTGCCGAGAATGCACCAACCGTGATCCTCGACGCCGACCCGCAACGGTCTTCGTTGCAGTGGCGGGAAATTGCTGATTGCGCGGAAGCCGTCCCGGTGATCGATGCTGTGGATGATCTAGAGCACCGGGTTCGCGAAAGTGCTCCGCGTTACGACTTTGTCGTCATCGATTGCCCGCCGTCGGTGCACTCTAATCAGACGCGTGCGGCGCTCGAACGCTGCGATCTCGCACTTATCCCAGTGCAGCCTTCGCCGCTCGACCTCTGGGCGACGACCCATATCGAGGGTGAGGTCGAGGCGGCGCGCACCAATAATCCGGAACTACGTGCAGTTTTGGTGATCAATCAACTGGAGCCACGCACGCGCCTGTCACAATTGGTAAGGCGCGGTCTGTCCGAACTTGGTTTGCCGACCGCTGAATCGGCTGTGCGGCGCCGGGTCGCTTTCCGCAGCAGTGTCCTAGAGGGACGAAGCGTGCTTGAGCTGGGGAGCCGGGGTAAGGCTGCCGCAGAGGACATTCGTGAACTTATCGACGAGGTATTTAAACAATGACCAGCAGTGACAAGACCAGCGAGCAATTAGTGGCATCGATACGCAAATCCAAGTCCAGTGCAGAGTCGTCGGGCGGTAAGCCCGCTGCCGACAAGACCACATCGCGCAGGCGATCGTCATCTCGGGCTAGCAGCGCCAAGGTTACATCGGGTGGCTACTCGACGGCAGTTGACCTTGGGGATGATGCGTTCCAGTTCGGGCGGCGGGTCTGGCCGGATTAACTGGCGACCCTAGCGCCTCCCGTCTATGACAGAGGAAGATGGATGCCCCCGTCTAGCGAGCACGGTTACACCCCGCCGGCAGCCATGCCGGACTACCTCATTCGTCACGCCACGCTGCGTCAGCTGCAGGTGTTCGAGGCGATCGTCCGCTTGGGTAGCTTTACCCGAGCTGCGGAAGAGCTGTTCCTCACACAGCCCACTGTTTCTATGCAGGTCAAGAAGCTGGCCGATTCCATGGGCCTGCCGCTGTTTGAACACGTCGGGCGCAATGTGCGACCGACCGAGGCGGGGCTGGAGCTGTACGATTCGTGCCGCAAGATCTTTGAGACCTTGGCCAATCTCGAGATGAAGATGGCTGACCTCAAGGGTATCAAGCGCGGCCGTTTGCGTCTGGGTGTCATCACCACAGCCAAGTACTTTGCTCCCCAGGTCCTCGGTGAGTTTTGCAAGATGTACCCAGGAATTGATGTTGCGCTGAAGGTCTCAAATCGTGACCGCATAGTGGAGCGCATCAATGCCAACGAAGACGATCTCTACATCATGGGCCAGGCGCCAGATCAGTTCGAGATCGAGGCCTTCACGTTCGCGCCCAACCCCTTGGTCGTGATGGCCCCGCGCGATCACCCCCTAGTAGGACACAAGAATATCCCGTTGGCGCGCATTGCCGAGGAGCCGCTGATCCTGCGCGAGCCGGGTTCGGGTACGCGAGATGCAATACTGCGCATCTTCAAGGCCGCGGGTTGTCGAGCCCAGGTGCGTATGGAGCTGGGTAGTAACGAGGCGATCAAACATGCGGTCGTAGGTGGCCTTGGCTTGTCCGTGTTGTCGTTGCATACCCTTTCGTTGGAAGGACCAGCTGGACCGGTAGCGTTGCTCGATGTCGAGGGGTTCCCGATCATGCGCCAGTGGTATTTGGTCTACCCCAAGGGCAAGGAGCTGTCGCTGGTTGCACGCGCCTTTCTCGATTTTGCACTGGATTTCGAGCCGCAGATGCGTATCCGCATGCAGCAGATGTGGCCCGACCTCAGCAAGTTTATGGACACGGCCGAAAAATCTGGCTCAGCTGTCGACCAGAAGTAAGGTTTGTGCCACCTCGGTGGTTTGTATCTAGCCGCGGTGCATGCGGCGAGTCTTTTCCACCATGCGGTAGGTAGAGAGGTTATTATTGAAGCGGCTCACGTCCGCCAAGTCGACCCAGCGCACGTCGTGCGACTCCGGGTTGCCGTGAATCTCGTGGCGGTCGTCGATTTCGACCAGAAAACGTACATCGTAGTGTTCATGCCTTGGGCCGCGCGAGCTGGCCGAGATCGTATGCACATCCAGGTCGAAGATGTCGCCCGACACAAGACGGATATGCGACGGATCCAGACCGGTCTCTTCCGCGGTTTCGCGCAGCGCGACGCGTAGGATGTCGGCGTCGCCGTCGGCATGGCCTCCTGGCTGAAACCACTGATCATGTTTGCGATGATGTAACAGCAGGACGTGATCTCGCTTTGGGTTGACCACCCATACCGAGCCGGTAACGTGTCCCGGCCACAGTGTGCGATCAAAACAATCTTTATGCTGCTCCACAAAGGCGCGGGCGCGGTTCAGGTGGGCAGCTTCGTCCATGAACCGCGTACCGTGCTGGGCCAACAGTTGGAGTAGTTCTGCGCGATGCATCAGACAGAGCTCGCGGCTAGGTCCATGATGGATTCTGGACCGCGGCAATCGCCGCCGCGGCTGCCTCGTCGACATCACCCTCGCGTCCCGATAAGGTCAGGCGCCCGTAAGCACCCACAGCTCGCACATCGATCAAGGTGATATTCGCGGCCTTCTCGGCCTGGTTGGCGGCATAGACGATATAGCCGGCGGGCTCGGTCTCTAAGATGAACATGCTTTGGCCCGGCAGGATCATCGAGCCTCGCCTGTCTTGGCGATTGATCAGCACCGTATGGTCGGGTGTCATGCCACGGATGACTTCTTGCCAGGCGATGCGGCAGGTCTCCCGGTCGCCTTGACCGGCACCCATTTTGGACAGGAGCAGGCGACCGGCCTCGCGCACGTCACTTTGGTCGCGCTGGTGGATCACCATCGAACCGTAGGCTCGCTCGATCACCTGTTGGGCCAAGTGGACCCGCGTCGCCTTCAGTGCCATATCGGTGAGACGGTGGACCGCCATGCCCGGAGCCACCTCGACCCACAGGCAGGCATCGCCCGGAATGGGCAAAAAGCCTTGCGATACCGTGGCCATGTACTCGGCGAGCTGGGGCTGAAGCGAGTCGATGTAGACGTAGGTCCTGAGCTTGATCATGCGATCGCTATGCCCCAAGCAGCGTTTTTGCCGCTATCGGCTCGCTGGGCCCGGTTGCTGTGCTGCAGCCCGGCGAGGGTACTGCACGGTCTGAACATCAATGATGCCCGAATGTCGGGGACCCTCGATGGCCAGTCGGCCCGAAGCGACGGTCCCGATACGCAGTCGGGCAGCCGTGTCTCAGCGTTGGCAAGGGCCGGCCGATTCGTCAAACGGGTAGCACCTAACGCCGGTGGGCGCACAAATTCGTGTCGGCAAACGCTCAATGTTCTCCAACTAGCGCATTGTTTGTCTATGTGTTTTCGATCAAACACCCAAGGCCGGACCTGGTTGCGACCCTTGTTGACCGGACTCTTTATCGGCCATGTCCTCAAGTAGCGCACTGGCAACCTCAAGCGCCGCTTGACGGGTATCCAGTATGTGTTCTGCGGGAAGTGCCTGCAGCAGTCCCAAGATGTCGAGCCGTTTTTTGACGTCGCCTTCCGCCCCCACGATGAACACAGGGCAGCCGCGTTCCAGGTCATCGAACACGATCTTCTCGAGAGCCAGCGAGGACGAGACGCCGAGCACCGGCACATCGGTGAAATCGACAATCAGGACCTGGTGGTCGGCGAGGACCGCATGCTTGCGCGAGATGGCCTTGGCAACGCCGAAGATCAGTGGGCCGCCGAGGGCGAACACCAGGATCTTGCCCTTGGCGCGTTCCAGCAGGACTTGCTCGTCACGGTTTAGGTCTTCATGACCTTCGGGGTGTTTGATTGCCTTGACCGATTGGCTTTGCAGCTTGACCATGCGCTCGATGGTTAGCACGTTGGCGATGAAGACCCCGATTGCCACCGCGGTGACCAGGTCGACAAACACGGTTAGCGCGATTACACCGTACATAATCCAGGCGGCCTTGAGCGATACGCGGTGGGCTCGTTTCAGGAACGCCCAGTCGATAATGTCGACGCCCACCTTGAGCGCGATGCCGGCAAGTACGGCGAGTGGGATATGTGCGGTCAATGGACCGGCCCACAGGACGACCACCAAGAGCAACAGCGCGCGGGTAAGGCCGGACAAGGCCGAGCGTCCGCCGGTCTGAATATTGACCACGGTGCCCATAGTGGCGCCGGCGCCCGGGATACCGCCGAACAGGCCAGATGCCAGGTTGCCCATCCCCTGGCCGAACAGCTCTTTGTTTGAACTGTGTTCTTTCCGGGTTAGGTTCTCGGCGATCACCGAGGTCAACAACGCATCAATGCTGCCGAGCACCGCGAGCACTGCGGCATCGACCACCATGAGCTGCCACTGGGCGGCACTGAACACCGGTAATTGCAAGTCGGGCAGACCGGTCGGAATTTCACCGATGCGGCGGACTTCGAAATCCGACAACAGCCAGAGCGATATCAGGGTACCGACCAAGAGAGCGACCAGCTGCGGTGGTAGGAAACGCGCCAGCCGTTTCGGGAAAAACACAATCAAGGCGAAGGTCAGTACCGCCAGCGCCGTTTCAGCGGGTTGAATGTCGCCGATCAGCTGAGGCAGCGACTCGAGCGTGCCGACTACCCCACCAGAAGGCGTGGCATGGCCCAAAAACGGCCCTAACTGCAGGATGATCAGTATGACGCCGATGCCCGTCATGAAGCCTGAGATAACCGTGTAGGGCATCATCGTGACGTAGTGCCCGAGCTTCAGAGCACCAAACAGGATCTGGAATACGCCCGCCATCATGACAACGGTGAAGGCCATTGCCATGCCTTGCTCGGGATTGGCGGCGATCAGATTGGCGATGACCGCGGTCATCACGACCGTCATCGGTCCAGTCGGTTCCGAGATAAGCGTCGGCGTGCCGCCGAATAGCGCCGCGAAAAGGCCGACCAACACGGCCCCGTAGAGCCCGGCGGCCGGTCCTGCGCCCGAGGCGACGCCGAATGCCAGGGCCATCGGCAATGCAATGATCGCGGCGGTGACGCCGCCGAATAAATCGCCACGCAGGTTGTTGAACCGGATTTCGTTAAAGATAGGTATCATCCACTGGCGACCGGTTGGGAGTCCGCAGCCTTTATATGCGCGCTGACGCTTAATTAAAAGTTGATAGTTTCAATTTGATTTATCAACTATTGTCTATCAATTAACAATCGGCGAGCCTTTTGTCCGTGAGCCAACGGCCCGCTGGATGGACGCAGTCGGTGCCGAGTAGCGGTTATTGGGGCCGCTCTGTCTGAGAACACGGGTGGTGAGGCGGCATGGGATTACTGCTGGCTGGATTGATCCTTTTCTTGAGCATACATTCGCTCTCGATCGTCTACGCGCCCTTGCGGGATCGATTGGCCGAGCGCCTTGGAGTGATAGGCTGGCAGGCGCTGTATTCCCTGGTAGCCATCGCCGGCATGGCCTTGATCGTTATCGGCTACGGTATCGCGCGCCAGGAACCTATAGTGCTCTATGTGCCAGCCCCTTGGTTGCGCCATGGCGCGTTCCTGCTGTTGCTGTTTGTGTTTCCATTGTTGCTCGCGGCCTATCTGCCCGGGCGCATTCAGGATGCGGTCCGACACCCGATGCTGGCGGCGACCAAGATCTGGGCCTTTGCGCATTTGCTGGCCAACGGCATGCTGCATGATGCGGTGCTGTTCGGTGCCTTCCTGGGCTGGGCCGTGATAGATCGAATATCGCTGCAGCGGCGCAACTCGGCACCGCCACCCGGGGCCCCGCGAGCTCGCTACAATGACGGGATCGCCGTGGTTGCCGGGACAGGGCTATACCTATGGTTCGTGTTGCATGGGCATGGTTGGTTGCTCGGCGTACCACTGCTCGGTTGAGCGTGCGCACCATTGTTTTCGATCACTGCGCTTTAACTTGCCGACCACGGCGCTGCACCGGGTAGCCGGTTTTGTGCGCACTCTGACAGAATCGTTGCCAACCGCAGTGCTTCGAAGTGGCTCCCGGAATCGGTGGCAAACCCGCACTACCCGGTGTTGGCCGATGTGGGCCACGAGGATCTCGCCTATGCCCTACAGGGCCTATCAATGAGTCACGCAATCCGTATCCACACGTATGGTGGTGCCGAGGTACTGCGTTGGGAGCAAGTGCGTGTCGGCCAGCCGGGGCCGGGTCAGGTGCGACTGCAGCAGACTGCCTGCGGTCTCAACTACATCGATATCTACCAGCGCACCGGTTTGTATCCGCTTGATGCTCTGCCGGCGGTGCTCGGCATGGAGGCGGCCGGTGTAGTCGAGGCGCTGGGCGACGGTGTCGATCAGTTCGAGGTAGGTGATCGGGTGGCCTACGCCATGTGTCCTGGCGGCTATGCTGAGACCCGGTTGATCGGGTCTGAGCACTTGGTGAAGTTGCCCGAGCCGGTTGGCGAGCGGCAGGCGGCGGCTGTCATGCTCAAGGGACTGACCGCGTATTATTTGCTGTTCCGCTCCTATGCCGTGCAGCCAGGCGACCCGATCCTGGTATATGCCGCCGCCGGTGGCGTGGGGCTATTGCTGTGTCAATGGGCGAAGCACCTGGGTGCGACTGTGATTGGTTGTGTTGGCAGCGAGGAGAAGGCGACACTGGCCCAGGCTAACGGCTGCGATCACACCCTCTTATATCGTCATGAAGATATCGCGACTCGGGTGCGTGAGCTAACCGGTGGCGAGGGCGTTGCAGCGGCCTACGATTCGATCGGCCGGGCGACCTTTATGGCCTCACTCGACGCGCTGCGCCCATTCGGCGTGCTGGTCAGCTATGGTAATGCCTCGGTCCTGATCGAACCCTTCGATCCGGCATTGCTGACCACCAAGGGTTCGCTGTTTCTGACGCGACCGAGCCTGGCGACCCATGTCGCCACGCGCGCGCTGCTCGATGACGCGGCTGCCGCGTTGTTTGGCGCGATCAATGATGGCCTACTGCACATCCAGATTGGACAAGATTACGCATTGGCTGATGTGGCGAGTGCTCAGCGTGCGCTCGAGGCGCGCCGCACGACCGGCTCCACGGTGCTGTTGCCCTGATGCCGCTGCGATTGCTGGCAATCGATACCACCGAGGATCTGTGCTCGGCCGCGCTGCTGGTGGACGACGCGATAGCGGAATACTCGGAGTTGGCACCACGCCGTCACACCGAGCTGATACTGCCAATGATGGATAGGTTGCTCACAGAGGCGGGCTTGAGCCTCGGCCAACTCGACGCATTGGCCTTCGCGCGCGGCCCCGGGGCCTTTACCGGCCTGCGCGTAGCCAGTTCGGTGATCCAAGGTGCTGCACTAGGCGCCGATCTGCCAGTCGTTCCGGTATCCAGTCTTCAGGCATTGGCCCAGGGCATCCAGCGGCGACATAAGGCCGATCGGGTGCTCAGCGCATTGGATGCGCGTATGGGCGAAGTTTACTGGGGCGGCTTTGCGGGCGATGCCCAGGGCATCATGCGCGGTGTGATCGATGAGGTCGTGTGTGTGCCATCGATGGTTCCGCTGCCAAGCATCGGCGCTTGGGTCGGTGCGGGTAGCGGCTGGTCGAGTTACGCTGCTGAATTGATGTGCCGTTGTAGCGTCCAGGCGCCAGTGCAAGGGGATGCGGTGATCGAGGCCCAGGACGTTGCCTTACTGGCCGGCATCTTATTCAGGGAGGGCGCCGTCGTATCGGCCGAGCACGCGCTGCCGATCTATCTGCGTGATCAAGTCACCTCGACGCCAACTTGATGACGACCCACAGCTTTTATTGGCATGACTATGAGACCTGGGGCGCCGATCCGGCGGTCGATCGGCCAGCACAGTTTGCTGGCTTGCGCACCGATCTCGAGTTCAAACCGATCGGTGGACCCCTGGTCGTCTATGCGCGTCCGGCCGATGATTTTCTGCCGCAGCCTGAGGCCTGCCTGATCACCGGGATCACGCCCCAACAGGCGCATGAACGTGGTGTCTCAGAGGCCAAATTTTTCGGCCTCATCCACGAGCAACTGGCGCAATCGGGAACCTGTGCGCTCGGTTACAACACCCTGCGCTTCGATGACGAGGTCACCCGTTTCGGGCTGTATCGCAACTTTTTCGATCCCTATGCGCGTGAATGGCAGAACGGCAACTCGCGCTGGGACATGATCGACGTCGTGCGCCTAACCCGGGCGCTGCGCCCGAAGGGCATCGAGTGGCCGGAACCCGAGCCCGGAGTGACCAGCTTTCGTCTCGAGGATCTCACTGCGGCGAATGGCATTGAGCATGCCGCCGCGCACGATGCCCTAGCGGATGTGCATGCCACCATCGCGATCGCACGCCTGATCCGTGAGCACCAACCCAAGCTTTTCGATTTTGCTTTCAACAATCGTGATAAGCGACAGCTCGCCGCGCAGCTCAATGTGCGCGCGGCGCAACCGGTGTTGCATGTCTCCGCACGCTACCCGGCTCGACTAGGTTGCATCGCTGTGGTGGTGCCGCTGGCGATGGAGCCAGTCAATCGCAACGGCATCATTGTCTATGATCTGCGCACCGATCCCACACCCTTGCTGACGCTCTCGGTCGAGGAGATCCGGGCGCGGCTGTTCACCTCGCGAGCGGATCTACCCGAAGGGGTGGAGCGCATCCCGTTGAAGGTGGTGCATGTCAATCGCGCTCCCGTCATCGTGCCACTGTCCACATTGACCGAGGCGGCGCGTGAGCAATGGCAGATGGATGCGGCGGCTGAAGCTCGCCACTTGGAAGCCTTGCGCAATGCAGCCGGCCTGGCAGATAAATTGACGGCAGTATTTGATGGGCGCGATCGGTTTGCGGCGCAATCAGATCCCGACCGCGACCTATACGGTGGTTTCTTGTCCGATATGGATAGGCGACGCTGCGCGCAGGTCAGGGCCACGCCGGTAGACGAGTTAGCCACACTTGAGCTGGCTTTCGATGCACCCAAACTGCATGAGCTGTTGTTTCGCTACCGGGCACGCAACTGGCTACAAAGCCTGTCCGGCGAGGAGCGACTGCGTTGGCAGGATTTCCGGTGCGCGCGGTTAACCGAGCCAGACGCCGGCGCCTCGATAGTGCTTGACGACTATCGTCGCCAGCTATCGCGCCTGGCCGTCGACACTGGGTTGAGCACCGAGCAGCGCGCGGTGTTGGATGCATTGCTCGATTGGCCTGCCAAACTGGGAATCTAGTCGACAACCAGCGAGAAGCGCGACGTCCGCTGGGTGCGTTCAGTTCGCCGCCGACCTCGAGACCCCACTGATCTGCCCGCCGCGTGGCGCGTTTTGGGGCGCAACCCGAAGGGACCGGGTCGTTTTTCTGCCCAACTTTGTTGCTACTCGCTCATGTACAGTGAGTACATCACGCTCGCAGCGTCTCGTTGGCCAAAAAAACGGCCGCCGTCGCTGCGCCTTGCGCAGTGTGAACAGGCCCTAGGTAGGCGCCGCAGATTGGCTTCGAGTGATCAATCTCCTAGCCATTGGGTCAGAGACTCGATCAACTGGCGGGCCTGATCCGGGCTGGAGATATTGAACTTGGATTTCTGCTGATACTCGCCGTTGCGTTTTTGATAGCGCCGAATCGAATACTTGTCCTTGCTGTATTCTTCCTTGCGCGCATCCCAGTCTTGGTAGCGGAACAGGATAGTAGTCCAGGCCCCCTTGGAAAGTACTGCCTTATCGAGTTCTTTGACGACTTCCACGCCGCCCTCGTTGTAGTTAATGGTTAGTTCGTCCGGGGTGCTCGCCATCGAAGATTCTCCATATGGGACAGTCGCACTAAGGCGCGCGACCTTAGCAAAGGAGCGGCCGCTGCGCCATGGGAGGCCCGCGCGGATCCGTGGCCTCAGCGAGCACCCTGTCGGCGCAGCAGGCTGATCAGGTCTTGTTCACCCAGCCGACCGGCGAGTGCCAGTGCAGATTCGCCTTGCGCCGTCTGTGCGTTGACATCGGCGCCTTGTTGAACCAAGTGCGCGGCAAGGCGGTGATTGTTGTCGCGGATGGCAATCAATAGCGGCGTATTGCCATCCGGATTGCGTTGTTCGGTGTCTGCGCCGCGCTCGATCAGGAAGCGGATGATGTCACGGTCGGTGACGCCGGCGCTGGCCGCCTTGAGCAGCAACGCGGTGGGCTCCAGGTCGGCCCCGCGCGCTAGCAGCAGATCTGCGACCTGGGTGCGCCCAGCCAAGACTGCTAGATTCAGCGCGGTGTCGCCGGCTGCGGTAGTCTGGTCGAGTGCGGCGCCGTGTTCCAGCAGGGTCCGGACCATTATGATGCGGCCCTTCTCGGCGGCCACATGCAATGGGTAGAGCCCGTTAGGTAGCGCGGCGTTGATATCGCTACCCCAGTGGATATGCCGCTCGAGCTGATTGAGATCGCCGCGTTGAACGGCGAGGAATAGACTGATCGAAGGTCGATCCGGCTCACTGCATCCCGTGGCAAGCGCAAGCAACAGAACCCAGGTTGTGGCTAGGAGGTATCTCATGCCCGATGATTTCATGTCGTTGCCGTACCGATACCGCCATGGGTTGCCAAGATGTTTGCCGTTGCGTCCGACATTGCCATCGCACGAGCCGGGAACGGCAATTTGCCGAGACCGATCGGACCAGGCAACTTTCGCTGACACCACTCTACGCGGTGTGCCTTACCGCAATGATATCGAATTGCGCCTAGGCGTGGGCTCTGCGGGTTAGGCGTTAAGATTCGTATATGTTAGGAAAAATCCTTTTAACCCTCGGCGTTGTCCTGGTAGTGGCTTTGATTTGGCGCACTCGCGGCCCGGCATTCGTGAGCGACCGCGAGTCACCGCGGCTGATCAACGCCATGCTTGGGCGCCGCCGACCGCATAGGCGGGTGATCTTGGCGGCTGTTGTGCTGGTCTTGATCACCTCGTCTTATCTACTGTTTGCGCATTGGCAGGGCAATCGTGAGGTGATTTCTGTGCGAGTCGTGGATGCGGGCACTGGACGCACTGCGCAGTACCGAGCACAGCGCGGCGATATCGAGGATCGGGAATTTGTTACGACCGACGGTCGCCATGTTGTCTTGGCGGACACGGAGCGCCTGGAGACTGGCCCTGTCAAGGCGCTCGGTTCGACAGTCCGCCCTTGAATCTGCCGGCGGTGGGCCATACCAAGTCATAGGCGGCGAAAGGCTGGGCGTGACTGAAACCTCAGCGCAACAGAGCCACCTTGGTGGGCCGCAGACCTAATAGAGATGGCCGGTAGTGGCAGGCTTGCAGCTTACTAATCCGGTTGCCAGGCGTGAGCAGCCGGGGTCGGGCAGCGGTGGGATGTGGCAGACTTCGAACAGGCCGAGAAGCACGAACAGGCCGAGGGTCAGGTAGACGACTCGCATTCGATATAGTCTCTCGTGACCCCGACGGGCAGTGCGAGGGTGCCCGAGGTGCAAAAAGAAAACCCGGCCACCGCAGAGAACGGGGCCGGGTAAATGGCGAGACAGGATCTCGCCTGTGCCGAGATTGGTGCGACGGGTCAGCGGTTAGGCTGCGCTGTCGCTGCGCTGTAAAGATCGGGACTGATTGCGCCGTGCGCAGCGAGACCGGCTTTCGGATCTGCGGCTAGTTGAGCGCCCAGATTGTCGACCAGTGCACGCGCTTGTTGGCCAGACTGCGGAGCATTCACGCTACCTTCGCCAAGCTCCTGAGCGAGGCGCTGACGGGCCCGTTCCAGACCTGCCGGCTCGCCGAGTTCTTGCTCCGCTTTCTGCTTCCCTGGTTGACCCGTTGCTACGCTGGTTGCCCGGGGATTCGCATCGGAGCCGCCAGTTTCTTGGCGTTTTGGGCGAGGTTGCGTCAGTAAATTGTCGCTCGAGATTGGGTTTGCCAAGTTTTTGTCCCGATATTCGTCAAAATTTTGGTGTTTGTGAGACCTAATTCACAAACTGAGTTTGGTGAGGCAGTTTGTGTGCCAAGGAACTCGAGTACTAGCCTGGTTACTAATTTCGGGTGACTAGCATGCGGCGATTGATGACCAAGGGCTCCCGACGCCTGTGGGTGTTCGGCTACCTAATGTTGGCCCTTGTGTCCGCGGCCGGTGCTGTCGAGCAACTCGACTACCGGGTCACCTACCGCGGGGTCTTTTCGGTCGGAGCGGATTTGCCAATCGCTGACCTGTCACTAGCTACTCGTCGCAAATTTCGATCGGACTTTGGCGAGGCCCAGCTCAATGTGACCTCCGGCGCTTACCCGTTCGTTGAATCCGTATACCCGATCCGTTACCGATTTCGCAGCTGGACCGAGCCCAAGGCTAAGGGGCTACTGGGGTTCGAGTCCTATGAGCACACTCGTGATCGCAGACACCGTCTGTATCTGCGTGGCCCGAGCCACAGCGGAGTGAGACGTTACGATCTAACAAGCGGCGAGGGGCGTGCTCAGCTGGCGCAGCTCGCAGCTGGGCGGCGGCCGTCAGAGGTGGCAGCCAGCAGCAGGGCCTTGTTCGACCGTCTGGGCCTGTTGCAAGTTGTGCGTGCCGCTCAACTGCATAGCGGTGCCGAATTCAAGTTCCCGGTGACCAGCGGTCGGTCGCGATTTGAATATATCGTAAGGGTCGAAGGTGAGGATTCGGTGCGTATCGCCGACCGTCTGCTGCGGGCCTGGAAGGTTCGCTTCGAGGCGGTCGAACAACTAGTCGATGGGCGGCGCGCGACCGCCCATCGACCAATCTTTGCTTGGTTGGCCCAAGATGCAGTTCATACGCCGCTGCGTGTGGATGTGCGACATCCGATCGGCCGCTTCCGAATCGAACTGGCTGCATCGGCCTTGCAGGCATCCGGTAGCTCGGATGCTGCTGTTGCGGCTCAGTCGTCGGTCAATCTGAGGTGACTGATATCGGGGATTGGGCGGGGTGTTTTTTCGACTTGGCAATCCTCCAGTGTGCCGGAATTCGCTGGCAAGGCCTCAAGTGCGCCGGTGTCGATGTTGGCCGGCGGCGGCTGTGGGGTATCGTCTATGGTGGCACCCGGTTCGGCCAGGCTCATGCCGTTGTCGATTGAGCCGGCCGCTATACCAGCGGTGGTGGGTTGGCCAGCGCCGGTGGGCGTCGTCGGGTGCGGAGCTTGGGAGCCTTCTGGCACGATTTGCACCAAGGCACCAACCTCGCGGAAGGCGGCCCGATATCGGCTGGCAGTCTCGGCGTCGACACCTTGTTTAACGCGCACCGCGTCACCGCTGAACAAGCGTTCGACTTTATCCGGCGGTGCCTTGAAGAGCTTGGCAACCCCGGCACGTACTGTTGCGGGGTCTGTGCCGGCGAGGGTCTCGCCGAGAAAATAGACGTCAAAATTATGCATCTTGATTTGGCCCGATAGAGTATGAGGCTGTTAAGAGATGACTAGCCTATCGTAACCTTGTCGGCCGCTTGGCTGCCAACCTTATGGATCGGCAGCCAAGCGCGGTACAGCGGTCCGGTTGCCCTGGTGGTGCCGACTTGCGTCAACATCGGTGGCCGGCCCGCGGGGGTGGTCCGAGTTCGTACTTGGATCAATCGAGAAACCGTGACTGCCATTGCTGATACAGGCGGTGGGCGTGGTCGCAAAACTTGCTGGGGTCTTCGAATAGGCTCGGGTCCATCGCGTCGAACTGGTAGTAATTGGCGCGGTTGTTTTGTGTCAGCATGATCTGGCGCAGATTGCGCATTAGGCTGTGACGTGCCCAGTGGAAATCATGCACTGCCTCGTAGTGCAGATAGATCGGGACGATTGGGATGCCAGTCTGTAGCGAGATTTTGAACACGCCGTAGCGAAAGCTGGGCTGCAACCTCGGTCCCTTGATACCGCCCTCCGGGTAGAGTGCAATATTGCGGCCCGCCGCTAAGCGTTGTTCGATCTCGTCTGCTGCTGTGGCGCGCGAGTCACGGGATTCACGCTTAACGAATAGGGTGCCGGCCGCTGCGCCGATACGACCTACGACCCACCAGTCGCGAACCTCCTCCTTGGCCAGGCAGTCGACATCGAACAGCGCTGGTATGGCGACATCCTCGAACGACGATGGGTGGTTGGCGATCAAGATGAATCGCTTTGGCAAGGGCTTGGTGTTCTTATGATGTAGGCGAAGGTCCACTCCCAGGGCGTGAATCCAGCTGCGGCTCCATAGTCGGAACGCACGTCGAAACCATGGACTGTGCCAGGCACTTGGGAGAAAGCTGAGGGCATACAACAGGAGCGTGAACAGCGACAGTTCCAGCCAGCCCAGCAGTAGCCACAGGGCGCGGACAAAGGATTGAATCATCGGGCGAGCGGTCTGCGGTCGTTCTCGATCCAGCCAGGGTAGCCTGCAGCTTATATCATTGGATTCTGTCGTGCTGCGATGATCAGGACTTGGCTCGTCGGTACACCTTGGCCGAGCGCCCCGATGCGATCCGACGGTGGCGCATTTGGCGCAGGTTACGCATTCCCGTCAGCAGAGCACCCATGCCGAGGACCAACAGCAGGGCCGCGATATTGCTGAACAGCGAACCTTCGATCGGGGCCGCCTGGGCCGCCCCGACCGGTGTTCCCGCACAAACGAACAACCAATGCCATTGCCGAGTATCAGGCATACGAGCTTCCATCCATGACGGCCACGCTTATCGCGTATTTGGGATTTACGCAAGTATTTTGCCCCTCTCATTAATTAATATCTAAATCAATAGTTTAATTCCATGAGAGGAACCTAGAGAAGGTGCTTAGTGTAAAAATTACTGACGCAGAAAACTTGATGTGGCGTTAGGTTTTGCTCAGCAGTGCCGCTACGCGAAGACGTTTAGAGAGTGGTTTTGGAGTGCCGATGCCGGGCGACTGGGGCATGCCGTTGGTAGTATTGGGTCTCGTGTCGGCGACCGTGATTTTGGCACGGCTGGCGAGCCGATATCAGGCCCATCAACAGCAACATTGGTCCTCGGTGAAACGTCTGGAGGGTGCGGCAGAGGGCATCGCTAGATCGCTCGATGCGCTTACCAAGGTCCCCCTGAGTCGCGAGTGCCGAATGGCATTGCGGAGCGAGGTATTGGTCCGCTATCAGCGGATTCGACGCCTGCAGCGGCGCTATCCGGAAATCGCTACACGGATCCAGCGGGCCGAGCAGTCCCTGCACAGTGAGTCCGAGCGGTCTTCTGGTAGCCTTGGACCGGTTGACAGCGTCACTGCGCTCCGTGGAGTTCTAGGGTCGCTGGACTATCTGATAAAGCTGGTCCAGCACGGCGCCTTCGTACAGCCGATGCCGCGCGATGTGCGCATCATATTCCGCCGCGAGCTTGGCGAGCGCCGAGCGGAGGTTGTGGCCAGGTATCATCTGGTGCAATCCAAACACCATGCGACGTCCGGCGACATGGCGCGCGCGCGAGGCCATCTTGCCGCATTACAACAGGTACTCCGCCAGCAGGTACCCAGAACAGAATTCGTTAAGGCCCTGCAGACCGAAGCGGAGGCGGCTGCACAGACCTTGCGCGATCGGCCGTTTACACCAACGGCCGATTCACAGGACGCCAGTGCCGCCTGATGAGTATGGCCCGAGCGAGGGTACCGTCCTCAGTCGATCGGCTGAACTAGGGTTACCGTGCTGGATTTGATCGGATTCCCGAGCCGCTAGATATTGAACAGGCTGTCGGCCGCGCTCCTCAAGGCGTCGGCGTCGGCCTTGGGTTGATAGGCCGACCGGGTCGGCTCGAAGTAGTCGCAAAAGTTTGCCCGGTCCTTATCGAGAACCGCCTCAGCGATGGGTTCCTGACAGTCGTTGGCCCGTCCAGGCTCAAAGAACTTACAGTTGCGGCACACGTGGGTCTGTTTGCTGCAGTTGAAGCAGACACCCTCACGCGGGTAATCGACCGCGTGCAACTGGGTGCCGCATGACCAACACACGCCCTCGGCGTTTGGTGACATGGCTGTCCTCCCACAGATTATTGAGTAAGTGTCACAACAGGCCATAGTTTAGACTGCATAATTGGGCGAAGTGCCGGCATCGGCTGAATAGGTGCTGGGTATCCCCAGGCCACGGCTGCCCGCTGCTGCGTGTGCGCCGACCCAATGGCGATTGTGGGCGGATCTATGGAATGCTTCCAACTACATGAGCAACTCGCGGCGGACTGCCATCCAATTGGAGACTTAGCGCTTTCGCGAGTGCTCTTGCTCGACGACAGTCGCTATCCGTGGATCCTGCTGGTACCTCGTCGCCCCGCATTGCGAGAGATTTACCAACTTAGCCGCGATGAACGGCAGCAGCTTCTCGAGGAATCTTGCCGGGTTGGCGAATTCATCATGGATACCTTTGCCGGCGAGAAACTGAACATGGGTGCACTCGGCAATCTAGTGCCGCAGTTGCATCTCCATCTGGTGGTTCGCTACCACATAGATCCGGCCTGGCCTGGGCCGGTCTGGGGCCACTCGCCAGCGATAGCCTATGATTCCGGCATGCTGGACGGGCGCCGTCGGTTATTGCGTGACGGGCTGGGGTTAGCCAATTGACCATCGATTCAGGGTAGTGGCATTTCGCCCTGCACTAGGCGTTCTTTGTCCACCCGGCGGAGTGTCTTCACCCTATGTTCGACGCGCTGTGCTTGGCTGCGATCACCGACCGGCGCGCAGAACACGAGCTCGAACGGGCCGCGTCCGCGCAAACGCCGTGCGCCGCGGTTTGCCTGATGCGTCTGGATGCGATGCTCGACGTCGGTGCTGATGCCGGTGTAGAGGGATCCATCGGCACAACGCAGCAGATACAGGTACCACATCATCTATGGCCAGCCTCGAGCAAAGATCGCGACCACAGGTAGGCCGGCTCCCAAGAATCCACGACCAGGTCTGAGAATTTGCAAAGCGCTTTATCGTGGCGCCATCTTTTGAGCATGACGTATTGCAGCATGCCCGAGCTAGGCTAGCGTACATCGCTGTCGCTGTCAGCTTGGATGCCAGGCGGCATGCGCTGCGGTGGTGGGAGAGCGGGGCATGAGATAGGGGTAAGGCAGGGCCTCCGACAACCTGTTGAGCGTGCTAGTCATCGGTAGGAGAACGCCACAGGCTGCAGCGTTGTCCCCAGGCTAGCCGGTGACGGCGTCCAGATAGCCGCGTTGAATAGCGGTTTCCAATGCCTTGGCCGCGCTGGCCAGTTCATCGTATTCGCGCCGCAGCTGGGCCAGTGTTTCTAGCTGGCTTGCGGTAGGTCTGCCATCCGGTGCAGTGGCACCGAGATCGAACAGTTCCTTGAGGTAACGTGCCCGGGCACCCGCAACCAGACAGAGCACCGGGCGCAGGTCTTCTAGGGTCAAAGACTGGAATTCAGGATTGATCACCTCTCGATTGATGGTCCGCATGCTGTGTTCCAGTTCCATCAGCAGGCGATTGATTTCCTGGTTCATCCTCGGAGCTCCGTAAACGGGTGATTGCTGTGCAGGGGATAGCGGCCGCGCGGGCGGCGCACTTGAGCCGGTAGCCACCCGGTGCTGGGCGAAGCCGCGCGACGTCAGGGCAAGTTCGTTCCCTAGCAGATCAACGCTGCGGGGGGTTGCACTGTATGGTGAGGGAGGGGACGGCACCCGGCCGTCTCGCTACACAGCCAACCAGGTGATTGGATGGAGACACAGCCATGCATAAGCGGAGCATTGGGGTCTTGATTATCGGCTTCTTGATCGTCGCGGGTGCCCCTGCCAGCGACCTTGCCAAGGAGCGGCGTTGGGCGGATCAAATAGTCGACTCTTTGCTCGACGGGGAGGCTGTGTACCTGAACGATGGCCGGGCAGATTTTCTCGCGTTGGAGACGACGGCTGCTGAACCTGGTGCTGGCAAGGCCGCGATCGTGTTGCATGGCACGGGAGTACATCCGAACTGGCCGACGGTGGTGCAACCGCTGCGGGTGGGCTTGACCGACTTCGGGTGGCATACGTTATCGCTGCAGATGCCGGTATTGGCCAATGAGGCAACGCACGCCGAGTATGCGGAGATCTACGGTTGGATACCCGGCCGCCTAGATGCCGCGGCAGAGCATCTGCGTGCCCAGGGATTCTCTACACTGGTGCTGATCGGTCACAGTCAGGGCGCCACCATGGCCCTCCACTACCTCAGCGGAGGTCAGCGGCCGGTCGCCGGATTTATCGCAGTTGGCTTATCAGCGGGGATCGAAGCCGGGCCGATGGACAATCTGTCACACTTGGCGGTGACCACCGAGCCGATGCTTGATCTGTATGGCGGTGTTGATTCGCCCGAGGTGATCGAGAGTGCCGCGGCACGTGCCAGCCGAGCCACGCTGGCCAAGCGTGACTACCAGCAAGTCCGAGTGCCCGGTGCCGATCATTTCTTCGAAGGCGAGGAGGCGGCGTTGCTGGATCAAGTCACGGCCTGGCTGAACGACCGGTTTTGAGCGCCGACCAATAAGCGACAATCGTTGTTTTGAGCGAGCTCAGGCAACTACCCCAAGCGGGTCTGACGCGGTGTTGGGGATAACTTAGTCGCGCGTAGCTATCGGACGCAGCGCCGTGCCACATTGTCGGCAATGGTACTGGGTCTGCCCGCGTAGGATGCGGTGGTGGCGGGTGGTACTGAGTCCATGTTGGGAGCAGGCGCAGGCATGGTCCCAGCGACGCTGGCGTCGTAGCCGCTTTTCGTCGAGTTGGTAGTTGTGGCAGCGCTGCGCATTGCGGATACCGAAATGCCGCATGACAGCGCGCCATTCGTCGCCGTGAGCGCGGGCCCGGCCATGGCAGGTTGCCACGACCAGATGGGCGACCTCATGGGCGACCGTGTGACGCAGAAAGTGATCCCGGTAATCGCGGGCGATTTCGAGATTAAAGCGCAGCTCGGACCTACCGTCGCTATGCCAGATGGCCTGGCCGGCGGCACAGCCACTAAGATCGAAGCGCAAGCGCGGTTGTGGTTGGTGTGCGCCCCGTCGGGCACACAGAGGGGCGGCGCAGTTGAGTAAATGCCTGACCCGTTGCTCGATGGCTTCACAGAGTTCGGGTGATGGGTGGGTGTTAGGCGCTGGATTCAAGCGCTTAGTCTGCGATGAGCTGTAGGTATTCCATCCGCGTCGCCTGAGATTCACGGAAGGTGCCCAGCATTACCGAGGTCTTCATGGTCGAGTTCTGCTTCTCGACTCCACGCATCTTCATGCACAGATGCTCGGCCTCGATGGTGACTGCCACCCCAGCCGGTTGGATCGCTTCACTAATCGCATCGGCAATCTGCACGGTGAGATTTTCCTGGATCTGGAGACGACGGGCGAACATGTCCACGATCCGAGCAATCTTGGACAGACCGATCACCTTGCCGCGTGGTAGGTAGGCGACGTGCGCCCGCCCGATAAACGGCAGGATGTGGTGCTCACAAAGCGAATACAGTTCGATGTCTTTGACGATCACCATGTCGTCGTTGCTGGACTTGAACACGGCATCGTTGAGCACGATATTCAGTTCTTGATCATAGCCGCGACACAGGTAGGCCATGGCCTTGGCTGCGCGCTGCGGTGTCTTGGTCAGGCCCTCCCGGTCAAGACGCTCGCCAAGACCTTCGATGATCCCGGCGTAAAGTGCGCTAAGTTGATCGATCTGCATGCCAACCTCATGCCTGGAGAAGCCGAATATGCGAAGCACTTTACCGGTATGGGCAGACCGAATCCATGCATGGTGTGTGTAGTTGCGATCTTACTTAGAGCAGCGCTGCTCCAGTTAATAAAATCACACCCAGAATCGATAGGACGATCGCCGACTGCTTCCAATTTCCGTAGTTGAGGAATGCGGCGTTACTGTGTGGCAGCACCACGGCCAAAAAGGCACTAAAGAGGCTTATGCCCCCGGCGACCACCAGGGTCATTTGCAGCCATTCACGTTTGATCCCAGCCGAGCCAGAGACGCCGCCTCCAATGGTCTCGAACTTGTTGGCCAGAGCTGGATCGCCAGCCAATAGGGCGAAGCCGACAAGCAGTATCGGGAAGCGAAGTTGCGAGAACTGTCTCATCGGGTCTGTCTCTTACCGCTCTAGTGCCCGATTGGTTCGGGGGAGCGCGTATCGTTTGAGTTTAGCGGCGGATGTCACTAGGGCCCGCTAGATCCGAACGCGCCTTAGGTTGGGGTTGCTGCTGCAGCGTTGCATTTTGCCGATGCGGCGCAGGGGCGTTTCGCATGGTTGGGCTACTGTTTGTTCAGCAGTGCATAGCGGGCATTGGTACCAGACTTGGTAGACCCGGCCTTCCAGAGAGCTGTCGGTCGTTCGCATTTCGCTGTGGCACTGATGACAGCGCATTCGGCTCATCCCTCCAACATTAGGAAAACTGGGTGCCCCATCCTTAATGAGAGACCTAACAGCGGCACGTCTAAATGTTAGTCAATACTCTGGTGTAGCACAAGAATTTGTGTCTCGTGTTTACCGAGCAACAATATATTGTGATCGGCGCCGCATGTATTTAGGAACGGCATTGGTCTTAATCCCAGTTCAAAACCCCGCCGGCTTGGTTGTCGGCTGGGCGCTGTTCGAAGACGGTCATCCCTACGTCTCGGCCTTGCGCCTCCGACACCCATGGGAAGGGGTTGGTTGCACCTGGAAATAGTTCTGACAGTCCGATCTGGGCGCAGCGCCGATTCGCGACGAATTGTAGATATTCCTCGCACATGGGTGCATTGAGGCCAAGGATGCCACGCGGCATGGTGTCATAGGCGTACTGGGTCTCTAGCACCACTGCATCCCGCAGCATTTGCGAAATTGTGCGCTTGAAATTCTCGGTCCAAAGGTGTGGGTTTTCGACCTTGATCTGATTGATGACATCCATACCGAAGTACATGTGCCTAGACAGGTCGTGCAAGATGTGCCGGAACTGCTCAGCGGTGCCCGCCATTTTGTTGCGGCGCCCCATGCTGAGTATCTGGGTAAATCCCACCTGGGAAAATATGCCTGCGAAGATCACGTAGAAGCTGACCAGTTCGCGCAGCAACACCTGATCGTTTGCATCGCTGCCGGTTTGGAAATTGGGATCCGACAGGTGTTGGGTGGCATCTTGTGCCCAGATCGATTTGCGGGCGATCGCAGGGACGTCGTGGTGCAAGTGGTGTAGCTCGTCACTATCGAGACCGAGCGATTCAATGACATATCGGCAGGCGTGGGTGTGTAGTGTTGATTCAAAGGCCTGCCTTAGCAGATATTGTCGACACTCTGGGTTGGTGATGTGGCGATAGATCGCCAGGACCAGATTGTTTGCCGCCAGTGCGTCGGCAGCCGACAAAAAGCCGAGGTTGCGCTTGATGATCGCACGCTCATCTGCGGTCAGTCCCTGCGGATCGCGCCACAATCGAACATCGGCATGCATGCTGATATCGTACGGCATCCAGTGATTGGAACAGCTGTCTAGATACTTCTTGAGCGCCCAGTCATAGATCAGCGATACCGCTTGCCCGTTCCCGTCGGGGGAGTTGATGATCTTGTTGGAGCCTGCTGGGCGGCGACCGACATCCTTTCGCCTCGCTCCGGTTGCCTCACTCGCTGTTGCATTGCCAGGGGGTGCCAGGGGATTCGAGATCTCCGGTGGGTCTAAGTTGGCGGCCGATGCAGCGCCAGCGCTCGACTGCAAGGGATCTTCCCACTTCATCATTGATTCTCCCAAGTGCCTGCCCCATCGTCAGGTGTGGTTTGCCGTTTTTTTGCGCGTGTCACCGGTGACTTTTGACCAGCGCTAAAAGGCCGTTTTCATTGGTGCCGAAGTGACCCCGATCCCCCTGGGTGGTGGTCTATGACATTTGCGAATGTCGGGCGAGAGTTCTCAGGGCCCCTCCGGCATAGACGGTTACCGGCGCCGGGGCTACTCCCACTTCAATCCGCCGGCTTGGTACTCGGTTACCCGGGTTTCGAAGAAATTCTTTTCCTTGCGCAGGTTCGCCTGTTCGTCCAACCAACTGAGGGTGGGCTCCGCGCCCGGATAGGGTTCTGCGAGGCCAAGGTTGCGTGCGCGGCGGTTGGCGATGAAGCGATATTGGTCTACATGATCTTCTTTGCTGTATCCGAGGATGGGGTCGCGCAGGATGTATCCGGCATAGGCTTCTTCCGCCGCTTCGCACTCGGCCCACATTTCATCCAGCGATCGAGGATCGGGACGGATGTCCTCTTCAAGCATGATCTGTTTGGCTACTCGGATGCCGAACGAGGCATGCAGTACCTCGTCACGCATAATGTATTGGAGCTGCTCCGCGGTACCTTTCATCAGGCCGCGTCGCTGTAGGGCAAAGATCGGACTGAAGCCATTGTAGAACCAGCAGCCCTCAAATACGCCGGCGAAGAAGATGTATGCCAGTAGAAAGTTGTGCAACTCATCGCGATCTCTCAGATCGATGTCGGCGCGCAACACCGAGTTGAGGCGTCGGTTGGCGATCTGGATCTTGCCATTGATCTCAGGCACCACACGGTAGCGATTGTAGATCTCACCCTGGTTCAGGCCGATGGTCTCGATGCAGTGCTGGTAAGTCCAGGTGTGCAGCGACTCCTCATAGACCTGTCGCGCTTGATAGATTTGCAACTCTGGCGCCGACATCTTCTCCATGACCGCCAACCCGATATTGCGCATCGCCAAGATGTCCGAGGTAGTCAGATAGGACAGTACATTCTCGTAGACATGCCGCTCCTCAAGCGTGAGCTTGTGGTGATAGTCGTGTACGTCTTGCGCCATGCTGATATCGAGTGGTGTCCAGTGATTACGGTTGGCATTTAGAAAGTATTCCCAGGCCCAGGGGTATTTGAAGGGTGCGAGCTGGTTGATGTCGGTCATGCCATTGATGACACGCTTGTCGTCCGGGTTGACCGGGCGCAGGTCGGCTTGCTGCGGCTGTTGGATACTAGCGGTCGGTACAGCATCGTCGGCGACCGACTCGACACCGGCGGCAGAGGGTGGGGCCGTCACTGTTTGCGTTACGGGGGTCAAGGGGTCGTCCCAGTTCATCATCGCAATTGCTCCTGGTCTGGTTTGATGGTGGCCGCTGTTACTGACAGGCCTCACAATCTGGATCGAGGATGCTGCATACCTCGGGAGCCGCTTCTTCGGTGCTTGCCGCGCTATAGTTGCCGCCCACCGCGCGCAGTCTTTCTGCCTGACTGTGCTCGTCCATGGTCGCTTTCTCGACATGGGTGGCGCCCATCGAGCGCAGGTAGTAGGTGGTCTTCAGGCCGCGCACCCAGGCCAGTTTGTAGAGGTTGTCGAGCTTCTTGCCGGAAGGTTCAGACATATAGAGGTTCAGGCTCTGCGCCTGATCGATCCACTTCTGACGCCGACTGGCGGCCTCGACCAGCCAACGCGGGTCAATTTCGAACGCAGATGCGTACAGTGCCTTTAGCTCATCCGGGATACGGCTGATCGGTTGCACCGAACCGTCGCAGTACTTCAAGTCATTCACCATTACCGGATCCCATAGATCCAATGCCTTGAGATCACGCACAAGGTAGGGATTGATCACGGTGAATTCGCCAGAGAGGTTCGATTTTACGAACAAGTTTTGATAGGTCGGTTCTATCGACTGACTAACGCCACAGATATTCGAGATGGTTGCGGTTGGCGCGATCGCCATGGTGTTGGAGTTGCGCATGCCGACCTTCCGCACGCGCTCACGCAGATTCTCCCAATCCAGTGTGTGACTGTCGTTGACCTGCAGGTAGTTGCCACGCACCTCACCGAGCTTGGCCAGTGAGTCGATCGGCAGGATCCCCTGGCTCCACAACGAGCCCTCGAAACTCTGGTAGCGGCCGCGTTCCTCGGCCAGATCCGCCGAGGTGCGGATCGCGAAGTAGGAAACCGCTTCCATTGAGTGGTCGGCGAAGTCGACCGCTTCCTGGCTGGCATAGGGCAGACGCAGCTTATACAGAGCGTCCTGAAATCCCATGATGCCGAGCCCTACCGGGCGGTGGCGCAGATTCGAATTACGCGCCTGGGGCACACTGTAGTAATTGTAATCGATCACATTATCGAGCATGCGCAAGGCGGTGCCGACGGTTTTCTCGAGCTTTTCGACATCCAGCCCTTCGTCGTTCACATGCGTGGCCAGATTGACCGATCCCAGGTTGCACACGGCAATCTCATTGTCGTTGGTGTGCAGCGTAATCTCGGTGCAAAGATTGGAGCTGTGCACGACGCCCACGTGCTGGTTGGTGTAGCGAATGTTGCAGGGATCCTTGAACGTGACCCATGGGTGGCCGGTTTCAAACAGCATGCTGAGCAGCTTGCGCCACAGATCGTTGGCCTTGATCGTCTTGGCGACACCTAGTTCGCCTTGCGCCGCCTTCTCCTCATATCGGGTGTAGGCTTCCTCGAAGGCCACGCCGGACAGATCATGCAGATCGCTGACCTCGTCCGGCGAGAACAATGTCCAATCGCCGTCTTCGGCGACCCGCTTCATGAATAGGTCTGGGACCCAGTTCGCGGTGTTCATGTCGTGCGTGCGACGCCGGTCGTCCCCGGTGTTTTTGCGCAGGTCGAGGAACTCCTCGACGTCGATGTGCCAGGTTTCCAGATAGGCACAGACAGCGCCCTTGCGCTTGCCACCCTGATTGACGGCCACTGCGGTGTCGTTGGCCACCTTGAGGAAGGGGACGACCCCCTGCGAGGTGCCATTGGTGCCCTTGATATGCGCACCCATGCCGCGCACTCGGGTCCAGTCGTTGCCTAGGCCGCCAGCGAATTTCGACAACAAGGCATTGTCTTTGATTGCACCATAGATGCCGTCCAGGTCATCTGGCACCGTAGTGAGATAGCAGCTCGATAGCTGAGGTCGCAGGGTGCCTGAGTTGAATAGGGTTGGGGTCGAACTCATGAAATCGAAGCTCGACAGTAGGCGGTAAAATTCGATCGCCCGGCCCTCGCGATCTATCTCGTTGATTGCTAGCCCCATAGCAACACGCATAAAAAATGCTTGTGGGAGCTCGAAGCGCGTGCCGTGGCTGTGGATGAAATAGCGGTCGTACAGGGTCTGCAAACCGAGATAGGTAAAGTTTAGGTCGCGTTCAGGCTGCAACGCCGCGCCGAGACGCCCCAGGTCGTACTGGGTCAGGTGTGGATCGAGAAGTTCCAGATCGGCGCCATGCTTGATGTAGGCAGCGAAGTACTCGCCATAACGCTCACCCATCTCCTGCTGGGTGGCCACGTCGTGGTCCAACCCAAGAAAGTCGAGCGCTTCACGACGCAGCATGTCCATCAGCAGGCGTGCTGCGACATAGGAGTAGTTTGGCTCTTGCTCGATTAGTGTACGGGCGCTCATCACCAGCGCCTGGGACACATCACTTTCCTGGACGCCATCGAACAAGTTCCGACAAGTGTCGTCGAGGATTGACTCGGCGGTCACTGCTTCCAGTCCGCTACAGGCCTCGGTGACCAAACTGCGCAGCCGTCCAGCATCGAGCGGACGGGTGGTGCCGTCCGCCAATGTGACCTTGACCGGCGACTGCGTCTGCTCGGCGGTGTTCTCGGCGTCTTCCTCGGTGCGCTTGCGGGCCTGCTCTTCTCGGTACAAGACATAGGCGCGAGCGACCTTGTGCTCGCCCGAGCGCATCAAGACGAGTTCGACCTGGTCCTGGATATCCTCTATGTGGATCGTGCCACTGGCCGAGTTGCGCCGCAGCAGGGCCTCGCTAAGCTGCGCCGTGAGCCCCTGGACCAGGTCGTGCACGCGGTGCGAAGCGGCGGCGCTACCGCCCTCGACCGCAAGAAAGGCCTTGGTCATCGCAATGGCTATTTTGCTGGCGTCGAAATTGGTGACTTTTCCATTGCGCCGTATGACCTTCAGTCCGCCGGGTGCGCTGCTTCCGACCTCGACGGTGGCGTGGCTGTGTTGGGTCTCGCTCAGGGGAGCAGCAATGCCCGCACCGCCGCCATTGGGCTGGGTACCTTCGGTTGCCATCTGAATTTCTCCTTATGGGTGCTGTGATCCTGGGCGGCCAGATCGCAAGGCGCGGCCGCCGGGCAGCGGCGCTGCCAGCGAGCGAGTGTTGCTCGTCCCAAACACAATATATACGCTGAATGAGGCATGTCAATCACAATATCTTGTGCAAAAGACCGGCTGAAAACCCTGCGCAATCTGTGAGTCTTTTGTGGGTTTTTTCGGCGAAACCTAGGGTTGCTGTGCCAAATCAGCGACTTAGCTAAGCGGCTTGCTCAACGCAGCCGTCTAGCTGCTGGGGCTGGCTTAAAGACAGAAGAAATTACCGCGAGCTGACTGCTCGAGGGAGGCTGTGACGCCGCTGTTCAGCGCTGATGGCGGCTGATGATCCGACGCAAATGGGTTGCCGTAACTGGGCCCATATGGCGTTCCACAACCTCGCCGCTGGGGTTCACGATTGCCGTGGTCGGCAGGCCCTCAAGGGGCTCGAAGGGGACCAGCGGTGTTTCGCCGATTTTGAGGTTGGGAAAGTTGACTTTGAACCGCTGCAGAAAACTGCGTGACTCGTCCGCGGTGGTGTTCTCAAAGTTTATTCCTATCACTTGGACTTCCGGGTGGTTGCGCTGGTAGGCGACGAGTTCCGGCAACTCCCGTACGCAGGGGCTGCACCAAGATGCCCAAAAATTCACCACAACCCAGCGACCGCGGTAATCAGACAGCGCCACTGCCCGACCATCGAGATCACTCAGGGTGAAATCGACCGGTTCGGCGCGGACCGATGCACACAGGCTTGCAGTGAGCGTAAGAAAGTAAAAAAAACTGGTGTGGAGTCTGTTCATTCTTGGCTTAGTCTCGCGGGGGCAGAAAAAGTTTTTCGATTATTGGTATGTGCCCCACGCAACTGTCGCAAGGGACGACGCTGAATCCTTTGGCATTGTTCATCGGAATTGTCTTGAGATGGGCTACTCGAGGCTGGTGCGGAACGGCCCAGTGCGTTGTTTAGTTATGGTGCGTTTCGCTCCGTCTGAAGTGCGTCCGGTGGCATGGCGCCTGCCAAGGGCTTGTTTTACAAGTCGACATGATGGTTGGCATGGGCTGTGCCGAAACTTATGAGCGAAATCGCTGGGTGGTGGTTTCTCCTATACCTCTGTCAATATTGCCAGATTGGCCAATGCCGCGCCCCAACTTCACGGGTAGCGGCATTTTTTCTAGGCCGCTTGCGGGCTGCTGCATTCAGCCTGGGTTCAGTCGTAGTTCCTTAGAGTCTTCCGTACAGATGGTAAGTCACCACAGTCTGAGGAGGAATCAGGCATGAAAGCAAGCAAGATGATTTGGATACTGCCGTTGATGGGCATTCTCGCGGCGCCAGTCGCGGCACATGACCGGTACAGCGAGCATCGGCATTACGATCGCATCGAGAAACGCCTGGATCGTCAGCACCACCGCATAAAGCGCGGTGTACGCAGTGGCGAGCTGACATGGAGGGAGGCCAAGCGCTTGCATAAGCAGCAACGCCGAATTGCGCGCCTGAAGCGCCGGTTCTTGGATGATGGCTACCTCGATCACCACGAGCACAATCGCTTGCTACGCAAGTTAGACCGCGCCAGTGATCGGATCTATCGTCTCAAGCACAATGATCGCTACCGAGAGCGGGGGGCCGTCGTCGGGCATGGCGATCACCACCGGGGTGGTCAGGGTCGGTACGGAGGCTACGGGACGTCTCACTGGCCAAACGACCCGGGTTGGGGCTTCGTACTGCGCCTGTCCGACCATTTTTGAGGTCAATCTGCGCCCAGGCCGCGAGGGTATCCGCTGTATGACAGTCGCTGCTGCCGTGGATGCCGCTGCCCCGACCGACCGTCGTGCGCCGCGGCGGCCGGGGTTCGCGAAGCCTGGCGCAGGGCATGGGTATCTAACGGCGTGCGGTAATCTGCAATTGGAAACGACTTTTACAGCAGCGACACTCTTGTAAAGTAAGGGGCTTCATCACGAGGTGAGCGTGTGTCGAATTCGCACCCTGTCCCTTTACTGAGTTTCGTTGCTGCCTCAGGTACTGGCAAGACGACCTTGCTGACACGCTTGATCCCGATACTGCGCGATCGGGGCCTGCGTTGCGCGGCCATCAAGCATTCGCATCACGATGTCGATGTCGACATACCCGGAAAGGATTCGCACCGGTTGCGTCTAGCGGGTGCACAGCAGGTCTTGCTCGCCTCACCCTATCGCACATTCTGGATCGAAGAGGGCGATGGCACGACCGAACCCGACTTCGACCAGCTGGTTGCCCGTTTAGACCACTCGGTTCTCGACATCGTGTTGGTCGAAGGCTTCCGTCAGGCGCACTTGCCTAAGATTGAGGTCCATCGCGCGCAGCGTGGGACTGCGCTGCTGTGCAGCGGGGACGACGAAATCATTGCGCTGGCGGCCGACATCGACCCGCGCGGGCGACCGTCTGGCGTCCCTTTGTTGCCGCTCAATGCGCCGGACGCTATCGCCTCTTTCGTCGTCAAGTGGTTGGCTAGCTCAGTATCGCAAGACCAAACTTGAGACGTCGCTGTGCATACTATGCCTTTGTTTTCAACGCCTCGCGTAGCGCGCCGGTTACGATCTCGAGCACCTGGACGCGGGCAAATCTCTTGTCGTTACCGGCGATCAGATGCCATGGGGCCTGTTGGGCACTGGTGCGCGCCAGCATCTCGTTGACCGCTTCTCGATACTCGTTCCACTTCTCCCGGTTGCGCCAGTCTTCATCGGTGATTTTGTAACGCTTGTAGGGCGTGTCTTCGCGTGCCTGAAAGCGCGCTAGCTGCTCGTCCTTGCTGATCTGGAGCCAGAATTTTTGCACTATGACTCCGGCCCGGGTGAGTTGCTCTTCGAAGTCGTTGATCTCGAGGTAGGCGCGCGTCCAGTTAGCGCGTGAGGTGAAGCCTTCGACCCGCTCAACCAGTACGCGGCCGTACCAGGATCGGTCGAAGATGGCCATGCGGCCGCCACGCGGAATATGCCGCCAAAAGCGCCACAGGTAATGATGCGCTTTCTCCTCATCGGTCGGCGCCGCGATCGAGGCGACCTCGCGTAAGCGTGAATCAACCGCCTGGGTAACGCGGCGGATGGCGCCTCCTTTGCCAGCGGCATCGACACCCTCGAATACCAGTACGGTCGATAGCTTCTGACTGTAGGCGCGCCAGGCAAGTTGGTTCAGTTCAGCCTGCAAGGCCTCGAGTATGCGACGGTATTCAGTGCGAGCAATGGCCTGATCGAGGTCAACCCGGTCCAGCAGCGAAACACGGGCTTCGGGGGCATTCGGGAGGAAACTGGCATCGTTGTTCCGAGGGGGCTCTTCGTCATCCAGGCTGACTTGCGGTGCGCGTTCCAGCGCGTCTTGGATCCCGCGCAGCAAGATGCGCCCGGTGGTCGCATCGCGGTAGCGGCGATCGGTGGCCTCGATGATGTGCCAAGGGGCACGACCGATGTCGGTACTGCGAACGATGCGGTCGGCCACCTCTTCGAAGCGGCGGTATTCTTCGCCGAACTTGGACTTCTTGGGCAGCATTTTCCAGCGACTGCGATCCGAACGGGCCAACTCTTTTAGCTTGTGGCGCTGTGCCTTCTCGGACAGGTGATACCAACATTTCACGATGACTGCACCGTCATTGATCAGCATACGCTCGAGTTCGCGGATTCTGCGTAGCGCCTGGTCCAGATCGGCATCATCCCATTTGCCGGTAAAGCGTTGCTCTAATGGATGTAGGTACCAGCCGCCAAAGTAGACGCTGATCTCGCCACGTTTGGGCATGGCACGCCAGAAGCGCCATGCTCGTGGGCGATACTTCTCCTCATCGGTTTCGTCCCAGAAGGCGTGGACATCGACGCCACGGGCATCGAGCCATTCCACCAAGGCGTTGACCACGCCGCCCTTACCCGCTCCTTCCATGCCAGCGATGATGACGTAGATCGGTATATTGCGCTCCTTGGCAGCGAATTGCGCCTCGAGCAACTGGGTTCTCAGGTCCTCGACCTCGGCTTTGTAGGCCGCTTTACTCAAGCTGCGGCCGATCTTGGCTGTCGCAAACATGCAGGCTGCGCGTCAGTTGCGGGGTAGGGCACCGCTGATGCCATGCTCGGTGGCAAAGTCGAGCATGCGCTTAATGGCCAACACCGCCCGTTCACGTATCGTCTCATCGACCTCGATCTCATTGTGCCCCTCAATTAGCACTTGCTCGAGATTCTGCAGCGCATTCATCGCCATCCAAGGGCAGTGAGCACAGGATTCGCAGGTAGCACCCGCACCAGCAGTGGGTGCCGAGAACAGTTTTTTTCCTGGTGCCAGTTGGCGCATTTTCCAGAAGATTCCGTCGTCTGTTGCGACGATGAACTCCTTATTCGGCATCTTGGTGACGGCCTCGATCAGGCGGGTCGTGGAGCCGATTACATCGGCCTGGCGCAGCACATCCTCGGGTGATTCCGGATGCACCAAGGTCGCCGCATCCGGATGCAGGCGGCGCAGACGCTCCAGGGCAAACCCCTTGAACTCCTCATGCACCACACAGCTACCGTCCCATAGCAACATATCTGCGCCGGTCTGCTGCTGTACATAGCGCCCCAGGTGCTTGTCTGGCGCCCAAAGAATTTTCTCGCCCTGCTCGTGTAGGTGACGGACGATCGGTAGCGCGATCCCCGAGGTAACCATCCAATCGGCCCGCGCCTTGACTGCGGCGCTGGTATTGGCATACACCACGACGCGGCGGTCCGGATGTTGGTCGCAGAATGCACTGAACAGGTCCGCCGGGCAGCCCTCATCGAGCGAACAAGTTGCACCCAGATCCGGCATCAATATGCGTTTCTCTGGATTCAGGATCTTAGCTGTTTCACCCATGAAGCGAACGCCGCAAACGACGATGGTCTCGGCATCCGTGGCGGCGCCGTAGCGCGCCATCTCAAGCGAATCGGCGACACAACCGCCCGTCGCTTCGGCCAGTTCCTGGAGGTCGCCATCGACATAGTAATGCGCGACCAGGATGGCATGGTTGGCGTGCAGGAGGTCTTTGATGCGACGTATCAAAGCACTCTTTTTCTTGGCTCCCAGGGTTGGCCACACCGGGTGTGCGGGGACCTTTGGGCGTGGTGGCGTTTGGTCGAACTTGATCGGCTCAGGCTTCATTTGATTATCTCCACCCGCTCGGGGTGCCTTGCCCGGTATTCTCGCGCCGGGCGGTGTTTGCCAGTGCGACGCTGACGTCCGGTCTCTTCAATCAGGTCGAGCGCCAAGATACGCTTGCGGAAATTGCGCTTGTCGAGCGTTTGGTTGAGCAAGGCTTCATAAACGCATTGCAGTTCGCTCAAGGTGAATGCCTCGGGCATGAACTGCAATGCGATGGTTGAGTAGTTGAGTTTGGCAACCAGTCGCCGATGGGCCATGGTCACGATCTGGGCATGATCGAAGGCCAATGCCGGTAGCCTCTCGACGTCGTGCCAGCCGACTGCGGACGCGTCGCTTGCGGCACGCGGCACGGCAAGTGCGTCTTGAGGGATCAAAGCATAGTAAGTGACACTGATGACGCGTTCGCGCGGGTCGCGGTCGGTGGTGCCGAAGGTATACAGCTGTTCTAAGTACAGGCCACTGATGCCGGTCTCTTCCTGCAGCTCACGGGCAGCGCAGGTGTCCAGGTCCTCGTCGATATCCAGGAAGCCACCCGGCAAGGCCCAGTTACCCTGGTAGGGGGCGTTGGCACGCTTGACCAGCAAGATGCTCAGGCGGCCGTCGCGAATCGTAAACACGACGACATCGGTGGTTACTGCGGGGTGCGGATAGCGGTAGCTAAAAGTCTCTTCGGCGGCACGCATAATTTACTAAGTGTTGTTGGTACACCAGGGTTAGCATAGTGTTTTCTATACACTTTTTCAATGTTGACCAAAGTTTCGCCGTTTGCGGTTGAGGAATCGGGTTTAGGTGACGGGGGTGGTAGGGCTCTCAAGTACCGGTCTGGAAAGCCGCTCAATCTTGAATCCAACCAGCCATGAAGGAGTCCCTGCCGTGGACCTCGACAATCCCGCGTACAAGAAGTTGGTCATGATGGAATCGATTCCGCCGCTGCCGGCAACGGCATCGGCGCTACTTGCAATGGCAGCCGATCCAGAGGTCGAGATAGAGGCCTTGGCAGGGGTGATCGAGCGGGATCCAGGGCTCACCGCGCGGCTTATCGGTATCGCAAATTCGGCCTTCTATGCGCCTGCTCAACCCGTGACCACTGTTAAAGCGGCGATGGTCCAGGTCCTGGGGCTCAACCTGGTGCGCAACATGGCGTTTGGCATGGCAGTGGCCGGCGGTCTGCCAGTGGCCTCTTGTCCAGGTTTCGATGTGACCTCGTACTGGCTGATGGCCTTGGGCAGCGCCGATCTCGCCAGTGGCTTGGCCAAGGACTCTGCTGATTCGGATGCGCCTGATCCGGATTCGGCCTATTTGGTTGGCTTGCTGCACAATCTGGGAGAACTCTTGTTGGTCTATCTGTGGCCACAAAAGATGGATCGGTTGTTGGGGCAAGTCGCCGCCGACCCGAGCGTGGATTTGTGCGCCGCGGAGCGGGCTGCGATCGGTGTCGACCACTGGGCCGCCGGTGCCTTCCTGTGCAGCCATTGGCAGCTACCATCGATTGTCACAGCCAGCATCGAGGGGCTGGCCGAGCAGCCGGGCTCTGATGAGTCGCCGATGGTGCAACTGTTGCGGGGAGCGCGCAGCTGGGTAGCCGAGGTTGTGGGTGGTCAGCCTGGAACGCTGCGTGTTGCCGGTGTCGACGAGGCTTATTGCGACTATCGGTCAAGTGCCTTCGTTAGCCGCTTTGATGCGCTCAAGGCCTTGGCGAGATCCATGGCGACCTGATCGCTGGTCTAACTTGGTGTGCACCAGTCGATCGTGAACGGGTGGTCACAGATGCGACGAACACCCTATTCGGGGCGTATTCTTGCAGGGACAGTTGGTTCCATGTTCCCGATCTATCCGGGCCCTCACTTGTCCAGTCGCGCTTGTACTTGCCCTCCACTCAAGCCATAGCGACGGCTTTGGTTAATGAACGACGAGCAACGCCGCATGGCGTGTTTTTGGGGTGCAACCCGAAGGGATGGGACCGTTTTTCCGTCCAACGGTGTTGCTGCTCGCTCATGTGCGGTGGGCACACCGCGCTCACAGCGCCTTGTTGGCCAGAAAAACGGCCGCCGTCGCTGCGTCTCACTTAGTGTGAACAGGCCCTAGTGCACAACACGCTGGCTAACCCGGCGATCGATCTCCCGGCCACAGGCGGGCGGCCCCGAGTACTCCGCTACTATCGCCATGCAAGGGTGGTAGCAGACGTGTACGGACGACGTCTGAAAACAGGTAGCTTGACCAGAGTCGTGGCACGGTTTCGTACAACGGCTGGATCTTCGAGAGACCGCCGCCGAGTACGATCACCTCGGGGTCCAAGAGGTTGATCACGCTAGCCAGGCCGCGTGCTAGGCGGTCTGCATAACGTTGCAAGCAGGCCACGGCATCGATCTCGCCCCTATCTGCGCGTTCAACGATCTCACGTGCCGAGCTGGTTCGGCCGGTATGAGCGGCATAGTCGCGCGCCATGCCCGGCCCCGACAGAAAGGTCTCTATGCAACCGCGTTTGCCGCAATAGCAGCTAGGGCCGGGGTGCTCTCCGGTGGTTGGCCAGGGTAGCGGATTGTGGCCCCACTCACCGGCAACCGCCGTAGGGCCCTGCAGCAGCTGGCCGCCGATCACGATTCCGCCACCGGTGCCGGTGCCGAGGATGACGCCGAATGTGCTGTGGGCCCCGGATGCCGCCCCATCTTCAGCCTCTGATAGGGCAAAACAATCGGCGTCGTTGGCGATTCGAACCGGCCGCTCGAGTCTGGCGCTAAGGTCGCGGTCTATGGCTTGGTCGTTGAGGCAAGTCGAGTTGGCGTTGCGCAGGCGGCCAGTTGCTGGTGATAGTGCGCCGGGCGTGCCGACGCCGACACTGCAGCACCGGCCGCATCGCTGCTCCAGGCGCATAACAAGGTCGACGACAGCGCATAGCGTCGCCTGGTAGTCACCGGCCGGAGTGGCCACGCGCTCGCGCTGTTCGACGTCGCCATTTGGCGCCAGCACGACCCCTTCGATCTTGGTGCCGCCCAGGTCCACACCGATCCTGGACATGGGCGGTCCCTGCTCAGTCGCCAGTACCCGAACTCACCCGAGCCTGCGGGGTCACCGGTAACTCTGCCGGGTTGGGCACATCTTCCCGTGCCGTGGCCAGCGCCAGCTGGTGTTCGCCCGAGGGATTGGTGAAGCTATCATTCAGGTTCTGTACGAAACGATCGGCATCTTCCAGTGCCTTACGGATGCGGTGCTCGTTACCAAGAGTCCAACCGGCTGGCCGACTGAGGAACATGCTGCGCCATGGGTTGGTGCTGAACGAGAAGGCGCGCGCTAGGTCGCCGCGGATGCGCAAGGTTTCGCCAAGTTCCTTGGCCTTTGCTTTCAAGGGCTTAGCGGTGATGTGGCGTATCCCCAAGTGAATCGCCAGCCATGCAAGTAGGGCGCCGAGACCGGCGAAGTAGGTGCTACGAGGGGTCGCTGTGATGTAGTCCCACCAGGCGGCCGATAGTTGCAGGCCATCCCAGTGGCCGAGCTTTATCGTGATGAAGAGAAAGGCGCTCACGACTATGATCGCCACGATTGCGTCCCCAACCAGCGTACGTTTGCGCCAAGTCGCGATCAGCTGGCCGAGCGTCGGTACAATGGTGTCTTCGAATCGGCGCGCGGCCTTCTCCATTGAACCCACGATACGGTAGGCGCGTTCGACTTCGACCCGTTCCATACGTTCGTGAATCTCGGCAAGATCCGCATCGCGTTTGCTTTCGAAGCGGCGACGTAGGGCCTCGTCCTCAATGGGCATCGCCGCTTCTTGATTGTAAATCGTGTAGAAGCGTCCGGCGGTCAGACCACGCTCACCCAAGGCGCGCTGCCAGGCAGCCACGACTTCCTCGGGGTTGTCCTCCCGGGCCGTGGTATCGATTTGGTTGAGTATGTACAGGAACTTGCCTGAGTCGGAACGATGGATGGTCTGCGATACGAGGTGGTCCAAGGTATCACGCATTGCTCCAGGCTCGGGGTGTCGGGCATCGAAGAAGACCAGCACCAAGTCCGAGAGATTGATGATGTGGTCGGTAATCTTGAGGGTCGAGGTACGCTGCGCGTCGGCATCGAAACCCGGCGAGTCGATCAGCACCTTGCCGCTCAGCGCCTTGCTGGCACTGGTCTTGAGCTGCAAGTAGGCGTCGATCCGAGAGCCCTCGCCCTCGGCGACCTTCTCGATCTCAGTACTGATCTTATAAAACGGAAAACGTGGATCTGAGTCCAGCGCCTGTCCCGGCAGGGCGTGCGTGGTGTCCTGCTTGCTAAAGCACAGTACAGTGAATTTGTCATCCACGGCCTGATTGCCGCTTCGTTGGAGCTTGGTCCCGAGATAGTGGTTGATGAAGGATGACTTGCCTGCCGAGAAGGTACCCAAGATGGAGATCAGCGGCCACCAGGGAATATCGGTCGCAAACGATTCCTCCGGCTGGAACAGGCCCATCTGATAGGCGGTCCAGTCGAGTTGGCGAAAGCTCTTCACGGTCGTCAGCAAGACCGGGTTTTCCTGCTCCAGATGGGCCTCCAGCTGTTTCAGGCGGGCTCTTATCGCGGGGCTGGCGACGGACATTTGGCTGTTCTCCTGTGTTCCACGTACGGGTATTGCGCGCATGGTAACGCGTCGTATGCGCTGGGGTGTAGTTCTGGTTTTCAGATGATCTGCTTGGTGAGTAGTCTGGCGCAGGATGTGCTGTGTAGCTTTTGTCCGGTGCGAGGCCCGGCAGAGGGCAAATCGTGCAGTCCGATTGCAGACGAAACCGCAGCCGATAGATGATCGGCCCGTGCCAATTTTGGAAGTGGATCGCAAAACGCTGTGTGCTAGCGTGCTACGGAGCAGATGCTGGCTGCCGACCCAATGGCCGGTCATGGGCGTTCAAGAAATGACTATCCTTCGTGGCCTCCGATCTGGACGATATCGTCCCCCAATAGCCACAGGTCACGAAGGCTCTAGCAGCTTGCAGACGTTGCCTATACCTTGACCGCAAAAAAGGCAGGATCTGCCAAGAAATGGCAGCCGAGGGTTCAGATACTGGCGTCGGGGTATAGCAAAGATGTAAGGATTCAGCCCGATGGCGATGTGCGCCTAAAATGGTTTGAGCTCATTTGAGCTAAGACGCTGCCTTTACTCGATGTCTTCGAAGGCAATTTTGCTCGATGGCTCCTGCAGGAAATATCCTTGGATATAGTTGACCCCGATGTTCCACAGGATGGCGAGGCTGCCGGCATCTTCGACACCGCTCGCGATAGTCTTGTAGCCGGCTTCTTGGAGCTTCTGATTTACTTCGCTCATGTCGTCTTGCTGCTTGGCATCCGTTGCCAGGCCACGCATGAACTCCGGAGACAGCTTGACTACATCGATATTGAGGTGCTTAAGCAGGTTGTCGACTGTGGTGTTGGTGACATAGTTGTTTAAGGCAATCCGGCAATTGATTTTCTTCAGGCCTTCGATCAGCTCGCGTGCCGGTTTCAAGGCGTTGCGCAGATCGTTCTCGCGAAACTGGAAAACGAGCCAGGAGCCCTTGGCGCGGAACTCGCGTAGACAATCGCAGATCCACAGCAGCATCGAGTCATCCTCGATAGCGGCACGCGATAATATGATGTAGAAAACGACCTTCTGTCCCTCGCGGCGGTGACTGGCGAGCTCGCGGATGGCATTGCGCACGACCCAGCGGTCGATCTCGGCGAGACGACTGGCATCGTTCGCTGGTGATAGGAACATGTCGGGGATCAGCTCCTTGCCGTCGTCGTTTAGAAGCCTCAGGTAGACCGAATAGTTCTCCCGAGTGTCGCCTTGTAGGCTGACGATCGGCTGGTACTTCAAGCGAAAACCGTCGTTCGCCAGCGCATGATCGATCAGTTTGACGACAGCGGCATCGGCTTCTGCCATATGCCGGGTATCGCCTGGGGTATGGTCAGAGTAGAAGATAACGCGGTTCTCACCTTCGGAGCGCGCCATGCCAGTAGCGCGGCACGAGCGATTGATGAGTTCGTGTGCGCTGACTTCCTCGCCCTTCTCGGTTCGTGTCACGCCGATCGAGTAAACCGGTTTGGCGAGCGAGTCCTGGATACTCTGGAACGCATGACTGCGCAGATTGTGCAGACAGCGTTCAGCAATCTCCAGGGCCGGCTCGCTGTCGTCGCAAAGGGCGATAAAATCATGGTCACCGAAGCGAGCGACCGTATGGGCACGTGCGACCGTTGCGGTCAGTACATCGGCGACTTCGGTCAGCATCTTCTCGGCGCAGTCGAAGCCGCAGTTCTCGCGCATCTCTGGGTAGTTGGTGATCGAAATCTGGATTAGCGCATGGGATTGTTCACTGCTCTCTGGGCTGGCCACCAGCGCCTCGAGCCGCTCCATAAAAGCCTGGCGGTTGAAGAAACCAGTCTGTGCATCCTTGATGGTGAGTTCATCGATGCGCTGTTGTAGCTTCAGATTCTGGCTCTGATCCCGGATCAGCACCTGTGTGCACTGTTCGCCGTCGATCCGAGCCGGTGAGAATTCCATGCGAGCCTTGAAAGATCGCCCATCGCTGGCGACGCAGCGAAACTCCTCGGCGTGTTTGCCCGTTTCGTCGAGCTTGCGCAGTGCGGCCTTGAAGCTGACTCGTGAGTCTGCTTCGATCATGTCCATGATCGGCAATCCGTCTATCTCGTCTGCAGATTCGCAGCCAAACATCTCGAGGTAAGCTTGATTAGTGTCGAGGTACATTCCGTCGTGTATGTAGGCGATTGCATCTCGAGAGCTGCGCACTAACAAGCTGCTGCGATCCTCGGCCTCCTCCAGTTGCCGCTGCAGTCGGGCAACCTCCTGGCGTAGCATCCGAAAACGGTGTTCGCGGCGGATCGCGAGACCTATATGCTGCTCTTCCTCTAGCTTGATCAGGTCTTGCAGTTCCAGTTCGATCGCCACAGCCTGATGCGCACCCGGGTCACTCGCAACTAGCACGATGCTGCAATGCGGATTTGCATCGCGTAGCCGTTGCACGGTCTCTCCAACAGGTGTCGCTGTGGCGTCGGCGTTGAGTATGACGAGGTCGCAGGGTTCGCTGTTCAATTGTTGATCTAGCGCAGCGAGACTCTCAGCGGTCTTCAAGTGTGCGGCCTGACCCTGGTTGCGCAAGGCGCGCGCGTAACCGTCCGCGACACCGATTGGGCAGCCGATAACCAACATCTCGACCGGATTGCCACCAGTCTCTGGATACGGCAGTGCAAGTTCAGCGTGGGCTCCCATAAATCTAGAATTCCTTCATTGCGGTTGTGGCTGCTATCGGGCGGCTTGGCATGACGCGCTGTGCAATCCGCATGTTATAGGCTGCCCCAAAGGTCACTGAATTCATCCTCATGCCGTTCATCGGCGGCGTCCTGGCCACCTTCGGGCCGCACGAATTCGAAGTGATAGCGAGCAAAGGCGCTGCTGAACTCTACTAGCTTGGTCAACCTGATACGCTGCTCCTTGTCGTTGGTGGACAACACCAAGTCGACTCCAGTTTTTAGGTTCATCGCACTCATCACCAGGCTTGCGGTGGAGTTACTCGCCGGATCCGTGTCGTTAATCACGAGGCATTTAAACGAGGGTGCTCCCTTGCATGCCGAGCCGGTTTTATCCTCACGCACATCAGCTGCGGCGCAGCGAGTCGACATAATTTCGAGCCCCAGGTCGAGCGACTGGTCGGGCTGCTGTTTCATCCAACGGATCACACCCAAACCATACTTACGACGATCCTGCGGCGATTCGACACCGATGAGTTCACCGATCTTGACACGGGGGATGTCTTCACCATGCCAGTGAATACAATAGCCGCCGGCGCTTTCGTTAATCGTCTTGACCGCGTGTCGCGTCACCTCGGTTCCCTGTTCGGCCTCGAGGGGCTCAGCTTCAGTGGTTCCCGGGGGCGACATGGGTGCAGGTGGCACCGGGCTTCGGCTGCTTGCTAAGAAACTGTCGCGGAACAGCGACTCGTCAGCGAAATCGCTGTCCAGAGGCGCCAGAGATGCATGCTCCAGGATACCTGACGACCACTGGATCTTGTTCCGGGCGGGTGTTTTTTCGGTTTCCTCCAGCGTGAATAGCGGTGCCGGTCGCGTGGCATAGGGCGGTTCGTTGTCTGCTCGTAGGTTGCCGTACACGGCGTGCAATCCAGCCACCACGTTCAGATTGAAGTTCAGTTTGGTGCGCACGAAGCGACGATCGGGTGGTCGGCTCCAGGCCAGGATGAGCATTCGGAGCAGAGGGCGGGTGAGGGCAGGCCTCACTGATTGCAGCGTGCTGCGGTTGTCCCAAGGGGCTTCTTCGAATTCGCCGCGCAGATGTTTGAGTAGTTCGCGGACGTCCAAAATCGCGATTCGTTTACCGGGCACTGGTGTGCGCAGAGCATTGTGCATCGGCGCGGAGTCTGTCCAGAGATCTACGTTGAAGCGCCCGAGACTGGTGCCACCGTCGTCTTCGGTGAGTATCGACGCATACTGAGCCCATTCCTGCAGGTGAGCGTACAACAGACGGGCATGACTCTGGCGAAGTCGGTGTGGCGTCGCACTGGCAAACAGCATCAGGGCTTTGAATTGATCCTGGATCGTCGTGCTTACCGCTGCGTTCCCACCATCGTCCGATTTCACCGGTAGCTCATGTACATTGTTCTGTGACGCATAGGCGTATATGGCATTGATCTCGCGCCATATGCCGTCTGGCCAGGTGGCATAGATCAACGCGTTTTGCAGCAGCGAGTGGCCCAAGTAGTGCAGTGTGCGGTGTAGCGCGATGACCAAGAGGCGACGATCGAAGGCGGTCGCGTCACCGTTGATCATGCGTTCAATGATGACTTTGTAAGAAATCGCCAACTCTTTTTGCAGTTCGCGCGCCAGCGAGGCCGTCTTCCAGCCTTTGGGCGATAGTGGAAGTCCGACGTCTACGTAGTGCTTTTGCAGATTGCTGGTGATGTATTCGACCGGCGGCCTAAATTTCTCGACCGTTTTGGCGCGCAGCAAGTCCGGCAGCTCGATTCGATTGAAATCGATCAGCGCCTTGTAAACCTTGCGCGCTGTTTCACCCACATTGGCCATTGGCAGGGCATCGAACCAGGCCTCGGTCTCCTTCGGGTCCAGCAAGAAATTCTCGGCTTTGGGTGCCGTTTGTCTGGGTATCTGCAGCCCAAGTAGCGGCCGTGCCCGCTGCTTGGCGGCAGTTTCTGACTCTTGCTCGTCGGATTTTCGATTAATTTCGGTCAATGGCCACTAGCGTCTAGTATTAGGTTATGGTTCTCGTGACATCCGTAGCGTTCGAGTAGGGAGACTCGACTACGCTCCGAGCCGTCCTGGGCAAGGCTTCATCATTCAGTTAATTCTAGCTATCGCCCAGGGTATGTGCAGTCCTGTTGTGTGCGGTCCAGCGTGTTTTAGACCGGCAGTTTGTATGGCTGTCCGGGCACCTCGTGCACCAGTCGGGGCACCAAGTAGCCAGGCAACCGAGTACGCAAAGCCGCGAGCAGGCGTTTGGCATCCTCGCGAGTTACGTCAAAATGGGTCGCGCCCGCTACAGGGTCCAGCGCGTGCAGATAGTAGGGTAGTACCCCGATATCGAACAGCGACTCACTCAGACTCACCAGAGTATCGGCAGAATCATTGACCGACTTGAGGAGCACGGCTTGGTTTAGCAGAGCTGCCCCGCCGTCTGCCAGGCGTTTGAGGGCATTGCCCAGTTGGTTGGTGACTTCGTTTGGGTGATTGGCATGGACCACCACCACCGGCCGGAGGCGGCTGGCCGCAAGCATCTCGGCCAGGCGCGGGGTGACTCGGCCGGGGAGCACGACCGGAAGCCGAGTGTGGATGCGTACCCGCCGGAGTGCGGGGATACGCTCCGCGGCCGCCAGCAGCTCGGCCAACCGTGGGTCTGAGAGGCTCAAGGGGTCGCCACCGCTCAAGATCAGTTCGTCTACCTCCGGCATATCGGCCAAGGTTTCGAGTGCTCCACGCCAATGCCGGTGCCCGGATTGCTCGGCATAGGGAAAATGACGGCGAAAACAGTACCTGCAGTGCACCGCGCAGGCCCCTGTGGCCAGCATCAGGGCGCGACCACGATACTTGTGCAAGATCCCGGGTTGGCGCAACGCCGACAGGTCGCCAACCGGGTCGACCGAATAGCCGGGAACTACCTCATCTTCGAGCGCCAAGGGTAAGACCTGGGCGAGCAGCGGATCACGCGGATCGCCAGGCCGCATAAGACCGACGAAGTAGCGCGGTACGCGCAGTCCGAAGCCGTGCCCTGTGGCACGCAGTGGTGGGAGGTCCCGCTGATCCAAGCCGAGAATTCGTAGTAACTCCGCGGGATCCGTTATGGCCCGAGCGATATCGTGTTGCCATGGTTCGGTTTCCAAGCGCACGGGCGAAGGAGGTATCATTAGTGGTTAACTTGCTCCCGCATCTGGTGAGGATTTGAATGGCGACTTACAGCACCAACGAGTTCCGCGGCGGTCTGAAGCTGCTGCTTGACGGTGACCCTTGCACCATTATTGAAAACGAATTCGTGAAGCCAGGCAAAGGCCAGGCCTTCAATCGTGTGAAGATCCGCAATCTGAAGACCGGTCGGGTGCTGGAAAAGACCTTCCGTTCCGGCGAGTCCGTCGAAGCTGCGGACGTGGTCGATCGCGATTTGCAATATCTCTATAACGACGGTGAGTTTTGGCACTTCATGGACAACGAGACCTTCGAGCAGTACCAGGCCGACCAGACGGCGATGCAGGAGGCGGCCAAGTGGATCCGTGAGCAAGATGTCTGCATGGTCACCTTGTGGAATGGCTCGCCGATCGTCGTGGAGGCTCCGAACTTCGTGACCCTGGAGATCTCTGAGACGGATCCCGGGCTCAAGGGCGACACCTCGGGCGGGGGTGGTAAGCCCGCGACCCTGGAGACTGGGGCCGTGGTGAGGGTTCCACTGTTTATCCAGACCGGTGAGAAAATCAAGGTCGATACTCGCACCGGAGACTATGTCAGCCGGGTCAAAGACGACTAGCGGCCCAAACGGCCGCTGGCGCCCGGGTGCCAGTCGCCCAGCGCTGCTTGCCCGGGCGGCACTCTTGGCCGATCTGCGCAGCTACTTCGCTGGGGCAGGCGTACTTGAGGTGGAGACGCCTTTGGCCTGTTCTGGTGCTGATCCGGCCTTGGACACCCTGTCGGCTATTTATCATGGTCCACTGTTTCCCGATGGCCGGGAGCTGTACCTGCAGACGTCGCCGGAATTCGCCATGAAACGCCTACTGGCGGCTGGCAGCGGCCCTATCTACCAGGTATGCAAGGCGTTCCGAGACGGCGAGGCCGGGCGCCTCCACAACCCAGAGTTCTCGATTCTTGAATGGTATCGCCCAGGATTTGATGTCCCGCAGCTGATTGATGAAGTGGCGACACTGGTGCGCCTTGCACTCGCCGCACCCGTGCTCCCTGCCGAGCGGCGATCTTACGCGGCTGTGTTCCGTGAGCACCTAGACATCGATGTGTTGGAGGACAGTGAGGCGACACTGCGCGAGCTGGCGTTGAGCCAGGGTATCCAAGGGTGCGAGGAAATGGCGCTAGGGCGTGACGGCTGGCTCGACCTGCTACTCAGCCACCTGATACAGCCTGAGTTAGGTCGCCACGGGCTATGCTTCGTGACCGATTATCCGGCCAGCCAAGCGGCCCTAGCTCGCCTTAACCCGGACGGGCGCACTGCGGCGCGCTTTGAATTGTTCTTGCAGGGTGTCGAGCTGGCCAACGGTTATTTGGAGCTGCTCGATTTAGAAGAGCAGGTGATCCGCTTCGAGGCCGAAAACAACCGACGTCGGTCGCAGGGCCGGCCGGGCGTGCCGATCGACCTATCTTTTTTGGGCGCATTGCAGCATGGGCTACCAGAGTGCGCAGGTGTCGCACTCGGACTCGACCGCTTGTTGATGCTGCGACTGGGCGTTGACGACATCGATCAGGTGTTGAGTTTTTCGCTGCAGCGCTGCTAATCGGATGGTTGCAATTTGCGAGGTGTTGCCGTTGTGGTGCCCCTCATGCCAAATTGCAATCAGATCGATGCCGGCCGGCCAATCGCTTGCCCCATTCGGACGGTGTCGCCGGGGTCGAGGCCGTCCAACCAATCGGCAGCCTGTGTCGGTAGTAGCACAATCACGGTCGAGCCCATATTAAAGCGACCGATCTCAGCGCCGACATCGAAGTTCTGCTGCTGTTCTCCCCGGTACGCCCATCGCGTCGGCTCGCCGCGTTTCGATCGCACTTCCCCGTGCCATACGGTCTCCATGCTTCCGACAAAGATCGCCCCTACGAGGATCACTGCCATGGGGCCTAGTGTGGTACTGAAATGGCAGATTACACGTTCGTTTCGAGCGAATAGGCCCGGCACCAGTTGGGCAGTGGCCCCACTCACGCTGAACAGGTCGCCGGGCACAAACCACATGGATTCGAGCGTCCCGGTGAATGGCATATGTACCCGGTGGTAGTCGCGAGGTGAGAGATAAATCGTGGCGAACAGACCGTCATCAAACTGCGCGGTCTTCTCGGTGTCGTTGGCGAGCAGCGCAGAGAGTGCAAACTCATGGCCCTTGGCCTGCAAGAGTTGTCCGTCGTGGATCGCTCCGATTTGACTGATCTTGCCGTCTGCCGGCGAGACCAGCATGTCGGATGCTATGGGGCGCTGCCCAGACTTGAGGGCGCGGGTAAAAAAGGCGTTGAAGCTCGGGTAGGCGGCGATATCCTGTTGTGCGGCTTCGCCGATATCGACCCGATAGCGCTGGCTAACATATCTGATCAGTCGATCCTTCAGCCATGGCACGGTCGAGCGCGCGAGGCGGTACATGCCGGCAGCCAAGAGGTGTTGGGGTAGCAAACGCAATAGGCTGGAGGACACGCGGTCCAGCAGACCAGGCTTGGTGGGGTTCGGCATCGGGGGATCGTGTAGTGAGTGCAGTTTTAGGCGAACGTGGCGCGCCACGTTCTCGATTTATCTAGGCCGCCGTTGTTGCGGCCAATGCTTAGGCCGCTAGAATCTTCTGAGCCGCCGATAGCGCAACGCCAGGATTGATCGGCGCACCGACGTCCGCAAGCACGGTTTCCAGCGCCTGCAGACAGTGGTTAATGTTCTCGATTCGGCTGCTATGGCCCATCAGTCCAATTCGCCAGACCTTACCGGCCAAATCGCCGAGACCGGCACCGATTTCCAGGTGATGTTCACCGAGCAGACGGCGGCGCACATCGGCATCGTCGACACCTTCCGGGATTGCGACTGCATTCAGTTGGGGTAGACGGTGTGCAGAGTCGACGATGAATCGTATCCCCATTGCCTCGAGACCTGCCTTGAGCGCGAGATGGTTGCGCTGGTGTCGTTCCCAAGCGTTCTCCAAGCCCTCTTCATGGACTATTAACAACGCCTCATGCAATGCGTACATCGCATTGACCGGTGCCGTATGGTGGTAGGCGCGGCGTGCTCCCTGACCCCAGTACCCCATGATCAGGTTCATGTCCAAGAACCAACTCTGTACCTTGTGTTTGCGGTTGCTGATCCGCTGTTGGGCGCGTTCGCTGAAACTGACCGGGGAAATGCCGGGGACACAGGAGAGACATTTCTGGGTACCCGAATAGATCGCGTCGATCTCCCATTCGTCGACTTTCAAAGGGCTGCCAGCGAGCGACGTCACTGCATCGACGATGCTCAGGCAGCCGTGGCGTCGCGCCAGCTCGACCAGGGTCTTGGCATCTGATGATGCACCGGTCGAGGTCTCGGCATGCACGAAGGCAACAACCTTGGTGTCAGGATGTGCCTTTAGTGTGTCCTCTAGCTTCTGAGGATCGACTGCGTTGCCCCAAGGATCTTGAATCACTACAGCCGCGCCACCACAGCGCTCGACGTTTTCTTGCATACGCCCGCCGAACACGCCGTTCTGGCAGATGATCACCTTGTCACCGGGCTCGACCAGATTGACGAAACAGGCCTCCATGCCCGCCGAGCCAGGCGCCGAGATCGGCATCGTTAGTGGGTTTTCGGTTTGCATCGCGTACTGGAGCAGGACCTTGATCTCGTCCATGAGGTCGACAAATCTGGGGTCCAAATGCCCAATTGTCGGGCGACCCAGTGCCTCTAAGATTCGTGGCGGAACATCGGAAGGTCCCGGACCCATTAAAATACGGCGCGGCGGCAGAAAGGCACTGAAACTCATGTAGAAGACCCAACCCGGTTTAAGATGTGACAGGCGGGCGAGTATAGTGAGGCCGCCGAGGCGCTATCAACCACAAATATCATGGCATGCGACCCATTTTTGAGCTATCCCAGGAGGTGAACGGCCGTGACAGACGAAGTGCAGAAGAGCGATGCGGAATGGCGAGAGATACTGACAGAAGAACAGTACCATGTGTGTCGAGAGCAAGGTACCGAACCTGCCTTCAGCGGTGCCTACTGGGACACCAAGACGCCGGGTATGTATCGTTGTGTGGCCTGCGGCGAAGCTCTATTTAGCTCGCAGGCGAAGTTCGACTCTGGTTCGGGTTGGCCGAGTTTTTGGGAGCCCGCAGCCAGTACGGTGGTGACGACCCAGACCGACCATACGCTGGGCATGGTTCGTACCGAAGTGTGTTGTCGACGATGTGGCTCTCACCTCGGGCATGTCTTTTCGGATGGCCCGCAACCAACGGGGCTGCGTTACTGCATAAATTCAGCATCGCTGGATCTAGAACCAGAAGATGCGCCCGAGTAGCCTAGATGCAGTCAGTGGTCGGGGGCTGGCCGGCCACAATTAGTACAGAATCGCTGTGCAGTCTTTAGTGACTTGCCGCAACCAACGCAGAACCGACTGTGCGGTGCCTGCGGCTTGATGTCGAGCCTACTGATTTGCTCGATTAAGAGGTCCACGCCGGCGTGGAAGTAGGGTTCGTGCGGGATTGGTAGCGCGTTGCGGAACACAAGCTGCGCGAGCGAGTCCGGTAGTTCATCTGCGCGAGGCATCTGGGCATTATCGACCAGCAATGGGATGACCGGGATGTCCTTGGCCATAGCGGTTTCGATTTCCACACGCACATAGTCTTCTACGAGGTCGAGGCGGCGTTCGCCTTGCGCGTTTCGTATGTCGAGCCAACGCGGTCCAATGATCGCGATGAATACGTCGGCCCGATCGATTGTCTTGTTGATCTGGCTGCGGAAATCCGTCCCTACCGGAATCGAGTCCACGTCGCGGAACACGGCTGGCTCGCCGAAATGCGCACTAAGCCGGTCGTAGATCCTGCCGGTGATGGCCCGACTGTCCTCTCGACGATAGGACAGGAAAATCGTCTTGTGGCTTACGGCCCGTCTCCCGACACCAGATTGTCGATGCTGCGGTCGCGTGCCTGGCAGTGGCCGGGCGGTTCCTGGTAAGTTTTTGCGGTCGATCACCTCGAGGCGAAGATAGTCGCTGGGTGAAGTGACCGCTTTAAACGATTGTTCCACGCCGCGCAGTGAAAACGTCTCACCAAGCGTCTTCGGTGCTTGGTCGCCACAGGACAGGTTAATGGTCTCGCCCGGTCCGACATGGAGTGTCAGCGGCTTACTCTTGTAAAGATCTATCGCCACCCGTATCACATGCTGGCCGTTGGGTAGGGCATAGCGCTTGGTTTCACCACCCTTGATCTTGTCGACTGCCTTGTCGTCGATCAGCACGGTGAACCCGCGTAATGCGTTCGAGATCGAGCGCTCGCGGGTCACTGAAAGGTAGCCGACTGCATCGTCCATCCTCAGAGCCCACTGCCACTCAGCAAGAAATAGAAAAAGCCGATGCCAATACTGGCGAACAGCCACAGCCGGCCGACTGACTTTTTGTCTTCGTTCTCGCCCTTGAGCATGTAAAAGATTCCCATGATGACGCCAATCAGCGGAACCAGCAGGCTCGCAGCCAAAATGCCCCATTTCAATCCGGCGGACACCGCCGGTTGTGTGGAATCGAGATCCACTATCTGGGCGACCGGCTCAGGCGAATCTGGCGCCGGCTGTTGCGCATCATTCAGTGTCTTTCCGCAGGCACCGCAAAAGCGTGCATCATCGGGATTTTCGCTTCCGCATTCAGGACAAAACATTGATCGCCTCCGGCTGGTATTAGGCACGTTGTTCTATGTCCTAGAGATTAAGCCATAAGCGATACCGGTAGCGTGAAAAATTCACCGGCATGCTGTGCCGGTTGCCCGTGAGTCAGGGGCCAGCTGGGGAGGGTGAAAGCGTTGCTATATGGTCTCGTAGATCGCTGTGGCGCGCAGTTCTTCGATGTCGGCCGCGCGCCAGGATCGACCATTTGGTGCCGGCCGCCCCAAGTCGTCCCACAGTCGGGCAGTCTGTTCTGCGGTGACTTTGTGTGACTCGAGCTCGGTGGCGTCGCGTTGCAGGGCTTCGCGATAGTGGTTCTTGCCGGCGAGTTGAATCAGGAAGGCTTGGTTTAGCTGGACGCCCTTATCCGTGACCAGGGTCTCGATCACTTGCTCGGGCAGCAGCCTGGTCAGCAGATGCGCCGCGTACTCCGCTAGTGCCCCCTGTCCGTCGGCGTTTGGCATTCGCTGTTGTATCTCTTCAAGGCGGCGGCGAACGCTGGGCACCAGGTCACGTGTTTTCGCGGTCGCAAGGTGGGCGAATTCGGCGTTGAAGTGTTCGATGACGTCGATGACTGAAGCAGCGGTTTCGATTTTTCTCCAAACAAGGTGCGCCGGCAGCCAAGCGTCGCCTAAACGGACTTTTGGTTCTTGCTCATATTCGGCGGCCTTGGCGGAATGGTTTGCGGTGTCTGGCATCGTAAATGGCTTGATTGGCTATCTATAGCGTGGTTTAGCGGCGGGGCCTGACACTGCTTGAGATACCGGGATCCGGCTGCACAGCCTGGTTCAGGCGGGTAGGGTGACTTCGATGCATGCACCGCCGAGCGATGAGCGTCCGATGGTGAGCACACCTTGGTACTGCCGGACGATCTCGCCAGCCACAGCCAAGCCGATTCCTTCGCCGGGGTGGCGCTGGTCTGCGCGTTCGCCTCGCTGCAGGATGCGCTCCACATCGCTCGATGGGATGCCTGGCCCATCGTCGTCGATCATTACCCGCAGCTTGTCATGTTCACGGGTTGCGCTAATCGTGATTTGCTGAACGCAGTGCTTGTATGCGTTTTCCAAAAGATTGCCAAACAGTTCGAATAGATCGCCCTGATCTGCGCGGACGCGCACTCGGTCGTCGATCTCACTACGGCAGTGCAGGTCCCGCCCACGGTGTACCTTGTCTAGGCTGTCGCATAGGCGGCGCACCAGCGGCCCGATTGCAATTGGGCGCGGCACCCCGCCGGTACCAGCTACTGCGGCGCGCTGGCGCTGGTAGCTAACGATCTCGTCGATACGTTCGGTCTGTTCATCGAGTAACTCGCGCAGCGCCGGATCGTTCGTTTGTTCGCCGGCCCCGCGCAATACTGCGAGGGGCGTCTTGAGGCTATGCGCAAGGTCGGCCAGGCTATTGCGCACACGCTCTTGGCGCAGTTGGTTCTGAGTGATCAAGGCATTGAGATTATCGCTGAGGCCGCGCAATTCTTGGGGTACTTGTCCCTCGATACGGACTGCTTTGCCGCTCTCGAGGCGACTGACCGCGGCGCTCATGGCATGCAGTGGGGCCAGGCCCCAGCGCATGAGCACCACTTGGGCGGCGAGCAGCAACAACGCCACGCCCCCCAGCCAGCGCCAGAGGGTATCGCGAAATCCGGATTGCTCGGCGCGCAGCGCGCTGGTATCCAACGCGACCGTGAGCGAATAGTCGATCGCGGCGCCACGGTCATCCTCCCACATCACGCCCTGATCGATGATTGCCAAATCCGATCCGAAGCGGAAGTGTGTCTCGCCCGCTGGGCGCGGACTGGCCAGGTCGTCATCGCGCCCGAGCAGTGAACCTGAGCGCCAGCGATAGCTGCCCGATTCACCGACGACTTCGGCATACAACCCAGAGTCGGGTCGATTGAAGGCCGGTGCACCGAGCGCGCGTGGCAATCGCATCCGGCCCATTGCGTCAGCCTGGGCCGCAGTCAGCAGCGTGTAGACATGGGCTTGTAGCTGCTCGCGAGCAGCGCTCTCAACACTGGTACCGAAGGCCCGGTCCAGCGCGGTGCCGGCGAAACCCAAAAAGGCGACCAGGATCACCAGGCTGCTGGTTAGCAGGCGGCGGGTTATCGAGTTATTCACGGTCAGCGGCTGTCGCTGATCAGACGGTAGCCGCGGCCACGCAGTGTTTCGATCGGCCGGCGCCTGCCGTCTGGATCGATCTTTTTGCGGATTCGTCCGATCAATACCTCGACCACATTGCTGTCGCGATCGAAGTCCTGGTCATAGATGTGTTCGGTCAGTTCGGTTTTGGAGACCACCTTGCCGGCGTGCAGCATCAGGTACTCCAGAATGCGGTACTCATGGCCGGTCAGCGTGATCGCCTGGCCCGCCTTGTGCACCGTCTGCGCAGCGGTATCGATCTCTAGGCCGGCGGCTTGCAGGATGGGACTGGAGTGCCCGGCGGCGCGGCGCAGTAGTGCGTTGACTCGTGCCAACAGTTCGGCATTGTGAAATGGTTTGGTCAGGTAGTCGTCGGCACCGCTCTCCAGCCCCTCAACCTTGTCTTGCCAAGCGTCGCGTGCGGTCAGGATAAGGATCGGGAACGCCCGTTCCAATTCGCGCAGACGTCTGATCAACTCGATTCCCGAGATATCCGGCAGGCCTAGATCGACGATCCCTAGGTCCATCGGGTACTCGCGGCCGAGAAAAAGCCCTTCCTCGCCGGAGGCGACAGCATCGACTGAATAGCCGCGTTTCTCGAGCTGTCTGGTCAGTTGCTCGCGCAGCCGGGGTTCGTCCTCTACTAGCAGAATACGCATGCCCTAGCTCGGGTTACTGGCGGCGCTGCGCGCGACCCGACTCGGCGTCCACCCTAATACGCTTCACACGTCCGTCATCGGTCAAAATGCGGATTTTGTGGGACTCGCGTCCCCCATTGCGTTCGGTGTCAGCCGATAGCACCCGGCCAGGGTAGCGGTCGCGCGCCTCGGAGACCGCGTCCTTAAGCGACTTACGGCGATCTCCATCGGCCCAGGCCGGGTGGCTCAGCAATATGGCCATCAGCAGTAGGCAACGGGATATCATCTTAATCATCCGGGTCCACATCGGTCTTCGCAGCCGACCTCCTCTGATACTCTGGGCTTGATGCTGTGGCGTCGTGCGCAGTGACAGCTCCATGCGTGTTACTTTATACCCAAATCGCAAGGCTTCCTGAAACGCCGTAGTGTTCTGTTGGCCGCGATAGTCGCTGAGGATCCAAGGGTCGCCTCACCAACGACGCTCACTGGCCCGGCATGCTCAGGTAACAAAGTTAGCCGGACCCGCCTGAACTGGGCCTGAATGCCTTTGTGGATTCATGTCGGGCGGCGCCGTTGGCTGAGCAGGAACAGGCCCAGCACCGTGGTCGTAATCGATGGCCCGGCCGGTGTGTCCAGCCAGAACGAGGCGCCTAGTGGGCCAAGCGGATAATTCTGTAACGCTCAGAGCCACGGTGCGAGCGCGAATCAAGGCGTGTTTCGCAGGCAATGGCCGCGCCCTTGGCAAGCAACGCAACACGGAGTCGCGCTCGCACAGTGGTTCCCAAAGGGCCAGGGCACAAGCATCGTGGGCTGTGTTGCCGTCCTTGGAAAGGGCTTGCCATTCCCGGCGGACTGCGCCTCGCCCACAATGCTTGTGCCGTGGCTGAGCGCCACTGAATTATCCGCTTGGCCCACTAGCCCGCCACCAACCGCCAAGGCCCCGAGCACTGTCTAACACGGCTGTTCGTTCCGGTGAGCGGCTGAGTCGCTGCGCGGCGGCCGCGGGGATAATAAGCAAGGCGGTGATCAACAATACACCGACCAGTTTCATCGCCGCGGCGATGACCAAGGCAACTAGGGCCTGTTCACACTAAGTGAGACGCAGCGTTGCCGCCCCAAAACGCGCCAGGCAAGGCGCGAGGAGACCGATTTAGTGAGTCTAAATGAACGACGAGCAACGCCACATGGCGTGTTTTGGGGCGCAACCCGAAGGGGACGGGGCCGTTTTCCGGTCCAGCGGCGTTGCTGCTGGCTCATGTGCGGTGGGCACACCGCGCTCACAGTGCCTTGTTGGCCAGAAAAACGGCCGCCGTCGCTGCGCCTCGCGTAGTGTGAACAGGCCCTAGTAGCATGCAGGCCAGTTTGACATGCGCCACTCGCACTCCATCAACGGCGGCGAGTTCGGCATGCACGCTGAGATTGAGCAGCGGTTGCCAGAGCGCCAACAGGGCCAACAGGCTGAGTAGTGCACCGCGCCAGATTCACAGCAGCTCACCCGTACCGACCGCCAGAATGTCGCCAAACAGGTAGGCCATGAGATCGATGCGCACATCATCATGCAAACTGATCGCTATCAGGCCGACTGCCAAGGAGCCGTGCGCGAGGATGCCGAGTAGCATCGAGTACGCCAAGGTGTCGCCGAAGTAGGCCATGCGCAGCCAGACCACGAACACACCCAGCGGACCGCTGATCAGGCTCAGCCCCAGGCTAGCAGCGAGCGCCTGAAACAGGAAGTCATCCATCTCGGGGTAGCCTGTCTCTCGTTACCACATCGCCATGTAGGTCATGGGCATGATCGTGGTGGTGGGTATAGACCGCCAGCGTGCCGGCATCGGTCGCCCCGAATAGCTCGAGGTAGGCCGGATGACGGCTCACCTTGTCCGGATGGCCTGCACAACAGACGTGCTGATTGATACACAGTGCTTCGTCGGTGCCTGCCATAACAAGGTGCAGATCGTGTGACACCATCAACACCGCACAGCCATGTCGGTCGCGCAAGCGTACGATCAGCCGATACAGTTCGGCTTGGCCGTTGACGTCGATGCCCTGCACTGGCTCGTCGAGTACCAGTAGGTCCGGATTGGCGAGCAATGCCCGAGCGAGTAGCACGCGTTGGGTCTCGCCGCCCGGCAGACCCTGCATTGGGCGACCGAGCAGATGCTCGCTGCCAAGTTCTTGCACATCCCGGTGCAGGCGTACGCCGTCATGGTGAGCCAGAGTGAGAAAACGTCGTACGCTCAGGGGCATGTTCGTAGACAATCCCAGGCGTTGTGGCATGTAGCCAATATGCAGGCCTTGGCCGTGTTCGATGGTGCCACTGCTGGGTGGGTCAGGCCGAGTGCCATACGCACCAGCGTGGCCTTGCCGGCGCCGTTCGGAGCGATCACTATGAGTATCCCATGGCGTCGGATCTCGAGATCAATATGGTGCACTAGTTCGCGGTCACGGACACTGACTCCGAGGTCGTGGCCGACGATCAGTTGTTCAGGTGTCGTCGGCCTGTCCGGCGCAGCTGGGGCACAGGCCCGCGATTTCGACCGTCTGCTCGCGGATGCGAAACTGCAGTCCCGCGGCATTGCGCTGGATGCGCCGGCTGTGCGAGTTGTCGGCTTGCTCGACGGTGATGCCGCATCGGTCGCAGATGAAGATCTGCGCGTCGTGGCGTCTACCTGGGTGGGCACAGCCAACGAAGGCGTTACGTGAGCTTATGCGATGGATCAGACCGTTGGCGAGCAGGAAGTCGAGCGCTCGATACACGGCCGGAGGCGACGGTCGATGGCCCTCGCGGGTGAGCTGATCGAGGATTTCGTAGGCACCTCTTGGGCGGTGGCTCTGCCAGACAAGCTCGAGCACGCGGCGCCGGGTCGAGGTTAGCCGTAGGCCGTGTTTGTTGCACAGCCTTTCTGCATTGCGCAGTGCGCTGCGTACGCAGATGTGGTGGTCGCGTTCGGCACTCAGAGAGGCACCTGAATGCTCGATCATGTGGGTAGTCCTCCACCGATGCAGTGATTCAAGCCGCCCGCGATCGTCTGCATCACTTTTTATATGTGCCGACTCCCGGGGCGATATCTGCGCTCAGCGAGTCGAGTACCGTATGGCGGATTGACAGACCCTTGCGCATCACCTCGACTAGCCGAGGCCGGAACTGTGGCTCGGAAAACAGGCAGCATATCTGCCCAGATGCCAGCTGTGCGCGTCACGCCGACAGATGGCCGGCGCCCGGGCTGCGTTCTGGGTGAGTAGTGATTGCCCCCATCGAGCGCAGCCCGCAGCGGTGCTCGAGGTATTGGTAGGCGTCGTTAAACACGGTGTAGGCGCCTTCGACTTTACTCAGAATCTCCTGCAGATTGCGATTTAGGAAGATCAGACGTGCCCGTGTCTGGGACAGATTGCGCCGATAATATGCCGCGTTTGCCGGGTCCCCAGCGGTTAGTGTTCGGGCGATCCCTTTGGCCATTACGATCGCACTTGGCCGGTGACAACCAGACATGCGGGTCGGCGACGGTCGATTCCATAGACCGGTGTGGCCTCGGATGGGTGGTCAGATGCCGTGCCGCGAGCGTCTCCATGCCGGGCAGGTCGAGCATCGTGACGCTGCGCGTGTCTTCGAGTACGGCTAGTAGAGGCTGCAGCGGCCGTTCCAGCGGTGGCCCAATCCCGAATACAAGATCTGCCCGGTGCAATTTGCGCGCATCGGAGGGACGCAGGCCGAGCGCGTGCGGGGACTCGCCAGGGCGCGACAGCAACTCTGGCTCGGCTATGCCATCCATGATCTCTGCCACCAGCGAATGCAAGGGTGCGATGCTGGCGACAACCTTCGGAGTGGCTAGTGTCACTGTAATCTTGGAGCCCACACGGATGATCACCAGCACCAATTAGGTACGAATGGTCAGTGTTGCGGGCAAGACGGGCCTCGATGGCAGAGCGTTCAGCGTCAGGTATAATGTAATAGCATAACATTTAAGCGCGATCGGGACAGAGCCGGTCGAGGTTGTGTAATACGGCCGATCGCAAACTTATTGGCCTCAAGTGGTAGATTAAGGTTCCCCGAAATGAATCGGGGCGCTAAGGCGTGTCGTTGTAGGGCTCGCCGGTAGGAGCGTGACAGATGAGTGTCAGCCGACAGACCACCAATGGGTACGAGTTCGAACAGATGCGACCCAGCGCTGCCAGCGACGCGCCTTTACACAAGGTTTGGCGACGCTACGAGAATTCCTCGCTTCCGCTGAGCCTCAAGTGGTCGTTGAGCATTGCCGCGTTGATCGTGACCACCATGGGCCTGCTGGGTTCGTACCTGATTCAGCAGCAGGAGGCCAGCTACCGCGGCCAGTTCGATCGCTTCAGCGAGGTGATCGTCGATCAGTTCGTGCGGATAAGCGGCGAACCCTTGATGGCCGGTGATGCCCTCAGCCTGCAGGTCCTGCTGCAGCGCCATGTCCAGAGCCATTTGATACTGGGGGCTGCGCTGCATGATGCCAAGGGCACACGCGTAGTCGAGCAGGGGGTTGTAGCACCTGGCTCGGTTGCTGCCCGGTTCGACGCAACTGGCATCGTCTCTTGGGACTGGGAAAACGCTGGCCATGCGGCGGTTTCCTACGTCAGCCCCGTGCTCTATCAGGATGTCGTTGCCGGTTACCTCTTGGTCAGCATCGACCGATCACCTCTCGAGCGGGATTTACATAACACGTTTCAGTTGTTGATGATCTCGACAGCGCTGATGATGCTGGCTGGCATCCTGCTTGCCTCGGCCTTGGCACATCGTCTTTCGCGACCGATCGAGCATTTGGCGCGTGCTGGAGAGGTACTCGGGGCGCAGCGGCCGCTCGGCTTGGACGAGCGGCGCGACGAGATTGGACAGGTGCTGCAGACCTTTCAACACCTGGCCGATGGCTACCAACGTATGGACGAGGCTGAGGCTGCCTTGTCGCGCTATGTGTCCCCCCAGGTCGCTCAGCAAGTGTTGGCGGGTGAGGCCGGGCTGTCACCCGGCGGTGAAAGTGTCGTCGGGAGTGTGTTGTTCTGCGATATCGTTGGTTTCACTGAACTTTCTGAATCGCGTGATCCAGTCGAAGTAGCTGCGTTGCTGAACGACTACTTCGGCTATTTTGCGATGGCCGCGGAGAGCTGTGGCGGCACCGTCGATAAGTTTATCGGTGATTGCATCATGGTCGTGTTCGGTGTGCCGCATGCCGACCCACACCACGCGGTGCATGCGATGACCTGCGGGATGCTGATACAGCACCTCGCGCGGCGCATCAATGAACTGCGTGTCGAGCGCGAGCTGGCTACCGTAATGTTTCGCATCGGTATCAGCAGTGGTCCTATGCTGGCGGGTAACCTGGGTAGCAGTGAGCGCATGCAATACACAGTGGTGGGCGACACGGTAAACGTCGCCGCGCGTCTATGCGGCGTAGCGGAGCCTGGTGGTGTGCTGCTGACGGGCTCGATGATGCCGTCCGGACACCCCGGCCGGCCCGATCACTACCGGCGTTTGGGACCGGCAACTCTGCGGGGTCGCAAGCAGACCGTTGAGCTTGTCGCGATGGACGTGCAGGCAGTAGCCCGGGACGAAGATGCCGATCGGTTGATTGGCCGCATCCTGCCATCGGTGAACCAGTGACGCGGCAATATCTGGGGCTGGTGGCCCTGTCTTTGTTGGTTACGGCTTGTAGCGGCCTGGGGCCAAGGCAAGGTACGGGTCCTGCGACTGTTGCGGACCGCACCCAGACCCTGCCAACAAATGCGACGCTAGCGGTACAGGATGCCCGAGAACTTGCGGACAGCGGGTACTGGGCTGATGCCATTGCACTACTGGATGGCGCTACCCATCGCTTTCCAAATGATGCCACTGTGGTTGAAGAGCGCGAGAAACTTGTTGAGCGTTGGGCTTACGAACAGCGGGTAATCGAGGACCAGATCTTGGTAAACGATGCCGAGGGTCTTAGTGAGAAGCTTGCGCTGCTTGAAAGGTTGGCCATAGCCGAGCCGGGCGACTTGGTGGTGGTTTCGCGCCGCGCCTATTGGAACGAGGCCTTGGCCGGCAAGCTCGAAAAGCTAGTCGCTTGTTGTGACACCCATGTGTCGAAGCAGCCTGCGTTGGCCCGTCGTTGTTTGTCGGTGGCCTCGGAGATTTCTGCACCGCGCGCGATCTCGCGCCAGCTAACAAAGATCAAAGAACAATTGCGCGAGACCGAAGCGCGGGTGGCGCAGCGCCAGCGCGTGGCTGCAGAGAAGCAAGACCAGGCACGCGTCACGGAATTGATGGAGAAGGCAAACTCGGCGCTGCGCCAACGCGAGTATCGGCAAGCCTTGGATACCTTGCGTCAGGTGGCTCGACTCGAACCGCGCAATCCCGAGATGCTGAAGCTCCGGCGACAGATCAAACGCGTGATTCGTCCGCAGATCGAAGCCTTGGTGAAAAGGGGCGACCAGTTGTACCTGGATGAGCAATTGGACGCGGCGGTGGCGACTTGGCGCGCGGCGCTCAATCTCAGGCCGCACGATGAAGAGATACGTGCGCGGATCGAGCGTGCGCAGACTGTGCTTTCGAAACTGGATGAACTGCGCCGTGAACAGAATAAGCCGGACAAGCCCGGCACTGCGGGCGAGTAACTGTCTACCGTTTGTGCAAGCAGCGGGGTATGTCCGTTTGCATCTCGTACGCTCTTAGGCGTCGAGGTCAGGGATCAGTAGGCTCGACAAGCGGGCCATAGTGTCCTTGAGCAAAAGCTTGCGTTTCTTCAGGCGTCGCAGGCGCAATTGATCGGCCTTGGGATCTTCGGCCAGACGATGGATCGCCTCATCGAGGTCGCGGTGCTCGATGCGCAGTTCGGCAATACGTTGCCGCAGTTGGTTGGCGTCTTCTTCTTCCATCGCTGGCGATTATTGCATGTCCAAGTCGTTCGAATAGCGGTTGGTCACCTGCCTGTTTACTGAGCTTGCGGATGGCAAGTGCAGATCAGGACTGAGACGCTCGGCATCGGATGCGCCGAAGGAACTCACGACATGCATCGCTGGCAATGATCAAGGATTGAATACTCTGGCGCGTTCGAGAGCAAAAAGCCTGAGGAAACGTATCTCTTGGCTGGCACAAATCAGGGGGCATACTGAGTACCCAGATGCTGTTGCGTTACGGGTGCTACTGGTGACGGCCAATGGCGAAAACAGGCAGCCTCGAACCCATAAACCATATTTCTAGAAAGGTTTTGCCCATGCACAGCGGCTGTCTGCCGGTAGGGAATGACTGTTGGGCCTATGTCCTTGGCGTCGAGCTGGTCTCCGCAGAAGCCCAAAATGAGCGGCTTTTGAGGTCCGTCAGCAGCCACGAGCGAGGGAGACCTAGCCAAACCGGGAAGGGCTGGCTAAGCTTCTAAGTCATCCGGCCGGCTGTTTCGGGTAGATTGTTAAGAGGGAGAGATAAGTTCATGTTCCATAAACAAAGCAATCCGGGTTTTCTGACCTTCGCTTTGCTGATTGGGCTACTGCTGGGCGGACCGGCCCAGAGCGCGGATCGCGCGGTCATTGTTCCTGTTTCCGGTCAAGACCTCGCTACTCGGCTTGGTAGTGCCCTGGTGCAGCAGGGCTGGACACAGACCGAGGCCGCCAATGGCGACAAGTACTACTGGACGCCGATGGAATCAACAGCTCCAGCTACCACGGCTCTAGCGCCGCAGGCGTCCGATCCGACTTCGCTAGCCCGGCAGCTGCGTGGCGAGCTGGAGCGTAATGGCTGGGCAGCCAGTGCGGATGTCGATGGCAACCTCATTTACCGTCGACCCGCGGGGGCCGCTATCGCTGCCAGCGAAGCAGCTGGCTCTCCAGTAGTCGACAAAGGCGGTTTGGCCGGCCGGTTGCGCAACGAACTCGAACGCAGCGGCTGGGTGGCGTCTTCCATTGCGGATGGTAGCCTGATCTACCGCAGGCCCGCGTCGGTTGAGGTTCCGCGAATGGCCCAAGCCAGCAGCAGCCTAGGCAACACTTTTTTGGCCGCGCAGCTGCGTAGCGAGCTGGTACGCAATGGTTGGCTAGGTGGCGCCGATGCTTACGGAAACTTGATCTACCACCGGCCGAGGTTAGTGACGGCGTCGCGCAGCGTCAGTTCAGGTCTCGACGATTATTCGCTGGCCCTACAGTTGCGTCGCGAACTGTACCGCAATGGCTGGGTTGCCAGCACCGATTCAGATGGCAGCGTGCTCTATCGTCGACCTGCATCGTCTGCAGAGCCGCGTGTCGTCAACTCAGGAACCCGCCACACGTTGGCGGGGCAACTGCGTAGCGAACTTACTCGCAACGGCTGGATAGGCAGCGTCGACGTGGACGGCAGTATGGTCTACCGTCGGCCGATTGCATCGCAGCCGCCGCGCGTTGCTGCTGCTAGCCCCGATCTCACCGGCCACCTGTTGGCCGGTCAACTGCGCCAGCAGTTGGAACAGCAAGATTGGGTGGGTAGCGTTGCGGCTGATGGTAGTTTGATCTACCGGCGGTCGGAGGAATCGGTGCGTGTACGAACCAAGTCTTTAGTTTATGCGGATCCGCTAGCTGAACGCTTACGTCGCTTGTTCGCAGCCCGCGGGTGGACCATCGCAGCGGCGCAAAACGGCCGCATCTACTACCTGCCACCCAAGGCAACCTGAATCGGCTTAGATAGTCAGATTGACGGCGCGGGTTTTCGCTGGGGCAGGTCGCAGCCCCAGCAGTCCGGTCGGCGTGTCGCGTCGAGTACATTCTTCCTCCCCTTCGCGCAAAGCCTAGCCAAGCTGCAAGTCCGATCGCGGAGTTTAGGTCCGCGCGCTGTGCGCCTGCTGATGCATGTCGCCATGTCTGGTCAATGCGCTTGTTTGATTTATCTTTATTGCGAAGGAGAAAAATCGACCCGGCTGTGCCTTCGTTGGGCTTAGCGCGGAAGTTATGCAATGTGTGTTGTAGGCCGGTGTTATTCGGGGAGGAAAGTTCTACACTAAGTGCCGCGATTGGGACTGGGGAAGGCTGGAAACGGCTAGTTTACTTCTGGGCTTAGCACCGATATGGCTGGCGTGGGCAGTGCCCATTGGCCGCTGTCAACAAATCATCCGATCGTTGGCCCGCACAATGCGCAGCGTCCAGCAGAGGTGCCCCGAATGGCATCCGTTGCAGGTTTGGCTGATTAGGTTACTGCCATGTGGCTGGCGTATTCCAAAGTACGAGCTTTCGATCGGCATGCGTCGAGGGATCAAGGCAGCAGGTGGGCGCCGTTGGCCGGGTAGAGCGGGCGGCATCCGCGGCTGAACCCAGGGGTAAACGCCACCGGAGGGTCATAGACCGGTACACATAAAATCTGGACTGGAGGATTTAGCGAAATGAAGCGAGCATGTAATGGATTCAAGATGGCTATTGGCGCCGCTGTCGTAAGCCTGCTACTAGGTAGTTCCGTTGCTGTTGCCGAAAGCGCCTTGTCTCCGGCGCAAGCGGCGGAACCTGCGCCCGAAGCGCTGCAGGGTGTTAGTGAGGCGGCGGGTGTAGCAGAAACATCTGGCGTCAATGCCGCTGGTACCACGGCGGCAGCCGACGCAGTGGCACCCGGCGATGTCGTCGCGCAGGGCGATGCTGCAGCAGAAAGCACGGTCAGTACCGCCGGTTACTTTGAAGTGATGCCAGACGGTCAAGTCCTCTACTACTCTACGCGACCGGAGACACGGGACACATCCACCACAGAAGATGCCGCCGTGACCGAGGAAACTGCCGCTGTTGTGGATCAAGCCACTACAACAAATGACACTGGCATTGCGGAAGAAACTGCTGCGACAGATGACGCCAGCACTGGGGAAGAAATCGCTGCGGCAGATGCTGCTGCCGTCGCGGAAGAAGTCACTGCAACGCATGACGCTGCTGTTGCGGAGGAAGGCACTGCAACGGATACTGCTGCTGATGCGGAAAAAGCTGCTGCCATGGCTGACGCTGCTGTGGCGAAAGAAGCCACGTCAACGGATGCCGCTACTGTGACGGAAGAAACCGTTGCAACGAATGCTGCCGCTGTTGCGGAAGAAGTCACTGCAACGGATGCTGCTGATGCGGAAAAAGCTGCTGCAATCGCTGACGCTGCCGCGACGGAAGAAGCCGCGTCAACGGATGCCGCTACTGTGACGGAAGAAAACGCTGCAACGAATGCTGCTGTTGTTGCGGAAGAAGTCACTGCAACGAATGACGCTGCCGCGGCGAAAGAAGTCACTGCAACGGATGCTGCTGCTGTTGCGGAAGAAGCTGCTGCAACGGATGGCGCTGCCGCGACGGAAGAAGCCGCGTCAACGGGTAACGCTACCGTGACGGAAGAAGCCGCTGCAACGGATGCTGCTGTTGTGGAAAAAGCCGCTGCAACAGATGACGCTGGCATGGCGCAAGAAGCCGCTGTAAAGGATCACGCTGGGGTTGCGGAAGAAACCGCTGGGACAGATGAACCCGCCGTTGCCGAAGGTGCCACTTCTACAGCAAGCGGCACGGCCGTAGAGAAAACCGCCGCACAGGGTGTGCTAGTAACAGAACAGGGCGTCTCGGTTTCAGATTTCGCTGCCGCCGAAGATGCCTCGGGGCACTTCAAGATTACCCCCGACGGTCAGATCTTCTTTTATCCCCCGAAACAGAGAGCCAGCGGCTCGGGCGGTGTATCCGGTGCTGGTGGAATGCCGGGGTACTTCAAGATTACCCCTGAAGGCCAGATCTTTTTTTATCCGACAGATTGAAGCGCTAGCCATAGGGTGGGTGGCGCGTTGACTCAGCTCGACGCGCCGTTCGACCACATGGAAGCCTGGTTCGGCGCCCACCCGACTGTATTGCATGCGTCGCCAGCCGTGCGGCCCCTTTCCGAAAACCTAAGATAGCCCAACGCCGACTGCGGGCAGCGAATATATCCGCGGTTTGTGCGTGGCGTGGCGCTACCTTGATGTCGACGGTTTCTCATTCGCTGTGGCTTGGTGTTCGCGCAAACGACAGCTATCATTGGCACTCTTATTTCAAACCGGCGCCAAAGCGGCTGCGAATTCGGTACGCTCTCAGGATGCTAATTACAAACTCGGGCCAGCCCTATCAATGATCGGAAAGTCATGTAGGCAAGGTCATTGTAGTCGATCGATTCTGCCCATCGCGTCTTGCGCCCAAGGGGCGTCGTGGCCGAGTTTCAATGCCTGCTGCAGTTGTCGCTTAGCTTCGCGATTACTACCGAATTCCCCTAGTGCAACTCCGAGGTGGTAGCGAATTATTGCCGAGCGGCCAGCCCGCGCTGCGGCTTCGCGCAGCATGGCGATGCCTTGATCCAGATCGCCCACTTGCACCAGTGCCCACCCATAGGTATCGAGTATCGCCGGGTTCTCGGGATCAAGTTGATGCGCTTGCCGGGCTGCCTTGAATGCTTGCTCGTTATCAAGGCCCATCAGCAAATTGGCTAGGTTGTTGTGGACCAAGGCGTCATCGGGACGCACTGCAATAAATTGTTGATAGTGGCGCATCGCCTGCTCGACTTGGCCTAACTGGTGGTAGCGTTCGGCGAGCTCACGCAGGACCAGCGGGTCGTGCGGATGGGAGTCCTGCCAGGCTTGCAGTTCCGCCAATGCCTCCTCGGCCTGTCCGGCGAGTGTGCGTGCTCGAAAATGGCTGATCAGCAGTGCTGGACGCTGGTCCCGCTTTAGTACTCGCGCGAAGGTCTTGGCTGCCAGGTCGTGTTGTCCTCGGGCGAATTGAATATCGCCGAGAAGAGACTCAGCGAAGAGGTCGTCTGGCGTATCCGCGAGTAAACGTTCTACCTCCCTTGTAGCGTCTTCCAGTTTTCCCTGTCGGAATTGTGTTTCCGCCAATGCTTTGCGGGCCGCAAAGTCCGCTGGGCGTTCAGCCAGGATCTTTGATAGCGTCCATGTAGCATCTTCGTAAGCGCCGCTAGCCTGCTGCAGTCTTGCAATCCGCATTAGCTTGCGTGTGTCATAACCGGCGAGTTGAACCGTCTTTTTCAGCGTAACCTTGGCGTCATCGGTCTCATCCCTTTCCAGTTGCACACGTGCGAGTACTTCGAGTGCAAGAAAATTGTTGGGCAGGGCACGATTCAGCGCTGCCGCGGTGTCCATGGCGTCGCCCAAGCGGTCTTCGGCCAAGTAAAGATCGATCAGCTCGACTGTTGGAAACAGCGCCTTGCTGTCGATCTGGCGGATTTTCTCATAGCGTTGGATGGCCAGCCGTTGGTCCCCCATCGCGGTCGCCAGACGGGCCATTTCCAGCATGGCTCGCAGGTCGTTTTCATCCTCGGAAAGCATTCTTTCAAGAACGCCCTGACTCTCTCGGTGATCGCCCTGGATCATGTGCAGTTTGGCCAAGTTGTACCGGGCTGGTCGAAAGGCGGGCGCCTTGCTCAGCAGGGCGGTCAATAGGCCGTGCGCCTCCGCTTGGTTTCCCTGTGCGATGGCCAGTGCCGCCTGAAGATTGAGGGCCAATAGGTTCTCGGGCTGTTGTGCCACCAGGCGGTCGTTGATTGCATCGGCTTGCGCGAGTTGCCCCTCGGCAAACAGCAGCATCGCGGTATAGAGCGAGATGCCCCCCATGTTTTCAGTTGGGCCCTCGGAGACTAGGTGCTGCAGGGTTTCCAATGCCTTGTCACGCTGCCCCTGACGATACTGGATCGCCCCTAGGCGCCCGATAACCGCCGGTCCGCCATGGTAGTTGGCAATAGCTTGTCGATAGTAGCTTTCGGCTGCAACATAGTCGCCAGCCTTGGCATTGGCGTCGCCCAACAGTCCCAGCGTTTCGGCGTCTGCGCGTCCTGTAGTCAGTAGCCCCACCAAAGCGCGTTTCGCAGCGGCGGGATTGTTCAAGCTCAACGATATCCTCGCGAGCAACTTGCGGCCTTTGATATCGTCTGGGCGGGCTTGCACGAAGCGCGAGAGTGCCTGGTAAGCGCGCTCGAGCTGATTATTGGCATAGGCGACCGAACCTATCAGCTGCAGCAAACCGGGATTGTCGGTCACCCCGGCCGGATCTATCCGTGCCAGCAGGTCGGTAGCGGCGCCGAGCGCGGCACTGGCCTCTTGGTTTCTCCCGAGCTGTTTTAGTGCTTGATATTGCAGGTAAGGCGCCTCAGGCATCCACGGGTAGGTCTCGCGCAATGCCTCTAGCAGTGCAACGGCTCTATCGATCTGATCGGCGTCGAGTAAGGCGGTTGCTTCGCCCAATCCCGCGATGCTGTGCCCGGGATCGATATCTCTTGCCTGGGCATAGGCCGCTGCGGCTTCGATGTTTTTGCCTTGTCCGTGCAGCGCTGAGGCCTTCAAGAATAAGGCTTTAGCGCTGTCGGGAAAGTCCGCAGCAGCGGCGTCGGCGAGTCGTTCCGCTTCTGCAAAGTCTCTTTCCTGCAGAGGGATGCTTGCCAAGCCCAGCGTGCCGCCTTCATGTATGGGCCGAATCCTAAGGGCCTGTTCGAAAGCCATCCTGGCGCCTTGGGCGTCGCCGTCGAGCAAGCGGGCAGTACCGAGTTCGACCCAGATGTCGGGCTGCTCATGGATCGGAAATTTCGTCGGTACTAGGTTGTCGATGTTCTCTTTGAACTTACCCGCGCGATTGCGGGCTTGCGCCAAAGGCAGGGCGGTCAGCATGGGATCTGCGCCCAGCTTATTGACTAGCAGCAGTTCCTCTTCAGCTTGTCTTGCATTGCCAAGCCCAAGTTGCACGTGTCCCATAAGGATACGGGCCGGCAGTTGGCTGGGGTCTCGAGCGAGCGAGTTCTTCAGTTGAATCTCTGCCCCCTTTAAATCGCCGCTATTGAATCTCTCCGCGGCATCTTCGTAGTACCTGAGTGCCTGCGGATCCGCGGCAAGGCTGTTGGTAGACGCCAATGTTGTGACTAAGAGCAGGGTCGCTCCCAGCAGTCGTCGGGATAAGGAAGTCATTGTCATGGGTTGCTTCTTCAATTTCTGATTGCGTTCAACTGAATGCGTCGGAGTCAATTTGCCGTGATCGGTCGACGGGTGTCTTGCAGCGATCGGCATCGGCGGCTAGAGCTGACTGGGAAGAGAGCGGCACCGTACGACGCTACTGTAGTGTACCTAGTGGCCGGGTGTGGCCTTTTGGGGCGAGCGGCGATGGCGTGCTGTGCCGCCAATGTGGGGCTACGGGTATTACAGCGGGCGGCGCTGGCTGAAAGCGGCACGCGCACTGCCTCATTTATCGCGCAGTAAACCTTGGCCCGCAACGGCCGATCATCGCTTTTCAATGAACAAGCAGAGGTCATTGCGAATGACCCCGACCTACGCCGATGGGCGTTGACTCACCAATCGGAAAAAAGGCCTGATCCATGCCGTCGGCCGCCGTTTCGGGAACGGCTGTCGGATGCGAAGCGTATTCCAAGGCGGTCTGTGGCCGACCAAGGAATACTAATCTTTGATTGTGTCAGGAAGCTTTACAGTTCGTGACGGACTTCAAAAATCAAATAAGTTATGATGAGTTAAGTAACTGAAATTGTTAATTAAATAATAGTGGCATGTGCCTTGCATACGATAGTTGGAAATATTGAAAGGTTGGTCTTCAGAAGAAAATGATGGAGCTTCGAACAACAATGAATCGCAAACGTTATCCGATATTCGCAGCGATGCTTGGATTGGCTGCAGTTCAGCTTCCCGGCATTGCAAATGCAGCGGTCACTTGGACCTTCAACAGCGCCAACTGTGTCTCCACATCCCCCGGAGGGAATTGTGGCGGTGGCGACAACAACTTTGCCGATAGCAGGACCTACCAAGGCAGTGGGGGCGCAGGGAATGTCACCGTGACAGGTTGGGCCAATACCACTGGAGGTAATCGGCGGCTCCAACAAGGTGAAATGGCGCATTATGGTGGTGGCCTAGGCGTGAAGAATGCAGATGCCGGAAGCGGCGATGGGGGTGAGGGCTCGCCGCCGGAACACGCCGTGGACAACGACGACCGATTCGACTTAGTGCTGTTCGACTTCGGTACGCAATCTGTTGATTTGAGCGAGGTCGCGCTAGGCTGGTTTAGTCAGGACTCCGACCTGACGGTCCTTGCCTACACCGGCAATCTAGATCCGACAGACGACACTGGCGCCCATTACATCGGTGACCAAGAATCTTGGTGGAACTCTAACGCTGACAATAATGAGACCCTGACTTCCAACGGTTGGACGCTGATCGGCAATCATGACGTGGATAGCGGCCCCGGCGTGCCGGGTTCACAGTCCGTTAATTCAGGCGATGTGTCATCCAGCTATTGGATAGTGTCGGCCTACAATCCGGTATTCGGCAGTAACTGCACGCCCAGCAATTCCTTTTGCCAATCCGATTACGAAGACTATTTCAAGATCTCAGCGCTGTCCGGCGATATCATCCCGGATGATCCGGGCCCGGGTATCCCAGCCCCCGCTACTCTCGCGCTGATCGGACTTGGGTTGGCCGGCATGGGCTATCGGCGGCGCGGCAGAAAGACCAGGGCGTAACTGCTAGCCTTTGCAACCAGAACCCCGCTCGGAGCGATCCAGCGGGGTTTTTTACTTTGCGACTGGCGCCAGCCTTTCTCTTCAATGGTGGTTTCTGTCTTTGCAAGGCCCCAAGCTGGCCGGGACGCAATAGCAGGGAGAAGGGCGGAGGAGTGCAGACTAGGGGGATCGCGTAAGGTCCTGGTACCGAGGGTCGGACTCGAACCGACAAGCTGTTGCCAGCGGGGGATTTTGAATCCCCTGTGTCTACCAATTCCACCACCCCGGCAGGGAATGGCGGAGTATACCGTCCTCGGCGATGTCGGCAAGCCTTCGTGCTACTATCGCGCGCCGATGCAACTGCGCGATTTTCATTACGATCTCCCGGAATCCCTGATCGCGCAACAGCCGCGGGCGCGGCGCGGCGACAGCCGCCTGTTGCAGCTGCCACAGGACGGTGCTTACCAAGACCGGCATTTCTCTGAACTGCCGGGCCTGTTGCGTCCGAACGATCTGCTGGTGTTCAACGACACGCGCGTTTTACCCGCGCGGTTATATGGGACCAAGGAGACGGGGGGGCAGGTCGAGGTATTGATCGAGCGCCTGTGCGCCGACACCGAGGCTCTGGCCCAGGTCCGCGCCAGCAAGTCACCCAAGGTGGGCAGCCGGCTGCGGGTGGGCGAGTTTGATCTGCGGGTGTTGCGGCGCGAGGAGGACTTCTACCGACTTGGGTTAGAGCACGGATGTTTCGCCAAGTTGATGCAGGCGCATGGGCATATGCCGCTGCCGCCCTATATCCGCAGGCCGGACAGTGCGGTGGATCAGGAGCGTTACCAAACGGTATTCGGTGACCGGCCGGGTGCGGTAGCTGCGCCGACCGCCGGCTTGCATTTCGAGCAGTCGATGCTAGATGCCTTAGCGCATGCGGGCGTGCGCAGTGCCAGGCTCACGCTGCACATCGGGGCCGGGACCTTTCAGCCGGTGCGGGTGCAGGATCTCGATCAGCACAGGATGCATGCGGAATGGCTCGAGGTCAGCGAGGCCGTGGTGGAGGCGGTGGCCGCCACTCGACGCGATGGTGGGCGGGTGATCGCAGTGGGCACCACCAGCGTGCGTAGCCTGGAGACAGCGGCAGCGGGCGGCGCCCTGGCCGCCTATCGTGGCGAGACCCGGTTGTTCATTCGTCCCGGTTACAGATTCCATATGGTCGATGCCCTACTGACGAATTTTCACCTGCCGGAGTCCACCTTACTGATGCTGGTCTGCGCGTTCGCCGGCTACCATCAGACCATGGCTGCCTACCGGCATGCCGTGGCGGCACGTTATCGCTTTTTCAGCTACGGCGATGCCATGTTTGTCGAGCGGAGGAGCTAAAGGGGCAAGGGCTGGTTGCGCCGGGACTTAGCCGAACGCAGCTAGCACCCTTGATTGAGGGTCGCATATTGCATCTGGCTGTATTGAGGCGAGCTGGTCGCCTACCCGATTGAGGTATTCGTTGGAATTTCAGCTGCTTGGCCAAGAGGATTCGGCGCGGCGTGGACGCCTGGTGCTGCCCCGTGGGGTGGTGGAGACCCCGGCCTTCATGCCTGTGGGTACCTACGGCACAATCAAGGCAATGACGCCGGAGGAATTGCTCGACAGCGGTGCCGAGATCATCCTCGGCAATACCTTTCACCTGTGGTTGCGCCCGGGCACCGAGGTCGTGCGCGCGCATGGCGATCTCCATGATTTCATGCATTGGCAACGACCGATTCTGACCGACTCGGGCGGTTTTCAGGTGTACTCGCTCGGTGAGATGCGCAAGATCAGCGAGCAGGGTGTGCATTTCCGCTCCCCGGTCGATGGCGCCAAGGTGTTCATGGGCCCCGAGGAGTCTATGAGTATACAGCGCGAGCTGGGCGCCGATGTGGTCATGGTGTTCGACGAATGCACGCCGTATCCGGCAACCGAATCGGCGGCGCGTGATTCTATGGAGCTGTCGCTGCGCTGGGCGGCGCGCAGCAAGCTAGCCCATGCAGATAACCCAAGCGCCTTGTTCGGCATCGTGCAAGGTGGGGTGTATACGGCACTGCGCGCTCGCTCGCTTGCCGGTCTGTGCGAGATCGGCTTCGACGGCTACGCCGTGGGCGGACTATCTGTGGGCGAACCGCCGCCGGAACGCTGGCGCGTGCTCGATTTCCTGGCCGACCGGCTGCCCGGCGATCGGCCGCGCTATCTAATGGGGGTTGGAACGCCCGAGGACATCATCGAGGCGGTTAGGCGCGGCATCGATATGTTTGACTGCGTGCTGCCGACCCGCAATGCGCGCAATGGACACCTATTCACCCATAAAGGCGTGGTACGGATCCGCAACGCTGGTCACGCCGGTGACACAGCCCCGCTGGACGCCGACTGTGACTGCTACACGTGCCGCAACTTCAGCCGCGCCTACCTGCGTCATCTGTACCGTTGCAATGAAATCCTCGGCGCTCGCCTGAACACCATCCATAACCTGTATTACTACCAGACCCTCATGCGCGGCATCCGTGCCGCGATCGGCACCGGGAGCTTTGCCGCCTTCCGCGCCGAGTTCTACGATCGGCGCGGGCTCCCCGTGCCCGTTTGAGCTATGGCATAATCACGCCGCCTTGGGGCTGCGAGCTCGTCGCGCGGCCGATTTCTGCTTTTGGAGCACAAGATGGACTTTTTTATTTCGGACGCTATGGCGCAGTCATCTGTTACCGGTGACGCTGGCCTATCGCTGCTGTTTTTGATCGGCATGTTCGTGATCATGTATTTCTTGCTGATCCGGCCGCAGGTAAAGCGACAGAAACAACACAAGGCGATGGTCGATACCCTGAAAAAAGGTGATGAAGTCCAGACAATGGGTGGGCTGATGGGCAAGATCACCGACCTGGGCGACAATTTCATGAAGGTCGAAGTAGCCGACAACGTCATTGTTACGGTGCGCAGGTCCGCGGTCGAGATCGTCATGCCAAAGGGCAGCTTGAAGGAGCTGTAAGCGCACTAGCGGCCATTGCTCGATATGGCCGATTTCCAAGAGCCCCACCCACACTATGCTTAATTATTATCCGCTGTGGAAGAATCTACTAGTGGCCCTGGTGCTGCTGGTAGGACTGTTGTACGCCTTACCGAATGTGTTTTCCCAGGATCCGGTGATCGAGGTCACGGGGACCCGTGGTGAGCAGGTTGGGGAGACCTTGCAGCAAAATTTGCTCGCTGCGCTGGAACGGGCACAGATTCCGGTCAAGGCATCGGTACTGCAGCCCGATCGCTTGCAGATTCGGTTCGGGAGCGGTGAGGATCAATTACTAGCCCAAAGCGCGGTCGCCAAGGCTCTGCCGCCGCAGTTCACCCATGCCTTGACCCTGTCCCCGGATGTGCCCGGCTGGTTGAGCGCGATCGGTGGGCAACCGATGAACTTGGGTCTCGACCTGCGCGGTGGCATCCACGTGCTAATCGATGTCGACATGGAGGCGGCGCTTGCCAAGGCGGTAGAACGCCATGCGGGAAACATCCGCTCCGAGCTGCGTGACGAGCGCATTCGCTATCTGACGGTCAGGGAGTCTGGTAATGGTGTGGACGTGCGGTTTAAAGACGCTGCCACCCGTGACCGTGCCGAGGAGGTGCTCGGCGGCGAGTTTCGCGAGCTCGGTATCAGCACCCGAGACGACGATGGGGATTACTACGTCAGGGTATTCATGCCGCCGGACGAGGAGCGGGCGGCACGCAAGCTAGCATTGGAACAAAACATCACCACGTTGCGTAACCGGGTGAATGCGCTTGGTGTCTCCGAGCCGGTGATCCAGCAACAGGGCGAGCGACGCATCGTAGTCGAGCTACCCGGCGTTCAAGACCCGGGCAAGGTCAAGGACCTGCTGGGTGCAACCGCGACCCTGGAATACCGCTTGGTGCACGGTGATCTTTCCCAGGCCTTCGAGGCCGAACGCAGCGGGCGGGCCCCGCCCGGTGCCAATTTATACCGCGAACGCGACGGTCAGCCGATTCTGTTGAAACGCCAAGTGATCGTAACCGGCGACGAGATGACCAGCGCCTCGGCCGGTTTCGATCAGCAAAGTGGCCAGCCGGCGGTGATCGTCCAGCTCGATAGCAAGGGCGCGCGGCGCATGCGCAACGTTACTACCGACAATGTCGGTAAGCCGATGGCGGTGGTGTTCAGGGAGAAACGCACGGTCGGGCGGGATGCCGACGGCAAACCTATTCGCGAGTGGGTCGAAGAGGTGATCAATGTCGCGACCATCCGCGAGCCATTCGGTCGGCGCTTTCAGACCACGGGTCTAGACAGTCCTCAGGAGGCGCACCAGCTGGCCCTGTTGCTGCGTGCCGGTGCGTTGGCGGCACCTATCGAGATCGTTGAGGAGCGCACCATCGGGCCGAGCCTTGGTCAGGACAACATCGACCAAGGCTTCGCATCGGTGATGGTGGGCCTGGCTCTGGTACTGGTGTTCATGCTGGTCTACTACCGTGTTTTCGGTCTGGTGGCGAATCTGGCCTTGGTGACCAATCTGGTGCTGATCGTAGCCGTACTGTCGGTGTTGCAAGCGACCTTGACGCTGCCCGGCATTGCGGGAATCGTGCTCACGGTCGGCATGGCGGTCGACGCCAATGTGCTGATCTTTGAGCGTATCCGTGAAGAACTGCGGGTCGGTAGTACGCCGCAGGCCAGTATCCATTCCGGTTATGCCAAGGCGTTCAGCACCATATTGGATGCCAATATCACCACCTTCATCGCGGCTGTCGTATTGTTTTCGATCGGTAGTGGCCCGGTGCGGGGTTTTGCGGTCACGCTGGCGATCGGGATTTTGACCTCAATGTTTACCGCGATCATAGGTACGCGTGCACTGGTCAATCTGATTTACGGCCGCAAGCGCGTCCATAAGCTGTCTATCTGAATCGATCTGACGGAGCGGAACGGCGATGCGAATCATCAAGAGTGGCCTGAACATCGATTTTATGGGCAAACGCCGCATCGCGGCCGTGGTCTCGCTGGTGCTGATCCTGGTGGCGGTCGGGGCCCTGTTTGCGCGCGGTCTCAACCTGGGCATCGATTTTGTCGGCGGCACCCTGGTCGAGGTCGGCTACAGCCAGCCGGTGGAGCTCGAATCGGTGCGCGCGGCGCTGGCTGCCGGTGGCTATGGTGATAGCTCGGTGCAGCAGTTCGGTACGCCGCGCGATATCCTGATTCGCCTGCCGAGTAGTGACCAAGAGGGCGAGAGTGCGCGTCTCAGCAACGAGGTGTTCGCCGCCCTGTCCAAGGCGGCCGACGATGAACTGGAGCTGCGACGGGTAGAGTTCGTTGGCCCGCAGGTCGGCGACGAGTTGACCGAGGACGGTGCTCTGGCGGTATTGGTCGCGCTGATCGCCATCCTGATGTACGTCGCGGTGCGTTTCGAGTGGCGCTTCGCGGTTGGCTCGGTGATCGCCTTGGTCCACGATGTGGTTTTTACCATCGGCTTGTTTGCGCTGCTGCAGATTGAGTTTGATCTACCGGTCTTGGCCGCCGTGCTGGCGGTCATTGGCTACTCGTTGAACGACACCATTGTGGTGTTCGATCGAATCCGCGAGAACTTTCGTAAGATGCGCAAGGGTACGCCGGAGCAGGTCATCAACAAGTCGCTGAACGAGACCCTGTCGCGAACCTTAGTGACCTCGTTGACCACCATATTGGTGCTGCTCGCCTTGTTCTTCCTCGGTGGTGAGATCATCCACGGTTTCGCCTTCGCACTGTTGGTGGGTGTCTTGGTCGGTACCTATTCCTCGATCTATGTTGCCAGCACCTCCATCTTGACGCTGGGCGTCAGCAAGGCCGACTTGATGCCGGTCAAGAAAGAGGGCGTGGTCGACGACCGGCCTTGATTGGGCACAGTGCATGGAACAGCGACGTTTGGCTGGGCGCTTGAAGAATCTGAGCTTTAGTTTGCTGTTTCCAAATGTCCGGCAGCGGGCGCACGGCCTATTGGTCGAGAACCAGTTGCACCACCTAGTGCGACTTGCGCCTGAGCCAAGGCGCAAAGCGGCCGGCCCTCTGAGCACGATGGCGGCTTAGCGGTCTGCATGCGCATCTTGCACGTACTGGATCACTCGATACCTCTGCACAGTGGGTACACCTTCCGTTCACGTGCGATCTTCAAGCAGCAGCGCGGGCTGGGTTGGGAGACCGCGCATCTCACCAGCAGCAAGCATGCCGATGCGGTGGAAGCTCAACCGGAAGAGGAAGATGTCGAGGGCCTGCATTTCTACCGCACGCCACGGCGCAGCCGCTTGCATGCAGTACCCGTGGTTAAGCAGTTCGCGGTTATCCGCGATCTGGAGCGACGCCTGCTCGAGGTGGCGCGGCGGGTGGAGCCCGACCTGCTGCATGCCCATTCCCCAGCGCTTAATGGCGTCGCCGCGGTGCGGGTTGGGCGGCGTCTCGGACTACCAGTGGGTTACGAGGTGCGCGGGTTCTGGGAAGACGCTGCGGTCAGCCACGGCACGGCGCGCGAGGGCGATCTTCGCTACCGCATGACCCGCATGCTCGAGACTTGGGCCCTGCGCCGGGCCGATCATTGCTTTTGCATCTGCGAGGGGCTGCGCGGCGATATCGCCAGGCGTGGCATACCAGGCGACAAGATCACAGTGATTCCCAATGCCGTTGACATAGAGAACTTTCGGCCGATTGAGGAGGCAGACGACGCGTTGCGCGAACGCCTGGCGCTCAACGGTCGTCACGTAATCGGTTTCATTGGCTCGTTCTATTTCTACGAAGGACTGGATTTGTTGCTCGACGCGGCGGCCCTGTTGCGCCAGCAGATGCCGGCCTTGCATGTGTTGCTAGTAGGTGGTGGTCCGGCCGAGCAGCGCCTCAAAGAACGGGCCCAGCGGCTCGGTATCGTGGATATCACGACCTTTACCGGACGCGTCCCGCAGGCCGAGGTAGCGGGGTACTACAGTTTGATCGAGGCCCTCGCGTACCCGCGCCAGTCGATGCGTATTACCGAGCTGGTTACGCCATTGAAGCCGCTCGAGGCGATGGCACAAAAGCGCCTATTCGTGGCATCGGACGTCGGCGGGCACCGCGAGTTGGTCATCGATAATGTCACCGGGATATTGCATCGGGCAGGCGATGCGGCCAGCCTGGCCGAGAAGTTGGCCACTTTGCTCGAGAATCCGAGCCTTGGCGAAACCCTCAAAGAAGCCGGTCGGCGGTTCGTAGAGAGCGAGCGCAATTGGCCGGTCTCAGTGGCCAATTATCGTGCGGCGTATGCCCAAATGCTTGGGCGGGAGACGCCGTAGGCGCAATACAACACGCCGGCTGTCTCGTGGCACGGTCGGCGTCGAGTATCTCGCCAAATCCAGCGCTGGGTTTGTCTGGCTACTGAAATCCGGGCATGGTGCCCCGCAAGGAGATCTAGAGGAGCGCGTTATGAAACTGGAGACCTTGGCATTGCACGCCGGTTATGCGGGTGACCCGACGACCCATGCGGCTACCACGCCGATCTACCAGACCACGTCCTACACTTTCGATGACACCCAGCATGGTGCCGATCTGTTCGATCTGAAGGTGGCCGGCAACATCTACACGCGGATCATGAATCCGACCCATGCCGTCCTCGAGCAACGCCTGACCGAGATGGAGGGTGGCGTTGGGGCCTTGTGCGTAGCATCCGGTATGGCCGCGATCACCTACTCGATTCAATGTGTGACCGATGTCGGCTGCAATGTCGTCAGCACCAGCCAACTGTATGGGGGCAGCTACAATCTGTTCGCCCATACCTTCCCACGGCAGGGTATCGAGGTACGCTTTGCCTCGCATGATGACTATGCAGGGTTCGAGTCCCTGATCGACGACAAGACCCGGGCCTTGTTTTGTGAATCGATCGGCAATCCGGCCGGCAATGTGGTCGACATCGCCAAGCTGGGCGAGATAGCACATCGTCATGGCGTGCCCTTGATCGTCGACAATACGGTGCCGACGCCGTTTCTGTGTCGCCCGTTCGAGCTGGGTGCCGACATCGTGGTCCATTCGCTGACCAAGTACATCGGCGGGCACGGTACCAGCATCGGTGGCGCGATCGTCGACTCCGGCAAGTTCGATTGGGTTGCGAATGCCAAGCGCTTCCCCATGCTCAACGAGCCCGATCCGTCCTACCATGGCGTGGTCTATACCGAGGCGCTCGGACCGGCGGCCTACATCGGTCGTTGCCGGGTGGTACCTTTGCGCAACACTGGGGCCGCGATCTCGCCGTTCAACGCCTTCTTGGCGATGCAAGGTCTGGAGACCCTAGGGCTACGCATGGAACGGCATTGTGAGAATGCACAACGGGTCGCAGAGCACCTGCAGCGGCATCCTCGGGTCGAGTGGGTGAGCTATGCCGGACTCCCGGATAGCCCTTACCATGGGTTGTGTCAGAAGATCACCGGTGGCAAGGCCTCTGGCATCTTGAGCTTCGGCATCCAAGGTGGCAAGGAAGCCGGTGCGCGCTTCATCGATGCGCTGCAGATGATCCTGCGCTTGGTCAATATCGGTGATGCCAAGTCGCTCGCCTGCCATCCGGCCACTACCACCCATCGTCAGCTTGGACAGGAAGAGCTGATTGCGGCCGGGGTACGTGAGGATATGGTGCGCCTATCGATTGGTATCGAGCACGTCGACGATATCACTGCCGATATCGATCAAGCACTCGCGGCTGCGGTCTAGCCCAACATGCGAGACTCGATACACGCCGCTGATCAGCGTTCCTGGCGCCACCAGCGATCAACGATCCCGGCGACGTCGATGTCATCCGGGCCAGACTTCCAGCTCTCGGCTACTGGTGCGTCACTGCTCGCCGGCGCGGGTTCGGGCGGATACAAACGGCATCGCGTCGGCAAGGGAATCGCCTCACCGACCGCCAATGCCTCACCGCGGCGCAGTGTGGTCAATACGTCGGCGAGATCCTGTTCGCCCTCGGGCATCAGCTTGCGGATGTAGTCTTGGTCCTGCGGGTTGGTGGTGCGCAGGCAGACAAAATTGCTGCACTGCGAGAGTACCGTCTCGGACAGCTCATTGGGGCGTTGACTGACGACGCATAGACCAACGCCGTACTTGCGACCCTCTTTGGCGATACGCTCCATCTCGCGGCGGCTGCCCTCGTGGCGCTTGTCTGCCTCGCGCGGTATGTACTGATGCGCCTCTTCACACACCAGTAGGATCGGGAACTCGCGGCACTGTGGGTTCCAATAGTTGAATTCGAAGGCCAGGCGTCCGATCTGTGCGGATACGGTCGGTCGAACATCGTGCGGCACCGCGCTGAGGTCGATCACGGTGACTTGGCGTTTGGGATTTCCAAGGCCGATGAAGTCGCGTAGCAGGCCCTCAAGATCAAGTGACTGGGTGCGCCGCTTCGGACGGAACAGAAAGTCATAGCGCGAGTCATTGAACATCGCCTGAAAGCGCACCAGAAACTCGTCGAATGCCCCGAACAAGGGGCCTTTGGTCTTGCCGAAATCGAATTGTTGTTCGTTGGCCTGCTTGAAGTGCTGGTAGAGTTCCTTGAGCGAGAAGTGCACTGGAGAGTCGACCGATAGGCGGTCGATCCCCAGGTCCTGGTTGCCCTTGCGGCGCAGTTCATGCAGGACTTCGCGCATGAACGAAATCTGTAGTGACGCATTCGGATCGCTGCGGTCGACCAGCAGGTCGACTAGCTCGCCGTAGCTGAGCAGCCAGTAAGGGATCTCCAGGCTACGGGCGTCCAGGTGACGCACCATGTCAACGGGAAACGCACTGTGAAAGTGGCCTGTGGCATCGCGCCATCCGTATTCGCCGTGTAGGTCCAAGAGCACAATATGGGCCTTGGGCATGAGCTTGACGGTACGCTGCAGCAGACTGCTGACCGCCCAAGACTTGCCCGAGCCGGATTGACCGAGGATTGCTAGGTGACGGTTGAACAGTAGATTGGGTTCGACGAATACTCGCAACTCGCCACGCTGGCTGAGTCGGCCTAGATGCAGCCCATGGCGCCTGACCGAGTCGAACATCGCTTCGATCTGGCGGCTTTCGGCAAGGTAGACGGGGGTGCCCACGGGAGGATAACGACCTACCCCGCGAAAGAACTGACCATCACTGGTTACTTCGCCGAGGGGCAGCAGTCGCATGAAAACCGGGCAAGTTCCTTCCTCTGGGGCCTCCCAGACGCGGATGATTTGGCATAACACCTGTTCTTGCTCGCTGCGCGCGATGACGTAGGTGCCGACCTGGCCGACCGCTACCTTTTCCACCCCGATCTGCCGGTAGGGTCTGAAGCGCTCTTCAGCTTGCCCTAACCGGGCGATGAAGCGTGCAGCCGATACGTCTCTTAAAGTGCCTAGCAGGCGAGGGTCGGAATCCATCATGGGGCTTCCTGCGGAGCCGTTTTGGCCGACAAGAATAACGGTATTTGTTGGGATCTCCTACATCAGAGCCGGGGGGTTACGCGACTGGTGCGGTTCCCTATCCTGGGCACAAAGCCTCTGAGCGGGATATGGATACCGGTGCCCTCTCATCAAACCAACAGTTCCCCGCAGTGTGTTTTCTTAGAGGTCAAGGTCTGCTGGGTGCCCAGACAGCAGTGCGCGGGCGAACCGAGCTTACGCGGTCGCCCGGCGGCCGGCTCTAGTCCATCTCCAGGTTGGTACGGTCGGTATGCCTTTTTTCCCAGGCGAGCGGTACCCGTGCCATGGCCTCGAATCCGCCGACACCGATTTTCTTTACCCTGTGCGTAGACAACAGTGATCCATCGCTTAGGTCGAACTCATGCAGTGTGTTTCCGAACAGCGTCTTGCCCAAGTCGGGCGCATAGTGGGTCTTGGACATCGCATAGGCCCTGCGCCCATCGGGCGAGACAGTGAAGGACCCCGGATGCCAGTAGCCGGAATCGAAATTGACCTTGCTGATCACCCGCACCTCACCAGTCGAGGGTAGGATTTCGATGAGCTCATGCTTGTCCGTGATACCGACCAAGCGGTCGGGTGATAGCGCATGCAATGCTTCGATTGCGCGATCCTTCGGGTAGCCCAGTAGTTTCGTCGATACGATTTCTCCATCGGCTAGATCGAATGCGTACAGGGTGTTTCCGTAAGGTATTTTGCCCACCAAGATGACCCGATTGCCGCGCATTATGGCGAAAGCCCGCGTCTCTGTGGGGTCAACCGTGAAGGTGTCGGCACTCCAGCTACCGGAATCAAAGGGCACTTTGTTGAGCACCGTTAGTGCACCGTTGGATGGGTCGACCTCGACCAGCGCATACCTTTCGGCAATGCCGACCAGTCTGCCGGACGATAGTGCATGCAAGGCTTCGACCTCCCCCACGAGATCGCGGTCGAGCCGATGCTTGGCCACGAGCTCGCCATTGTTCGGCGCGAACTCGTGCAATGAACTCCCGTAGAACAGCCCACCGAGCAGTGGCGAATGCCGGGTCTTCGACAGGGCGTAGATCCGGCTCCCATCCGCCGCAAAAGTGAGCGATGCTGGATACCAGAAGGGTGAGTCGAACTCGAATTTGGCAATCAACCGGCTTTGCCCGCTCCTGGTATCGAGCTGGTGAAATTCGTAGTTGGACGATGCGGGTGAAATACCCAGCATACCGGCCGTTTGTCCAGTGGGCACCAAGAGTGCATAGGCAAGGATGA
>JANQRK010000039.1 GCA_028284585.1 Chromatiales bacterium
CGCAGCCAGCCCCTCCCGATAAGTCGGGTAACGCAATGCCACCTCGAGTTCTCTCTTGATGAGATCGTTGCGCACCCGTTTGCACTCGGCGTAGAAGCCCGCGGCAAAGGGCGACAGTTCGGCGTTTTCGATGGCCACTTGCGGTGGCGGCTCGACGCCGAGCAACTCGGCGGCATAGGTGACGACTTGGTCGGCCGGGGCCGGCTCGTCATCGCTGATGTTGTAGATGGGTGCACCGCTCAGTGCCGCCATCGATGCGAGCAACACGGTCGCCAGGTCATCGACATGGATGCGGTTGAATACCTGGCCGGGCTTGACGATGCGTCGCGCATGACCGGCCTTTAACGCGTCGATCTGGCTACGGCCGGGGCCGTAGATCCCGGGCAGTCGGAACACATGGACCGGTACGTCGAGCCGGGCGCCGAGTGCCAGCCATTGCTCTTCTGCTGTGATCCGGTAGCGGCTGCGCTCGCTGGTTGGTGCCGGTGCACTGTATTCGTCGACCCAGCCTCCCTGCCGATCGCCATATACGCCGATGGTGGACAGATACCCGATCCAGCGCAGCCCGGTACCGAGATTAGCGAGGGCGTCAGCGTGGGTCATGATCGCCGGGTCACCCTCGGCGCTGGGCGGTATCGAGCTCAGTAGGTGGGTGATGCCATCCAGGGCAGCGGGTACATCGATCAGCCGTTGCTCATCGTTGAACAGATGAGTGGTGATACCCAGGCGCTGCAATGCCTCGGCCTTATCCTGGCTACGGCAGGTGCCCGATACCTGCCAGCCGGCATCGAGCAGGCGCCGTGCCAGTGCCTGTGCCGAGTAGCCCAGGCCGAAACAGAACAGATGTTGTTGCGTCATAGTGATGCTCGTCTGTCTCTTTGACAGGAGAGTGGCTCAGGTGGTGTTACCGTCCTTGTCAATGGCCTGTACGGTCGTGAACCCTTCGAAGTTCGGTTTACCGTAGGTCATGGGTTCGCCGTCGTGTTTGCCGGCACCGGCGTGGGCGCGGCGGAAGGCCTCGGACTGGGTCCAGGCGATAAAGGCCTGCTCGTCCCGCCAGAAGGTGTGCGAGGAATACAGTATGTAGTCCTCGCGTTCCGGGCCGCGCAACAGGCGGAACTCGACGAAGCCGTCCAGCGACGCCAAATGGCTGTCACGACCCAGCCACATCGACTCGAAGTCCTGGGTTCGGTCTTTCTTGACCTTGAAGCGGTTCATGGCCAGGTACATGGTCTCCTCCAGTTGTTCGGTTGACTGGCCAGCATGCATGCGATTCCGGCACTTGGCGAACTTCGCAACAATATTCGGTTCGACCCGCATCTCCGCTTCGTTCATCCTCGCGCTGACCGCTGGAATCAGAACTCAATCAAGAAAATCACGCCCAAATCGGGTAGTAACCAGCCCTCGGGTGATCAGGATCCGTCGGTTCGATCAAGTTAGCACGCCGACGTCGATCCGGCGGCACTTTGCCGTTTTGCCCATGACAATGCCGACCGGTTGGCGCGGTACTCTCCCGGCGTGTTGGCGGCCGCCCAAAGCCCCGCCACTTCTTACCTGTCGCATCAGGCACATCTGGCGCAGGATGGTCGGGCGTTCCTCTTTGCTGTGCGGCCTTCCGAGGCTGGTTTTTCTCAATGGCATCTATCCGGGGGCCGGAGCGGCGCCAGCCGCCGGCATTGGCGCATATCCGGTTTCTGCTCGGGGCGCAGAATACGCGATCCCCGCAGCTGCAAAAATCGCTGGGGTTCCGGCCCAAGGATCGTCCGGCACTGGTGTTCCGCAAGGGTACGGGATGGGTATAACCCACACCGCCCTCGAATCGCCGCTCGGACAGATCGCGATGATCCCGATGTTGGCGTGAATCGCCAATTCCGCGCCGGCACATCTGAAGGCAACATTCTTCGCGGTCATGGCGTCATTCACGAATCTGGCGCTGTGGGCCAGCCAGCTGGGCATTAAGTACCTGAACCAGGTCTACTCCGTCACGCGTGAGGTCAAGGATCGCGCAAACAATGTGATCAGGGTGCCGGCCGATTACAGCGAACTTGGGCTGCTGATGTGGAGCGCCTTGCTGTTGGGGCTGGTCGTACCGATCGCCGCAGTGCTGATAATCAAGCTTTCGCCGCTGAAGAGGGCCTGAACCCGACGACCGGCCGTCAGCGCTGAGAGAAACGGTCATCCGCGGCGATGAGCTTCTCCAGTCGCTCGAGCTTTTCGTGCACGTCCCTGATCGTGGGCTCGTGCGCGGCTTCGGCTTTCGCCTTGAGCATCTTCTCGTTTTCGGCGTTCATGACATTGACGACGATGCCAATCACCATGTTGAGAAACGCAAACGCGGTGAAGAAGATGAAGCTCAAGTAGTAGGCCCAGCTCAATGGGTATACGGCCATCGTCTCGTACATGACATCGGTCCAGTCCTCGAAGGTCATGACCCGGAACAGAGTCAGCATCGAGATGGCGATATCGCCCCAAAGCGTCGGGTTGATCGACTCGAATATCGTCGCGCCGATTGCGGCATAGATATAGAATATGATGAACATCAAAAGGACCACGTAACCGAGCTGCGGTAGCGCCTTGACCAGCGATGCCAGCAACATGCGCAGCTCCGGCACAATCGAGATCATGCGTAACACGCGAAATACCCGAACCAGACGTGCGACCAGGGCCATGTCGCTGTTCTCGATCGGGATCAGACTAATAAGTACGACGAGGGTATCGAATACGTTCCAGCCGTTTCGAAAGAACGCGCGTTTGCGTGGTTCCGCAATGAAGCGGATGGTGATTTCGGCAAGAAATATCACCGTGATCAAGATGTCCAGCCAGCCCAACAGGGTTCTGCTGACCGGCGGGAGTTCATACGTCTTGACGCCCACCAGCAGCGCAGAAGCAATGATCACGAACACTACGAAAAATTCGAAAGCCCGGTTGCTGCGCACGCGCTCGAAGGTGGCTTGAAGGGAGGAACTGTTCAATGGAATATCACTCGGCAAATGGGGTCTTGCGAAGGCCGAAGACTGGCGTGCGTTGGCCACGAGCCGGCAAACGGTCGAATCGCAAAAGGACTGACGGTGCGAGGATCATAACCAATACAGACGGCATCGCGGCAAAGACCGAGTAGGTGCGCCGGCCCGTCAAGGTCTCAGAGGGCAAAGCGGAACGCTAAGCTATGCACTGCTGCGGGCAACGGTAGCAAAGAATCAGTTAAAGAGTACGAATGGATTGAGTACGAATGGATTGAGTGGGCGGCGTAAGCGCATGTGGTCCCCGGAGCCGTGCATTCGTTGGTGGCGAAAGCGGAATTCTACGGCACAACGCTATCGGTGAGGCGGCGCAGTCACTGATGTTGACGGTACGACGGCCGGCGCTGAGACTGTGGGCGGGCTTTGACCTGGTACTTGCCCCACTATTGTCTCGTTGGAACTACGGATTTGGATGGATTTGACGCCCTGACGTGGCAAGGCTGGTTCAGCCTCGGTGTCGTCGCTGCGAGCTTTGCGGTATTTGCGTTTACGCGTTACGCGCCGGATATCGTAACGACGGCGGCACTGACGTTGCTGCTCGTCGCTGGCGTCGTTTCACCGATCGAGGGTCTAGCTGGCTTCGCGAACGAAGGCATGCTGACGGTCGCGGTGTTGTATGTAGTCGTCACCGGACTGACCGAGACCGGCGCCGTGGCCTGGCTGGTCCACTCGGTACTTGGTAGGCCCCGCTCCCCGACGGATGCAAGCCTGCGCCTGATGACACCTGTCGCGGTGCTCAGCGCATTCGTCAACAACACCCCCATCGTCGCGGTGTTTCTTCCGGCGGTGAATGACTGGGCGCGACGTCATCGTCTGCAACTTTCGCGGTTGATGATTCCGCTCAGTTACGCCAGCATCGCCGGCGGCACGTGCACGTTGATCGGTACGAGTACCAACCTCGTGGTCAACGGTCTGTACACCGCGAACGGCGGGCCCGGAATCGATTTTTTCGAGCTTGCATGGGTCGGCGTGCCGGTAGTCATCGTCGTGTTCGTCTTCCTGCTCACGGCCGGCCACTGGCTCTTGCCCACACGTCAATCCGCGGCGGACAGTAACCAGGATGTGCGCCAGTACACTGCCGAGATGCTGGTACCGGACGACAGCCCGCTGGTCGGCAAGTCCGTAGAAGAAGCTGGTCTGCGCCAACTGCCAGGTCTGTACCTGATCGAAATCGAGCGCATAGGCCAGGTCCTACCGGCGGTTGCATCCAGCGAGATCCTGCACGGCGGTGACCGTCTGGTGTTTGCCGGCATCATCGACTCGGTGCTCGACCTGCAACGCACACGCGGATTGCTTCCGGCAACCGACCAAGTGTTCAAACTCGATGGCGCACGAAAGGGACGCTGTTTCGTCGAGGCGGTATTGTCGGACAGCAGCCCGATGGTCGGCCATACGGTACGCGATGGTCGATTCCGTACGCGTTACAACGCCGTCATCATCGCGGTCAATCGCAACGGTCTGCGTATGCCGGGCAAGATCGGCGAGATCAAATTGCGCGCCGGTGACACGCTGCTGCTCGAGAGTCGGCCATCGTTCACCGAACAGCAGCGCATCTCGCGCGACTTTCTGCTGGTCAGCCAACTCGGTGACAGTCGCCCACTGAACCACGACCGTGCTCCGATAGCGGCGATCATCGCACTGGGCATGGTCGTTACCGTGACCACTGGCCTGTTGAGCATGCTTGAAGGCGCATTGATTGCGGCCGGCCTGATGATATTGGCTGGATGCACAGATGGTGCGACCGCGCGAAAAGCACCTGATTGGCAGGTTTTGGTCGTGATCGCCACGTCATTCGGTATCGGTGCCGCACTGCAGAACAGCGGTGCGGCAGAGGTGCTCGCGGGCAGCTTGATTGGCATGGCAGACCAGAGCCCGCACTTCGCGCTTGCTCTTGTGTTCGTCACAACTTCGCTGCTGACGTCGTTCGCGACCAACAATGTCGCTGCAGTCCTGATGTTTCCGATTTGCCTGCAAACCGCCGCCGCACTTGGCAGTGCCGTCGAACCGTTCCTAATCACGCTGATGGTTGCTGCATCGACGAGCTTCGCGACGCCGATTGGTTATCAGACCAATCTGATGGTGTTCAACCTCGGCGGCTACCGCTTTTCAGACTTTCTTCGGATCGGAGTACCGCTGACGCTACTGGTTGGCGTGGTTACTGTGGTCGTCGTGCCGATGGTGTGGTCGTTCTAGCGGCCACCCCTATTTCGAGAAGCGCCGAACTGCTGGTATCAACTGACAACCTCGAACCAGGACTTCGGTTTAAGTAATAATTCTATTTGGCAGATATGGGCGAGATGTACCGCAACTCGGCAAGTCCTATGATGGCACTGGTAGCCCGCGAAATCGGCACGCATAGGCTGTGGCGTTAGCGGCGTGGCAACGGCGTCGTCAGCCAATTCCGATACAACATTTACGGCCGGCCAACCGAGATCGTGCACGTTGGGCCGAGCCGGCAAATGTTGCTCGCATCGGCGCTGCCAGCTACACCTTCAACGAGTTCGGCAGATTGATTGGCGCAGAAAAAACGGCGTGTGCCGATTTTGCCATGTGGGTCCACGGGTTTGTTGCGCTGCAATCCCCAGCCGGGCATGCGACCACCAAACTATCCATGACAGCCGCTAAGCACAACCAGCGACCCCTCAGCCTTGTGCAACACCCTTAGGTTGAGGGGAGTTTGTATCGAGATCTTAATTCAGTACTTCGATCGGCACGGCCCGGTGCCATCCCGCTAATGCAGCTCGCATAGCCGGTCCTTTTGTTCTATATTGGTTCTCCATTTCTTCGAATCCCCGGCCTGTGCTCGTTGGGCGGGCGAGGGTAGGTGCCGTGGTACAGCCGGTAGACCTCGATGGACTGAAGCATAGCGGTGCCCTCTGGCAGGGCCGGCGTAACTTGTTGGCGGCCGATCAGGTATGGGCCAGCGGTTGGCGGGTGCTCGATGAGTTGCTCGGCGGCGGCTGGCCGCGGGCGGCCCTGATCGAGTTGCTCGGTGAGGCCCATCAGGGCTTGCCGCTGGTATTACCGCTGTTGGCCGGCCTGAGCCGGCAGGCGCGCTGGCTGGTCTGGGTGGCGCCGCCCCATGTGCCCTATGCGCCGGCGTTGCAGGCGCGTGATGTGTGCCTCGAACATGTCCTGTTGATCCGTGACCTGTCGGCCGCCCAGGGTTTGTGGGCGGCCGAGCAGACCCTCAAATCGGCCGCTTGCAGTGGCGTGCTGTTGTGGCCGCAACAAGTCCGCACCGCCCAGCTGCGCCGCCTGCAGCTCGCTGCCGAGCAGGGGAGCTGTCCGGCCATCCTGTTTCGCCCCTTGCGTGCCGCGGATCAGGGGTCGCCGGCCGCGTTGCGTCTGCGGGTGCGCCCCGTGCCGCTCGGTCTGGAGGTCGCGTTGCTCAAGCGGCGCGGCGCTTGGGGCGGGGTGAGTTGCATCGTCCCGCTGGATCGGTTCGGCGCCTGATGTCGCATGCTCTGGCTGGCCCTGTATCTGCCGCAACTGCCGCTCGAGGTGTTCGCGCCGGCGCGCCGGCAAGCCGGGCCGCTGGCGATCGTCGAGTCATCGGCCGGGCGCGAACGGATCAGTCGCTGTAACGCCGCGGCCCAGGCCGATGGCCTGCGGCCGGGCATGCTGCTACCGACTGCGCTGGCGCTCTGTGCCGGGTTGGCGGTGCGCCGCCGCGCGCCGGCCCGCGAACGCCGCGCGCTCGACGACTTGGCCGCCTGGGCCTATCAATTCAGCTCATGCATCGCCTTCGAGCCTGCGTTGTTGCTGCTCGAGATCGGCGCCAGCCGACGCCTGTTCGGTGACCTGACGACCCTTCAGGAACGCATCCGGTGCGGCCTGGAGCAGCTCGGTTATAGGGTTCGCGATGGCATGGCACCGACTGCGCTGGCGGCCGGGCTGCTGGCGCGCAACCGCTCCGGTTGCCGGGTGCTTGACCGAGATGAAATGCGCACTGCGGTGAGCGACTTGCCGCTGGCCTGCTTAACGCGCGACGCCGCGGCGCGCGACCTGATCCGCCACATCGGCCTGCAGACCCTCGGCGAGGTGCTGGCCCTGCCGCGTCCGGAGCTGGTGCGTCGAGTTGGGCCACGGCTTGCGTTGTTGCTTGATCGCCTGCTCGGGCTGGCGCCTGATCCGCGCGCGCAATGGCAGCCGCCGCGGCACTTCGAGCAGACGCTCGAGCTGCTCGGCGAGATCGGCCAGACGAGCGCCCTGGTGTTCCCGGCGCGGCGCCTGCTGCTGGCGCTGTGCGGTTTCTTGCACGGCTGTGGCGGCGGGGCGCAGCGTCTGCGTTGGGGCCTGGTGCATCGCGACCGGCCGGACACCGATTTCGATCAGGGGCTGCTCGATCCGAGCCGTGATCCGGAGCGCATGCTCGCGGTGTTTCGTGAACGTATCGAGCGCCTGCAGTTGCCGGCACCTGTGATCGGGCTCGGCCTGCGGGTGGACGACTGGCAGATCCTCGACGGATGCAACCGCGAGTTGTTTGCTGGCTCGGTGGCCGATAGCCCAATCGATGACCGGGTCGCTGATTCAGCTGACGACCGAGCCGTTGACCAAACTGTTGAGCGGATCGATAAGGCCTTGCTCGAACGCCTGGCCAATCGGCTCGGTGAGCAACGGGTGCGCGGTTTGCGCTGCCGGGCCGATCACCGACCCGAATATGCCTGGGGCCTGTGTGCGCCCGGTGAGGCGGGTGTCGAGTTGGCTGCCGTTGCGACAGCGGCATCTCGCCAGGGCCTGTCCCAGCCGCCGTGGTTGTTGACACAGCCGCTGCCTCTACCGGCACCCCGGGGGGTGCCGCACCATGGCGGGGCCCTGCGCTTGGCCGACCGGCCTGAACGCATCGAGACCGGCTGGTGGGACGGTCGTGATATCGCCCGCGACTACTTCATTGCCCAGGGCCCGGCCGGTGAGTGTCTGTGGGTGTTTCGCGATCGCCGCGACGGCGGCTGGTACCTGCATGGGTTCTTTGTCTGAGACCGGGTCTGAAGCTGGCACGACCATGGCCTATGCCGAACTGCATTGCCTGAGCAATTACAGTTTTTTGTGCGGCGCCTCGCACCCGGAGGAATTGGTCGCGCGTGCGCATGCGCTGGGCTACCAGGCGTTGGCGCTCACTGACCAGTGTTCTGTCTCGGGCGTGGTGCGCGCGCATCAGAAGGCCAAGGCGCTCGGCCTGGCATTGATCATCGGCAGCGAGATCCAACTGGTCGACGGGCCGCGTCTGGTGTTGTTGGCGACCAACCGGAGCGGCTATGCCCAGTTGTGTCGCCTGATCACACAGGGGCGTCGCCAGGCCGGTAAGGGCGACTACCGGTTGCAGCGCAGCGATCTGCAGGGCGGTCTGACAGATTGCTTGGCATTGTTGCCGCTGGATCTGCACGAGACCCGAGATGCGCACTGTGCCTGGTTGGCCGAGGCCTTCCCGGGACGGGCCTGGCTGGCGGTTGAGTTGCTGCGGGATGGCCAGGACACCGCGCGTCTGCGCCTTAGTGAGCATTTGGCGCAGGCCCATCGGCTGCCGTGCCTGGCCAGCGGCGATGTGCATATGCATGTGCGCGGCCGGCGTGCCCTGCAGGACGTACTCAGTGCGATTCACTTGAATACCCCGGTGGCCGAGCTGGGGCATGTCTGTTGCGCCAACGGCGAGCGCCACCTGCGCCGTCCGGACGATCTCGCCGCGCTGTATCCGGCGCCGCTGCTGGCCGAGACATTGCAGGTCGCTGCGCGTTGTCGTTTTTCACTCGATGAGTTGCGTTATGAATACCCGGACGATGTCACCCCGGCCGGGGTGACAGCGCGCGCCTATCTGCGCCAGCTGACCGAGCAGGGAATAGATTGGCGTTGGCCAAATGGCTGTCCAGAGGCGGTCCGGGCGCAGATCGAGCATGAGCTGGAGTTGATCGCCGAGCTCAGCTACGAGGCCTATTTTCTCACCGTGTGGGACATCGTCCGCTATGCGCGTGAGTGCGGCATCCTGTGCCAGGGGCGCGGGTCGGCGGCCAATTCGGCGGTCTGTTATTGCCTCGGGATCACCGAGGTCGATCCCTCGCGCATGAACTTGCTGTTCGAGCGCTTCATCTCGCGCGAGCGCAATGAGCCGCCGGACATCGATGTCGACTTCGAGCACCAGCGCCGCGAGGAGGTGATCCAGTACCTGTATGCCCGCTACGGGCGCGAGCGTGCGGCACTGGCGGCGACCGTGATCACCTACCGTACGCGCAGCGCAGTGCGTGATGTCGGCAAGGCACTCGGCCTGGGCCTGGAACAGATCGAGGCCCTGCTCGCGGTGGTCGCGGCCTGGCGGCGGTTCGACGAGATCGGGCCCGAGCAGTTCGCCGAGGCCGGCTTCGATGCGCACAACCCGGTGCTCGAGCGCCTGCGTGTGCTGGTCAATCTACTGCGCGGTTTCCCACGTCATCTATCCCAGCATGTCGGCGGCTTCGTGATCGCCGCCGGCCGGCTCGACGAGCTGGTGCCGATCGAGAATGCCGCGATGCCCGAGCGCACCGTGATCCAGTGGGAGAAGGACGACCTGGAGGCCCTTGGGCTGCTCAAGGTCGACGTCCTGTCATTGGGTATGCTCAGTGCGATTCGTCGCGCGATCGACTTGGTTAATGGCTTAAAAGGGGACCTGAAAAGTGCACCGGAACTGAGTCTGGCGAATATCCCGCCGGAGGACCCGGCGGTCTACCAGATGATCCAGCAGGCCGACACCATCGGCGTGTTCCAGATCGAGTCGCGCGCCCAGATGTCGATGTTGCCGCGGCTCAGGCCAGCCTGTTTCTACGACCTGGTGATCGAGGTCGCGATCGTGCGCCCGGGACCGATCCAGGGCGACATGGTGCACCCCTTTTTGCGCCGTCGGCAGGGGCTCGAGCTGGTCGATTATCCCTCGCCCGAAGTACGCAGCGTGCTCGAGCGCACTCTGGGGGTGCCGATCTTCCAAGAGCAGGTGATCAGGCTGGCGATGGTCGCGGCCGGCTTCAGCCCCGGCGAGGCCGATCAGTTGCGCCGCGCGATGGCGGCCTGGAAGCGGCGCGGCGGGCTCGAACCCTACCGCAAGAAATTGTTGCAAGGCATGCAGGCGCGCGGCTATCGGCGTGACTTCGCCGAGCGCATCTATCGCCAGATCCTTGGCTTCGGCGACTATGGTTTTCCCGAATCGCACGCCGCGAGTTTTTCACTGCTGGTGTATGTCTCGGCCTGGCTCAAGCACCATCACCCGGCGGCGTTTTGCGCGGCCCTGATCAATAGCCAGCCGATGGGTTTCTACGCCCCGGCGCAACTGGTGCGTGATGCCCGCGAACACGGCGTCGAGGTATTGCCGGCCGATGTGCGCCACAGTATTTGGGACTGCAGCCTGTGCGACGGATCGCCGCTACCGGCACTGCGTTTGGGATTGCGCCTGGTGCGCGGCCTGTCGCAGGCCGCCGCGGAGCGTATCGCCGCTGCGCGTCAGGCCGGTGCGTTCTGCGATGTCGTCGACCTGACCCGACGCGCCCGACTCGATCGCGGCGATCTCAAGGCCCTGGCCGCGGCCGATGCATTACAAGAGCTGGCCGGGCACCGCCACCGCGCCGCCTGGGAGGTGGCCGGGGTCGCCGAGATGACGCCATTGCCCGGCCTGGACCGCTTCGATGAGCGTGCGCCAGCGTTGCCTGCCCCGAGCACCGGACAAGCGGTGTTGGCCGACTATGCTCAGCTCGGTTTGACTTTGCACGAGCATCCGTTGGCGCTGATCAGGGACGCACTGCGCGCGCGCGGTCTTCTGTCGTCGGCAGAGGTCGCGGCGTGTGCCCCGGGTGAGGTGGTGCGCGCGGCTGGTCTGGTGCTGATACGCCAGCGTCCGGGTGGCGGGCGGGCGATCTTCATTACCCTGGAAGATGAGCAAGGTGGTTTGAATCTGTTGATCTGGGCCGATCTCGCCGAACGCCAGCGCCAGGTCCTGCTTGGTGCCCAATTGCTTGGCGTCAGGGCCGAGATCCAACGTGCCGACGGGGTGCAGCATCTACTGTGCCGTCACCTGGAGGATCACAGTGATCTGCTCGGTGGATTGACTACGGTGAGCCGGGATTTTCACTGAGCATCCTTGGATGTCGCGTCGTCATGCGCCGTATGCAGCGACCGCCATCGCTACCCGATTACCACTAGGTGATCGCTCAGCTCGTTCTCTTGTCGAGTGGCCGGGGCGATTTCGGCACCCAGCTTGGCTACTGCCTGCACGGCTTGGAGGAACCCGGCTTCGATGTCACCGCGCTTCACGTGGGCGGTGAAGTCATCGACTATTTGCTGCCAGGTCGCTTGCGGCACCTGTTGATCAATGCCCGAGTCGGCAATGATCTCGACATAGTGCTCGGCCTCGGAAACGAAAAACAAGACACCCGTGCCGTCTTTCGTGCGGTGCACACCCTGATCCAGGAACTGTCGGCACGCCATGTTGCGGGCCCGGTGCTGTAACACTTTGCGTGGCACGACCCGGTACATAACCGGTGACCAGCGAAACAAAGCGGTCAATGCGCTAAACACGGCAAGTTGTGCCACCACTACATCGAACACCTCCAGCCAATACGGCGAAATCAGTAGCGTCAGCGACAGCAACAATGCGATCAGTGCGGCCCATAGCGTGGGAATGAAATAGTAGCCGTCCGACTGACGCGTGATGACGGTGACGAACTCGACCTGCGTGTGCGTCTCGGCATCGCGAATCGCCTGGCGTACGCGTTCTTGCGCCTGCGGGTCCAGCATCACCATCCGCCCGATGCCCCGCCACCACCAAAGCCGCCGCCACCGCCTCCGAAACCGCCGCCGCGAAAGCCACCACCGCCACCAAAACCGCCACTCCCGCCTAAGGGACCACCACCCCAACTACCACCGTAGTAACGGCCGCCGCGCCGATGGCTCCCCCCGACGTTGGGGAAGAAAAAGGGCCGCACGAATTGGGTGGCGATCAGGAACAGAAACAGTATCAGGATGTATTTTGAAAAGTCGTCGGACTCTCGTGCCGGTTCCGCTTCGTATTCGCCGTTGATGGCGGCGATGATGTCATTGACGGCCAACTCGATCCCTGCATCAAAGTTGCCCGCACGAAAATTGGGCTGCACTGTGCCGCGAATGATATTGGCGGCAATCGCATCCGGTAGCGCGCCCTCCAGCCCGTACCCCACCTCGATACGAATCTTGCGCTCTTGCATGCTCACCAGGAACAGCACGCCGTTGTCTTTGTCCTGTTGGCCGAGCTGCCAGTGACGCGCCAGCATCAGGCCACGCTCTTCCACCGCATAGCCGTCCAGGCCTTTCAAAGTCAGAACGACCACCTGGTTGGAGGTCTTGTTTTCATGGGCCTCGAGTTGCTGAGTGATCCGGGCCTCGACCGCGTCGGAGATGATCCCGGCATGGTCCATCACCCGCCCGGTCAGCGGCAGCTCTGCGGCCGCCAGCAAGACGAATGCCCAAAGGCAGACGAAAGTGAAGAGGCGCTTCAAAACTGCACGGCAGGTGCTTGCTCCGCGTTCTCAGCCGATGCTTCGAAGGTCTCTCGCAACTCGAGATCGCTATACAGCAGGCTGTGCCAGATGCGTCCGGGGAAGGTTCGGATCTCGGCGTTGTAGGCTTGTATGGCGGCGATGTAATCGCGGCGTGCGACACTGATGCGATTCTCGGTGCCCTCCAGTTGGGCCTGCAGTGTCAGAAAATTTTGATTGGACTTCAGATCCGGGTAGCGCTCGACCACCACCATGAGTCGACTCAAGGCACTGGTAAGCTGCGACTGGGCCGCTTCGAAGGCCTGTAGCCTTGCCGGATCGTTGATGAGATCCGCATCCACCTTCATTTGATTGACCTTGGCCCGTGCCTCGGTTACTTCGAGAAGCACTTCGCGCTCCTGCGCGGCGAAACCCTTCACCGTCTCGACCAGATTGGGTATCAGATCCGCCCTGCGTTGGTACTGGTTTTCGACCTGGGCCCAACCTGCCTTTACCTGCTCGTCGTAGGTCGGTATGGCGTTGATGCCACAACCCGTCAAACCAACCAGCATCACAATCATCAAGAGCGTGCGCATTTTTATCCCCATCATTTTGTTTTGCCGATCATAGGCTAGATCGGCTGTACCTGTCGTTACACCCGATCTCGTTTTGATCGGCTTGTTTGGAAGGACTTGATGGGATTGATGCTAGTGGGCCAAGCGGATAATTCTGTAACGCTCAGAGCCACTGTGCGAGCGCGAATCAAGGCGCGTTTCGCAGGCAATGGCCGCACCCTTGGCAAGAAACGCAACACAGAGTCGCGCTCCCACAGTGGCTCCCAAAGGGCCACGGCACAAGCATCGTGGGCTGTGTTGCCGTCCTTGGAAAGGGCCTGCCATTCCCGGCGGACTGCGCCTTGCCCACACTGCTTGTGCCGTGGCTGAGCGTTACAGAATTATCCGCTTGGCCCACTAGATCGAGAAACAGCGATGGATGGTTTGGATAGCGACCGGTTTGCGTAACAGGCCCGACAGGCGGCTAGTGAGGGCACTACCAATGAAATCCGGTGGGTCGGCGCTCAACAGCACTATCTTTGTCAGACTGGACCTGTCCGCCAGCCATTGTGCGAGTTGGGCGCCGTTGCCGTCGGGTAGGTGATAGTCGAGCAATGCGCAGTCGAAGTCGGTGCTCACCGAAAGTTGTTCGGCCTGCCGGCAGCTCTGGGCCGTCGTGACCTGGTAGCCAAGGTCTGTGAAACCCAGCTCGAGCATCACGCATAGCGCGAGGTCGTCTTCGACGATCAGCAGAGAACCCTTCTTGGCCATGGACCTACCTCATGGGTTGCCGAACTCGACCATGGGTCGATGCCCTAAGGCACTATTGCCGCCTGCGAGGCAAGCGATGTGCACGGGAAGATCCCAACCCTTTCCCATGATGCCGCTTCCCGTCCCGCTGCCCACCGTCGAGACGGCGTCAACTGTAAGCTCTCGAAAAGCGCCGCCGGGCCCAGGGCTTTGCCGGTGCTGGGGCATGGCTCTACCGCCTGCCTGTTGAAGCCTTGTAAGCAGAATGCATGCCGTGGGAAGAATTGTGGGCTGGCACGGCCATTGCGTCGGCTTGGGTACATGATTGCAACGTGTCGTTGCAACGATACGTTGTCGGGGGCCCGGAAAACGTAACAAATCGTTCAGCGTCGCATTCTGCTGTTTGAGTTCGCCCAGGTCTCGGTCGTGGCGTGAGCGAGCGCACGGCTTGCGGCTTGGTGTCGCTGGGTTGCCTTGACCCGCTTCGGTCACGACGACATGATGCGGCCCGGTTTGGCGGCGCCCGGACGCTGCATCTGCGATTGCCTTGGAGTCTGACGTGCCCCGGTTTCTGTTGATCCTGCTGTGTGTCGCCCTATCCGACACCCTTCTTGCCAACGACCCAAACTACGCCTACCCAATTCGAGATCCGCTGTTGGCCACCGTGCTGGGCACGCCGCCCGAGCAAGCCGCCGAGGTCGATTTCGATGTGCCACGCACCGACCAAGAGATTGTGATCTTCCCGCAGCGCAAGCTGCCCAGGATCGTCGCGCGCGATACCTACCGCTACGCCCTCACCGCCCAGGACGAGGCAGCGCCCTTGATATTCCTGATCGCGGGCACCGGCAGTAGCCACCGCGGCGACCGGATGCGCTTGCTCGATGCCGCCTTCTATGCGGCCGGTTTCCATGTCGTGTCGCTGTCGTCGCCGACCTTCGCCAACTTCGTCAACACCGCGTCGTCGAGCCAGGTCCCGGGCCGTAATCGCGACGATGCCGCCGATCTGTACCGGGTCATGCAGAAGATCTTGCAGGCCCACGAGTCCGAGCTGGAGGTCACCGGTTTCCATGTCGCCGGTTACAGCCTGGGTGGCATGAATGCCGCGTTTCTCTCGCTACTGGACGAGACACGACAGGTCTTTGCATTCGAGCGCGTACTGATGATCAATCCGCCAGTCAGTCTGTACGCTGCAGCAGACATCCTGGATGGGATGTTGGACGACAATATCCCAGGCCCGGCGGCGCCTGATCTCAGCACCTTCTTCGAGCGTGTGATGGCCAATCTGAGCGACATCTATCGTCGCAACGAGGACCTCACCTTCAACGACGAGTTCTTGTACCGCGTCTATCGGGCAGGGGTGGCCGAGGGTACTACGTTGCCGAGCGAGGATCTCGAGGCACTCATCGGTACCGCGTTCCGCCTGGCCTCGGCGAGCATGATCACAACCACCGACCTGCATATACAGCGCGGGTTCATCCTGCCGAAAAACCACCGCTTTCGTATCGCTGAGTCGACCACGCCTTACTTCAAGGTCGCTGCGCGGACCAGCTTTCGTGATTACTTCGATGGTCTGTATGTCCCCTTTTTCCGGGAGCGCGACCCCGGCACGACACGTGCTGATTTGATAGAGGAGGGCAGCCTGCACAGCATCGCCTCCTACCTGCGCGACAGCAAAAAGATCGGTGTCGTCCACAACGCCGACGACATCATACTGGGCCCGGGTGAGCTCGATTTCTTCCGCGAGGTGTTCGGCGACCGGGCCAAGATCTATCCGCACGGCGGCCACTGCGGCAACATGGCCTTCCCCGATAATCTGACCGCCATGGTCGGCTTTTTCAAGGATTCGGGGACGTAACGATGAGAGCCCTCCGACCGTTCGCATCACCCTCTTGCGCGCTATTGGTGCTGCTGTGTTTGAGTCTGGTCGGCTGCAGCAGCCAGCCGCGGCACGACCCAGGTGAGATAGCGCCGCAGCGCAGTGCGGCGACCGTGGGTAGCGACGACTTGGGCGAGCTGTCGGTCATCGATCAGTACGACCCCTTCGAGGGCCTCAACCGACTTCTGTATCGGTTCAATGCCTGGTTCGACGAGGCGGTCTTTCTGCCACTAGTCCGTGTCTATGATTTCGTGCTGCCCGATCCGGTCCAGGATGGTGTGCACAATTTCGTCCGCAACGTCGAAGACATTGGCACGCTGATCAATAGTGTGCTGCAGCTCAAGGGGCGGGCCAGCCTGGACACCGCGGGGCGCTTACTGATCAATACGACAGTGGGCGTCCTTGGCGTGTTTGATCCGGCGAGCGAGATGGGTATCACCCGCCATGATGAGGATTTCGGCCAGACCCTCGGGCGCTATGGGGTGGGTCCCGGTCCTTACCTGGTACTACCCATCCTCGGGCCATCGAGTCTGCGCGATGGCACTGGAATACTGGCGGATACCCTCAGTTTCAATGAACTCGACCCGCTGTACTTCGACAGCAACGACGATATCTGGCGCTGGGGCTATCCTGCGGCCGCCGCGCTCGAGACCCGTGACCGACTGAGCTTTCGCTATTTCGAAACCGGCTCGCCCTTTGAATACGAGCTGCTGCGCTTGCTGTATCTCGAGAAGCGCAAGCTTGAGATCGCAAGGTGACCCGGTAAACGCGGTCGAGGAAACTAGGTTTCAGGTTGCCGCATCGACATCGTCGACGTCGATCTGCCCGCTCATTCTACGGCGGACGTGTGACCATGACATTCCAGCGGCAAGGATCATCGCCAACAAGGCCTCGATGACATAGGTCATCACCTGTTTGTTGTCGGTTACCAGCAAATCGTAGTAGATGAACGTCCAGACGATGGTGCCAAACAAGGCGGTCGCGAGCAGTATCCCAATCAAACCCAGCGAGCGGATCGTGGCGCGCAAAAAAATCACCCAGCCGATCAGCAGCACGACACCCGCCAGCACGATCAACGGATCAATCGCCGACAAATCCATCTCGCGCGCCCAATGAGAATACGAGTAGCCGCTCGGGTTGTAGCTCGCGAAGACCAACACTAGAGCCACAAACAAACGCAGTAAGAAGCTGGAGAAGGTGAAGCCGTTGGAAGCCATAATTTTTGTTTCCCGGTCAGGTCGACAAAGTACGATGAGCAGGATAGCGCATCCCACACACAGCCTTCCAGCGCTGTGCGGCTGGGTTCGTTGAGCCTAACTATCATTAGATCATTGTGCCGAACCGCTGGAGTCGCGTTGTCCAGAATTTGTTAGGTTTGCTGGACCTAAAATAATCAGGTCGAACGGGGCCTGTGATATGTGTGAGCAATGTCCGGAAAATCTCGGCAAACTAGTGCATAGGGTCGACTGACCGGCGCGTTACAATTCGGTATGTGCCTATATTGCCGCGTCGTAGATGCTGCGAAGCGCCTGCGTGGCGCAATAAGGATACTTGTGTCGGTCCTCTGTTCGTCCCGCAGAGTAGTAACTTGCTCAGCTATTTCGTGACGTACCGATTGCGCCGGCGGTAAGGCCAGATGCGATACAGGCCAAGGCCCGCCGGAGTAATAGCCTTCCAAGGAGCAGAGCATCATCGAGGATAGTTCGACACAGCGCGGGGTACGAACCAGCCGCAGAAAGATTTCTGCCGATGGGCTTCACGCGCTGGTGTTTGCCTTGATGAGCCTGCCCCTTTTCTCGTGTGCCAACAGTATCAATCCAGCTGCGACGGAAGTGAAGGCGTCAACCCCGGCCGAATCAGCACAGTGCTCTGGAGAGGAGGTCACCGACAACACACCCAACACAGAAGTACCGGCTTTGGTGACTTCTTCGCATAGAGTGTTTGCGCGAGAATGTTTCGAAACGCTTCTTTCCCGCACGCTAGAGAACTCTGCTAAGCCTTTTGTTTTATTTGTCTCTGGTCGCGGCCGACATCCAAGAAAGGAGATGGAACAGGAGCTGCTTACGAAAATCGAACGCCAGTACGACGTAACGGCCATCATGTTCACCTGGCCATCGTGGTGTGGATACAGTTGTTTTCCAGAAGGACAAGCGCGCGCCTCGGCTCCCGCACTGCTGGATGTGCTAAAAATAATTGAGAGGCAAAAAAAGCGGGAAGGATTCGATCGCAACTATACATTGCTTGCGCATAGTATGGGGGGCTTTGTATTACAGGGCTTGTCAGGCTTGGCTGGTGGAGAACTCTCGAGTGATCTGTTCCATAGCATTGTTATCAATTCGGCTGCCGTACCACAGAAGGGCCATGCTACTTGGGTAGAGCATATTGCGTTTGGTGAAAACTTGTTTATTACCTCGAATAATGACGATCGTGTGCTTTCTTGCATAGAAAACGACTTGTTCGTACTCGACCCGCGAAGGCTTTTCTGTCGCCAGTTTGGCCTTTCTGAAAGGCTGGGTCGTTGGGCGGTAGTCAAAGCGACGAAATACAACGCCGCGAGGAATGCCACTTATGTGGGTTTCGATGGGGCCTTGGGTAAAAGGCACAGATACTATATCAATCAACAGGCAAAGGCCCCGGCAGTTTTCAGATTTTATAGGCAGGTTTTTCAGGGCCAGAAGATCCGACTACAATGCCATAAGCAGGTCATACCGAACCGTGTCTATAAAATCGAAAACTAGATGCAGATGCAGGTGTATAGGTTTTCACAGGTTCGTTGGGAGCGTGACGTATACCAAACTTCTTGGAAGACCGGCGAGTGCTCACGAGTATGCACGCTGAAAACGACAAAAAACGATACTGTGCCGAACCAATCGGGCAACGTGGGGTGTCCTGCTTGGCAGCCACTGTTGCTCGCATGCTGCAGACTATGAGGCCATTGCCACCAACACCTCACGCGCTTCACTGGCCGAGGCTATTGACTCCGCCAGTGGTACGCGATGCAGGCGATTCTCCACGCGCAGATCAATTCCATCGGCATCGATGCCGACCATGATGGGTGTGGCCCCGGAATCCATTGGCTCGTGTTCACTCAGATAGTGGCGTAGTGCGGCGACATGGTCTTCGTTCATATGAGTGAGGATGCGTACTTGGGTCGTGCGGTCCAGCGGGTTGGCTTGCACGAGTCGGTCGACCGAGAACCAGCGAGCGGTCGCAAAGCCGCCGTTCCAGTGAAAACGCACCGGCTCGAAGCGATAGAAGCGGAAGTCCAGTTCCTCGAAGTACATCTTGGACTGGGGAAAGTAGGCGAAAAAGCGCTCGCTATCGTCGCTATCGGGTAGCTGCAACACCTCACCCACTGCGCTCAGGCGGGCCTGCCGTTGGACATCGCCGGTTGCGCGCTCAGACACCAGCAGTCCGCAGTGCGGATTGGCCTGAAGGTTTCGGGTGTGTTGCGACAGGTTGCTAAGCAACAACAGCGGCAGTCCGTCCTGGTCCAGTACATAGGGCACGACTGAGCCGAAGGGGTAACCGGCATGTTCCAGGGAGTGGGTAGAGAGCACGCCGCTGAATGCCCCGGCAAGCAGTTGTCGGGCTCGTTGGAGCTGGTCGTCGGGAGACTGCATCTGCCGATTGTAGACCGCCCGGGCCGTGCTGCGGCCGTGTACATTGGCCTCCGATAATTCGTGACAGCAGACTACAGAATTCGTGCACTGCCCTGCGCAGCGACCGCTTCGCCGCTCGGGTCGCGATCCAACCAGGGCTTGATCAACGGCCGAACCGCGAACTCGGCCCGGAGGTGCGCCAACAGTAGGTACAGCCCGCCCAATCTGCGGTGCAAGAATAGGATCTCGGCGGGGGGAAGCCCAGCGAAGCCCTGTTGTTGGCGCAGTTGCACGACCCGCTCGGTCATGCGCTGCGCCAAATCGGACGATCCGAAGTCGAAGGTGCCACGGGTGCGCACCGGTTCGGCCGCGCTGCGCAATAGGTCCACGATCGACTGTCGGTAGCGTGCCGGGTCGTCTTCGCGCAGGTAGCCTAGGTTCTGCGCGCTGTCGGCTAGGTCGCCATCGTCGCCGTCGATACAGGCGTTCAGCAGTGCATTTAGATTGGTGCGCTGTGTGGTCGGGTAATCACGGGCCGCACCGAAATCCAACAATTGCAGTTGGGCGTTGCCTGGGTCGTAAAGATAATTCGCGAAGTTCGGGTCGGTCTGGACCAGGCCCCAGTCGAACACCTCGCGCAGCGCCAGGTCGGTCAGCGACTCGGCCACGGTGTTGCGCTGTTGCGCGGGCAGCTCGGCCAGACGTTCGATCTCGTGACCATCGAGGAATTGCATCGTCAGGACATTGGTCGTGCTCAGGGAATCGACCACCGCCGGCAGGCGGTAGCGGTCGTCGTCGACCAGCAGCTCGGTGAAGCGGGCGAGGGCAGCAGCCTCTGCGTGGTAATCGGTTTCGCGATGCAATTGGCGCTTGGCCTCGCCGAGCAAGGGCGCGCTATCGAAGTCGTCGGGCAACAGCCGGGCCAGGCGCAACAGGCTGGCGACATTGTCGACATCGGCGTCGATGCTTGCCCGCACCTCCGGGTATTGGATCTTGATCGCGACCCGTTGGCCGTCTTTTAGGACTGCCTCGTGAACCTGGCCGATCGAGGCCGCGGCGATCGGGGTGAATGCAAAGCGCGAGAACTGCCTCTCCCAATTGTCACCCCAGGCATGGTTCAACACGCTGGCGACCTGGTTGAGCGGCATCTGGTAGGCGTCGGTGCGCAGTTTGGCGAGGATTTCGCTCACCTGTGGTGGTAGCACCTGGCCACCATCCATCGACAGCAGCTGGCCCAGCTTCATCGCGGCTCCGCGCATCTCGGCCAGACGCTCGGTGAGGCGCCTGGCATTGGCCGGTGTGAGCAGCAACTCGTCGAGCTTGGGTCGTTTGCCCTGGGCGAGCTGGCGCAGGCCCGCGCCGACCAGGCCGCCGCCGATACCACCGGCCAGGCGGCCGAGCAGCGCCAAGCGGCCGGCGCGCGAGGCGGTCAGCCGGCGTTGTGATGTCATGCGCTGGCACCGCTGGCGGTGGGACGCAGGTAGTCGAGATGGGTCGGGTCGAAACCTGTTGGCTCGATCCCCAGGCTGCGCAGGGTCGAGGGGTCGCAGCTATTGCCTTCGAGCAACATGGTCAATTGATCGCGGGTCAGCGGGAAGGCCTCGAAGCGGTCTAGTAGCATCGCCATGGTCGAGACACCCATTGCCGGCACCGGCAGCATCAGCTTGCTCTTGCCGTGCACATCGGCCAGGGTCTCGATGATCTCGCGCCAGCTCAGGTCGTTCGGCCCGCCGAGGCACAGAGTTTGGTCGATGGTCTCTGGTGTGCGCAGTGCGCTAATGAAGGCCCGCGCCACGTCCTGGACATGGACCGGCGACAGGCGGAAGCTGCCTGCCCCGGTCGGCAGCAGGCCCGGATAGAACAGCGGCGCCGGCAGCACGGATTCGATCAGGTCGCGCATCAGCTGGGTCGCGAACTCCATGCGGCCGCGTGGGTCGCCGAAGATCACCGAGGGTCGGAACACCGTGCCCTGCAGGTCGGCTGCGGCCAGGTGTTGTTCGGCCAGGTACTTGGTGCGTTGGTATGCCGTACCTGTCGCCTTCACGCCATTGGCGCTCATCAGCAGAAAGCGCGGCACGCCTTGCTGCTGCGCGGCATCCATGATGCGGCGCGGCGCCTCGAGCTGTAGTTCTTCGAAGGTAATACCGCGCGCCGGAAAGGCGCGGAGTATGCCGATGTTGTAGATTGCCGCATCGGCCTTGGCCAGTGTTTCGCGCACTGCAGCGTGGTCGCTCACATCGCCGGTGATCACATCGCAGTGCTCGGGGTGGCGCAGCCGGTCGTTGTGTCCAGGACGTACCAGGACCGCTGGTCGCATCTCGGCCTCGACCAGGGCGTCGATCAGATAGCTGCCGACGAATCCGGTGCCGCCAAAAATCGCTACTCGCATCGCTGAGTTCCTCGCGCGGGTGGCAGGGTTGCCCGATCCTGGGCATCTGCCGTCATAGGGGAATGCGGGGGGTGCCGGCCCGCAGTGATGGTTTGCCTCTCTTAGGTGGTTGCATTGTGGGCCGGTTGCAAGGGGAAAAACGTTTCAAAAATTGTTCATTGCATCAACGCCGGGTAATTGGCCGGGACGGAGGGTCGCGATTCGAAATATCCGAATACCAGCGGTTGGCTTTTCGATCTCGCGCGGTTGCCTGGGCGGCGATACTGGCTGTGGACCCAAAGCTTGGAGCGATAGAAGCGCGCCCAACAGACACCGAAATTCTTGCTGCGCGGTGCACGTGATCGCCGGCGTCGACGGCTAGCCCAAGTCAAAGCGGATAAGGCAGACCCGAGTGTCTGGATGGCATTTGCGAACGCCGACCCTGTTGTCTTTTCCAGCGATTCGATCGATCGAAGCGAGACCGCCCTGCGGTTTTCTTTGGGGGCCGGCGGTTGCCGAGCGCGTGATGCGGGGCGATTGCTAGCGACTAGTTTCCACAATCCGGTGCTGGTGGCTGGTGATCGGGGCCTTCCGGAATAGGTATTGAACCCGACGCCATCGCAGGCCATCGACCTAGTTGTGTATAACAGGGGAAATGCTATGCGTATTCAGATCCATGCCGACAACGCCGCGGTGAAATCCCGGGTCGAACAACTATCCCGCTTTTACCTGACCTGTCTACACGGTCAGCTCGAGTCGATTGAACTTGGCATCGACGATATCCTCGACCCCTTGGGCCAAGCCTTGAAACGCTGCCGCGTCAGCGCACGACTGGGGCAGGGCGACACCCTTCAATTCATCGAAATCCAGGCTGACCTGGCGCTCGCGGTGTCGCGCGCCTTGGAACGCGCTTCGCGCACTATTCGCCGCCGCAGCGCCTTGCGGCGACTTGTTCCCACCGGCTGAGCGGCGCTGCCGCCGTCCACTTCTCGTGGTGATCACTACCCGTGTCGCGCGGCCGACACGGGTCGCGCCCGTCACCTTGGTTTGAGGGGATCTCCCAAAAATGCCCTTCGGCATTCTAAGACTTCTTTATTTTCAATTACTTGGGTTGATCGAAGTCGAGGGCGCAGCCAACCGCGTCGCCCGGGAATTTAGATCAAACGAAGGCCTCTCGAGTTGACATTAATGAAATAAAAATCGAAGTATTGATCATTGATATTCGATTTTTCTTGTCTTTATCGGCCCCACACAATGGTCCCTGTCGAATCCTTGGATCTGGAGTCCAAGGTCAAACAGCGGAGGTGCGGTGGTCATGCTAGTAGCGATCCTTTTCGGTCTATCGATATCGGTGGTGCTGCTGGCAATGGCGGCCCTGCAGCTAGCCCGGATTGCGCGTGTGGCGCAGCAGCAAGGACGGCGGCAGTGAGCAGGGTCTTCTCGCGGCAACGCGTGTTGCTGGTCACGGCTGCAGTCGGCCTCTGGCTGCTGTTGACCGACGGCGATCCGGCTTCGTGGTTGGTCGGGGTGCCGGTGATCGCATTGGCGCTGGCGTATGGGGAGCGTGTCGCCGGGCCGGCTGGTACGCCGCTCTCGCTCGTCGGCATCCTGCTGTTCATCCCATTCTTCTTGCGCGAGTCATTGCTCGGTGGCATCGATGTCGCGCGGCGTGTCCTCGCTTATCGACCGCGCGTACAACCTGGTTTCGCGCGTTACCCGCTGAGCTTACGCAGTGCACCTGCGCGGGTGTTGTTCGCCAACACGGTGAGCCTGCTGCCCGGCACCCTGACCGTCGAGATGCGCGACCAGGAGATCGAGCTTCACGCCTTGGATATGCGCGGCGATTACTACACCGAGCTGGCGCGCTTGGAACGGGCGGTGGGGCGAGTCTTCGGTGAGGTGCATTGATGCTTACGTCCTCACCCACGCCGCTCCTCGAGGGTGCGTTGCTCGGCGCCGCCACGCTGCTGCTGGTGAGCATGCTGCTGGGATTATTGCGCGCGCTGCACGGCCCGAGCCTCGAAGACCGGATGCTGGCGGTCTTGCTGCTCGGTTCGAGCGGGGTCGCATTCTTGCTTCTGCTGGCGCTGCTGTTGGGGCTGCCGGCGTTGTTCGACGTCGCCTTGCTGCTGGCGCTGCTGGCGGCGGTTACCGCGATCGCAATGACCCGACGCGAGGTCGACGATGCTTGATGCGGTCGGTTTAGCGCTGATCGGCACCGGCCTCGTATTCTTCGCCGCTGGCAGTATCGGGCTGTTGCGCCTGCCGGACCTGCACTCACGGCTGCATGCCTTGACCAAGGCCGACAATCTTGGCTTGGGTCTGCTGGCCGTCGGGGTGGCGTTCTTGGCTGGTGATTTGTTGATCGCGGTGAAACTGCTTCTGTTGTGGCTGTTGGTACTCGCGGCTAGTGCCGCCTCGGCCCACCTGATCGCGCGGCATGCTCGGCTGCGGGGTCAAGGCCGATGATTGATTCGCTGATCGACAAGGACTGGGTGGAAGCGCTCTGGTTGATTCTCGATTTTGCGTTGGCGGTGCTGTTGCTCGGCCTGGCGGCCGCTGCGGTCGGGACGCGCGATCTGCGACGCGGGATCGCGCTGTTCATTGCCTTCGGGCTGCTGGTGGCATTGGTCTGGGCCCGGCTAAGGGCGCCCGACCTGGCGCTCGCCGAGGCCGCAATCGGGGCCGGCGTCTCAGGAGCCCTGCTGCTTGCGGCATTGCGCGATGTGCCGCCATCCGGATTGCCGTCGGTCGGTGCGCGGGGCCTGCCGCTGTGGTTACTCAATCTGGGTAGCGTCACGCTCGCGGTCCTGCTGGGCTGGGCGCTGCTGTTGGCACTGGCGGGCTCTGATGGCATTCGTTTGGCGGACCTGGCACTGGCCAATCTGGAGCACAGCGGGGTTAGCAATCCGGTGACCGCGGTGCTGCTCAACTATCGTGCCTACGATACCTTCCTCGAACTCGGTGTGGTGCTGGCCGCGGTGCTGGGGGTGCTTGCCTTGGGTCCGGCACGGCGCAGCGTCCGCCCGGCCGGTCCGGTACTCAACAGCCTGATTCGGCTGCTGTTGCCCTTGTTGATCGTCACTGGCGGCTACCTGCTGTGGATTGGGGCGACAGCACCGGGTGGTGCTTTCCAGGCCGGTGCCATGCTGGCCGCCGCGGCGGTGTTGCTGCGTCTCGGCGGCGATGCCACGGCAGGACTCCCCGGGGCGGTCGGCCAGCGCTGGCTGTTGGCGCTTGGCATCGCGGTGTTCGCGGCTGTGGGTCTGGGTGTATCCACAGGGGGTGGTGCCTTCCTGGCCTATCCGCACGACTGGGCCGGTGTGCTGATCCTGCTGATCGAAGCTGCGGCCATGCTGATGATCGCTTGCGCCTTGGCGCTCGCCTATCTCGGTGGCCGTCCCGCCGGCTGGACCATCGGCGACCGGGAGGGCGGTTGATGTTGCCTGAGTACATCGTCTTTGGCTTGACCGGGATCGGCCTGTTCGTAATCGGACTGCGTGCTGCCCTAGTGCAGGCCGCGGCATTGGCGCGGATTCTGGCAATCAATGTCGCCGGGACCGGGATCTTCTTGGTATTCGTCACGCTCGCCTACAGGGGCCATGACGCCGCCCCCGATCCAGTCCCGCATGCCTTGGTGTTGACCGGGATTGTGGTCGCGGTCAGCGCCACCGCGCTTGCCCTGGCCCTGGTGCGGCGTCTACCGGCGACACCTGGGGAGGACGGCGATGACTAACTTGCTGGTTTGGCCGGTCCTGGTGCCCTTGCTCGGTGGCCTGGCGACTTTGCTCGCCCCGCGCCTGGCAAACCCACTCGGTCTAGCGTGTTCCCTGGCGACCCTGGGTGCGGCTGCGGCCCTGGTCGTGGTGTTCGCCGACCAGGGTCCGATGATCTTGGCCCTGGGGGGGTGGGCACCGGGTCTGGGGATCGCACTGCGCGCCGACGGATTGTCGGTCGCGCTGTTGGCGATGAGCAGCTTGGTGGGTTTGGCCGCTGGAGTCTATGCCACCGGCTATTTCGCCGATCCCGATGTGCGTGGGCGCTTTTGGTCCCTGTGGCTGCTGCTCTCGGCGGCGCTGCATGCCCTGTTGCTGTCCGGTGATCTATTCAATCTGTACGTCACGCTCGAGCTGCTCGCGCTCGTGGCGGTTGCGCTGACCGCCCTAGGCGGCGGTCGGGCCGCGCTCGAGGCGGCGTTGCGCTATTTGACCATCGGTCTGCTCGGCTCGTTGGTCTTTCTGCTCGGGGTCACCTTGTTGTACGCGGGCTACGGCACCTTGGACTTGGTTGGCCTGGCCGGCGCGCTGCGGCCAGAACCGGTCGCCTGGGTGGCCTTGAGTCTGCTGACGGTAGGTTTGTTGATCAAATCGGCCTTGTTCCCGCTGCACTTTTGGTTGCCGCCAGCGCACGCCAATGCGCCGGCCCCGGTCAGTGCGGTGCTCTCGGCACTGGTTGTGAAAGCGGCCTTCTACATGGTCTTGCGGTTATGGTTCGATGTGTTCGATCCCGCGCTTACCCAGGCTGCTGCGAACCTGCTCGGTGTGCTGGGTGGTGCGGCCGTGCTCTGGGGATCGTGGCGCGCGCTGCGCGCCGAGCGCCTGAAATTGCTCGCCGCCTACTCGACCGTGGCCCAGCTCGGTTACCTGTTTATGTTCTTGCCGTTGTTGTTGGCGCTGCCGCCCGGCCCGAGCCGTGATGTCGCATTTGGTGCCTTGGTGTTGCTGGCTCTGAGCCATGGCTTCGCCAAGAGCGCGCTGTTCCTCGGTGCTGGGGTGATCCAGCAGCGCGCCGGCCATGATCGCATCGCCGACCTGGGCGGTACCGCGCGGGCGCTACCGGTGACTACCTTTGTGCTGGCGCTCGCCGGGGTGGCCCTGATCGGTCTGCCGCCGAGTGGCACCTTCCTGGCCAAGTGGCAGTTGTTGGCCAGCGCGATCGAGACCGGCCAGTGGCTGTGGTTGCCGATTGTCGGGATCGGCACCCTGTTGGCCGGGGCCTACTGCTTTCGTGTGCTCGGCCATGCCTTCGGGCCCAGCGATCGGGTCGGCGCCGCGCTGGCGGTCGGCGGTGAGGAGATACCGGCGTTGCTGCTGGCGATCACCGCGACCGTCGTGCTCGGCCTGGGGGCGGCCGGGCTATGGGAGTTTCTCGCGCTCGGCACGGCGTTCGATGGGGGTAGTCGATGAGCCTGTCCAATACGTTGCCGGCGTTGATTTTGGTCAGCTCGTTGTTGCCTGGCCTGGCGATCTTTCTGTTGCGTGAGGACAGCCATGTGCTGCGTACCTCGCTCAATATGTTCGGTGCGATCGCCAAGGTGATCTTGGTCGGGGTCATGGTCTGGGGTGTGTTTCATGCGCAGAGCTTCGAGACACGTTGGACGCTGGCGCCGGGACTCGATCTGGTGCTCAGTGCGGATGCGCTGTCGGTGCTGTTTGTCGCGTTGTCGACAGGACTGTGGTTACTCACCACGGTGTACGCGATCGGCTATCTGGAGGGCACCCCGCATCGCAGCCGTTTCTTCGGCTTCTTCAGTCTGTGTGTCACCGCCACGGTCGGCCTGGCGATGGCCGGCAATCTGTTCACCTTTGTGGTGTTTTATGAGTTGCTGACGCTTGCGACCTATCCCCTGGTTGCGCACAAGGGGACTCCGGCGGCGGTACGTGGTGCGCGCATCTACCTGGCCTACACGCTCAGCGGCGGTTTGTTGTTGCTGATTGGCGCGGTCTGGCTGCGCACCATCGCCGGCCCGGTCGATTTTGTGGAGGGCGGGGCACTCAGCGATCTGAGCGGCCTGGATCCGACTGCGCTGCGCTGGATCTTTGCGTTGTTGATCATAGGCCTCGGGGTCAAGGCTGCGCTGGTCCCGCTACATGGCTGGTTGCCACAAGCGATGGTCGCGCCGGCGCCGGTCAGTTCCTTGCTGCACGCAGTTGCGGTAGTCAAGGCCGGCGCCTTCGGGATCGTACGCGTTGTCTACGATGTCTATGGGGTCGAGCTGGCCGGCACCTTGCAGTTATTGCCGGTGCTCGGTGCGGTGGCCGCGATTACCATCATCTATGGTTCGATCAAGGCGCTGTCGCAAGACCACCTGAAGAAACGTCTGGCGTACTCGACGGTCAGTCAGGTCTCTTACATCGCGCTCGGCACCGCGATTCTCGGGCCCTTGGCAACCATCGGTGGCGTGGTCCATCTGGTGCATCAGGGCATCATGAAGATCACCCTGTTCTTCGCCGCGGGCAATTATGCCGAGAACCTCGGCATCCACAAGGTCAGTGAGATGGACGGGGTCGGGCGGCGTATGCCGGGTACCACGCTGGCGTTTACGATTGCGGCGCTGGGTATGATCGGTATCCCGCCAGTGGCTGGCTTCGTCAGCAAATGGTATTTGGGTTTGGGGGCCGTCGAGGCCGGCGTTGCGCACTGGGTATTGCCGGTTCTGATCGCCAGTAGCCTGCTCAATGCCGCCTATTTCCTGCCCATCTTGTACCGTGCCTGGTTCAAAGTCGCGCCGACGGCCTGGCCGGCCGAGCAAGTGCGGGGTGGACGCCTGGAGATGCCCGGGGCACTGCTCTGGCCGCCGGTCGTGACCGCGGCCCTGGCGTTGGCGATCGGGCTCTTTGCGGGAGCCCCCTATAGTCCGCTCGAGTGGACCCAGCTGATTGCGGCGCGGGAGTATGGTCTGTGAGCCTGCTTCTCGATCTGACCATGCAGCTGCCGGGGGCGGCGGTCGCGCCGCTGATGGTCCTGACGCCGCTGCTGCCGCTGTTGCTGGCGCCGTTCGCGTTTACGGCGATCGGGCGTTGGGGTTTGGCCCTGGGCGTGCTGCCGGCTCTGCTGACCGCTCTCTTGGTGCCGGTCGGCAGCGCGCTCGATCTGTCTTGGGTGATGCTCGGTGTGCAACTCGAACTGGATGCCACCGGACGTATATTTCTGTTGTTCAGTGGGCTGATCTGGTTGGCGACCGGACTGTACGCCGCGACCGGGCCGGACCGGCAGCACGTCGCCGGGCGCTTTGCGCTGTTCTATCAGCTCGCACTAGCCGGTAACCTGCTGCTGATCCTGGCCGCCGACATCGTGACCTTCTACGTCGGCTTTGCGTTGATGGGGCTGTCGGCGTATGGCTTGATTCTGGGTCGCTCGCAACGGGCACGGCGGGCGGCGCGGCTGTACTTGGGATTCACCCTGGTCGGCGAGCTGGCGCTATTTTCGGCCTTGGCGCTGCTCGCTGCGGCCGCTGGTTCGACCCGCTTCGATGAGTTGGCCGGAGTGCCCGTGTCAGATGCCGCGGTTGCGCTGCTGTTGCTGGGTTTCGGGATCAAGCTTGCGTTGCCTGGTCTGCACCCGTGGTTGCCGCTGAGTTATACCGCGGCGCCGCTGGCCGCGGTGGCAGTTCTGAGTGGGCCGATGATGAAGGCCGGCCTGCTCGGCTGGTTGCGCTTTCTGCCGCCGGGCGCACCGGGGCTCGAGCCTTGGGGCACGGCGTTGCTGTTCCTCGGCACGCTCGGGGTGGTGCTCGGCTCACTGCTCGGCGTGCTGCAACGCGAACCGCGCGCTGTACTAGCCTATTCGAGCATCGCCAAGATGGGACTGATCAGCGCTTTGTTTGGTACCGCGCTTACCCAGCCGGCCATCGCCGAGCCGCTGCTCACGGCCCTGGTGTTGTTCGCCATGCACCATCTGCTGGTCAAGCCGGCGCTGTTCCTCGGCGTCGGCGTCTGGCAGGCAGGGCCCGCGCGAGTCTGGGTGCTGATCGGCATTGGGCTGTTGGCCGCTTCCCTGGCCGGGCTGCCGTTGACCGGGGGCGACGCGGCCAAGCAGGCACTCAAGGCTGCGCTGAATGGCCAGGTCAGTCTACTGTTGGTAGTGTCGGCCGCCGGGACCCTGGTGTTGATGGTGCGATTTCTGTATCTGCTGGCCGCCCGTGCGCCGCGCGCTGCTCCCTTCTCGCTTATTCCCTTGCTGATCTTGGTGGTCTTGCTGCCGATCGCTTTGTGGGGGCCGTTTTGGCCGACCGAGATCGCCTTGTCGTTGGATGGCTTGGTCCCCCTGACCATGGGTGCCGCAGTGGCCGCTGTGGCCTGGTGGCTGACTCAGGACAGCCCGGGCAGGGTCCCACGGATACCACCGGGCGACCTCTACCATTGGGTGGCCCGGCTGCGTGTAATGGCACCGACGCTGACTTGGCGCGGTGCACCCGACCTCGGGATCGCAGCGACCGCAACGACTGCCGCGCGACCGCGTGGCACACAGGCGGAGCTGACGGGTGCCGGCCTGGCGATGCTCGTGCTGATCGCGCTGCTACTGGTCAGTTTGCTACCGGATTGAAGTGGAGCCGTGTCGAACCATGACGCCGGCTGTGGGACTCCTGATCACGGGCGAAGAACCTGAGAAGGCAATGGCATGCAGAATCTCAAGCTCAACCTGAAACACCTGCGTTACTTCTGGTCGGTAGTGAGCCATGGAACCATCGCGCGCGCGGCCGAATCTTTGTACCTGACACCACAGACGATCAGCGGGCAGCTGCGCGAACTCGAGCAGCAGGTCGGAGCAAAGTTGTTCAAGCGTGAGGGCCGGCAGTTGGTGCCTACCGAGACCGGACACATGGTGTTCTCTTATGCCGACGAGATGTTCCGGCTCGGCCTGGAATTACAAGATGTGCTTGCCGGGCGCACACCGGGAAACGCAATCACGGTAAAGGTCGGGATCGCTCAGGTAGTGCCCAAACTTCTGACCTACCGCGTATTGGAACCTGTGTTGCAACTGCAAGAGACCGTCGGACTGGTCTGTCACGAGGCACCGCTGGTCGACTTGCTGGCCGACCTGTCGGTGCACAAGCTCGATGTCGTCTTGGCCGACAGCCCGGTCAGCCCGGCGTTGAACATCCGTGCCTACAACCATCCGCTGGGTGAGTCGGGGATCACCTTCTTCGGCATCGCCGAACAGGCCGCGACCTTGGCGGCGGATTTCCCCAACAGTTTGGATGGTGCGCCGATGCTAATGCCCAGCGGCGGCAGCACTCTGCGGCGCAGTTTGGAGAATTGGTTCGACGGGCATGGGATTCAGCCGGTGGTGGTCGCCGAGTTCGATGATCGGGCGTTAATGAAGGCCTTTGGCGAGCGGGGTACCGGAGTTTTCACGTCACCTACCGCCGTCGAGCAGGATGTATTGAGCAAGTACGGCGTCGAGGTGATCGGCCGCACCGATGAGATTGCAGAGCGTTTTTACATCATTTCGCCCGAGCGTCGGATCAAACACCCCGCGGTTACTGCGATCACCCGGGCGGCGCGGTCGGAGCTGTTCGCAGCGGGTGGCGATGCCGCGTGATGCGATTCCAATGCACGCAAACAGCCTTATAACCGTTGCGTTTATGGCCGTATCGGGGTACGGTCCGCGTCGCTGCATGATTTTTGACCTGCCGGCTGGCGACTTTCTCTGGCTGTTTCTTCGCTATAAGTGACACCCAAATCGAGCCACCCAGTGCCTGCCAAGATTCGTGGTAGTGGTCCGCCCCACAGGGGCGTTATGTTTTGTTTATTGTTGAGGTAAATCGCAGATGTCAGAGAGACAGACCGGGACCGTGAAGTGGTTTGACAACGCCAAAGGATATGGATTCATCGAGCGCGAAAACGGAAAGGACCTGTTCGTCCATTTCCGTTCTATCGCCGGTGAAGGCCACCGTTCCTTGGAGGATGGGCAACGGGTCGAGTTCACCGAGACCCAGGGCCAGAAGGGCCCGCAAGCCGAAAACGTGGTCGCACTCTAAGACTAACGCATCTTGTCGTCACCCCGGGGGTTCCTCCGGGGTGACTGGCCCACCCGCCGGGCCGTTCAGTTACCCCCACCCGCGAAAACCGCCTAGTGCTCGGGCCTCACCGCTGAGCCCGTCTCGCTGCCAGGCGCGACAGCCCTTGCCGATTTCAGCGGCCTTAAAAAAAACGAAAGCCGGCGAGGCCGGCTTTCAATGCACACCCTTTCGGGAGGCCTATCTCATTCTTATTGTTATTAATTTTTTCTTCTTCGCTTGTGGCCTTTTCTCACCCAATGTGATTTCAAGCAGATACCGGGCCAACTTTGACATTTTTTATTTGAAACAATGACTTAACCTTCGGGTAGTAAATCTGCAAAAGGCCTCAATGTAAAGCTGGTCGACAGCGAGGCGAAGCTAGGGGATTTGGTAACGCGTCGAGCGATGGCGTCGGGAGGCGTTGGGTTCCTCTTGTGCATTGAGCTGGCCCCGGCGATTCGACTCGGCTATCGCTCGCGGCCGATAGATGGCGATCAACCGCTGCTGGCGCGACGGCAATGGCCTGGTTTCACAAGCCATCCAGGCACAATTGCAGTTGATGCTCCCATGTCGGCATCGTCAGGCCAAAGGCCGTTTCGAGGCGGGTCGAATCCAAGCAGGAGTTCATTGGCCGCCGCGCCGGGGTGGGGTACTGGCTACCCGGGATGGCCTGCAGCGTGCAGTTCAACCCGAGCCGGTCGCGAATCGCCGTTGCGAATCCAAACCAGCTGGTCTGGCCAGCAGGTTGGAAGTGGTAGATGCCGGCCAGTTCCTGCCGGGCCGCGTTGTTTTGCGCTAGCCGCGCCAGTAAGGTGCTGGTGACCTGGGCGATGGAGCGACACCAAGTCGGAGCCCCGATTTGGTCGTCGACGATGCTCAGGCTGTCGCGCTCGGTCATCAGGCGGCGCATCGTCAGCAGGAAGTTATGTCCGCGCAGGCCGTACACCCAGCTCACACGCAGGATGAGTGGGTCACAGCCGCTGGCCAGCAGGGCCGTGTCGCCGGCCAGTTTGGTCTGACCGTAGACACTGACCGGTTGGGTCGGATCGGTTTCGACATAGGGTGTTGGCTTGCATCCGTCGAACACATAGTCGGTCGAATAGTGGACCACCAAGGCCCGGTGCTCGGCCGCCCAGGCAGCGATAGTTTCTGGCAACTCAGTGTTGAGACGTTGCGCGACCAGCGGCTCGGCCTCGGCCTTGTCGACCGCGGTATAGGCGCAGGCATTGACGACGACATCGGGCCCGACCGCATCGAGCGTGGTCCGCAGCGCATTCAGGTCAGAGACGTCCAACGGCAACACGCCGTTACCGCCGGCGCGACTCGTCGCGATCAACTCGCCCAGCACAGAGAGTGTCCGCAGCAGTTCCCAGCCGACCTGGCCGGTGGCGCCGAGCAGCAGGATTTTCACTTCGCGTTACCCTGCGAATCGACTGAGGCGTGACTCGGGGAGCTCGGCCAGCAGTGGCGCGGCGCTGTCCTTGTCCGAAAGGCGTGGCGTTCCCGCGAGCGGCCAGTCGATACCTATGCTGGGATCATCCCAGCGAACAGCGAATTCGCTCGCTGGGCTGTAGATATTGGTTGTTTTGTAGCCGAACAGGGCACGCTCGCTGAGTACATAGTAGCCGTGCAGAAAACCCGGTGGTACATAGAATTGCAGTCCGTTGTCACCGTCTAGCGTCACGCCGTGCCAACGGCCAAAGCTCGGCGAGCCCACCCGTAGATCGACTGCTACGTCGAATACCTCTCCCATGAACACCTGGACCAGCTTGCCTTGGGCGCAAGGCTCTTGGGCGTGCAGCCCGCGTAGCACGCCATGCTCGGACAGTGCCAGGTTGTCTTGCACAAATGTCTCGGTGATACCCAACTCGCGATAGCGCTCGCCGTGCCAGACTTCCGCGAACCAACCGCGTGCATCGCCGAAGCGCTTCGGCTGGACCAGTTTGAGCCCCGGTAAATCGAATTCGGTGACTTTCATGACGGTGATCCGTGCTCCAGCAGTTCGGACAGGTATTGGCCGTAGCCGTTCTTGCGTAGCGGCTCGGCCATCGCGCGCAGTTGCACGTCATCGATCCAAGCATTGCGCCAGGCGATCTCTTCGGGGCAGCAGACCTTGAGCCCCTGACGCTTTTCGATGGTCTCGACGAAACCGGCGGCCTCCATCAGTGAGTCATGGGTGCCGGTGTCCAACCAGGCCATGCCGCGTCCGAGCCGCACCAGCTCGAGTTGGTTTTGGTTTAGATAACAGCGGTTGAGGTCTGTGATCTCGAGTTCACCGCGCGCCGAAGGCGTCAGCTTCGCCGCCAGCTCGCAGGCTTGATGATCGTAGAAGTACAAACCCGTGACCGCGTAGTTGGACTTCGGCCGGCCAGGTTTCTCCTCAAGACTGACCACTTGGCCGGTGGCGTTGAACTCGGCCACACCATAGCGTTCCGGATCGCGCACCCAGTAGCCAAACACGGTTGCGCCGGTCGACTTTTCAGACGCCATGCGCAGCAGCTGGCCCAGGCCCTGGCCGAAGAAGATATTGTCACCCAGTACCAGGCAACTTGGTTGACCCGCGATGAAGTCACGGCCGATCAGGAAGGCCTCGGCCAGTCCACCAGGCCGTTCTTGAATGGCGTACTCCAGGCGCACACCCCATTGACTGCCATCACCCAGCAGTTGTCGGAACAGCGGGTTGTCGCGTGGCGTCGTGATGATCAGTGTCTCGCGGATGCCGGTCATCATCAGCGTCGACAGCGGGTAGTAGATCATCGGTTTGTCGTATACCGGCAGTAGCTGCTTGCTGACCGACAGGGTGATCGGGTGCAGACGGGTGCCGGCGCCACCGGCCAGGATGATGCCCTTCATGCCGATCGCTTCTCAGCTGGCACCATGCCGGAGTCCCAAGCGTTGCCCCGTGTAACTGCCCGCTCGGACCGTCTCACACCAGTCGAGGTGATCCAGGTACCACTGCACGGTGCGCCGCAGGCCGCTTTCGAAGGTCTCGCGAGGCTGCCATCCGAGCTCGTCGCGCAACTTGCTGGCGTTGATTGCATAGCGCCAATCATGGCCCGGTCGATCGGTGACGAAGGTCTTGAGCTGGGCATGTGGGAGGTGCCGGGAGTTGGGCAGCAGTTCGTCGAGCAAGGCGCACAGGGTGTCGACTACCTCGAGGTTGGTCCGTTCGCTGTTGCCGCCGACGTTGTACATCTGGCCGGGACTGCCGTGTTGCAGCACATGCCAGATCGCACGGCAGTGATCTTGGACGAAAAGCCAATCGCGCACATTGCCGCCGTTGCCGTAGATCGGCAGCGGCTGACCAGCGAGCGCGTTCAAGATCACCAGCGGGATCAGCTTTTCCGGATACTGGTAGGGACCATAGTTGTTAGAACAGTTGGTGGTCAGCGTCGGCAACCCGTAGGTGTGGTGCCAGGCCTGGACCAAATGATCGGATGCCGCCTTCGAGGCCGAGTAGGGTGAGCTGGGGGCGTACGGAGTCTGTTCGGTAAATGCACCCTGATCGCCAAGGCTGCCGTAGACCTCATCGGTAGAGACGTGCAGGAAACGAAACCTGGCTTGCCTAGCGGGGTCGAGTGAGCGCCAAAAGCTGAGCGCCCGATCGAGCAGGTTGTAGCTGCCGACGATATTGGTGTCGATGAACGCCTTCGGCCCATCGATCGAGCGGTCGACATGGCTCTCGGCCGCGAAGTTGACGATTGCGTCAGGGTGGAAGTCATCCAGCAGGCGTTCGACCAACTCAGGATCGGCGATGTCGCCCTGTGCGAAGCGGTACCTTGGGTTGTCCTCGATTCCCGCCAGGGTCGCTCGGTTGCCCGCATAGGTCAACAGATCGAGGTTAGCGACCTGGGCCTCTGATTCGGTCAGCAAGGAGTGAATGAAATTGCCGCCTATGAAACCAGCGCCACCGGTCACCAGGACGCGCGTTGGCGGATTGGGCGTGCTCGATTGAGACGTCGTCGATGCCATAGCGAGTAAGAGGTTGCGAACCGAATAACTGTATTCTACGGAAACTTCACCGACCTTTGGGTACCACTGAGCGACCTGGATCACGGCCCTTAAAAGTCTCGGCGCCGGACCCAGTCATATTGGGGAACGACTGCACGGTGTGTGCTGGCCGGTGCGCGCTGAAACTTAAGCCTTGCGCGATCGGTCGGAGCTGTCGCGATCCGACCTGGCCGGCTATGCTGGCTCCATGAGCGATGACGAACTACGCCGCAAATGGGATGACCGCTACGCAGATCCGGAGGCGGCCCCATCGCCACTCGCTGTATTGGTCGAGAATGCGCACTTGTTGCCGGAGTCTGGCAGTGCGCTGGATTTGGCCTGCGGTCTTGGTGGCAGTGCGCTGCTCTTGGCCGAGCATGGCCTGGACACCCATGCCTGGGACCTGTCGCCGGTGGCAGTCGAGCAACTCCAGCAACGGGCCGCTGGGCTAACCTTGCAGGCCGAGGTTCGCGATGTGATCGCAGTGCCACCCGATCCGGAGACCTTCGATGTGATCTGCGTCGGTCACTTCCTAGACCGTGCGCGTTGCCCACAGATCGCCGCGGCACTGCGACCCGGCGGACTGTTGTTCTACCAAACCTTCACCCTTGAGCGCGTCGACGACAGCGGCCCGTCGAATGAGCGTTTTCGTCTCGAGACGAACGAGTTGCTGCAGCTCTTTCCTGGGTTGATCGTGCGGGTCTATCGTGAGGAAGGCCGACTCGGTGACTTGACCCGCGGCACGCGCAACTGCGCACAGTTGGTGGCGCAGAACGTACCTTGACGAGATCCTAGCCTGCCGATGGGCACATCCTGCCCTATGTTGAAGTCCGGCGGCACAGTCTGTGCTGCCATCAAAACAGCGTCAGTTGCTGTTCATTCAGCGGCGGTGGACGGAACAGGTCGCAGCGTAACTCGGCCGACTGACCGAATCCGAGCTTGCGCCGGGCCAGCTCGAAGCGTTGCCGGATCAGGTCGGCGTAGGGGCCTTGGCCACGTAGACGGCGACCAAAGCGGCTGTCGTTGTCCTGCCCGTCACGGCTGGCGCGGATGTGACTCATCACCCGGTCGGCGGCATCCGGTCGGTGGTGCGCGAGCCAGTCGCGAAACAGCGGTGCGACCTCGAGTGGTAGTCGGAGCAGCACATAGGCGGCGCTGCGCGCGCCAGCGCTTCGGGCGGCGGCGAGCAGCTCCTCGATCTCGGGCTCGTTTACCACCGGGATCACTGGCGCGAGCATGACATGCACCGGGATGCCGGCCTGGCTAAGGTTCTTGATCAATTGCAGTCGGCGTTGTGGGGCCGCTGCACGCGGTTCGAGCGTGCGTGCTAGGGGGTGCTGCAGGCTGGTCAGCGAGACTGCCACCTCGACCAGCCCAGCGGCCGCCATCGGCGACAGCAGGTCGAGATCGCGTTCGATCATGGCCGATTTGGTGATAATCATTAGCGGGTGTCGCGCAGCGCTCAGCACCTCGAGTACGCGACGCGTCGTGCGGTGTTCGCGCTCGATGGGTTGGTAGGCGTCGGTGATTCCGGCGAGTGCGATCGGCGCCGGACGATAATCTGCCGCGGCCAGCTCCTTGCGCAACAGATCGGGTAGCTCGGGGCGGTCGAACAGGCGCGACTCGAAGTCCAGCCCGGGCGATAGGTCCAACCAGGCATGGGTGGGTCGGGCATAGCAGTAAATACAGCCATGTTCGCAGCCGCGGTAAGGGTTGATCGAGCGATCGAATGGAATGTCCGGGGAATTGTTATAGGTAATCGCCTTGCGTGCGCTGTCGATACCGACCTGAGTGCGCAATGGTGTGCTATCTCCCTCGGTCCAGCCGTCATCGAAGGCCGCGCGCTCGGACAGGTGGTAGCGGTTCGGCGGGTTATTGGCGGCGGCGCGGCCGCGCGGTGGTTTTTCGGCCATTTTGTATCCAACATTTTGTCGAATTGTTGGGTGTGGTGGGAGTCGACTGTAAAAGAAACTTTACGGCTTACCTGGGTTTGCCACCAACATTAACTGTTTCCGATGGCGCCTGCGGGCAGAAAGAATCCAGCAAGATACTGTTTAGAAAGCAGGTTTCTCCATACGCTGATAAGACTTACCAGATCGGGCGACAGCATGGCATGAGAGATGCTTCATTTCTTTCAGACGCAGGGTGCGTCGGGTAAACAAGTCGGTGATGAAGTGGCGAGTCGAGGCGATACAGAACGGCGTTTAGGGAGCAAGGCACGCGGCAGGCGTAATCCGTCGGCACGCCGTTCGGGTTTGTGTGGCTGTGATCTTGTGTCGCAGAACAGCGCTTACCAGGGCACGGGTGGGGTCAGCGAAAACAACCGGGCGTCTGGATTCCTGCCCGCTTACCAACATCTTGATAGCGGCGAAACTGCGCTGTCGCGATTCTCCGACGGCCGACCGGCCCCGATTCATTTACTCGACGGTCTACCTCAGGCTTGGGTAGCCGATCGCGATGCGAGTGGTCGCGCGCAATGCTTGATCGCCGGGATAACCGTCGGCTTCGTGCGCGAAGGGCGTTTTTATACACGCGAAGAGGCCGCCCGATGGTTGGCGGACCGCAAGGCCAGCGCCTAATTCCACATCTGGTCGCGCTCGATTTGGCACCTGTGACCCGCCGCAAACTTCGTTTCAGCCCGAGTCCACTGGACTTCGATCTTTAGCACGCGCGTGCAGTTCGCGCTACCTTGTAGTAGATGCTAATGTTCCGCTGGTTCGGTGGTGTTCCGGCTCGGGAGCAGGTATGTATGAAGGTCATTTCAACCTGACAAGCGATCCGTTCAGACTGCTGCCTGATCCTGGGATTTGTTTTCCTCACCGAAGTTGCGCACGGGCCTGGTCCTACCTGCGCTATGCGGTCAAACGCGGCGAAGGCATCGTCGTGGTGCTGGGACCGCCCGGTTCGGGGAAGACCACACTCGCCGATCGTTTACTGTCTGAGCTGAATCCCTCCAAGACGGTTAGCGCGCGCCTGATCGCGCATGACCTCAGCCCGACGGATCTCCTGCGAAAGCTGGCCTATGCATTCGGTCTACCGGCCGAAGGTATCGACCGGGCGCTGCTGGCGCATCGTATCGAACGCTATTTGTTCGGGCTCGAGCAGACTAACCGGCGGGCCTTGGTTGTGATTGATGAGGCGCAAACGCTATCCAATCCGGCCCTCGAGGCGATGCGTCTACTTACCGACCTGCAGTCGCGGTCGCGCCCGGTTCTACAGCTCATTTTGATGGGCCAACCTGAACTGGAAACCGCGATGAGCGTGCCCGAAATGGAGCAGTTCCAGCACCGGGTTATCGCCAGTTGTCGCCTGTTGCCGATGGACCTGACGGAGACCAAGGCCTATTTGGAATACCGCTTGGATCGCAGCGGCTGGCAAGGTAATCCGACGTTCGACGGGCCGGCAGTGATGGCGATCTATCGTCACAGTGGTGGACTGCCGCGGCATGTCAACAAGATTGGTAGCCGCCTCTTGCTGCATGCCAGCAGCGAGGATACCCACGCCTTGACGGAATCTGATGTGCAATCCGTCGTGCGCGACCTGCGAGGTGAGCTGATTGCGCCGAAAAACCTGGGTGGCCCAGCTGATCAGCCACCGGGGGAGAGCGACGCTTCCATCTATGAATTAGCGCTGGTGCCAAATGCTCGACCATCGCCCAGTGGCCGACAGATGGTGCGCCCACTGGCGGGGTTGTATCCAAAGACTGAGGGCAACAAACCCGTAGCGAGGGAGCCCCGTACCGTGCCGCCAGTGCGGCCAAGGGTTATTGAGGAAGCTCCCATGGTCGATAGCAGCGCAGTGCGGCGTGCTGCGCCGCCGCAACGTGGCATCTCCTCAGCCAAAACTCTCCTGAGCAACTGGCGGGGGGCGGCACTGCGTCGCCTGGGTGGTTTGTCGCGCTGGATGTGGGGTGCGGCGCAGATGGCGTTGCGTGCTCTGATGGGTCGATTGCGGGCCCTCGTTGCCGATCGCGCCGGCCTTGGTATCAAGGGGTGGCAGGCTGCCTTGGGAGGGTTGGTCGCGGTGGCTCTGGTCATCGCCGTCTGGCAAGGCGGTGCCGGCGATGGCCCAGAAGGCGCTTTAGAAATGACGGCCGAGGCAACGCCGGACCGAACCGAGCTGAGCGCGATTGAGGCGCTGGCCGCGCCGAGCGCGGGACCGGTGCCGGATAACACCAACCTCAAGGGGCCGGGATTTGAAACCGCATTGCCTGCCCAATCGGTCGGGCAGCTCATCGCTGGGGACGCTTCAGGGTCGTTGGACCTGTCGAACGACTTGGCGCCGGGGGAGCTCTCCAGCCAGATCACCGGTGTCGACAGGACCCCGGACCAATCCTTGATCGGCCAGGTTGGAGACGATGTGGTGTACGGCTTGGTCGGTGAGGTTAAAGAGAAGACCGCAGACTTGGACCTCAAGCCCCAACTGCTGCCAACGCGAGAGGGGAAGGAGCCAACCCGCACCGAGCGCCGCTCGCCTGCTGCGGCAGAACCACCGGGCGACATGGCGGTGGAGGTGCCAGCCGTCGATCGGGTTCGCGATCTCTCTGATTCTCCCGACCTGCTCGGAGTGGAGGCGGCGAATGCTGCGGTGCTGCTGGGCGATGAAACACCGAGCACCCGCGGGTCCTCTGTCGCGGAGCAACCGACGACGGTTGTAGGGGTAAGCGCACCCCCCCTTGGGCAGGTGGCCGATACGACTGACTGGCGCTCGGGTACCGGTCCTGTGGCGGCTGACTTGCATGCAGACAATTTGAAAATTGCGACCACCGGGACCGCTGGCTTGCAACAGGGTGCAGCGAGTGGGTCGGGAGACGCTGGATCGGACGCGGCAGTCTCTCCAACGATGTCTCTGGCAATGGAGAGCGATATGGTCGCGGCTGAACGCTCACAGCGCGACGTGTTGGTGATGATCGAGGTGGAACGCCTCGCCGCGCTCGCCGACAACGCGATGGCGCGCTATCGGTTGCTGCTGCCCAGTAAGAACAGTGCCTACACCTATTACCAGCGCATCCTGACGCTGGACCCTGGTAACGCCAAGGCTACAGCTGGATTGGCTGGCATCGTTGCTAAGTATCGCGAAATCTCGTCTAAAGCGTTGGGCGATAACGACTTCGAGAAGGCCAAATTGTACGTGGCTCGCGCACTGCGAGTAGATCCGAACGACGCGGATGCGCTGGCGCTGCGTCGCACCATCGATGATGCGGTCGCCGATGCCGAGATGGCGCGTCGGGAGGCTATCGAACTCGCCGCGATCAAGGCCGAGGCGCTGCGCCTATCGCAGATGCGACAGAAGCCCCCAGCGCGACCCAAGAATGAGCTCAGCAATTTCGAGCGCTTGATGCTATCGGTCGAAGACAGGGCTCAATGAACGCTCGTATGTGAGGTTTTTGCGCCCATTGATGCTGGCCCCACAGCGCGGCTTGTGGTGCATTCAAACCACCTGATGTGCGACGAACTTGCTCATGTTGTCGAGTATTTCACCGCCGCGGCGAAAGCCCAGGCCACAGGCCTCCCACACATAGAACACCCCGGCTTGGTAGTTGTTACCGGCGACATCGCTTGCGAAATGTGCCCGCTGTTGATAGATCGCCTTGTGATGGTCGTAGGGGCCATCGGTGTGTGCCAGCGCCCGACCATTGACATCGAGCAGGGTCAGGTTGGCACCCTCGCGACCGAATAGCTTCTTGCAGACCTGCTCGACGCCAGGCAAGGGTTCGAAATCGGTGGGTAGCAGATAGGGCGAGTCGGGAAACATGTCGTATAGCACTTTCAAGATCCCCTTGCTCTGAAACAACAGTGTGTAGGCGGGATTGAGGATCCGTGTTCGACCCTGCTGGCTGGCTGCTTGCAGCATGCGGGTGAGTTCGAGCTCATCACTGGCGATGTCTTCCCAGGGGAACAGCTTGAACCAGAAGTCGGCGAGTTGCGCATCCTTGTTGAACACGCCGTCGCGCTCGGTAAAACCCAGCTCGTGCATATAGCAGAAGTCGGTGTAAAAGCCCGCCTCGTGTGCGACCTGTTGCAGATAGCGCACCGTGCGCTCGTCCTCCGGTAAGCCGGATACACTCGAGAACAGCAGCTTCTGTTGCGCATAGCATGCGCTGAACTCAGCCGGGGCACGGTCGCCGGTGACCAGGCGCCGAAAGTTCTCCATCAGCATCTCATGCAGGTTGTTGAACTGGCGTGTCTCGTCCATCCGGTTGGCCTTCAACAGGGCCCACTGCACGATCGAGGTCTCGAACAAACTGGTCGGCGTGTCGGCGTTGAATTCGATCAGCTTGATCGGTAGACCATCGAGGCCGCCAGCGAGATCGAAGCGGCCGTACAGGTGCAGGTCGTCCTTGTCCCAACTGTCCTCGATCAGCCCGACCAGGTTTGAAGGAATCCCGAGTTCCAGATACCACTGCTCATCGATAACCCGTTGCGCGGCCTCGACGAACATGTCGTACAGGGTATTGGCTGCCTCGTAGTAGGCCTCGGCCTCCGTCTCGCTGACCGGGACCAGCGCGTCATCGATGTAACTGGTCCCATCGGTATCGGTGTGCCAGCTCAGGCCGATGTCTTCCATTAGCTTCTCCGTGAGCGGCTCGATCACGAGCGGTTCGATCATGCTAACCGCCGAACATGCTGGAGCCACTGGAAGACGAACGGGTGTTGTTGCCACCGAAAAAGCCGCTGCGTGGCCGGTTGTTCGCGTTGCCTGTGTTGGGGCGTGCCGGTTGTGAGATGGCTGCGGTCGGCCGTCCGCCGCCATAGGACTGTTGGGTGCGCTGAAAATTGCTGTTGCGTGACAGGGTATTGGCGAGCATGCCACCGATCAGTGCGCCGGCGGCAGCGGCAACCAGAGTCTCGCCCAATGACAGCCCCCCGGAATGCATCGACGGGTCTTCCGTCAGCCGCGAGGTGCCGGCCTCGACACGTGCCGCTTCCTCGGCGGCAATCTCCTTGAGTTCGTCTTCGGATAGGAAGCGCTCGCTCCCATCCGGCGTCCGCAGGATGGCCCTTGTCGGTCCGCTGGTCGGGTGCTTCTCGACCAGGCGGTAGGTATCTGGCTCGGAGCCGGTCTGCTCGATGACCAGAAACCAGGACTGTTCGGCGCCGTCGCCGGGCGCGGCGTCGAAACCGCTGCCGGTCGACGGCGGTGGAGCCGAATCGCTGCAGCCATGCAAGTTTGCGACTACGGCTAGGCCGAGGCTACCGACGATCGAATACGAGAGGGCCTTCTTGATATGGCGCATGTCTGTCACCCAGGGAGTGTCAAGTGATGGCGGATTTTAAGCGACCTGCTGCGATGTGTCGCGCATGCCGGAATGGTTTGTTTAAGACGCGCATGCGAAACCGGCGCATGGCTTACCCGGGGCAGCCGTTTGCGGCATAATCCCTTGGTCTATGGCGGTTCCGTTGGTCTCCCGCGACAATAGATTGTGAACCCGGTCAGGCCCGGAAGGGAGCAGCCGCAGCTTTCGACTTGTGCGCCGGGAATCGCTGGCGGGACCG
>JANQRK010000069.1 GCA_028284585.1 Chromatiales bacterium
CGCCGGGGTGGCAAGTGTCCCAGTCGACGAGATCGAGCGCGCGCTCGCGCCGCTGCGCGAAGAGGGTGTCGAAGTCAGCGTCAGCACAATCGAAACCTACATCGGTTGAGGCTGCGGTGGCCCTACTCGAGATCTTGACCTTGCCCGACGCGCGGCTGAAACAAGTGTCTGAACCAGTGACCCAGTTCGACGATACGTTGCGCGCCTTTGTGGCAGACCTCGAGGAGACGCGTCGCAGCGGGCCGGCAGCGGTAGGGATAGCAGCACCCCAGGTTGGGCACTTCATACGGGTCGTGATCATCGATTGCTCGGTGACGCGTAAACCGGTACCCAATCATGGACACCTGATTCTGGTCAATCCTGAAATCACGCACTGGGAAGGGTACGAGGCGGGTCGCGAGGGTTGCCTGTCGGTTCCGGATTACACTGGCAACGTGATCCGCGCCACGCGCATCCGCCTGATGGCCAAGGACCCGCATGGCGAGTTGCTCGAGCTGGACATGGAAGGCTATGAGGCGCGCGCGGCGCAGCACGAAATCGATCACCTCGATGGCATGTTATTCGTAGATCGGGTCGTGAGTCGACGCACCGACCTGTTTCAGCGCAAGGTCTATCAGTAGCGGCAGGATCGGCTGCTGATTCGGCAGCAATAATGTGCACCCTCCCAGCGGATACCGCGCGCATCGCTCGATTGGGTCGCCGGCGACCTTCTATTCGGCGCCTCTTGATTTCTCGTTGCGCTCCCCCATATTTTACTTAACTTTCTAAAATATCGAGGTTTTTTCATGCGCATGGATCGACTGACGAGCAAGTTCCAAGCGGCGCTGGCCGATGCGCAGAGTTTGGCGGTAGGGCGCGATCACCAGTTCATCGAACCTGTCCACTTGCTTACCGCGCTACTTGATCAAGCCGGCGGTACCGCGCGCCATCTCCTGGCCCAGGCCGACGTCAATGTCAATCAGCTGCGCTCGGCATTGGGCGAGGCGCTCGATCGACTGGCGTCGGTGCAGGGCACGGCTGGGGAAGTACACCTCTCGAATGAGTTAGGTCGTCTGCTCAATCAGACCGACAAGCTTGCCCAACAGCGCAAAGATCAATACATCTCGTCAGAGTTGTTCGTACTGGCCGCGGTCGAGGATCGCAGTGAGGTCGGCGAGCTGCTGCGCAAGGCTGGCGGCAGCAAGGAAGCCCTAGAGCAGGCAGTCGAGCGTCTGCGTGGCGGCCAGTCGGTGGACGATCCGAACGCCGAGGAGCAGCGCCAGGCGCTCGAGAAGTACACCATCGATGTCACCGAACGGGCCGAGCAGGGCAAGCTCGACCCGGTGATCGGGCGTGACGATGAGATCCGGCGCGCCATCCAGGTATTGCAACGTCGCACCAAGAACAACCCGGTGTTGATCGGAGAGCCGGGCGTCGGCAAGACCGCGATCGTCGAGGGCCTGGCCCAACGCATCGTCAATGGTGAAGTGCCGGAGGGGTTGAAGAACAAGCGTCTGCTGTCCCTAGACATGGGGACGCTGATCGCCGGTGCGAAGTTTCGTGGTGAATTCGAAGAGCGTCTCAAGGCGGTCCTCAACGACCTGGCCAAACAAGAGGGCCAGGTCATCTTGTTCATCGACGAAATCCACACCATGGTCGGTGCCGGCAAGGCCGAGGGCGCGATGGACGCCGGCAATATGCTCAAGCCCGCGCTGGCCCGTGGTGAATTGCATTGTATTGGCGCAACAACACTCGACGAGTACCGCAGGTACATAGAGAAGGATGCGGCCCTGGAGCGTCGCTTTCAAAAGGTCCTGGTCGCCGAGCCGTCGGTCGAGGACACGATTGCGATCCTGCGCGGGCTGAAGGAGCGCTATGAAGTTCACCATGGGGTGGAGATCACGGACCCGGCGATCGTGGCTGCTGCGACCCTGTCGACCCGCTATATCACCGACCGACAGTTGCCCGACAAGGCGATCGATCTGATCGACGAGGCCGCCTCCCAGATCCGTATGGAGATCGATTCCATGCCGGAGGCGATGGACAAACTCGATCGCCGTTTGGTCCAGCTCAAGATCGAGCGCGAAGCCCTTAAAAAGGAGTCTGACGAAGGCTCGAAGAAGCGCTTGGCTGCGCTCGAGGCGGAGGTCAGTGAACTCGAGCGCGAGTTCGCCGACCTAGAGGAGGTTTGGTGCTCCGAGAAGGCCGCAGTGCAAGGAACGACCCATCTCAAAGAGGCCTTGGAGCGAGCCCGGCTCGAATTCGAGACCGCCCGTCGCGCCGGTGACCTGCAACGGATGTCGGAGCTGCAGTACGGCCGCATCCCTGAGCTCGAACGTCAGCTGGAGATGGCCAGTCAGACCGAGCAGCAAGAGACCCAGCTACTGCGCAACAACGTCACCGACGAGGAGATCGCCGGCGTGGTGTCGAAGTGGACCGGGATCCCGGTGTCGAAAATGCTCGAGGGGGAAAAAGACCGGCTGCTGCGCATGGAAGAGGCGCTGGCACAGCGCGTAGTGGGTCAGAGCGAGGCGGTGGGTGCGGTAGCGAATGCCATCCGGCGCTCGCGTGCTGGCCTGGCCGATCCAAAACGTCCGAACGGTTCGTTTTTGTTCCTGGGTCCGACCGGGGTCGGTAAGACCGAGCTCTGCAAGGCCCTGGCCGAGTTCCTGTTCGATACCGAAGAGGCCATGGTGCGCATCGACATGTCGGAATTCATGGAGAAGCACTCGGTGGCCCGCTTGATCGGGGCACCGCCGGGCTATGTTGGCTACGAGGAGGGCGGTTACCTCACCGAGGCGATACGTCGCCGGCCATACAGTGTGATTCTGATGGACGAAGTCGAGAAGGCCCACCCCGACGTCTTCAATGTCTTGCTGCAAGTCCTCGACGACGGCCGGTTGACCGATGGTCAGGGGCGCACTGTCGACTTCCGCAACAGCGTAGTCGTGATGACCTCGAACCTGGGTTCGGACCTGATTCAGACTATGGCGACCGAAGAGCAATACGGCACGATGAAGGCGGCGGTGATGGAGGTCGTCGCGCAACACTTCCGACCGGAATTCCTCAACCGAATCGATGAGGCGGTGGTGTTCCATCCGCTGGGCCGTGAGCAGATTCGTGCAATTACCGAGATCCAGATCGAGTACTTGCGTCAGCGCCTGGCCGAGCGCGACTTGGGCCTTGAGCTCAGTCGCGGCGCACTCGATCGACTCGGTGAGGCCGGTTTCGACCCAGTGTATGGTGCGCGTCCGCTCAAGCGGGCAATCCAGCAACAGCTCGAAAATCCGCTGGCGCAAGAGATTCTGGCCGGTGTGTTCGGCCCGAATGACGTCATCCATGTCAACGTAAGCCAGGACGGTCTGACCTTTTCGCGCGGCAGCAATGTTGACACCGATGAGGAGGGGGCTGTCATTGAGGGCGAGTTGGTCGACTGATGGGGACCTGGAGGACCATTGCCACTGATCTATTGCCGTTCGCGGCCTGCTGATTGGCGCGCGGCCGGTATGCTCAAGGGCACCTCTAAAAATAGAGGTGCCCGAGCGGCACAGGGATGTGCTGCCATTTTCGATCACGATAAGTGATTGAAAATGGAGGAAAGGCGAAAACCGCGTTTTGGCCTTGCCGTGGAGAAAAATGCCATGGAAGACATTTTTCGAGGTCCCTTCAAGTGCAACGAAACACGCCGCCGCGTCGGGCATCGCCGGCACCGCTGAACGCGCGGCCATCCCAACACACGGTGTGGGTCCCGCCGAAGAACAAGTTGGGTGAGGTCCAGACGCGGTGATTTGGGTAGTCGGTCGCCAGGGTCTGCACGCTGGCGGCACTGAAACCCGGTTCGATGTCGAGTTGCCCGCGCTCGTAGTGAATCCGCGGGGCAGCGACGGCGGCCTCTGGTGACATGCCGAAATCGATCACATTGCACAGGGTCTGCAGGATGGCGGTGCGTAGCCGGTTGGAACCCCCGGAGCCGATTGCGATCAGGCGCTGATCGTTATCGGCCAGGGTCGGCGCCATCATGGAGCTAACCCGCACATCGCAGGGCCAGCGGTTGAAGCCCTCTGTGTTCAGGTCTTCCTCGCCCAGCATATTGTTCAGCATTATGCCGGTGCCGGGTAGCAACTGGCCGCTACCTTCGCCGTTCGATAGGGTCAGTGATGCACAGTTACCGGTTTTGTCGATGGTACTGATGTGGGTGGTCCCTCGATTGTTGACCGGGTGTCCCGCAATCGACGCCAAATGACGTGCCATCAGTTCGCGGTGCTGTTCGGATCGTCTGAGCAGGCCATCATGGCGCGCCAGATTGGTCTGGGCCATCACCGCCGCGAGGGCTTTCAAGTGGTGCGTGCCGCCGAAGGTCGTTGCTCCCAGGTCTTGGCCATCCAGCGCGGCCAGGGCGAAGCCCATCAATACGCCACCCGACGACGGTGCTGGATTAGTGGCGACCCGCCAGCCGCGATACCTATGGTGCAGCGGCTGGCGTTCGATATGGCGGTATTGCCGCAGGTCGTCGATACCGAGGTGCCCACCCTGTTCGGCGCAATGCGTCGCCAGACGCTGGGCCAATTCGCCATGGTAAAACGGCGCGTCGCCCTCAGCGGCGATCCAGGTCAGGGTATCGGCGAGCTCGGGTTGACGGAACCGCTCGCCGGCGATGCCAAGCGTTGCACCGTCGTACAGCGCAGCGGCAGCCGGGGTGGCCCGATAAATGGGGCCGACGATTTTGAATATCGATGCCTGCAAGGCGTTGATCGGCACCCCGTCACGCGCATATTCGATCGCCGGTGCCAGGATCTCTGATAGCGGTAAGCTGCCGAGCTGGCGCTGGCAGATGGTCAGACCACGCAGCGTGCCCGGTGTCGCGATTGCGCCGCTGCCGATGTGGAACTCCTGCTGTGCGGTACCGAAGTCTGCGATCACCGGGTAGAACTCGGCTTCGGCCTTGGGACGTCGCTGGTGCGGGGTCTGCACGAAGAAATCGTATAGGGTGGCGTCCCGATCGACCGGTCGGGCGAGCAGGAAACCGCCGCCGCCCAATGAGGTCAGCACGGGTTCGACCACGCAGGCGGCGGCCAGTGCTGCAAGGGCGGCATCGAAGGCATTGCCACCCAGGGCGTACATGCGCACGGCGGCCTCGGCCGTCTTGGGATGGCCGGCGGCCACGGCTCCTTTCATCACAGTCGGTTTCCTGGCAATCAGGCGGTCATTATGCCAGTGCCGTGGCAAGGCCTGTCGGGGGCGCGGTATTACCGGTCAAGCGGGAGTGGAAGTGCGTGCAGCGGCGCTGCGGGCAGGGTGCTGAAAACGCTCCGCCACGGGCATCAACTTGGCCGCCGTGAGCGGGTGGTCAGAACATCGCTCCGCGCTGCCAGGGTTCTAGGGCCTGTTCACACTAAGTGAGACGCAGCCTTGCTGCCCCAAAACGCGCCAGGCAAGGCGCGAGGAGAGCGATTTAGTGAGTCTAAGGGCACCTCTAAAAATGGAGGTGCCCGAGCGGCACAGGGAAGTGCTGCCATTTTCGATCACGACAAGTGATTGAAAATGAAGGGAAGGTAAAAACCGCGTTTTGGCCTTTCCGTGGAGAAAAATGCCATGGATGGCATTTTTCGAGGCCCCTAAATAAACGACGAGCAACGCCGAATGGCGTGTTTTGGGGCGCAACCCGAAGGGACGGGGCCGTTTTCCCGCCCAACGGTGTTGCTGCTCGCTCATGTGCGGTGGGCACACCGCGCTCGCAGCGCCTTGTTGGCCAGAAAAACGGCCGCCGTCGCTGCTTCTCACTTAGTGTGAACAGGCCCTAGTCTGCGGCGACCTGCCCGGCAACGGGCGGATAGCTCAGCGAGCTAACCGCGGGGTAGCTTCGATTGACCGGTTGCTGCCGATTTTGTTTGAGCAGGCGTTGGCATTGCCGGAGGCTGAAATTGATCCCGTAGCGCGAAGCCAGGTGGCTCTGCAATAACTTGCCCTGCCACTTCTTGCCGTCGAGTCCGAATTCTGAGGGTGGACGGGCGAGTTCGAGTTGCAGACGCTTCCATTCGTCGCCGCCCAACTTTGGGGGACGGCCCGGGCTGGTATCGTCCACCAGGCCGGCTAGTCCATTGTCGACAAAGCGCTTGCGCCAGCGCTCCAGGGTGCGGGTGTTTTCGCCAAGCCACTCTGCGACCTGGTTCGGGCGGTGTCCCTCGGCGATCAGCAGGACACAAAGTGCGCGGTAACAGAAGCGGTGTTCACGTGATGCATTGACCCGCTGCCGCACGGCGCTGCGAAGCTTGGCGATCTCAGATACGTCCATACACTGGGTTCCTGGCGCTGATAACGGTGCTTGAGGTTTGTCACGCCAGTATCTATAAAACCGCCCCTGGACCTGAACCCAAACCGGGGAAGATTTGATTTCGGTCAGTAAACATCGCTTTAGACCAAGGGGCTGCACCCATTGACAAGGTGATTCCCGCCTAAACTTCGTTATTTTTGGGCGTCAAGGTGTTTTGCGCCGGCCTCTTTCTCGGCGGCGTATTTCAGGCGCTGGGCCTTTTTCTTTTCGACCAACTCGATGTATTCCTTGGGCGTCAGCGATACTCCGGTCTCCGGTCGCTTGGTCGGCAAATAATAACCTGCGACTGCGGCGACCAGGATTGCGAGTAGCACGATGTAGACGCTGGTGCGGTCACGTACCTTCATCACCGCAATGGTATCAGTCTGGGCCCCACCCGGGTTCGCTCAGGGGTGGCGGCCTGGGGGCGCAGAGCACTCGTCGCGGAGGCTGATGATGGGCCAGGCATGGCGCTGCGCATGCTCGGCCAGGGTGTCATCCGGGTCCACCGCGATGGGGTGGGCGACGCGTTCGAGCAGCGGCAGGTCATTGTGCGAATCGCTGTAAAAGCAGGCTGAATCGAGCGTCATTTGCTGGGCTTCGAGCCAGTCTTGCAGTCGGGTGACCTTTCCTTCGCGGAAACTCGGCGTCCCGGCGACCCGCCCGGTGAAGGCGTCGCCTGCGCGTTCCGGCTCCGTTGCGATCAGATGTGGAATCCCAAAGCGTGCCGCAATCGGCGCGGTGACGAAGGCGTTGGTCGCGGTGATGATCAACAGAGTGTCACCTGCGTTGCGGTGACGCTCGACCAACTGCTGCGCCGCTGCGGTGATCAGCGGCTCGATCTTCTCTGCCATGAAGCGGCGATGCCAGGCGTCCAGTTGAGCGCGCGGATTCTCGGCCAAGGGCCGCAGCGAAAAGGCCAGGAAGGCCATGATGTCCAGGCAGCCCTCGCGGTAGTCGCGATAATAGCGCTCGTTTTCGCGCTCGAAGTGGACGCCGTCCACCACACCGAGTTCGACCAAGAATTGGCCCCACAGGTAATCGGAGTCGCCATTGAGCAGGGTATTGTCGAGATCGAATATCGCCAGGGGCATGTCGGAATTGGTCGCTGACGCCTATGTCGAGCCGCGGAACTATACAGGAATTCTTTTATAAGCAATAGCTTATGCGCGGCCCTGCTTGCGGGGGCGTTAGGGCCTGTGGAACAATGAGTTGCAATTTGAAGTTGACTTTGGTTCCAGTTGTGATCGATCACGACGGTTTTCGGCCAAACGTGGGAATCATCCTCTGCAATGACCAGAACCGCCTTTTTTGGGGCCGCCGGGTCGGGCAGAACGCCTGGCAGTTTCCACAGGGCGGCATCCAATCCGACGAGACGCCAGAACAGGCCATGTATCGCGAACTACAGGAAGAAGTAGGGCTGCTGCGTGAGCATGTGGATCTGCTCGGCTCGACCAATCGCTGGTTACGTTACCGACTACCTAAGCGGTTCATCCGGCGCCATTCTCATCCGGTGTGCATTGGCCAAAAGCAGCGTTGGTTTCTGCTGCGTGTGCACTGTTGCGAGAGTGAATTCTGTCTCGATTCCTGCGACAAACCCGAGTTCGACAGTTGGCGCTGGGTCAAGTACTGGCAGCCAATCCGCGAGGTGATCTATTTCAAACGCCGGGTCTACGAACGGGCGCTCGAAGAACTCGCCCCGCTGTTGTTCCCGGACGGTGCGCCCACCCGACCGCACGCCAATTTTCTGCGCCAACAGCGCCGCTGACGTCACGACCGCGGCCGAGTGGCCGGACGAGCCCATGATCATTGCGACGCTCAAGACGGCGCCGGAGCTCGGAAGGGCGCCTGCGGTTCAAGCCTGCGAGGAATACGCCAAGTCATGCTCGAGACACTCCACCGCATCGTAAAAAAAGTCAATGCGGCCCCGGACCTCGAGAAGGCCTTGCGTACGATCGTCCTGATGGTCAAGCGGGCGATCGATTGCGATGCCTGTTCTGTGTATTTAATCGACGCCAACAGCCGTGGCTATGTTCTAGCGGCTACTGAGGGTCTGCGCCGCGAGGCGGTGGGAAACGTGGTGCTGCCAAGGGGGCGCGGTTTGGTCGGCCTGGTGGCTGAGCGTGCCGAGCCGCTCAACCTCAGCGATGCACCGGCACACCCGCGTTATTTGCGTATCAGCGAGACCGGCGAGACCCGTTACCTGGGCTTTCTAGGGGTACCGATCATCCAAAATCGCAAGGTGCTCGGTGTGCTGGTGGTACGCAAAAAAGCACAACGTGAATTTACCGAAGGTGAGGTGGCCTTCGTCTTCACCTTGGCGGCGCAACTCGCCGGGGCGATCACTTTTGCGCAGGCCAATGGCGAGCTGGATACGCTCAAGACCACGTCGCGCGGATCGCGTTTCCTAGAGGGCTCCCCCGGCAGTACCGGTGTCTCGATCGGGCAGGGTGTGGTGGCCTACCGCATGGCCGATCTGGACGCGATTCCGGACCGCACCACAGAGGATATCAAGGCCGAATGCCAGGCATTCCGCAGTGCCGTAACGGCCGTGAAGGATGACTTGCACCGATTGCGCGATCGTCTCGCCGAGGAGATCACGGCCGAGGATATCGCCCTGTTCGATGCCCTGCTGCTGATGCTCGACGGCGACACCTTGGTCACCGAGACCATCGCACTGATCGAGCAAGGACAGTGGGCGCCGGGTGCGCTGCGCCGCAGTATCGCCGCCCATGCGCAGGTCTTCGATGCCATGGAAGATGTGTACCTGCGTGAGCGTGCCTCTGATGTGCGTGACCTGGGGCGTCGTATCCTCATGCACCTGCAGAGTGACCGCCAAGGGCCAGTCCAATACCCAGTGGCCACGATCCTGGTGGGCGAGGAGGTCAGCGCGGTCCAACTGGCCGAGGTGCCGTCAGATCGACTTGTCGGTGTTGCCTCGGCGTCCGGCTCGAGTTCATCGCATGTCGCCATCCTTGCCAGGGCGATGGGGATACCCGCCGTCATGGGCGCCACCAATCTGCCGGTGGGGCGCGTCGAGCGCCGTGAGCTGATCATCGACGGCTATCGCGGACGGGTCTACATTTCACCGTCGCCGGCGGTGCGCAGCGAATATGAACGCCTGATCGAGGAGGAGCGCGAACTCACCGCCGAGGCCGAGAGTCTGCGTGGTCTGCCGGCCGAATCGACCGATGGCGTCGCCTTTCCATTGTTTCTGAATACCGGTTTGGTCAACGAGACCGGTAATGCGAACAATGAAGAGATCGCCGGGATCGGCCTGTATCGGACCGAGTTGCCCTTTATGGTTCGCGATCGCTTCCCGGCGGAATCGGTACAGGCAGCCAACTACCGACGTGTCTTGCAAGCCTTCGCGCCCCGACCGGTGATCCTGCGCACGCTGGACATCGGCGGTGACAAACCGCTGCCGTATTTTCCGATTCGCGAGCAAAACCCCTTCCTCGGCTGGCGCGGTGTGCGTATCTCGCTTTCGCATCCCGAGATCTTCCTGACCCAGGTGCGGGCGATGCTGTGCGCCGCGGCAGGCCTCGACAACTTGCAAATCATGTTACCGATGATCAGCAGCGTATCCGAGTTCGATGAACTCGAGATGCTGATCAAACGGGCCCACGACGAGCTGCTCGAAGAGGGCCATGCGGTTGCAATGCCACGGATCGGTGTGATGATCGAGGTCCCGTCGGCGGTCTACATGATCGAAGAGCTGGCGCGCCGGGTCGATTTTGTCTCGATCGGGACCAACGACCTGACCCAGTACCTGCTAGCGGTCGATCGCAACAACTCACGGGTCGGCAAACTCTGCGACGATCTGCATCCCGCGGTGCTGCGTGCGCTCGATCAGATAGTGCAAGGTGTGCGGGTCCACAATCGCCCGGTCGGTGTCTGTGGCGAGTTGGCCGGCAACCCCCTGGCGACTGTGCTGCTGATGGGCCTGGGTGTGGATAGCCTGAGTATGAGCGTCAGCAGCTTGATGAAGGTGAAGTGGGTCGTGCGCAGTGTCAGCGTGGCGCGTGCTCGGCAATTGTTGCGTGCTGCCCTGCGTATGGAAGATGCCCAGCAGGTGCGTCGCTACATGGAGGAGGTCTTAGACGATATGGGCCTTGGCGGTCTGGTCCGGCCCGGCCGCTGAGCCCAGGCTGGTTAGCCTGCATGTTGCACCAGTATCCGGGATGATCGCGCTGGCCAGATAGGTTTGGACGCCCCCCTGGAGCGAAAACCATAGCCGTCGCTATGGCTTGAGTGAAGGGCAAGTACAAGCGCG
>JANQRK010000103.1 GCA_028284585.1 Chromatiales bacterium
ACATCCTACCAATCCAGGTCAGCTTTCTTGCCTAATTTCAAAATCTTATCGAAGCTCGTCCACGCCACAATTCCTTAAGTCAGTGCCATTGCCCTTAAGGGCATCTCGAATAATTCTCCGATTTGGGCAGAATGGAAGCGAGTAAACAGACAGAGCGCAGATCGCGTGCAACCAGGTTTTTTCGATGACGAGGATCGGTTGGCAAAGCTGGAGAAGCTCGGCGATCCGCTGCCGCTTCTGAACGGCATCGTAGAATGGCAAGCCTTCCGCCCGTTGCTGAAGGTCATCCACCAGAAGCAGCGCAAGAGCGCCGCCGGGCGTAAGCCGCACGACGTCACGTTGATGTTCAAAATGCTGGCGCTGCAGGCCCTGTATAAACCTTACTGATGATCAGACCAAGTTCCAGGTGCGTGACCGGGCGTCGTTCCAGCGTTTCCTCAGGCTGTCGCCGGAAGATACCTTGCCGGCTGCCAAGACGCTGTGGTTGTCCCGCGACAATTGGCGCGTCACGGTCTGATTGACAAGCTCTTTCAGCGCTTCGATGAGCGGCTGTGAGCATCCGGGCTGATACCGAAGGGCGGCCAGATTGTCGATGCCAGCCCGGTTAATGTGCCGAAGAACCGAAACACGCGCGACGAGAACAAGCAGATCAAGGAGGGCAAGACGCCCGACGGTTGGGACGACAAGCCCAACATGAAGCGGCAGTAGGACGAGGATGCACGCTGGACCAAGAAGCACGGCAAGAGCTACTACGGCTACAAGAACCACATCAACATCGACAAAAAGCACAAGCTGATCCGGCGCGATGCGGTCACGGATGCCAGCGTGCACGACAGCCAGGTCTTCGACGAGATGCTGGACGAGGAGAATGGCGACTGCTCCATCTGGGCCGACTCGGCCTACCGGTCCGAGGCGCGCGAGGAGCAGTTGCGGGAACGCGGTTACAAGAGCCGAATTCACCGCAAGGGCACCAGCCCGGAAATCGCACCAAATAGAAAGGGCAAAGCCCGTGTAGCTCGATAAAATTCAGTTGCTTACATTTAGCGTATATCTGCAAACGGTTACATCGACTGATGCAGACGGCGTGAGGCCAGAACGTCGCCGGCTGTGGCATTCTCCAGCCAATCGACGACCGCTCAGCCCGTGCTGAACGGGTTGCCCTGGCTAAAAACGCCGATATCCGGCACTCCAGTGTCGATACCTGAAACGAAATCCGTGGCCAATCCAGCACTGGAGCATGCCGTGCTCAGTCCGACAGACTGCTAGCCTGCATCGGTCACCGATTCTGCCAATCGAGCCTATTTGGGGCAGTTCTGTCAGTGTGACAGGATAATAGATGTGCCGTCGTGACGTTTGGTCTGAATGGCGGTGGTCGAAAACGTGCCGGTAAGTCCCTTGGGTGATGCCGGAAGCCCGTTTAGGCGGAAGTTGGACAGCACGGTGCCTGAGCGCGAGTCGCTGCTCATTGCGAACCGCTGCCGATGTCGCTGACTACCCGGGTGGCATCCAGACGGGGTTGCTCTGGAGATTGGTCAGGATCTGCGCGATGTCCTCGGCGTAGGGGCAAGTTTGCGAGAAAGACAGCCAGACCTTGCGTGCCGTGATCCGGATGTGGGCGCCGATGTTCAACAACGTCACCCGAATCGTCGTGCTCTGCGCTTTCACATGGGCCGTCCCGACCAGGCCGAGTCGCCGCAGTCCCTGCATGAGCACATAGGCGAATGACGAGAAGTACAGACGTAGCTGATTGGCGCGCAGCATCGCGGTGCTAGTGCGATCAGCGAACAAACAGAGTTGCTGCTCTTTGATTCGATTCTCCATGTCGCCGCGGATGCGGTAGAGCCGCTTGGCGCTGACCTCGGGGATGGCTAGATTGGTCACAACAAAGCGTGGATTGGCCTTGCCCGGCAGGTATTCCGCCTTGCCGATGACCCGTCGCTCGCGTGACCAGGACTTCCGGGTTTTGTAACGGAAGTCGCGGAACCGCCGTGCCGGTTGATCGGTACGCTCCTGCGCAGCACGCGCTTCTTCCATCGCTTCGCCCAGTACGCGTTGCAGGCGCTTGTTGCGGGCCAGTCCCAGGACATAGCGCACGTTATTGGCTTCGCATCAGGCCATGATCGCCTCGCGGCAGAACCCGGCATCGCCACGGATATAGACGCGTGTCTTCGGCCAGCGCGCCCGGATCTGGCCGACGATGCGTTGCAGCTCCGCGACACTGCCGGCCGAGGCATCCTGGTTCGATTGCCGCAGCCGTGCACATAGCGGGTGCTCGCCGCAGAAGATATACAGCGGCAGATAGCAGTAACAACGGTAGTAGCCGTGGAAGAACCGTCCCTCCTGGTGGCCGTGCAATGGATCATCAGTGGCATCGAGATCCAGCCAGATCTCGCGCGGTGCTTTACGGTGTGATTCCAGAAACACATCTACCAGCAGGCGATCCAGTGCATCAGAGTCGGCCGCAATCCGCTTGTAGCGATCCTTCGCTGCCGAATCCGGCGTGCTCAACTCCAAACGATTGAGCCTGTTAGATGCCGCTAGCGGATTGCCACGATCCTGTTTGCGCACCCATGCCTCACCGGTCAGGTACCGCTTGCCGACCAACAAGGCCAGTACGCTGTCCTTGCGCAGCACATCGTGGCCATTGAGATTTTCGCAGCCCAGCGCCAGGCCATACACGCGTTGCGCAACCAAGGCCGATACGCTGTGCTCGATCGCATTGGGATTGCGGTAGTCGCTGAAACAAGTGGCCAGCCGATCCAGCAGGCCGAGGCGTTTATCCACCTCACGTACCAGCAGACCGCCAGCGTCCGACGTGATGCGTCCGCCGTCGAATCGGCCAATGACTTCGCGACGGCCGAGGGTATGAAATTTAAGCTGTTCGGGATTACTCTGTGTCGCCGTAGGCCGCTTTCGTTTGTTGGTGGTAAGTGCTTGGCAGCGCTTACTTTATGCAACAAACAGAGGCCTATTTCTATACCAACGGGTAGAGTCGACGACTGGCGCGGTAACCACAGGTACAGGGGAGTAGCCGTTGCCGGCAGCTTTCGCTAGAAGCCGGTGCCTCAGTCCGTACCCTAGT
>JANQRK010000116.1 GCA_028284585.1 Chromatiales bacterium
CGGCCCCGTCCCTTCGGGTTGCGCCCCAAAACACGCCATGCGGCGTTGCTCGTCGTTCGTTTAGACTCACTAAACCTCTCTCCTCGCGCCTTGCCTGGCGTGTTTTGGGGCAGCAACGCTGCGTCTCACTTAGTGCGAACAGGCCCTAAAGTTCGATACAAACCTTGCCGTGGCGCGCAAACGGCATCTGCACCTCTCGCACTGGTAGGCGCCGACCGCGAATCTCCGCAGTCAATGCCGCGCCCTCGTCGGCTTTGACGCGAGCCATCGCGATGGAACATTGTAGCGTCGGCGAGAACCCTCCCGAGGTGATCTCGCCGACGACCTGCTCCCCGGCCAATACCGGCAGATGGTCACGCAACACGCCTTTGCCCTCGAGCACCAGGCCAATGAATCTTGCAAGCCTACCGGTTGATCGCTGCTTTTCAAGGGCCGACCGGCCGATGAATTCGCGCTCGGCCGGCTCCCAAGCAACGGTCCAAGCCAAACCTGACTCGAGTGGCGATTGAGTCTCGTCCATGTCGTTGCCATAGAGATTCATCCCGGCCTCGAGGCGCAATGTGTCACGCGCGCCCAGACCGCAGGGCCGCACGCCGGCCGCCACCAGCCCACGCCAGAGATCGGGGGCCGCTTGCCCGGGCATCACCAGCTCAAAACCATCCTCCCCGGTATAACCGGTACGGCCCACGAACCATCCTTCGTCATGGCCCGCATGGAAGGGTTTCAGCGCCATGGCCACCGACTGCAATTTGTCAGGCAACAGTGCCTGCGCCTTGCTGCGCGCATTGGGACCCTGCACCGCGATCATGGCTAAATCGCGCGGAGTTTCGATGGCAACCGAAAACCGCGCCGCATTGTAGCCAATCCAGCCCAAGTCATTTTCCGCAGTCGCCGCATTGACCACCATCCGGAACCAGTTCTCCCTGAGGAAGTACACGATGAGGTCATCGATAACGCCCCCATCCGGCCGCAGCATGCAGGAGTACAAGGCCTTGCCGGGATGGCGCAACTTGCCGACGTCGTTCGCCAGCAAGCACTGCAAAAACGAGCGAACGCGCAGACCATATAGATCGATGACACGCATGTGGCTTACATCGAACATCCCGGCATCGCGGCGTACCGCATGGTGTTCCTCGAGCTGCGAGCCATAGTGCACCGGCATATCCCAACCGCCAAACGACACCATGCGCGCTCCCATCTCACGATGGACTGCGTTAAGAACTGTCTTCTCGTCCATTCCCCACTCCGTCGTTCACAAACCACAAGGGGCGGATCGGGGTCCGCGCTTCACGAACACCGTACCGCCCCTCTGTCCGGAAACCTGAGAGTTCGAGGGCGCCTAGCGCCGCCTGCCCCATCGGTGGGCGCACCAAGACGCCGCTCTCCAGAGCCAATCCGAATCCGCGTCAACCGATTCGACCCTGCGGTCCGGGTGCCTGAGCGATTCCGGGCGGGAATTGCGCCTTCGGCGCTGGCGTGTCCAGGTCGTGGACCGACAGACTCTCCCGCAAGGCTTGGGATTGGTCGAAGGACTATATATAGCAAGCTAGCACTTGCCAACACACGTATTCCAAGGACAACTGGCGGTATAAAGCTGGTAGGGGGCCGTTATCCGATTGCCCCCGGTCGGGGCTGGCCCGCTCCCCCCGAGCACCGTTAGGCCTTGGATGTCGAGCGCAAGGCGCATGGGACCAGACCCAAGCAATGCACTGCGAGATTTCACCAGGCAACTCGCCTCACTGGCCGCTCAGCTCGGTCTCTAGCGGATCGCCAACTGGTCACCTCCCAGGAGAGTGCGGCCGCGCAGTAAATTCACACTAGCGCCCTATCGACCGGCGCATCAGTAGGATCACAGGCACAAGCCCAACCAGCAACAACGCCAGCGCCGGCAGGGCGGCCCGCTCCCATTCCCCCTCCGCGGTAAGTCCGTAGATGCGCACTGCTAGCGTGTCCCAACCAAACGGGCGCAACAACAGTGTCGCTGGCATCTCCTTCATCACATCGACCAACACCAGTAGCGCTGCGGTCAGCAACCCGGGGCGCAACATAGGTAGATAGACCCTCCTTACGGTCTCCCACTGCCCTGCGCCCAAGCTGCGGGCTGCCTCGCGGATACTCGGCCGGATCCGTTCGAGGCTGCTGTCGACCGGGCCATAGGCTACTGCCAAGAAGCGAGCGAAATAGGCCATCAACAATGCAATGACAGTGCCAGACAAAACCAAACCGGTATCGATGCCGGTCAGCCACAGCAATGTGTCGGCGATGCGATTATCGACCCAGGTCAACGACAGCATTATCCCGACCGCTAGTACCGAGCCTGGCAAGGCGTAACCCAGCATCCCGATACGCACGCTCAACGCCGTGCTGGCATCCCTGTGATAGCGATTGGCATAGGCCAGCACGAACGCCGCGGTCACGGTCAGCAGCCCGGCCATCGCGCCCAAGGCCGCCGTGTGCAGGAACAGTTCGAAATAGCGCGGATCGAGGTCACTGCGGGACTGCCAGGCCCAGGTGGTGAGACGCACGACCGGCAACACGAAGGCCACCAGGACCACTGTCCAGGCAAACCCACTGGCGGCGAGTGCCTGTCGACCACGCAAGCGAATGCGGCGCTGTGTCACGCCGCCTGGTTGGTCAGTGAATCTAGCCCGGTCACGTTGGCGACGTTCTACAACCAGCGCCACCAATACGATCAGTAACAAGATCGAGGCCAGCTGCGCGGCACTTTGCAGATCGAAAAAACCGAACCAGGCCTTGTAGATCGCAGTCGTAAAGGTATCGAAATTGAAGACCGAAACGGCGCCGAAATCGGCCAGTGCCTCCATCAGAGCCAGGCTCAATCCGGCCACGATCCCGGGCCGTGCTATCGGCAGCGACACCTGGTAGAAGGCAGACCAAGGCCCGAGGCCCAGGCTGCGCGCTGCCTCGTAGGCACGTTGTCCCTGCCCAACGAACGAGACCCGAGCCAGCATGTAAACATAAGGGTACAACACCAGCGTCATCACCAAGATCACACCGAGCGTCGTGCGCGCCTCGAACGACCAAGTCGGACCTAAGCCGAACAGTTCGCGCAGTCCCGCTTGCACCGGACCGGAAAAATCAAAGACACCGACGAACACGAATGCCAGTACATAGGCCGGCAGAGCAAAGGGCAACATCAAGGCCCAATCGAGGAATCGACGACCCGGGAAGTCGCAGGTCGCGGTCAGCCAGGCCAGTGGTACCCCCAGCAGCAAGGTACCCAGGGCCACCCCGCAGACTAACCAGAGGGTATTGGTCAGCAAACCCGGGAGAATCGTCCCGCCGAGGTGCACCCAGACCTGCGGATCGAGAAATAACCAGGAGCCAAGGATCACCGCCAGCGGGACCACGACGCTGAGCGCCAACAGGCGGCTCGCCCAGCGCCAAGGCTCGCTTTCGCGCCCCGGTCGCAGCGGACGTTGCTGTGCAGACGCTGCCGCGGCTATGTCTTCAGCGGTGCGGGCCACAGCACCCCCAGGGGCGCCCGCCCAATCCTCGTTCATCGATAACCGGCCCGGTCCATCAAGCGGATCGCATCCGCCTGCCGTTGGCCGGCCTCAGCGACATTGAGGGTATCGGCCTTGAAGCTACCCCAAGACGCGACCAAGGGATGGGTCTCGACCCTGGCGTTGACCGGGTACTCCATATTGAGCCCGGCGAAATCGGCCTGCGCCTCCTCCGACGACAACCACTCGAGCAGTTTGAGTGCGGCCTCTGGGTGCTTGGCGTGCCGAGTCACCCCCGCACCCGACACATTGATGTGTACGCCGCTACTAGCCTGGTTGGGCCAGAAAATTGCCAACTTACTGTCGGGTCGCTGCTTCAGCAGCCGGCCGAAATAATAGGTGTTGACCACGGTCGCATCGCACTGCCCGGCGGCAACAGCTTCCATCGCCTTGTTGTCGTTCGCAAAGGGGGCGGCCGCGAGGTTGTAGACCCAGCCGCGCACGATCTGCTCAGCCTGGTCTACACCGTGGCGAGCGATCAGGGCGGCCACCAACGACTGGTTATAGACCTTCTTCGATGTACGCAGGCACAGCCGACCTTTCCATCGCGGATCGGCAAGACCTTCGTAACTATCGAGTTCGCCAGGCGCCACCCGTTCAGTGCTATGCACGATGGTCCGAGCGCGTTGCGATAGCCCGAACCAGCGCCCTTTTGGATCGCGCAGATTGGCAGGCACATTGGCATTTAGAATCGGCGACTCGAGCGGCGCCAAGACCCGACTTTCTGCGGCGTACCAGAGGTTGCCAACATCTACGGTGATCAGCAGGTCGGCCGGCGTACGCGCACCCTCGGCCTTTAGACGTTGCAACAAGGGGCCCGCTTTGTCGGTTATGAAACGCACTTCTACGCCAGTTTGTGCGCTATAGCGGTCGAACAACGGCTTGATCAAGTGTTCCTTGCGTGCCGAATAGACGACCACCTCATCCGCAGCAGCGATCAGGGGCGCAGCCAGAACCAAGACCAACAATCCAATAATGAATGAAGCTTTCATAGGCACTTTTAACAACTTGTATTATGAGAATGATTCGTGATTCTATTACCAAAACAACCAACGTCAACCCATCATCGTCAACGCGGCTTTGTTCGGGACTCAGACGACATAAGAGGGCCGAAGATGACCGAGTAGGCGGGGGCCCAGTGCGGCGAACGACACAACGCAGTCGCCGCGCCTCAGTTGCTCAACGCGGCGGCGCTGGGCGACTGAGTCTCGGCAGCTCCAGGCCTTGGCCCATGGCCAGACGCTCGAATAGGCGGCGCACCGGCGCGATGCGACCGGACAGACCTAGACCTAGGTTTCGGGTCAGAGAGAGCACGCTGTTGTCGTTACCGAACAGGTGCTTGAAGGCGTCCATCGTGAGTTGGGTCGCCAGATTGTGCCCCTTGCGCGCCCGCTCGTAGGCACGTAAATCCCGCAGCGCCCCAACTGGGCGGCCAGATTCCCGCCCAGCAATCAACGCATCCACCAGGGCACCGGCATCGAGCAGGCCGAGATTGACCCCCTGACCCGCCAACGGATGTATGACATGCGCCGCATCGCCGAGCAACGCCACTCCCGGTTGGACGTAGCGTTCCGCATGCTGCAGGCTGAGCGGGAAGGCGGCACGCTTGCCGAGCACAAAGAGCGCACCCAGTCGCGCCTCGCTCGCTTGGGTCAACGACGCGTTGAAACTCGGTTCGCTCATCTCGCACAGGCGCGTGGCCTCGTCCGGCGTCGTCGACCAAACGATCGAGAATAACTCGTCCTCGATCGGCAGCAGGGCCAAGGGCCCGCGTGGCATGAAGCGTTGCCAAGCAGTCGCTTGATTGCCGCGTTCCGCGCGCACCGTGGCAACCACGCCGTGCTGATCGTAGGGCTCGTTGCGGGCGTCGATCCGAGCCAGTTGGCGAACCTGGGAGCGTGCCCCATCGGCACCCACCACAAGACCCACCCGCAGGGGAGGCCGGTCGGCGAGTTGCAACTCCATATCCTGATCACCGATGACCAGGCCGCAGACCTTGGCCGGAGAGATCACGGTCAACCCGGTCGCATCGAACGCTTCCCACAGGGCACGCACAGTGACCCGATTCTCGATGATATGCCCAAGGTCGGGCTCACTGAGATCGGCCGCATCGAAATGGATCTCACCGAAACCGGCGCGGTCCCAGACATGCATCTGCCGGTAAGCGGTCACTCGCTCGGCGAGCATTGCTTGCCAAACTCCTAGGTTTTCCAGCAGATGTTGCGAGGCGCGGCTGATCGCTGATACCCGCAGGTCGTAACTACCCGGCTCCCAGTCCAAGGGGGGTTGGCGCGCCTCCAGCAAAACCACCGAGAAATCGCGCTGAGCCAATGCCAAGCCAAGCGCAGCACCAACCATACCGCCGCCAACGATCGCGATGTCGAAACGCTGATCAGACAAGTGGCACCCCCCTTGCCAGCCTTGGCTGTCTCTCGAACATCCCCATCGCGGCACGCGCTAGGGGGCGTTTCGCAGCAGGTAGAAATTCCATCGCCAGCAGCCCTAGGTTGCGCGCTATACGCACCGGGGCCAAGGGGTTGCTGAACAGGCGCGCCAAGCCATCGGTCGCCAGAGCTACCGCGCGCTGTTCCTGCTTGCGCCATGTCTGATAACGCGCCAAGGCCTCAGCCCCCCCAATATCGGCGCCAGCCCGAAAGCTGTCGTCGACGACCTCCGCCAAGGCAGCGACATCGCGCACTCCCAAATTAAATCCCTGACCGGCTATTGGGTGCAGGGTGTGTGCGGCGTTGCCGATTATCGCCACCCGACCCCGAACCGACTCCCGCGCTCGCACCAAGCTCAAGGGGTAGGCACTGCGTCGACCGGCGCGCGAAAAGCGTCCTAGGCGATGGCCGAACCGCTGCTGGAAGGCGCTAACGAAGGCGGCATCATCTAGGCCCAAGACGTGCTCGACCTGGTCGTCGAGCACAGTCCATATCAAGGCACAACGCTGTTCGGTCATCGGCAACAAGGCCACTGGACCGGTATCTGTGAACCGCTCATATGCAACATTGCGGTGTGGCCGCGACGGTGTGACATTGGCGACCACCGCAGACTGCCCATACTCCCAACGCACCACAGGCACATCGAGCCGCTCACGGATCGCCGAATTGCCGCCATCCGCGGCGACCAGGAGCTGACAGCTCAGTGAGCTCATTAGTCCATCGCGCTCGACATCAACCTGGACCCGGTCACCTTGGTCGCGGAAGTTGACGACGCTCGCCGGCGCAAAAATTTCGAGCGATGATTCATCGGCCAGACGATCAAGAAGGACATGGCCGAGTTGGCGTGCGGTGACCACATAACCCAACGCGGACACACCTTCGTCCTCGGCATGGAGTCGAGTGACACCAAAGTGTCCTCGGTCTGAAACATGGATGTCTCGAATCGGCTCCACAAGGGATTCGAGCGACGGCCAGACCCCGATCGCATCAAAGACCCGCCGGCTGCTGTAGGCCAGGGCAATCGAGCGGTCATCGTAGCTCGGCTGGCCACCAGACTTGAATGCATGGGCTTCGATCAACGCGATGCGCAAACCGCGGCCTGCCAGCGCCAACGCCAGGCTGGCCCCGACCATACCCCCACCGACGATAATAAGTTCGTATTCGCGAGCTGTTGTCATCAGGCCATCAACGCCTCAATTTGCTCAATCGACTTGGGCACATCCCGAGTCAAGACATCCGGTTCGCCCTTGGTGACCGCGACATCGTCTTCGATCCGTATTCCCATACCCTGCCATTTCTTAGCCACACCCTTGGCTCCGCGCGGGACGTACAGACCGGGTTCCACGGTCAGTACCATGCCCGGCTCGAGCTCGCGCCAGTGACCGTCGATTTTGTAGTCACCGACATCGTGCACATCCATTCCCAGCCAATGCCCTGTGCGATGCATGAAGAATCGTGCATAAGCCTCGCTCTTCAGCGCCTTGGCGAGCGTCCCGCGTAACAGGCCGAGCCGCAACAGTCCCTTGGTCAAGACGCGCACCGCAGCACGATGCGGATCGATCCAGAGGTTGCCTGGGCGCACCTTGTCGATGGCGGCGAGCTGGGCCTCCAGGACCAGTTCATAGAGCGCCCGCTGTGCCGCATTGAAACGGCCATTGACCGGAAAGGTTCGAGTGATATCGGAGGCATAGCATTCGACTTCGCAACCAGCATCGATCAGGACCAAATCGCCGTCCCGAAGCACGTCGCCATTCTCCACATAGTGCAACACACAGGCATTGTCACCGCCCCCGACGATCGACGGATAGGCCAAATGTGCCGCACCTTGCATCTGGCAATGATGGCTAAACTGTGCCGCCAGTTGATACTCGAACATGCCTGGCTCACAGCCACGCATGAGTTCGCTATGGGCACGCGCCGACAGACGTGCGGCACGCCGCATCACCGATAGCTCGGCACGGCTCTTGTAGAGGCGCATATCGTGCAAATAATGATCCAACGCGAGAAACTCGATCGGCCCATACACCCCGGCACGAGAGCGCGCGCGGACCTGACTGACCCAGTCTGAGAGCCGCTTGTCGAACGCAGGATCCGACCCCATCGCATAAAACACCCGCTCACGCTCTTCCAGCAAACCCGGAAGGATTTCGTCGAGGTCATCGATAGGGAATGCATCATCGGCACCGAAATCGGCCACCGCACCTTCGAGGCCGGCTCGATAACCATCCCATAGCTCCTTTTCCGGGTCTTTCTCGCGGCAAAATAGAATGAATTCACCGTGCCGGCGGCCTGGCACCAGCACCATGACCGCGTTCGGCTCGCCGAATCCAGTCAGATAATAGAAGTCGCTGTCAGGCCGAAACGGATAATGCACGTCACGATTGCGCACGGTCTCCCCGCCGGTCGGCAGGATCGCCACGCTATCAGGCCCCATCATTCCCATGAGCTGGCGACGCCGACGCTTGAACTCAGCTGCCTTCATCTGTCGCCTCGGCCTTGGATTATCTCGTCGCGCATCAGCATTACCCCCTCTCGAAGATACTCCTCGATTTCGATCAGGGCCGCCTGGTTGTCCGAGCTGTTCTCGATCGGCGCGGTATCCAGTCGGGTGAACTCGGCGATATCGGCCAACAATTCGTGACCGGCCTGTGAGACGTGGGCACTTGCCGTTTCGCCACCGAGGCCGAATCCGTATAAAAATCCCTGGCACCATTCGCAGACTGCGGCCAAACGCTGCGAACTCACCTCTATGTCCTGCGGCAGCAACAGCACAAGGGGCTGCAGCGGACTGGAATCAGCAAATATGTCGTCGAACACCTGATCCAACACCGCTCGGCACTCAGCGCCCGGATCATTGCTTGGGTCCAGCTCGGCATATATTTCGTCCCGCCAAGCCTGTTCGGGTTCGGGCACACCTGCAATCAACAGCCCGAGGGCAAACCCCTGCGCCTCGGCCGCACCATGCGTCAAACCGCAACCTTGCAAGGCGGTGTTGACGGTATGGAAATCGGGTGAACTCACGGAATCGCTTGCGAGCATCTCTTTATCAGACCGCTTCACAGATCAGGCAGTTACCTAAGAATTCTAACATGCGCTGCCATTGACCCAGCGCGGCGTGCGAAACTATATTCAGAGGGAGTGATGAGCGACACCAGCAAACAGGGCATCCCAGAGCAGGACCTTCGTGCACTTGAGGTGCGTGTTGAGGAGCTCATCCGTGCGTGCACCCATCTTAGAGATGAGAACAAGACCTTGCGAGCCCGCGAGCAGGAGTTGACCACGGAACGTGATCAGCTCGCCGCGAAGAATCATCAGGCCAAGACGCGAGTGGAAGACATGATCAGCCGGCTGAAGCGGCTCGAGGACGAGGCATGAGTAAGCCTGGGGAGGCCGTTTCAGTAAGCATCCTGGGTAAGGAGTACCGTGTCGCATGCGAGGCGGAAGCTGAGGATCAGCTGATCAGTGCCGCACGCTTCCTGGATGGGCGAATGCGAGAAGTGCGCAGCACCGGTAAGGTTATAGGAACCGATCGAATCGCGGTAATGGTGGCATTGAATCTCGCGCACGAGCTTTTAAATGAGAAATCCGAACAGGATTCCGCAGCCGGTTCCGCCAACAAACGCATACGTTCTCTCCGGGAGCGAATTGAGATGGCGTTGACTGACGGCACTCAACTGGAACTCTGACGGAATTGGGTTTAGCCTGTAGTTAAGACATTCCCTGCAGTGCACGACAGTCGGCCCGATGTTCCCTTGAGCCTATGCTTAAAGCACCCCGGGGCCGAATCACGGGCGCTGGTGAGCATGTCCGCCACGCAGCGGAAAGCCTGATGCGTCGTTTTGGTCCCACTTGAACCTCACGGTTCAAGGATAACGGCTGACACCGGCACAGGTGGGGAATGTCACTGATATCGCCCTCGGCAGATCGCCCGGTAACCGCGGTGCTATCGGAAAATCGGGGGCTAAAGAAGGAGGCCGGGGCACCCATGCCGCGGATATCAACGGCCGATACCAGTCGCAATCATTGCCCAGGATATGAGCAAAGACCTGAGCAACCTCCGCAACTTGCGCCACCGACTGAAACAGTCACGGCTCGCGCTTTCAGCCAACGAGCGGCATGCAGCATCTACCGCCGCCCTGGCAAGATTGCGCAGCTTGCGCCAGTTCAGGCATGCCGATCATCTCGCGGCCTATATCGGCAGTAAGGGGGAGCTCGATCCCATGCCGCTACTGACGCTAGCGGCTCGGCTAGGCAAAACTTGCTATCTCCCCGTACTGCACCCGTTTCTCCGGGGCCGCCTGTGGTTTTGCCGCTGGCAACCGGGCGACCAGCTCTCGGTCAATCGATTTGGCATCCTAGAGCCATCCAAATGTCGGGGTCGCGTGCGTCCTGCACGATGCCTCGACCTCGTGATCGTTCCAGTACTCGGCTTTGACAACACATGTCAGCGACTTGGTATGGGCGGCGGCTTCTACGATCGCACATTCGCCTTTGTGCGGCGAACGACTTACGTCAAGCGACCATTTCTACTCGGCCTTGCATATCAAACACAATACTGCGACCTACTCCCCGCTCGATCTTGGGACGTCGCCTTAGACGCTGTCGTCACTGATTGCCGTCTCTATAGCGCATCAATACAAAGCTGACATCTGTGCACTCTGCATCACGTGTTAGTGGCCTAAAGTGACATTCAAAGCGCCGCAATCAAACACACGCGCAACTTCGCGAACGGCACACACATACACCCCTCAAATTACGTTTTGCACGGTATACATCGTGCGAACGTGAATGCATGCACGAACGCAACTAGCGAAAATTTTCTAAAGCGTTGAATGCAAACGTCGATAACGCCGTTGACAAACTAGTAATTTTGTTTTCCTTGTTTATACTCAAGCCATGGTCTATGGCAGCTGCTTAACTCAGAGGGGGGTATATGGCAGTCAAGAAGAAGGCATCCGCCAAGAAGAAAACCGGAGCTAAACGAGCATCGGTTTCGAAGAAGAAGGTCGCTGCGAAGAGAAAGGCAGCACCTAAACGCAAAACAGCCGCTAAGAAAAAAGCGGCACCTAAGCGCAAAACAGCAGCCAAGAAGAAGGCAGCGCCAAAGCGCAAGACGGCAGCAAAGAAAAAGGCTGCACCTAAACGCAAGACAGCTGCCAAGAAAAAGGCGGCACCCAAGCGCAAGGCCGCTGCTAAGAAGAAGGCAGCACCTAAGCGCAAGGCTGCTGCCAAGAAAAAGGCGGCGCCTAAGCGCAAAAAGGTCGCAAAGAAGAAGGTCGGGGCCAAGAAAAAGGCTTCAGCCAAGCGGAAGGCCGCACCTAAAAAGAAGGCCTCTGCGAAGCGCAAGGCAGCACCGAAGAAGCGGGCGGCCAAGCGGAAGGCAAGCGCGAGGCCGCGCAAAGTTACGCCTCGCAAGAAACGCTAGCAGAATCGCCCTGGGCGCTACAGGCCCGGCCGGATTGGCCGGGCTTTTTGCGTCGGCCCAACTTGATTAAGCAAAGCAGACGTCAGGAGGGGTAACCCTGCCTGCGGCATCTGCGCTGGGTATCACTCACCACTACTCGGCTACCGCTCCGCCGTTCGCAAACAGGCGATACGCTGGATTCTCTGTTTCTTCGCTGTAAGGATACCCGCCAGTCTGAAGGTAAGCACGAAATTCACGCACGGCGCTGCGATCTAGCTGCAGGCCAACCAGGACGCGACCATAGGCTGCACCGTGGTTGCGGTAGTGAAACAGACTGATGTTCCACCCCCGCGAGAGACCTTTGAGAAAATCCAGCAACGCCCCCGGGCGCTCGGGGAATTCGAAGCGGTACAACTTCTCGTCCGTGACCTGGGGGGCATGGCCACCGACCATATATCTAATGTGCAGTTTTGCGGTTTCATTGTCGGTTAGATCAACGACTTCGAACCCTCTGCTTTCAAGATGTTGCACAAGCTCGGCGCGTTCGGCGTTTCCATTGCGCAGCTCAACGCCACAGAACACCTGTGCATCTTGTCGATCTGAATAGCGATAGTTGAACTCGGTGATGCTTCGCCGACCCAATGCGCGGCAGAAAGCTAGAAAACTGCCAGGCCGCTCTGGTATCTGCACGGCAAGCAGCGCCTCGCGTTGCTCACCTACTTCGGCGCGCTCAGCAATGTGGCGCAGACGGTCGAAATTGACGTTGGCCCCACTTAGAATTCCGATCAGCGTAGCGCCACTAATTTGCTCGCGGGCCACATATTTTTTGATGCCTGCAATGGCCAAGGCGCCTGCAGGCTCAGCCACACTCCGAGTATCATCGAAGACGTCTTTGATCGCGGCACAAAGTTCATCCGTATTGACCAGAACAATCTCATCGACGGTCTTCCGAGCGATCCGGAAAGTTTCTTTCCCGACCTGTCTAACCGCCACGCCGTCGGCGAATAGCCCCGCCCTGGGCAAGGTGACACGACGACCCGTAGCAAGCGCGCGCTCCAAGGTCGGCGAATCCTCCGGCTCTACTCCGATAACTCGAATATCAGGCCGCACATGTTTGATGTACGCGGCCACCCCAGCTATTAGGCCACCACCGCCGACCGGGACAAAAACCGCATGCACCGGGTCTGCATGCTGGCGCAGGATTTCCATCCCGATCGTACCTTGTCCGGCAATGACGTCTGGATCGTCGAAGGGATGAATGAAGGTGAGGTGTTTCTCGGTCGCAAGCCGCTTGGCGTAAGCATAGGCGTCGTCATAGGAGTCGCCTTGCAGAATCGCCTTACCGCCGAGGCGTCGAACTGTCTCGACCTTGATAGCCGGAGTCGTAACTGGCATTACGATGGTGGCGTTCACACCGAGCCACTGGCCAGCCAACGCGACGCCCTGCGCATGGTTTCCGGCCGACGCGGCAACTACCCCCTTGGCACGCTGACCTTCCGAAAGATGATAGATCTTGTTGTATGCTCCACGCAGCTTGAACGAGAAGACTTGCTGCTGATCCTCGCGCTTTAGCAGAATAGTATTATCTAGCCGCTCCGAGAGGCGGTCCGCCTGCTCGAGAGGGGACTCCATTGCCACGTCGTAGACACGCGCGCGGAGAATTTTTTCGACATAGTTGCGTGACATGTTGCCCCTTGACGATACCGAACCACGGGACGGAAAGATCCGCGCCGCGGCAGTTGCGTATCCTAGCGTCGATCTACCCGTGGCTACCGCGGAAGCCTCTAGTGTAAGACACACAGCGGACACGCGCCGCAGCTATGGTCGCCCACGGACAATCAGTGATAACTTCTTGGCAAGAGCGGTAGCTATTCCATTACTCGGATGAGGAACCAGATGAACCCGGATGAACTTAAACGACAGGCGGCAGAAACGGCGCTCCAACATCTTCCCGACGGTGGCATTGTTGGGGTCGGCACGGGCTCAACCGTGAATCACTTTATTGACGCCTTCGCCCAAGTGAAAGGACGTTTCGACGGCGCAGTATCCAGCTCAGAGGCATCCACCGAGCGCATGAAGCAGCTGGGCATCCAGGTGTTGGATCTGAACGCAACCGGGGGGCTCGAGGTATATGTAGATGGGGCGGACGAGGCCAATCGGGCGTTGCATCTAATTAAAGGAGGGGGTGGCGCACTGACAAGGGAAAAAATCATTGCCGCAGCCAGCCGCAAGTTCGTCTGCATCGCCGACGAGAGCAAAGTGGTCGACGTGCTCGGCACCTTCCCGCTGCCAGTCGAGGTAATCCCGATGGCACGCAGCTATGTCGCGCGTGAACTGGTTGCGCTCGGAGGGACGCCGGTGCTGCGCGAGAACTTCGTTAGCGATAATGGCAATCTGATACTCGATGTGCACAACCTGGAGATCATGGAGCCGATGAAAATGGAGACGCAGATCAATCAACTCGCAGGCGTGGTCACGGTAGGAATCTTCGCCCACCGGCCGGCCGACCTGCTGATACTGGGCACTGCTGCTGGACCAAAGGTAGTAGAACCCTAGGTGGCAGACTTCAGCAAAACAAAAAACGGGGCCCATAAGGCCCCGTTATTGATCCCAAAGTCTTAGGTTGGACTTAGAACTTGTGGATCATCCCCAGCGAGAAGACGTCGTTGTCGTCGTCGTTGGCACTGCCCGGGTTGTCGACTTCGCCATCCGCGTAGGCTGCGTAGACTTTGGTGCGCTTACTGAAGTTGTGCTCAGCTGCCACGCCCCAACCGTCGGTCTCGGACTCGCCACCGGCATCAAAATCCAACTCGGAGTCAGTGTAGACTGCACTGATCGCGTTGTTACCGAAGGCATACTTACCGACGACGGCCCAAGCGTCATAGTCATCACCGTTTACAAAGTCGCGATTGTCGGTGGTCTCGTAGTGGCCTCCAACGGTGAACCCACTAAAGGTATAGCTGGCACCGGCCTGCAAGACCTCTTGGTCGATGTCACCTGCGTTACCGCTGTTGTATTCGGCGTAACCCACGCTGGCCTTGAGGCCGTAACCGTTGTAGATACCGCCAACTGTCCAATGGTCAGCGATGCCATCACGGTCATCGTCACCGATCTCACTATCCTCACCGGGGATGATGGATCCGGCGAAGGTGAATCCACCAAAGTCTGGCGAGACATACATAATCTGATTATTCGCGCGGAAGTGGTGAAGCACTCCGATTGGGTTCTCCAATCTTTGCGACTGGTCGACGACGCTACGATTGGTGTTCAAATCCAACACCGAGTGACTGAGGACCTCCGTCCCGGCACCGAGGTACGCAACCTTGGCCGCGGTGTCGTGACGACCCAAAATCAGCGTGCCCCAATCACTAGCAAGCCCGATAAAAGTATTACGAGGGGTAGAAACGCCGCTGTCTGATCCTACCTGATCGTTGTCGCCCCCATCGACATTTACCGCTAACTCCAGCTGGTAAATTGCCTTGAGACCATTCCCAAGATCTTCAGACCCCTTGATACCAACGCGTGACGAACGGCTGGTGAGTTCATAGTTGTCTCTGTTGTTGGACTCGTTGTCAATCGCGTCGACAGAGGCGTGGAATCTGCCATACATAGTCGCCTGGGCAAACGCACCAGGTGCCGCTATAGCAGCGGCAATGGCCACTGCGATAACTTTTTTGTTCATTGAGAAACTCCCGTAACTCGGTGTTGGTTTACATAAAGAAAGGCTGTGCGTTGAAAATACTAGTTGCTCACCTGCTACAAAGCAAGCGTTTTTTGTAAAAAATCAACAGATCATCGAGTCGTGGTAAAAGAAATACACTTGCCGATAACGCAAGTTATTGAATTAGAGCAAATTGCTGTTCAGCAGGCGCCTGCAAGCAAGAATCTAAGGTTATTCCGGCTCACTCGGTACACGTAGTTCCTCCCGGTCAGAACCCTTAGCGGGGACATTCTGACAAGATGGGAGTTCTGCTTAAACCACGCCTGTGGCGGATATGCCTCAACGGGCGCCGGCAGTGACCGAGCATAGAGGCTGGCCTACTGGCGCGAGCTGCCTGTGCAAAGTCTTAGCTGCGCCCCAAAATGGGGCAGAAATTCGATCGTGGCCAGTTCCCTGCGAAACTCAGCGCGCTCAGTAGCCGACTGGTACTTAACGCTTGGAGAACTGCGGACGCTTGCGGGCCTTGTGCAGGCCAACCTTCTTCCGTTCTACCGCACGTGCATCGCGCGTCAGGAAGCCGGCCCGACGCAGCGTAGAGCGCATGCCGTCGTCGTGCTCGACCAATGCTCGCGCGATACCATGCCGGATTGCGCCAGCTTGGCCGGTAGTACCGCCACCGGTAACAGTCACACGGATATCGAACCTATCCGCCATATCAGTCACCACCAATGGCTGGCGAACGACCATGCGGGCCGTCTCCCGGCCAAAAAACTCATCTAGCGGTCGGCCATTTACGATGATGCTGCCATTGCCGCTATTGATGTAAACCCGGGCGGCTGAGGTCTTGCGACGGCCAGTGCCGTAGTGTGCTTGTTGTGCCATACGCGGCTCCGTTTCAGATATCCAGCGGCTTGGGTTGCTGCGCTTGATGGGTGTGCTCTGAACCGGCGAATATGCGAAGTTTCTTCATCATCGCCCGGCCCAGCGAGTTGCGCGGCAACATGCCCCGCACAGCCCTCTCGATAACCCGCTCCGGCGCCTTTTGGAGCTGTTTCTCCAGACTGATCGTCTTTAGGTTGCCGATATAGCCGGTGTGGTGATGGTACAACTTATCCTTGAGTTTATTGCCAGTTACCGCAACCTTCTCGGCATTTACCACCACTATGTAATCGCCAGTGTCGACATGGGGAGTGAAAATCGGCTTGTGCTTACCCTTCAGGCGCCGAGCGATCTCCGACGCCATACGGCCCAAGGTCTTGCCCTCGGCATCCACTAGATACCATTCCCGGCGGACTTCGGCGGGTTTTGCACTGAGCGTCGTTTTCATGTCCTAGGCCCCGAACCCATCGAATTTGTCTATACACAAAAGGGCGCGAATTTTATCTTGATCGGACCAAATAGCGCAAGTTTTTGGCGGAGCGGTGGCCTACTGAGGCTGCAGAAGCAGTCGCTCGACCACCTGCCCATTGATCAGATGGCAGTCGATAATCTCATCGAGGTCTTCATGGTCTACATAGGTGTACCAGACGGCCTCTGGGTAGACGACGATCACCGGACCCAATTCGCAGCGGTCTAGACAACCCGCGCTGTTGACCCGAATCTTGCCCTCCCCGGAGATACCAAGCCCCTTGCAACGCTGCTTGACATAATCGCGCGCTGCTTGCGCACCGCATTGATTACAGCACTGATCACCGCCATCGCGCTGATTGGTGCAAAAGAACACATGATGAGAAAAATAACCCATGCATGTCTCCAGACAGGACCCCTAAGTCGGCCGCATTATATAGGTAATGAATGACCCGAACCTCAACCAGGCACTGCAGCTCGAACTCGACCGCTGCGTGAAATGCGGCTTGTGCCTGCCGGAATGCCCCACTTACCGCCTCAAGACCAACGAGAACGCATCGCCGCGCGGTCGACTGGCACTCATCGAGGGCCTGATCAATGGCCGCCTGCAGGGAGACGAAGCATTGGTCCGCCACCTCGACCAGTGCCTAACCTGTCGGCGCTGCGAGCGCGTCTGCCCCTCGCAAGTCAAATACGGTCGCCTGATCGACGCGGCGCGTGACCGCCTACCGCGTCCGGCCGGCCGTGCACTGGCTGCCATCACCCAACATCCGGTCCTGCAGCGTGTCGCTACACATGCTGCACGAGCGCTTCCGAGCAGCCTGTCGCGCCCCATTGCTTCTCTGCACTGGCCGCACCGACTGGCACGCGCACTGCCGGCCGGACCGCCCGCCCCGTCTTGCGGGAGCTATCCGCCGCTAAATGGTCAGACGCGCGGTAGAGTCGGACTGTTCACCGGCTGTCTCGGGGCAACCCAGCAAAGCGCTGCACTGGCGTCCGCACTTCGACTGTTGCGTCACGTGGGTTACTCGGTAACGCTACCAGTCGATGCAGTCTGCTGTGGCGCACTCGGGATGCACGCGGGCAACACCAAGGACGCTCAACGCCTTGCAGAGCGCAACCGTATCGCCTTCGATCAGGGCCTTGACGCCGTTATCAGCATCGCCAGTGGTTGTGGCGTGCAGCTCGACGAGTACGCGCCGCAGCTACCAGCACCGCATACCGATATCTGCCGCTTCCTGATCGATCACGCGGGATTCAAACAAGCTGATTTCCGGCCGCTGCTAGAAAGTGTCGCGCTACATGTGCCTTGTAGCGTCGAAAACATCTACCACGGGGCCGCCTGGTCCAAACAAATCCTGAACTTGGTCCCCGGGCTGAGGGTCGAGCCGGTCGGCGAGCTCGGGCAGTGTTGCGGTGCCGCAGGCGACTATATGCTGCGCTATCCCGACGTCGCCAAACGATTGCGCCAACCCATCGTGGATCAAGTGTTATCTGGCGACCATCGAGTGCTTGCCACCAGCAATATCGGCTGTGCGATGCATTTGGCCGAGGGTCTGCATGCGCGAGGCGCCAAGGCCGAGGTTTTGCATCCGATCGAGCTGTTGGCACGCCAGCTCCTGAGCCGGTAACCTACCCGGTATCAACGACCTCGGCACCACGGACCGGTACAGGCGCGATAGAATTGACCAACTTTCCGACCACCCCGCCAGGCAGACACCATGCACGACCGCGACTACTCCCCGGCCGACCGGCTGTTTATGAACCTGGATCAGGCGCTACGCACGCTGTTCGGTCGCCCGCAGGTCACTGAACGACCGAACCCCTCGCTCGATGTGCCGGACACCCAGCTAGACGAAACCGAGCGCGACCACATTGGCCGCTTGATGCGGATCAACCACACCGGCGAGATCTGCGCCCAAGCCTTGTACCAGGGCCAGGCGCTGACTGCGCGTGATCCCCAGGTGCGCGAGAGCATGCAGCGTTCGGCAGCCGAGGAGAACGATCATCTGGATTGGTGCGAGCAGCGAGTCGAGGAGCTCGGTGGTCGTCTCAGCCTGCTCAATCCGTTGTGGTATGCCGGGTCCTTCACAATCGGCGCCGTGGCCGGCGTGGCCGGCGACAAGTGGAGCCTTGGTTTCGTTTCCGAGACCGAAAATCAGGTCGAGAATCATTTGGATCACCATCTCGACCAAGTGCCATCTAGCGACCAGCGGACCCGCGCGATCCTTGAGCAAATGAAGGCAGATGAAATGCAGCATGGCCAGAAGGCCCGCGACCACGGGGCGGCCACACTGCCTGGCCCAGTCCGTCTGCTAATGACGGCGACGGCCAAGATCATGACCACCGCGGTCTACCGGATTTGAGCGGGCAGACGGCCTCAAGGTCTCGCCAATGCCAGCCCTGCACAGCCTGTTGCGACGGCTGGGTGCAGATGACCATCCGAGGTTGTGACGTATATCCCGGCCATCCCTGTCCGCACAGTACTGGCAGCGGCTGTGATGACTACGCCAACCGCCCCCATGATCCCTGCGTTAGCTTCAACTGCGGCTGGATCGTAAACGATAGTCCCTTACCCGACTGGATGAAGCCGAGTAACGCCAAGGTGATCGTGATCTTCAATAAGACAGTATGGAATGGTCTACCGGTCGACGTTGCAGTGCCCGTGGGACGCCGAATACCCGGCCGGGCCCTGAATTGGCTGAAGGGCTTCGCCCAGCGCCATGGCCGCCCATTGCTGTTCTCTGAACAAGTGAAGGAAAACGGCATCTACACCCGCGAACAGATGTTCATGGCGCACGGTCCTGCCGCGTTTCAGCAACATACGGCACAACTCCTTGCGCAAAAAAAATCGCTTTGGTGACCAGGCTCGGCAGCTATCGACCAGCTATTGGTGATAGGGCCGGCTCAACTCGTGCACCGCTTCGATCATCGCGCCCGCGTGCTCCGGCGGAATCTCTGGGTGGATGCCGTGGCCGAGATTAAAGACATGTCCGGGACCGCTACCAAAACCCTCGAGGATCTCGGCAACCGAGCTGCGGATGGCATCCGGTGAAGCATATAAGGTGCAAGGATCGAGATTGCCCTGCAGTGCGACCCGGTCACCGACTCGAGCCCGCGCATCGCTGATCTCGAGCGTCCAATCAAGGCCCAAGGCATCGCATCCGGTATCGGCCATCCACTCCAGCCATTGGCCACCGCCCTTGGTAAACAAAATAACCGGCACGCGGCGACCGTCCGCCTCACGGGTCAGGCCGTCGACAATCCGCTGCATGTAGGACAGCGAGAATGTCTTGTAGTGTCGCGGTTTCAAGCTGCCGCCCCAGGTGTCAAAGATCATCAGTGCCTGGGCGCCTGCGGCGACCTGCGCATTGAGGTAGGCGGTGACCGCATCCGCAAGCTTAGAGAGCAACAGATGCATCAGATCCGGCTCGTCGAACAACATCGCCTTTGAGCGGGCGAAGGTCTTTGTGGTACCGCCCTCCACCATGTAGGTGGCAAGCGTCCAAGGGCTACCAGAGAAGCCAATCAGCGGCACCCGTCCATCCAACTCACGGCGGATCAGGCGCACCGCATCCGTGACATAGCGTAGCTCCTGCTCGGGGTCCGGGGTGCCAAGCCGTTCGATCGCCGCTCGGTCCCGCACTGGGCGCTCGAAGCGCGGGCCTTCGCCCTCGCTGAAGTACAACCCTAGCCCCATGGCATCCGGGATCGTGAGTATGTCCGAAAACAGGATCGCAGCGTCCAATGGGAAGCGGTCTAGCGGCTGCAGCGTCACCTCACATGCCAACTCCGGATTCATGCATAGGTCCATAAAGCTACCGGCCCGGGCGCGTGTCGCACGGTACTCGGGTAGGTAGCGCCCAGCTTGGCGCATCATCCATACGGGGGTCATATCGACCGGCTGGCGGAACAGGGCACGTAGGAATCGATCGTTCTTTAACTCAGACATAATGGATCTATCGCAATAGGCGCAAAGAGGGTGAAGGATATCAAGGCAATACCAGAACTAGCGAACCCAATACTGTCTCGTCGGCAGCCTGTGCTGAGCGCAGGCTAAAAATCGAAGGCGCTTACCGTGGCAGGCCGGTGACGCCCATCAGGTATTCGTCGACAGCGCGCGCGCATTGGCGCCCTTCGCGGATCGCCCAAACCACCAACGACTGGCCACGGCGCATATCTCCAGCACTGAACACACCGTCGATCGATGTCTTGTAGGCATCCGGGCCCTCGGTAGTTCCCTGGACATTGCCGCGTTTATCCAAGGCGACGCCCAGATCAGTGAGCATGCCCTCGTGAACCGGGTGCACGAACCCCATCGCCAAAGCGACGAGTTCGGCCTTGATCTCAAACTCTGAGCCCTCGACTTCAGACATCTGCCAACGCCCCTGCGCGTCTTTGTCCCAGCGCACCAACATACACTGCAGCGCACCTAGGCTACCCTGGCCGTCGTCCAAGAACGCCTTGGTCGTAACATTCCACATGCGCTCACAGCCCTCCTCCTGAGAGGACGAGGTACGCAGCTTGTTCGGCCAGTCTGGCCAGGTCAGGCCCTTGTCCTCTTTCTCCGGCGGCTTATCGAGGATCTCTATCTGAGTAATAGAAGCAGCGCCGTGGCGATTCGAAGTACCGATGCAATCTGAGCCTGTGTCACCGCCCCCGATCACTACCACATGCTTGCCTGCGGCACTGATCAGGCCCTCTTCTGCACCAGGGAAACCCTGCACCACGCGACTGTTGGCCCGCAGAAAGTCCATGGCGAAGTGAACGCCATCAAGTTCGCGCCCTGGAATCGGCAAGTCGCGCGGCTTCTCGACACCTCCAGCCAGCACGACTGCATCGTGCTCATCGAGCAGCCGCTGGGTCGGGAAGCTCGCATCCCCAACGTGGGTGTTGCGGTGAAATGTGACACCCTCGGCCTTCATTTGGCCCATGCGGCGCCTGATCACCCGCTTATCAAGTTTGAAATCGGGGATTCCATAGCGCAACAGTCCGCCGATGGCATCCTGCTTTTCGTACACCTCCACCGAGTGACCAGCTCGCGCCAACTGCTGTGCGGCAGCCAATCCGGACGGCCCCGAGCCGACCACGGCAACCCGCTTGCCGGTCTTGTGGGGCGCGATCTGTGGCTGAATCCAGCCCTCTTCCCACGCCTTCTCAACGATCGACAGTTCGATAGTCTTAATCGTTACGGGAGCATCATCTATGTTGAGCGTGCACGAAGCCTCGCAGGGGGCGGGGCAGATGCGTCCAGTGAACTCGGGGAAGTTATTGGTCGAGTGCAACACCTCGATCGCCGAGCGCCAATCACTTTGATAAACCAGGTCATTCCAGTCCGGAATCAGGTTGTCGACCGGGCAGCCTTGGTGACAATACGGGATGCCACAGTCCATGCAGCGCGCGCCCTGTTGACTCACCTGTTCATCGGACAGCGGTATCGTGAACTCTTTGAAGTGAGTTACACGATCAGAGACCGTCGTGTAACTTCGATCTAATCGCGGAATCTCCTTGAAACCTGTTGGTTTACCCATTGTCGTTACCCAAAACCTTGCTCTTAACCCACTGGAATGCGCCGGCGGCGATGGTGGGTCCGCCTTGCGCGACCCGCCACGATCATAACCAAAACACGTCAGGCGGCGCTCTTGGCGCCCTGCGCGCCCGCCTGCATTTTGGCCAGCGCCCGACGGTAGTCGACCGGCATGACCTTCTTGAACCTCGGCTGCCAGTTCTCCCAGTCGCCGAGCAGTCGTCGAGCGACAGCCGAGTCTGTATACCTCAGATGGCTCTCGATGAGTTGCCGCAGGCGGATCGCATCAAAGCGAGTCATATCATGCGATACATCGACCCGGCCGTGTGACTCCAGGTCACCACCCTGGTGGGCCAGAACCTCCAGGGCATCGTCCTCGGCCTCGATCGGCTCGAGTTCAACCATGGCCAGGTTGCAGCGTTGCTCGAAGGTGTCATCCTCGTCCAATACATAGGCGATACCACCCGACATACCGGCAGCGAAATTACGCCCGGTGCGACCCAAGACCACAACAATACCGCCAGTCATGTACTCGCAACCGTGATCACCGACCCCTTCAACGACTGCGGTAGCCCCTGAGTTGCGGACTGCAAATCGCTCCCCGGCCACACCCCGGAAGTAGCACTCACCTTTGATCGCACCGTACAGGACAGTGTTTCCAACGATTATGTTGTCCTCGGCCTTTTCAATCTTGCATTCCGGTGGCGGATAAATGATCAACTTTCCGCCGGACAGACCCTTACCCACGTAGTCATTGCCCTCGCCGGCCAGCTCGATGGTGACCCCATGGGCCAACCAGGCACCAAACGACTGGCCCGCCGTGCCCCGAGCACGGATCTTGATCGTATCCTCAGGCAAGCCCTCGAAACCACAACGTTCGGCCAGCCGGCCGGACAGCATCGCACCGAAGGTTCGGTTGACGTTCTCGATATCGATATCGATATCGACCCGTTTGCCATCCTCTAGCGCCGGTTTAGCCCGCTCGATTAACAGATTATCGAGCGCCTTGTCGATACCGTGATCCTGACTCTCGGAACAATATAGGGTGTCGCCCGCAGCCGCCTCGGGTTTGCACAAGAGCTTGCTGTAATCGAGGCCGTTAGCCTTCCAATGGTCAATCGCCTTGCGCATGTTGAGCCGGTCCATCTGACCGATCATTTCATTAAAGGTGCGGAAGCCCAGCCGCGCCATTAGTGTGCGCACCTCTTCGGCGACGAAGAAGAAATAGTTGATCACGTGCTCTGGTTTACCGGTAAAGCGCTTGCGCAACTCCGGGTCTTGAGTCGCCACGCCGACCGGGCAGGTATTTAGGTGGCACTTGCGCATCATGATGCAACCCGCCGAGATCAAAGGTGCAGTCGCGAAGCCGATCTCGTCCGCGCCGAGCAGCGCCGCAATGACGACATCGCGGCCGGTGCGCATCCCGCCGTCTGCCTGCACTGCGATCCGGCTGCGCAATCGATTCAGCACTAAGGTCTGGTGAGTTTCAGCAAGGCCGATCTCCCAAGGTGAGCCAGCATGCTTGATCGAGGTCAACGGCGAGGCACCTGTACCACCGTCGTACCCGGCGATCGTGACATGGTCGGCATGCGCCTTGGACACACCGGCCGCCACCGTGCCTACCCCGACTTCGGATACCAGCTTGACCGAAATGCGCGCTTTCGGATTAACGTTCTTCAGATCATGGATCAGCTGGGCCAGGTCCTCGATCGAATAGATGTCGTGATGCGGCGGTGGCGAAATCAGGCCAACGCCCGGGGTCGAGTGACGCACCTGGGCGATCTGCTGATTGACCTTGTGGCCCGGCAATTGGCCGCCTTCGCCGGGCTTGGCACCTTGCGCGATTTTTATCTGAATGTCATCGGCATTGACCAAGTATTCATTGGTCACGCCAAAGCGCCCCGACGCGACCTGCTTGATTGCCGACCGCTCAGGGTTCATCGAGCCGTCGGGTAGTGGGTTGAAACGCGTTGACTCCTCGCCGCCCTCGCCGGTGTTCGACTTGCCACCGATCGCATTCATAGCCCGCGCAAGTGTCGAGTGCGCCTCATAAGAAATCGAGCCAAACGACATGGCGCCAGTCGCAAAACGCTTGACGATGTCTTTGGCTGGCTCAACATCTTCGAGCGGAATGGGCTCAGCGGCGAAGCGGAATTCGAACAGTCCGCGCAAGGTGAGCAGGCGCTCATTCTGCTCGTTGATATGGCGCGAGTATTCCGCATAACTGCCAGCGTCTTCACCGCGTACAGCGTGCTGCAACTTGGCGACAGTCTCTGGCGACCAGACATGGTTTTCGCCGCGCAAGCGGAATGCGTAGTCGCCGCCAACATCCAAGTGCTTGCGGTAGACTTGGGCATTACCGAAGGCATTGCGGTGCCAACGCACCGCTTCGGCCGCCACCTCGGCCAAGCCGATGCCCTCGATTCGGGTCGAAGTACCGGTGAAGTAACACGCAACGAAGGTGCTGGAAAGCCCGATCGCATCGAATATCTGTGCACCGCAATACGACTGGTAGGTTGAGATGCCCATCTTGGACATGACCTTGAACAGCCCCTTGCCGACCGCCTTTACATAGCGACGGCGGGCCTCCTCGAGCGAGGGTGCGTCCGGCGCGGTCGGCAAGACTGTCTGGATGGTGTCGAACGCGAGGTACGGGTTGATCGCCTCGGCGCCATAGCCGGCCAACGTGGCGAAGTGGTGTACCTCGAGCGCCGCACCCGTCTCGACCACTAAACCGGAGACGGTGCGCAATCCAGCACGAGTCAAATGGTGATGCACGGCTGAAGTAGCCAGCAAGGCAGGAATCGCGATGTTGTCGGCATCGACCGGCCGATCCGAGAGAATCAGAATATTGTAGTCGTCTCGCACCGCCTGTTCGGCCGAACCGCATAGCTCGTCAAGGGCGGCGGCCATGCCGGCCTCACCCTCGGTTGCGGGATAGGTGATCCGCAGCGTCTTGGTCCGAAACACGCCGTTGCAGTTGTCCTCAATGTTGCGGATACGCTCGAGATCTTCGTTGGTCAGTACCGGCTGACTGACCCCCAGGCGCATGTCTTCGCCACCCCTATGCAATCCAAGCAGGTTTGGACGCGGGCCGATCAACGACACCAATGACATCACGATCTCCTCACGGATCGGATCGATCGGCGGATTCGTAACTTGAGCAAAGAGCTGCTTGAAATAATTAGACAGGTGCTTGGGCTTACTCGACAGCACGGCCGGCGGATTGTCCGCCCCCATCGAGCCGATTGCCTCCTGGCCGGTTAGGGCCATCGGCGTGAGCAGGAATTTGATGTCCTCCTGGGTGTAACCGAAGGCCTGCTGACGGTCGAGCAAGGTCTCTGGATCGGGCGACATAGCGTCAACCACCGAGGGCAAGCCATGCAAGTGGATATGGGTCTTGTCCAACCACTCACGGTACGGCTGGGCACCCGCAAGTTCGGCCTTGATCTCTTCGTCATCGATGATCCGGCCCTGCTCCATGTCGATCAGGAACATCTTGCCCGGCTGCAGGCGCCACTTGCGAACGATCTTCTCTTCGGGGATCTGCAGCACCCCCATCTCCGAACCCATGACCACCAGATCATCGTCGGTCACCAGATAGCGGGCTGGGCGCAGCCCATTGCGATCGAGCGTGGCGCCGATCTGGCGGCCGTCGGTGAAGGCAATCGCCGCCGGACCATCCCAGGGCTCCATAAGCGCGGCATGGTATTCGTAGAAGGCGCGCCGATCCTCGTCCATCAGCGGATTACCCGCCCAGGCCTCTGGGATCAACATCATCATCGCGTGCGCCAATGAGTAGCCGCCGACCACCAAGAGCTCCAGGGCGTTGTCGAAACACGCCGCATCCGATTGACCTTCCTGGATCAGCGGCCAGATCTTGGCCAGGTCCTCGCCCAGCACCTCTGACGCCATGGACTCGCGGCGCGCCACCATCCAGTTGACATTGCCGCGCAGGGTATTGATTTCACCATTGTGCGCGATCATGCGAAACGGATGGGCTAAATCCCAGGTCGGGAAGGTATTTGTGGAAAAACGCTGATGCACCAGGGCAAGCGCTGAAACCATGCGCTCATCTCTCAGATCGCGGTAATAGTCGCCCACTTGGGCGGCCAGCAGCATACCCTTGTACACAATGGTGCGAGAGCTAAACGAGGCAAAGTAGAAGGTCTTCTGCTCGTAGTCCAACCTCTCGCAGACTCGGTTGGCGATCTGTTTGCGAATCACGAACAGCTTGCGCTCGAAGGCCTGCTGATCGGAGCACGCCTCACCTCGACCAACGAACACCTGGCGAATCACTGGCTCCGTAGGCAACACGCTATAACCGAGCGCAGCATTGTCGACCGGCACATCGCGCCAACCGAGGATCTGCTGACCTTCGGCAATGACCAACCGCTGCAAGATTTTCTCCGTCTCAGTGCGCGAAGCCTCATCACGCGGCATAAACAACATGCCGACCGCATACTCACCCTCTGGCGGAAGCTGGAAATCGACCACTGCCCGGAAAAAAGCGTCTGGTATCTGCAATAAAATCCCAGCGCCATCTCCGGCACGCGGGTCAGCGCCAACCGCACCGCGGTGATGCAGGCGCTCGAGGATGGTCAGGCCCTGGCGGACGATCTCGTGACGCTTGTCGCCCTTGATATGCGCGACAAAACCGACGCCACAGGCGTCATGCTCGTTTGCGGGGTCATATAGACCCCGGTGTGGCGGCAAGGCACGGTAACTCATCGCATACCCCGTTCATCTCTAGCTGCGATCTGATCTCGATCATTCTAAATCTGGTCTGCCGCGCCCACCCCTGGCCCTGTCCGGGGACATGCGTGGTTCCAACTGGAAATCGCAACGGCAGGAAGGCCTCGCACTTGCTGCACCGTAAGGCTCGGCGCACGAAGCGCACCGCCGCATGCGCTACCGGTAGAGTACCGACACGGCGCGCATACCGACGGCCTTTGCGAGACCGGCCAGATAGAATAAAGGAATCACCAATTTGCAACCAGCTCTTTGCCAACCCGCGCGGGCTCAGTATATCAAGATTGGCTGCAAGCTACTATTTTTAAAGGTATTTCTGGATGGATTCAAAAGTGCGTGGCCATACACCCGAGCCACTCAGAGACGGCGGCAATCGCGACCGAGCCGCCATCGCCGCAGCACGGTCCGGATAGTCTCCGGCGACCAGGGAATGCCACGGCCGCCCTTCTAACTCGCGTTCGAACACCGCGTGGGGGGCTGGCACTCGATGCACGCGAATGAATTTCTCGACCGCCGCGCGATCGCGTGCGCCCACCAATTGCAGCGTAAAACGCCCCGGGGCGCGGGCACGCAACCAATCCAGGCCAGTCCTCGCCTCTGGCAATTTGGGCTGCGCTGCAGTTTGCGCGGCCGCGCGGGCCGTCGCCAGGGGCTTAGGCGACGTCGGGGTCGACCGCTCTTCGACAGGAGCTGGGCCTGGTAGGGCGGGCGCCCCAGCCTCATCCAGTTTGTCGAGCTTAGCACCCGGCGGCGCAACGGCCTCAGTCACTGGCGTAGTCTGGGGTGCGGGCGCCGGCGCTGATTGCGCTTGGGGGGCAGGCGCTGGACGCGTCGAACCACTGGACGCCCGACTGGCTGCGGGCGCCGCTGACGCGACTGCCGTCGGTGGTACTGGGGGTACCTGACCGGTTGCGATGGCAGCTGACTCGAGCTCGGGGTCCGCTGGCCCCACAGCAGGCGGAGTCTCGCTGCTCGCAGCCTGCTCTGGTTGCTGCGCCACCCGGTCGGGCTGACCCTCCCCAGGGGATGGAGCCGGTGCTGGGAGTTCGGGAGCAACCGAATCCAGCGGTGCCGTTGGCTGGTCGCCCTGTAGCGACGCGGCGTCGCGGTCCGCTGGTCTCGGCGTTGGTGTTGCCGCCGAGATCGGTGCCTGCGCACCTGATGGCAGTGACTCAGCCGCCACCAGGGCATCCTGCAGCATGCTATCAAGCAGGTCGTCGCGCACTGCCTGGGGTGCAGTTCGCGTTGCCTCGGTCGGTGTCATATCGACCTGGCGATCGGCGTCGGTAGGTAATGGCGACAACGCCGCCGGCGCTTCAGCGCCTGGGCGCGTAAGCTCGGGCAGATCAATCTGTGGCGGCAACGCGGGCAGGTCGGGGACTGGCATTGCGGGCGCCTGTCCTGGCGGCAGTGTGCTTTCAAGCCTGGCGCCATCACTTGCCGGGCCGGATGAGCCAACCGATGCCGACTCGGCGAGATTTGGTTCCCCGGCCTCAAACAGCGCATTGATGGGGTCCTGAAACACAAGGACAGCAAGCAGCAACGACACGACCACACCGCCACCCATCCACAGCCACCTGGGTACCCGTGGCTGTGGCCTTACCTCAGGCACCGCCGGCCGATGCGTCTGCGCACGTGCCAAGACCTCCCGATGCCCCTCGAGTAATGGGCCCGGCAACCCCTGCGCCGCGCGATGCAAGGCGGCGATCATATCGTCAGCCGTAATTGCAGAGGGATCACCGGACAGCGCGCGCAGAAAATCTGCCGTCTCAGCTAGGTCGAATTCGGGGAGATCGACGAACTGTACTGCCCAGTCCCCTGCGACCCTGGTCAAACCGCCGTGTCCAACCAACAAGACTCGACCACCTCGGATCTGCAGTTGCGCCAACTGTTCTGCAGCAACCGGCCCCAGCAGATCCGCATCGTCTACGACCAGCAACAAATCGGACGCCGCTGCGGCGTTAAGGGCCGCATCCGGCCAGATCAGCAACTCTTCTTCGGCGATCCCGAGCTGATCGAAGGTGTCCTGGACGATGTCAGCGTCCGCCGTGGCTTGAATCCACACCGTCGCGATATCGCCACCCAGCATCCCCAAGAGACGCTGCACAAAAAGCGTCTTTCCAGCGCCTGCGGGCGCCCGCAAATAAATTACCTGTTCGGTGTTCCGAATGAGGTGCAGCAGCAGTTGCAGGCGTTCTGCCCGGGCCGGAGTTTCGAAGTAGTCGACGCTGTCCGATTCAGGCGGCATACAGGGTTTGCTTCAAGGCCTCAGGATCGAAGTCGGCACAAATTTCGGCGTTCCCGATATCGCGCATCAGCACCAGCCGCAACCGGCCGTCAAGGACCTTCTTGTCAACGGCCATCAGTTCGATGAAACGTTCCGGCGACACCTCAGGTGGTGGCCCGACCGGTAAACCGGCGGTCGCAACCAACTGTTTGACCCGGCCCAGCTGTAGTTCATCCAACCAGCCAAGGCGAGCCGACATATCCGCGGCCATGCACATCCCGGCGCCTACTGCCTCGCCGTGCAACCACTCCCCATAGCCCATCCCGGTCTCTATCGCGTGGCCAAAGGTATGCCCGAGATTGAGCAAGGCACGCAGACCGGCCTCGCGCTCGTCAGCCGCGACCAAAGCGGCCTTGTCCTGGCAGGATCGCTCGATGGCGTGGGCCAACGCCGCATGCTCCCGTGCCAACAGGCGCGGCATATTCTGCTCCAACCAAACGAAAAACTCTGAGTCGCCAATCAAACCATATTTGATCACCTCGGCGAGACCGGCTTTGAGCTCACGATCCGGCAAGGTCCGCAAGGTGGCGCTGTCGATGATCACGCACTGTGGCTGATAGAAGGCCCCTATCATGTTTTTACCCAGCGGATGATTTACCCCTGTCTTGCCACCTACCGATGAATCGACTTGCGCAAGCAAGGTCGTGGGCACCTGGATAAAATTGACCCCGCGTTGATAACACGCGGCCGCGAAGCCTGTCATGTCCCCGATGACTCCGCCACCAAGCGCGACCAGGGTGCAGCGCCGGTCGAAGCGCTGTTCGAGTAACGCCGTGAAAACGCGGTCCAGCACCGAAAGGGTCTTGAACTGCTCGCCATCGGGCAACACTAAACTCGCCACTTGGTAGGCCGCCAGGGCCGACTCCACCTGCTTTAGATACAAGGGTGCGACCGTTTCATTACTAACGATCATCACCTGCGAGCCGTGTACATGGGGACGGTATAGGCTGCCGTCTCCGACGAGCCCAGAGCCTATGACGATCGGGTAACTGCGCTCACCCAGATCTACAGACAGAGTGCGGCCAGAAGCGATCATGGCAGCTCGATTTCCAAGGCTGGTGGCGCGAACATGCGCCAATTTTACACTGCGATCGCGGCTCGCGGTCAGCCGCGCAGTATCCCGAGGATCTCGTTGGCAACCGCAGCGGCACCGCGGCCTTCGGTACTCACTGTGTGATCGGCCGTGGCCCGGTACCAGGGCTCACGGTCCTCCATCAGGCCACGCAATCGTTGCAACGGGTCCTCCGTCTGCAGCAGGGGCCGATTGCGGTCGCGATGGGTCCTCTCGTATTGTTGTTCCGCCGAGCAGGCGAGATAAAACACGATGCCCCTTGCGGACAGACGTTGCCGGTTTTCGGCACGCTGCACCGCGCCCCCTCCGGTCGCCAGTACTTGATTGTCGACTTCGGTCAGCTGCTCTATCACCTGCTGTTCGCGCTGACGAAATCCCTCTTCGCCTTCGTACTCGAATATCGTGGGGATATCGACTCCGGTACGACGCTGGATCTCTTGATCGCTGTCGTTGAACGTCATGCCGAGCGACTGGGCGAGATGCTTACCGATGGTCGTTTTACCGGCCCCCATGGGGCCGATCAGGAAGATACGATTTGGTTTGGCCATGGGCCGATACTACAGGGGCCGGGGGCAAGCGCGCGAGGGCGCCGCTGGGTTTTACGGCCTTCGACCTGGTCAGCCGCGTCGGCGCGGAGGAGATGGCTCCCCTCCGCATGCGCCCAAGTCCGATTATCGAAGAGTCAGGGTGTCTTTGAGAATCTTCGGAGTAACGAAGATCAACAATTCGCTGTTCTCGTCTTGTACTTGATTCTGCTGGAATGCCCACCCAATGCCTGGGATATCACCGAAGAAGGGCACACTGGAGCGGTTCTTCGACTTGGTGCGCTCAAACACACCGCCGAGCACCACGGTTTCACCATTGTCCACCAGCACCGAGGTCTCGAGTTCGCGCGTATCTACCGGCGGTACTCCAAGTACGGCACGGGTGAAATCGGGATTATCTTTGTTGACCTTGAGATCCATGATCACGCGGTCGTCAGGGGTGATGTGCGGCGTGACTTCTAACTGCAGCACCGCTTCCTTGAAGGAAACCGAGGTCGCACCGCTAGAAGTGGCTTCCTGGTAGGGGATTTCGACACCCTGCTTAATAACCGCCTTGTTTTGGTCAGAGGTGATGACTCGCGGGCTGGAAATGATCTCACCCTTGCCCTCCTGTTGCATGGCGCTCAGTTCGAGTCGCAACAAATAGGACCCCATCTTCCCCAGCACCAGGTTTATCGCCCCACCGCTGCCCGCGGCCAGGGTCTGAGGCAAATTGACCAGTAGGTTTTCGTTGTCGGCGCCACCGGTCACGATGAACGGACCAGCCAGCGCCGAGGCATCCAAGTCACCCGCCAGACCACCGCCGACGACGCCAGTTCGGCTGCCTTTCGTGGTAGCCCCCGAGAACCCGAGCTTGACACCCAGGTCGCGGGCAAAATCGTTGTTGGCAATAACGATCCGTGATTCGATCAGTACCTGGCGAATCGGGACATCGAGCTCACCGACCAGCGCACGTATCTCGCTCAGCTTGGCTGCAGTGTCCTGGACCAGCAGCGTATTGGTACGCTCATCGATAGACACACTGCCGCGATCTGAGATTAGCTTGTTATCGGTCGATTTGAGCAACACTGCAAGATCTTCCGCCTTGGCATAGTTGACCTGAACCAACTCCGAGCGCAAAGGCGCGAGCTCCTCGATCTGCTGCTGCGACTCGAGTTCGAGCTTCTCACGAGCGGCAATCTCCTCCGTTGGTGCTACCAAGACGACATTGTCATTGCGGCGCATCGACAAACCCTTGGTTTTTAGAATGATGTCCATGGCCTGATCCCAGGGCACATTCTTTAAGCGCAGCGTTATCCGCCCGCTCACGGTGTCGCTGACCACCATATTGAGGCCTGTGAAATCGGCGAGCAGCTGAAGCACCGCCCGCACCTCGATATCCTGGAAATTCAGCGACAATCGATCGCCTTCGTACACCTGCAACTCTTTGCGGCGCGCTTCCTTCTCTTGCTTGGTGAGTGCCCGGAATTCCACTGTGTAGATGTCGTTGGTTTGGTAGGCGAGATGTTCGAACTCACCGCTAGTCGCGATACTCATCCTGGTATTGCGACCATCAGGACGTGTCTCGATGGTCGTCACCGGTGTGGCGAAATCGAGCACGTCGAGCGTACGGGCCAACTGCGGCGGGAGGCTCGTATCGATAAAATCCAGCACGATACGATCGCCCTGCTGACGCATGTCAACCACAGTTGAAGCGTCCGACAACTCGATTTCAACCCGACCTTCGCCCTGAGTACCACGCCGGAAATCCACATTGTTGATGCTGAGCCCCTCTCGATTAGCCGTGTTACGTCGAGGCTCAGCGGGCTTAGTGGCGGACATGGTTCCAGCGCCACTGCTCGCGCCAATGGCAACGATGACCTTGTTGCCCTCGCCGCGAATCGCATGGCCGGTCTGTTCGAGCAAGTTGATGACTACACGGGTTCGATCTCCGGCCTCAATGGCCGTGACACTGCGTGCTATACCGATCGCAATAGGGGTAATTTTTTGTTCGAGAGCGCTTGTCGTATTCGGCAGGTCGATCGCGATTCGTGCCGGGTTGTCGGTCGTGAAAGACGATGGCGCGCCAACAGGCTCGCTGGTCTCCAAGACAATCTCCACCCGATTGCCAGGCAATGCGGAGAAGCTGATGTCTCGCAGCTCATTGGCCAGCGCATCCGACAGGAAGGCCCATAGCAGCACCAATCCGATGAGTGCAGTGTTGCGCGCCCTTGCCTTTTTATACATCGTGTTCTCCTATTCCTCGCCCAAAGCAATGGCAGCTTCCTTTTCCAGGAAACCCGAGCCGGTGGGTACGAGTTCAATCAGCTCAATTTTGTCTTCACTGATACGCGTGATCCGGCCATCATTCTGGCCCATGTAATTGCCGGTGGACACGCGATGAATTGTCCCGTCGCTAGTCTTTACCAAGCCCCAAGTCTGTTCGTCCTGCTCCAAGGTTCCGACCATGCGCAGCGAATCGAGAGTAAACGATTCGAGCTCTTCCTTACGACGATTAGGATCCGGGCGCAAACCATTGTCCAGTACAGTCTCCGTGGCAACGGTTTCCTCGTCCGGTGGTGTGAATGGATCGCGCCGATTCTTCGCCGAGTAGACGAAACCGATGACCTGCTTAATTTCTGGAATCGGCTCGATTCCAGACGCCGGTCTTGCCTTCACCTCTTCGACGAACCCGCGCAAGTCTGACATGTCAGTGTTGGCACAACCAACCAAAAGCAGGGGCGCCACCAATGGGATCAATTTCCGCATCTTCAGTCCCCAGCCTCGTCAAGATATCGATACGTACGCACCATCGCCTCCATCACTAAATCACCGGGAGACTTAGATTGGTTGTTAATTTGCACATTGTGGATAGTCACAATTCTGGGCAATGCGGCCAGACCGCTGACAAACTCACCGAATTCGTGGTAATCGCCAAGCACGCGAATCTTGATTGGCAACTCCGCGTAAAAGTCCTTCGGGACTTCTCCTTGGGGCTGAAATAGCTCGAACTCCAGGCCTGCGGCCAGCCCGGTCTGAGACACATCGACCAGTAAATCAGCCACCTCAGTTCGATTGGGCAGCTGGCGCAACATGGCACCGAACGATTCCTCCATCTCGGCAAGCTGGGCCCGATAGGCCTCGAGGTTAGCCGCCTTGGCTTGCTTGGCTTCAAAGTCCAACCGAAGATCCTCTTCAGTCTTCTGCACCCTGGCCAATTCCTCATAGCGGCCTTCGATATCGTAGAAATACCAGCCCACACCGACGCCCGCGCAGAGTATCAAGACCAAGATCGCCTTGACGAAGCCGGGCCAGTCACCGATGTCGCTAAGATCTAGTTCATTGAGTTCCTGGAGATTCATCGGGCCGCCACCCCCTTGGGCACTACCTGCTTGAGCCCGAGCTGGAATGTGCTGCCCACTGCGGCACTCTTGTCCTTACCCTTGCTCTCGATGATTTTTAGTTTGGGTGCGCTCAGCCAAGGGCTCGTCTCAATATTGCGCATGTAAGCCGATACCCGTGCATTGGACTGCGCCCTGCCGTTGAGTGACAAAGAGCGCCGGCTCTGGGCCAGGGAGGTGAGATAGGCGCCATCTGGGAGAACGGTAACCAGCTCGTCAAACATATGAACGATCTGTGGCCGGCTAACCTGAAGGTTTTCGATAACCTTCATTCGAGCTATGAGTTTTTGCCGAGTGTTTTCCAGCTCTTTGATCTCGACAATCTGTTTATCGACCAGGGCAATCTCGTTCTCAAGAAAACGATTGCGGTCGCCCTGATGGTCGACCATGCCTTGTACGTAGATGAAGCCCCAATAGCCCATACCGAGCACAGTCACCATGAGGGCACCGAGGGCCAGTAAGCCGAAATCACGCTGACGCTGCTTACGAAGTTTTTCGCGCCAGGGAAGGAGGTTTATTTGCGCCATGTCAGTTAAAGCTCCTCAGTGCCAGACCGCACGCAATCATCAGCGCCGGTGCGTCGTTGCTGAGAACCTGGGGCTTAACTTTGGAGGAAACCGCCATGTTCGCAAAAGGGTTGGCAATGACGGTATCCACTCCGAGGCGATCCTGAAGTAAATCGTCCACTCCCGGAACCGAGGAACTCCCGCCAGCCAGCACTACCAGGTCGACACTGTTGTAAGCTGTCGCGGAGAAGAAGAACTGGATAGATCGGTTGACCTGCTGAGCCATTGCTTCCTTGAAAGGTTCTAGAACCTCTGGAATGTAGTTGTCCGGAAGACCACCTTGGCGTTTCGCCATCCCAGCCTCTTCAACCGACAGGCCATACCGCCGTTGAATCTCCTCGGTAAGCTGACGACCACCGAAGTTCTGTTCACGGGTGTAGATGATCTGGTTGTTGTGCAACACGTTTAGGGTCGTCGTGGTCGCACCAATATCGGCCACCGCAATGGTTTCTTCCTGGCCGGCATTCGGCCACTGATCCGCCAACTGGGTACACGCAGTCTCCATCGCGTAGGCCTCGACATCGACAATCTCGCAGTTGAGGCCAGCGAGTTCGAGAGCGGCAACGCGGTCGTCAACATTTTCGCTACGTGAAGCGGCCAGCAACACATCGACCAACTCTCCGCTATTCTCCGACGCACCCAGTACCTGGAAGTCGATATTGACTTCCTCCAGCGGATAAGGAATGTACTGATCCGCCTCGAGCTGGATCTGGGCCTCCATCTCTCGCTCAGAGAGAGCCGCCGGCATCGATATCACCTTGGTAATAACGGCCGACCCGGAGACCGCCACGGCTGCACGCTTGTTGCGCGTACCTGCTTTGCGGAGAACATTACGAACTGCCTTGCCAACCGCCTCGACATCCGCGATGTTCTTCTCGACAACAGCCGTCGAAGGCAAGGGCTCTACCGCGTAGCTCTCGACGCGGTAGCGCACACCTCCTCGGCCACTATGCTTGCTCAGTTCGAGCAGCTTCACCGCGGTCGAGCTGATGTCCAGCCCGAGCAGCGGCACCTTCTTCTGGGTAAAAAGGCCCATGATGCTTGTGTCCGACTTCCTTATTTTGGTGTGCCTTGCCGAACGGCTTGACGCCCGGCTTCGAGGCGGTTAACGGCAGCTTGGAGGATTTTCTTTAGTGAACTGGATTAAAAACTTCCGCTTGGAGGTTTTTGTTTAATAATCCTGACTAAGTATAAAACCTCAGACGAGATTTTTTGAAGGAATTAAATTCTAAAGGAAGCGCCTTCCGGCAAGGCGACGCCAAGAAATCCCTTCGTAGTGGGATTTTCAGCGCCATGGCCGATTGGCCGAGAAGGACCATTCCAAGCCCAGCAAAGGTGCAAATCTGCGCCCAAATTGCCCGATTTTCAAGCTAGTATACCGGGCCTTCTGAAGTGCCTCGGTGATGCCGCCGTCCACCCTTAAACCCATGACCTGCCCACCTGACCCATGAAGTGGCCCTGGAAGCTCTTAAAGCTCGCGTTATCGCTAGGTATCGTCGGCACATTCGTCGCGGCCCTAGCTCTCGGCGCCATCTATTATTATTTGGAACCCGGTTTACCTGAAATCGACAACCTGCGGGATGTCCGACTGCAGGTCCCGCTGAAAGTCTACAGCCGAGATGGCAAACTGGTCGCAGAGTTCGGTGAGCAACGCCGCAATCCACTCGACTACGACGAGCTACCGGAGCGAATGATCCAAGCGTTCCTTTCCGCGGAGGACGCCAGCTTTTTCGACCACCAGGGCGTCGATCTAAGCAGTCTGCTTCGTGCCGGCATTCAACTGGCACTCACGGGTGAGAAGAAGCAAGGTGGCAGCACGGTCACCATGCAGGTCGCCCGCAACTTCTACCTCACTCCCAAGAAGACCTATACGCGGAAGCTGAGCGAGATCTTTCTTGCCTTGCGCATTGAGCGTCAACTGAGCAAGCAAGAGATCCTCGAGCTATATCTGAATAAGATCTACCTTGGGCACCGCTCGTACGGCGTCAGTGCCGCAGCACGTGTCTACTACGGAAAAACCGTCCAGGAGCTCGACATTGCGCAAACCGCGATGATCGCCGGACTACCGAAGGCGCCCTCTAGCTTCAATCCGATCGCTAACCCACCGCGCGCCATCAAGCGCCGCAACTATGTGCTGGACCGCATGCACGCGCTCGGCCACATCAGCGAAGTGCAGTACGAAGAGGCGGTTGCCCAGCCCATCACCGCGAGCCGTTACGCACCAGAGATGCAACTGGAGGCGCCCTATGTCGCCGAGATGGTACGCGCCGACCTAGTGGAACGCTTTGGCCCGGAGGCCTACAGCGGTGGCTTTCGTGTGTACACGACCATCCTGGCCGCACAACAGGAAGCCGCTAACCAGGCGCTGCGCACGGCGCTAGACGCCTACACCGAACGCCATGGCTACTTCGGGGCAGAGGACAAGCTCGACCCTGTGCCTAGCGAACAGCCTGCGCTCGACGCTGCGCTAGCCGATCGGCCGAGCGTCGGCGAACTGCGGCCGGCTGTGGTAACCGCAATCGATCAGCAATCAGCCACTATCTATCTGGGACGCGGCAAAACCGGCAGCATCGGTTGGGACCAGATGAAGTGGGCGCGACCCCATATTAGTACCGACCGGCTGGGGCCCAACCCCAAGCAAGTAACTGATGTACTCGGAATCGGCGATATCGTGCGGGTGAAAACGGTGGCGGTGGATGATGACTACAGATGGCGGCTGGCGCAGATCCCCCGCGCAGCCGCTGCGCTCGTGGCACTCGACCCTAGCGATGGCGCTATCTCGGCACTGGTTGGTGGCTACGACTTTTACTACAGCAAGTTCAATCGCGTGACCCAAGCAAAACGTCAGCCGGGTTCGGGTTTCAAAGCCTTCATCTACTCAGCAGCTTTGGAGAATGGGTTTACGCCGGGAAGTCTAATCAATGATGCGCCTGTCGTTTTCGAAGACCCCAGCCTGGAAGGGGCCTGGCGGCCTGAAAATTACTCGGGCAAATTCTTCGGCCCAACCCGGCTGCGCGAGGCCTTGACCAAATCTCGCAATCTGGTCTCCATTCGGCTTCTGCGCAGCATGGGTATCGAAGCGGCGCTGCAACACATCGCTCGCTTCGGTTTCCGCCCTGAGGAACTGCCTCACAACCTCTCGCTCGCACTAGGTAGTGCTGACGTCACACCACTGCAAATGGCAAATGCCTATGCCGTACTATCCAATGGCGGCTACCAAGTCACCCCGTACTTCATCGAGCGAATCGAGCAGGACGGCGTCGGGACCGTGTACGAAGCAGACCCGCTGGTTGCTTGTGTTGATTGTCCGCCGTTGCAACGCAACTCTGCCGGAGACATACGCTTTGCACCGCGCGTCCTCGAGGCTCGCAACCGCTATCTAATGTACTCCATGCTGCAGGATGTAATCCGTCGTGGCACTGCCACCAAGGCACGCGAGCTTAGTCGCAAAGATCTGGCTGGTAAGACCGGCACTACTAACGACCAGCGTGATGCCTGGTTCAACGGCTTCAACCAACACCTGGTCGCCAATGTCTGGGTAGGCTTCGACGACAACAGCAAATTGGGACGTGGCGAAGTCGGTGGTCGGGCGGCGCTCCCCGCCTGGATCAGCTTCATGCGCGCAGCGCTGGCGAGCGTTCCCGATAGCGAGCCCCAGATGCCACCTGACCTGGTGTCGGTTCGGATCGACCCGCGCACTGGTATTCGAGCCACGGCTGCAACCGAAAATGCCATCTTCGAAGTATTTCGCAAAGAGAACGTACCCGGCTCGGGAACAACCGTAGCAAGCGGCGGAGAATCGGGTGGCTACGCCATCCCGGCCGCGGTTGCGCCGCCCGCACAGGACCTGTTCTGAGCCCGCAGCGACGTAAGGCTGGGCCCAGGGCACTATTAGTAGATACCGCTGCCCTCGTGGTCGAAGACGGCTACGGCCTCGAACAGGCACTGCAGCGAGCAGCGCAAAAACACGCCATCGATCTGCGTCACAGACGCCCCTCACCCACAGCTGTGCAGGCGGCGGTGCAGGAATACCGCGAGCTGTTCCGGCCGCAACAGCTGCTGCAGCTACAAGAGGGGCGCCGCCTCGCTGCCGAGGCAATGCAAACCTTCGCGGAATTCCAGCCGCGGCTGATCGGCCCATTGGTTCAGGGCGACGGACAACTCGACCTGATTAGGTTACTGCTTATCGCAGATACATCGGAACACGTGATCATGACGCTCAGTGACCAGCGCATTCCCTGGCAGGCATTCGAGACCAGGTTACATTTCTCCGGGGGACGGCTGGCAACACGTCCGGCACTGCGCTTTGTGGCCGGCGAGACCCGCATCGAACTAATACTCCTAGAAAGGACTGTGCGCAGCGACCCACCACGCGATCCAACCACCGGCGGGCCGCTCGACTCACTCAGCCCAAGTCAGCTCGACAAGCTGATGGCCCAGCCGACCGCCTGATCAGCGGTCGTCCAGCGGGACATAATCGCGCCGTGTGGCACCCTGGTACAGCTGGCGTGGGCGACCGATACGGTGGCGTGGATCATCGAGCATCTCCATCCAATGACTCACCCAACCGGCAGTGCGCGCAATCGCGAACATTACGGTGAACATATTGTCGGGGATACCGAGTGCGCGGTAGATGATGCCGGAATAAAAATCGACGTTCGGATAGAGTTTCTTTTCCAAAAAGTACTCATCTCGTGATGCGATCTCTTCGAGCCGCATCGCCAACTCGAACAACGGATTGTTGCTATCCGCCAGTTTCTCCAGCACCTGGTAGCAAATCTCTCGAATGATCTTGGCGCGCGGGTCGTAATGCTTGTAAACGCGATGACCAAAGCCCATCAGGCGGAATGGATCCTCCTTGTCCTTGGCCTTCGAAAGATACTTGTCGATGTTTCCGACATGCCCGATTTGTTCAAGCATATCCAGTACCGCCTCGTTCGCTCCTCCGTGGGCCGGCCCCCACAACGAGGCTGTACCAGCCGCCACGCAGGCGAAAGGGTTGGCGCCAGAGCTTCCAGCCAAGCGTACCGTCGAAGTCGACGCATTCTGCTCGTGATCGGCGTGTAGGATGAATAAGAGGTCCATCGCGCGCTCGGCCAGTGGATCGACTTGATACTCCTCGCAGGGTGTGGCGAACATCATCTGTAAGACATTGCCGGTATAACTCAGACTATTGCGTGGATACATTACCGGCTCGCCCACATTGTGCTTGTAACAGGCCGCGGCGATCGTCGGGATCTTCGCGATCAAGCGATGGGCGCTGATCTCACGGTGTTGCGGATCGCTGATGTCCATAGAGTCATGGTAGAAGGCCGACAACGACCCAACGACCCCGACCATCATCGCCATTGGGTGGGCATTGTTATGAAAGCCTTCGAAAAACCGCAACAGTGACTCGTTGATCATCGTGTGATGGGTGATGATGTCTTTGAAGTCATCGAGCCCCTGTTGACTGGGTAGCTCACCGTAAAGCAGTAGATAGGCTACTTCGATGAATGACGACTGTTGCGCTAGCTGCTCGATCGGATAGCCACGATAACGCAGCACCCCTTGGTCACCATCGATGTAAGTAATCGAGCTATCGCAGCTGGCAGTCGAAACGAATCCCGGGTCAAAGGTGAACACCTTAGACTGGCCGTACAGCTTCGTAATATCGATGGTATCCGGTCCTTCACTGCCGGAGAGGATATCCAGCTCCACCGATTCGCCTGTGTCGTTGAACGTAAGTGTGGCTTTCCTGTCAGACATATGGCCGTGCCTCGCGCTCCACAATACCTTGAGATTGGCCAAGCCTAGCACAGCAGGTTTGGCTTCCGACCATTTTAGGATGACGCGTCGCAACGCGCCTGTTTTGCAAATAAACGGCCCGAAGTAAGGGCCATTACGGCGCCTTCATCCGCTGAATATCGGCCCGCACGCTGGCCGCCGATTGACGGAACATGGCGGTTTCCGCGTCGTTCAAACCTAGATCGACGATGCGTTTCATCCCATCGCGACTCAACAGGCAAGGAACCCCCATGGCGATACCCTGTTCGCCGTATTCTCCATCGAGAATAGCAACGCAGGGCAGCAAACGGTTGCGATGATGACTGATCGCGTCGACCATCGCCGCAACCGAGGCCCCAGGCGCATCATATGCGCTCGAATTCTTACGCAAGGCGAGGATCTCGGCCCCGCCACCGCGCGTCCGTTGGACGATCTCATCGAGACGCTGGGCATCGATAAAGTGCGACACGGGCACCCCATTCACCGTGCAGAAGCGGGGTACAGGCACCATCGAATCTCCGTGTCCACCGAGTACGATCGTGGTGATATCCCGGGCCGAGAATCCTGTCTCCATCGCAATAAAGGCCGCCATGCGCGAGGCGTCCAAGACCCCGGCTTGGCCCAGCACCCGCTGCCGGGGCCAGCCAGTCTGTTGCCACACTCGGTAAGTCAACACATCTACTGGGTTGCTCACCACGATCACGATCGCCTCCGGTGCATAACGCACCAGATCGCTGACGATTGTGTCAATCACCTTGACGTTGGTGTCCAACACATCAGAGCGTGACATCCCCGGCTTGCGCGGCACGCCAGCAGTAATAACCACCACCTCGGCATCCTGCATCGCCGCGGGGTCGTTGCTGCCGATCACTCGGGTGTCGAACGCAAAGAAAGGCGCCGTCTGAAAGATGTCCAGTGCAGCGCCTTGGGGGACATCCTCGCGGATGTCAAACAATACCACCTCACGGCAGATCTCCTGCTCCGCCAGGATCTGAGCAGTGGTCTCCCCAACCCGGCCCGCACCAATGATTGCAACCTTCTGCATCCTCATCACTCCCTCAAAAACTGTCGTTGAGCAGCTCGCTCGAGTACGTTGAGCTTAGACGAAGAAGGCTCCAAGAGGATGCGAATACGACCAGGCAACACCTCAAGTTTTTTCAATCCGGAACGCGCAGATAGGATACGATCACTTCCGCGATCGGGAGCACCCGAAAGATCAAGCCCCCAGATCAGGGTAGTCGGCCGGCCAGGCAGCGCGCGACACGCCGCTCTCAATGGCCGCGCGGGCCACCGCTGGCGCAACAGCATCCTTCAACCTCGGGTCGAGAGGCTTGGGCAGGATGTACCCCGGGCCAAATGCCAACTCATCCAGGTCGTAGGCGTCGAGCACAGCTTGCGGCACCGGCTGGTGAGTAAGATCTTTGAGCGCATGTACCGCAGCGATTTGCATATCTTCGTTTATCTGGCTAGCACGCACATCCAGTGCACCGCGGAAGATGAAGGGAAAACCTAGGACATTGTTGACCTGGTTCGGATAATCCGATCGGCCGGTCGCCATTATCAAGTCATCGCGTACCCTGATCGCGGTCTCGGGACGGATTTCCGGAACTGGGTTGGACAATGCGAACACAATCGGCCGCTCGGCCATGGACGCCAACATCGTTGGCGACACCAGATCCGGGCCAGAGACACCGATGAAGACATCGGCGCCGCGCATCGCGTCCTCGAGCGTACGGGCCTCGGTCTCGACGGCAACGCCGAACTTATAGGGGTTGAGGTTTTTGCGGGCGATATGGATCACGCCATCGCGGTCGAGCACCAGAAAGTTGTCACGATGGGCGCCCATGGCAATCAGTAGCCGGACCGCCGCGATGCCGGCCGCGCCGGCGCCGAGTACAACAATGCGCGCGGTATCCAGTTGCTTGCCCTGCAGCTCCAGCGCATTCAGAAGGCCGGCGGCGATAATGATCGCCGTACCGTGCTGATCGTCGTGGAACACTGGGATGTCGAGTTGCTCAATCAGCGCCTGCTCGATTTCGAAACAATGTGGCGCGGCGATATCCTCGAGGTTGATACCGCCAAAGGTGGGCGCGATACAGGTCACCGTCTCGATGAACTCTTGCGGCCGTTTGGCGTTGACCTCGAGATCGAACACATCGATGCCGGCGAAGTGCTTGAATAATACCCCCTTGCCCTCCATGACTGGCTTGCCAGCCAACGCGCCGACATCGCCCAGCCCCAATACCGCACTGCCATCAGTGATTACTGCAACCAAGTTGCCCTTTGCTGTGTAGCGATACGCAGCCTGCGGATCGGCAACAATCCGCCGCACCGGCTCGGCCACGCCAGGGGTGTAGGCGAGGGCGAGATCACGTTGAGTTTGGGTTGACTTAGAGACCTCGACACTGATCTTGCCGGGTCGCGGATTGGCGTGATAGTCCAGCGCCGCTTGATTGATTTCGAAATCGGCGTCCGAATTGTTTAGCTCGTCACTCATGATCGACTCCGACGGCGAGAAAAAGACCTGGGGCCAAACGAGAAAAGGCGCCGCGGAGGCGCCTTACGCTAGCTGCGGCGGCCGGTTTTTCTCACCGGCGGAATCGCTTGCGGAACTGATCGACCCGACCGGCGGTATCCATCAATTTTTGCTGCCCGGTGTAGAAAGGATGGCAGGCAGAGCAGACTTCCACATTCAGCGTGTCGCCGCCGATGGTCGACCGCGTCTGGAAGCTGTTGCCGCAGCTACAGACGACTTTGATCTCTGTGTATTTTGGATGCAGATCCGCTTTCATTTCGATTTTGCTCCCACGCCTTTGAGGTTGACGCCGGATCGGCTAGTCATGAATGCTGCGCCCAGGGCGCGAAAAGGGGGCGAACTTTAAAGTAAGACCATCGAAATTACAAGCTACTGGGGTCCGATAAAGGCCGTGGGGAGAAACTTACGACGCGTCCGGACGGTGGTGGCGCGACCGCTACACCATGTGCCCTGCCGTTGATCAGCGTTTCGAGTTCGCTAACCCTGTCCTTCAGGCCGTTGGGGCCAAGAACGGCGCGCCACATCATCCCCGAGATCTTCAAACAGGCCGCCATGGGGGTGCGAGCCAAGCGGCGCTCCTGATCGATACGCCACTGTAGACAGCGCAGGCGCTCCCGACTGGCCTCAGGAGCACTGTCGATCACGGATTGGATCCTGGCAACCCGCATCGCCTCGAAAGCCTGTGGATTGGTGCGCGCGATCTCGGACCAAGTATCAAAATCTATCTTGGCAGTTCTCTTTTCTTCCATTTTTGTACCTCTGAGCTGGCACGGGATACGACCCGGACACACCAGCTACTCGCCCTGCATGCGGTCACGCTAGCACAGCGCCAAGCAAGGCGTCTTGCAGAATTAAAAGCGCTGTGGCGCAAGCTCCGGCGGGTATTTGAGTGGGTGATCACTGATCATCGCGCTGAACCTCTACCCGCCACTCCGCACCATCCCGGATCAAGCGCACATCGATCGGCCGGCAGCAAACTTGGCAATCCTCTATGTATACCTGCTCGCCAGCCGAGCTGTCGATTACAAGTTCGATTGGCTCGCCGCAATAGGGGCAGTGCACTGCTTCGAAAAATACCTGGTCCATGAAGGCAGCTTAGCCCGAACGAAATGCCGGGTAGAGTCGACGACTGGCGCGGTAACCACAGGTACAGGGGAGTAGCCGTTGCCGGCAGCTTTCGCTAGAAGCCGGTGCCTCAGTCCGTACCCTAGT
>JANQRK010000001.1 GCA_028284585.1 Chromatiales bacterium
GCTGCCCAAAAACGCGCCAGGCAAGGCGCGAGGAGAGCGATTGAGTGAGTCTAAATGAACGACGAGCAACGCCGCATGGCGTGTTTTGGGGCGCAACCCGAAGGGACGGGGCCGTTTCCCCGTCCGACGGCGTTGCTGCTCGCTCCTGTACGCTGGGCACACCGCGCTCGCAGCGCCTTGTTGGCAAGCAAAACGGCCGCCGTCGCTGCTTCTCACTGAGTGTGAACAAGCCCTGGTAGGCAACGGCGGCCTATCGCCATACCGACGGCGGGTGTGACTCAGGATGACGGGTCGGGCCGACTAGCTGGTCGGAAATCAATCAACAATCTTCGTCGTCGTCCAGATCCCCGGAGTACTCGTTACTGTCGAGTTTCCCATCACCGTTGGCATCAAGCTGCTTGAAGGCCTGGTCCACCCCAGCAGCCGCGAACTCATCCGCGTCCACGGCACCATCGCCGTTCTTGTCGGCCTCTTCAAACACCAGCCCCGCAAAAGCGACATGACTGGCCAGGACGGCCGCCGCCAGGGTAAGGATGCATCGAGAAAGTCTCATAGGCTCAGCCCCATTTCAGTCGTATAGTGTTCGAAAACCAACCCCGACCACGCTGCAATGGTAGCAACTTTAGACCTGCCGTTCTTAGCTACACCCGACCTCGTAGTCGGCCGCAACATGTACAGGGGTTTAGCTTGCTAAGCTTTGCTAATCTCGCTGCGAGTTTCACGGGACGCGGTAGGGGCCAGGGGTAGTATTGCCGCCGGAACAAAAAACCTTCCGGGGTGTCGATAATATCCGCGCGGCCGTTCCTTTGATTAAACAAACGATGCCAGAGCCAGTCGAGACCAAGCAACCAGAGGTCAGCCGTCGAGATGCGGCGCAAAGCCCGCCACGCTGTGACGCCAACACGGATAGGTTGACCACGAGGGCAGGGGCCCGCTATCTCTATCTCGGCCTCGGTTGGTTATGTGTCACGGTGGGGATTGTCGGCATCTTCGTACCGCTGTTGCCGACAACTGTGTTTCTGCTGATAGCGGCCTGGGCATTTTCGCGCTCGTCAGAGCGCTGGCATCGTTGGTTGCGTGAGCACGTTCGGTTTGGTGCGATTGTGCGTGATTGGGAGGAACACCATGCAATGCCCCGGCGCGCCAAACGCATCGCGCTGCTCGCCCTCGCGGTCTCTTACGCCATTACCGCCTTGTTGTTTGGCCCATTTTCCTGGGCGGCGATGATCGGCGGACTCTGTATCGCCGGCGTGGCGATCTATATTATCCATCTCCCCGTGGCCAACGAGGCATCTCGCCAATCTGCCCGGTCTTGATTTCCGAGCAGATCGATCGCACATTGCCTAGAGAAACACCGTCTGCCGGGAGGCCGCCGCAATGCTACGTATCCTGCTGTTCCTTGGAACCAATATCGCCATTATCGCGCTGATCAGCGTGACCTTCAGACTGCTTGGGATCGACAACCTGCTGGCGCAGAACAACGTCGATTTGGACATGCAGGCGCTACTGATTTACTCGGCGATCATCGGCTTTGCCGGCTCCCTCATCTCGCTGCTGCTATCCAAGACTCTGGCCAAAACCACCATGGGTGTACATTTGATCGATGCACCTCAGAGCCAAGACGAGGCCTGGCTTCTAGAAACCGTGCAGCAACAGGCCGCAGCGGCCGGGATTAAGATGCCCGAAGTCGGCATTTTCGAAGGCGCGCCCAACGCCTTTGCCACCGGCTGGAACAAGAATGACGCGCTAGTTGCCGTTAGTACCGGCCTGATGCAATCGATGAACCGCGATGAAGTCGAGGCGGTGATGGCGCACGAAATTAGTCATGTGGCCAATGGTGACATGGTCACGCTGGCCTTGGTCCAGGGCGTTGTGAATACCTTCGTCGTATTCTTCTCACGCATCATCGGTCACTTCGTCGATCGCGTCGTATTCAAGGTCGAGCAGGGCCATGGCCCGGCGTTTTGGATCACTTCGCTACTCGCCCAGTTCGTGCTCGGTATCTTGGCGACGATCATCGTGATGTGGTTCTCACGCTGGCGCGAGTTTCGCGCAGATGCCGGCGGCGCCGGACTGGCCGGTCGCCACAAAATGATCTCCGCCTTGCGCCGCCTGCAACAGGCCCATGGTCCCAATCCGCTGCCCGACGAAATGGCTGCATTTGGCATCACAGGTACTGGATTGAAAGAAATTTTTGCAAGTCACCCGCCGCTAGAGAAGCGCATCGCGGCACTCGAGCAGGCGAGTTGATCCAGCCCGAATATCTCACCAGCCGAACCACGCCTGCCTCGCAAGCTACTGAGCGTAAGAGAGGAAATCACCGATGAAGGATGAATTAGACAGGAGCAGTTTGTACCCGGCGTGGTGCTATCCCGATTCCGGCGGTTTCACGGCCGCTGTGCACGGTCATTTGGATCGGGCACGGGGTCGTAACCCCCGGCATGGAACGGATGGCAACGCGCGATCCGCCGGATACCCATCCACAGACCACGCCATGGACCCCACTTGTCCATGGCCTCGATCGTGTAGGCCGAACAACTGGGTAAGTAGCGACAATTGTTGCCCAGCAGCGGACTGATCAAGATTTGATAGCCCCGCACCAACTTTATCATCGAACGTTTGAACATTAAGAAGTAATCCGCCGTATGCGGACTCAGCACAGGATCATCAGGCAACAACGACGCAATTCTTGCCCTGCTTCTTCGCCTCGTAGAGGGCACGGTCTGCCCGCTCGAATGCACCCTCTGGGGTATCACCCTCTGCAAACAACGCGATGCCGCCCGACACAGTGAGCTTCACCGGTTGACCCTTGGCATGCAGCCCACTCTCCATGATGCTCTTGCGCATCGAATCGGCAACAAGCAGTGCATCTTCGCCACGGGCCCCCGCTAGCAACACAACAAACTCTTCGCCGCCATAACGGGCGATAAAGTCAGTCTCGCGCAGCCTTTCATTCAGAATCTTGCCGATCATCGCCAAGGCCTTGTCACCCGACTTATGGCCAAAAGTATCGTTCAGTTTCTTGAAGTCATCGACATCCAGCACCAACAGGGCAAGTGGCTCACCGAAGCGTCTCCAGCGAGCATGCTCCTGAGCGATTCTTTCGTCGTAGGCTCGCCGATTGGGCAACCCGGTCAATTGGTCACGCATCGCCTCACGATAGGTTTGTGCTACTTGGCGGCGCAGATCGAAGGTCTCTTGCTCGAGCTCATTAAGGCGGCCACGCAACGCCTCGCTATCGGCTTCGGCCAGCTCGCGGCGCTGGCTCTCCTCACTAAGATGACGCCGAACATGAGTCTGCATGCGGTCCAGGCTCCCGATGACATTCGCTTGCAGCTCAGAAAGATTCTCGCTATCCCGCACACTGGCGGTCAGGCTGACCACCTCAACATCCATGTCTCGATCAAGGCTCTCACTGCTCTGGCGGGAATCGTCACGACGCTGCGTCTCGTCGCACATGTGACGGTCAAGTTCTTCGAGACGCTGGCTGAGCTGGTTAAGGAAGGCCTCAGTCGAAAGCGCAGCGTCTTGTGACTGGTTCAGCGCATCGACCGCGAGCTCACTGATTTCGCGTATCACCCCGGACCAGGCCTCACCGCTTTCGTCGGCCTGCAGATCCGCACGGAATCCGGCGATCTTGCCAGCTATGCTCTCGGGCCAGGGGATCGACTGCAGTAACTCCAAGAGGATTTCACCAGGCGGGGGCTCTGTATCGGCCGACTTACCGATCAGGCGCCCAAACAGACCGGAACGTGGCTCCGCGGATTTCGCAGCAGGCCCCAGGCTGGCACGCAATAGTTCCGCCAGGCGATCAAGCCGGTCATTGGATGCCGTTGCGGGATCGGCCGCGACTTCCGCCCAAAGCCGCTGAATTTCATCAGACTGACGCGACTTGCTCGCACTCCGCCCCAGCAGGACGCTCAAAACACCCGGGCGAGAGCGACTTTCTACGGTCTGCGCCACCGACTTGGCAAACTCGTCCGCCTTGCCGGACAAGGCCTCGGCCTTGCCCGCTTTAGCCAGGTTACGCAGGTGCTTGAGGTGCGGGTCGAGCTGCGGATCCAAACCTGAGCAGGCGACACATAAACGGGTGACTAGGCGAACCAACTCGCGCTCGGCCTCGCTATGGGCCGCGCCGACACGTTCATGCTGATCGGCGAGTTTCAGATAACGGTCACGCCAATCCTCTGCCATATCGTTAGGCGCCAGCCTCAGGCGGCCAAGCGCACCCCCTCGGGCAGTACCAACTCGACACGAATCGGCAGGTGGTCCGACAAGGGATAATCCACCACTTGAGTATGAGTGATCTCGATTGCGGATGATACGAAGATGTGGTCGATGCGGCGCACCGGACGCCAACTCGGAAAGGTGGCTTGGTTGCAGACCGGCTTACTGAGCCCGGTCTTGGCGATGAAAGCACGTATCTCGTTACTCTCTGAGCAGGCATTCAGGTCGCCCATCACAACCACATGTGGATACGCACCCACCAGCTCATTGATGAAGTCGAGCTGCCGACTACGCACCCGACGGCTCAGTGCGAGATGCAGGCTGCAAACCACCAATGCCTCAGTCCCAGTGCCGAATTCCACTAACATGGCACCGCGCCCGTTGCCCGGCGGCAGGCGGTGGTTGCTTACCCGAGTCGGCTTGAGTCGGCTTAGGAAGCCATTACTGTGCTGCCCGAGGACTCCCATGTCCCGGTTGATTTGGCGGAACCAGTGCGGATAACCGCTGCGCTGAGCCAGATACTCCGTCATATCGACGAAGCCACTGCGTAGGCTGCCAGAATCGACTTCCTGCAAACCCACCAGATCGTAGCCGCGGATCATCTCGGCAATCAGATCCAGATTGCGCAGACGCCCGCGGCTCGGCAGCAGATGCTTCCAGCCTTTGGTGACATACTCTCGGTAACGACGGGTATCGATGCCAGCCTGGATGTTGTAGCTCAGCAAGCGTAAACCACGTCCCCGCGCGGCATCTGCTGTGGGTTCCGTCGTGTTCTCCGTGATCGCTGAATCTGGGTAGATCATTGCTCGTGTCTAACGACTAGCCTGCGCTTTGCGTTGTGACAAAACTTTAGCGACTACATGGTCTGCGACTTCAGTCATCTCTTGGTAGCTGCGGAAGCCGCTTCCGCTGCGATAGCGGCCATCTATGACCAAGACTGGTACTCCACGGATGCCGTAGCGTCGCATCAGAGCACGTGCGCGATTGACCTTGGCCGCTACCGCGAATGAGTTCATCGACTCGCGGAATTTACCCATATCGAGGCCTTGGGCTTCGAGGAAAGTATCGACTGCATCCCGTGTCTTCAACTTGCGTTTGTCTTCGTGCATCACCTCGAATAGCTTTTGGTGCATGCGTTCGAGTTCGCCCATGCCCTGCAGGGCATAGTAGACTTGGGCGTGCAGGTCTGCCGGTCCGCCGAACATCACAGGTATCTGGGTAAAGGTAATGTTGTCGGGCAAGGAAGCAGCCCAACGGGTCACTGCAGGCTCTAAATCGCGGCAATGTGGACAGCCGTACCAAAAAAACTCCACCACCTCGACTTGGTCACCGGTCGTCATCGGTGGTTGCGGTTCGATGCGCACGTATTGCACGCCTTCTTCGAAGGCTTGCGCGGCGGCACCGCCAGCAATCAACAGGCATACCGCCGCCAAACCCATTACTACTCTGTTCACAGGCGTACTCCGTAGTACTAATGATCGTTCATGTGACTCTCCGGCGAGACACGAGTTCAGCCGTAAGTCGATGTTCGTTCAGTTATTCTTGCTCGTCACAGGGCGCGGCTGCAAGCTCTCGACCTCAGTGCTGAGGACACCACCACACACGAAAAAGGCGGCCAAAGCCGCCTTTGAACCCGGCTATCAGGACACCGCTCAATGCAGGCCCTGGAGATACTGGGCAACTGCTTCGATCTCTTCATCGGACAGTTTCATCGCAATGCTGCGCATCATTGACAGGTTGTCGTTGGCTCGCTCACCGCTTCGGAAGCTCTGTAGCTGAGCCACTGTGTAGCTGGCATGCTGTCCGCTGAGAGCAGGAAACTTTGCCAAAGGATTGCCGCTGCCCCTGGGGCCATGGCAAGCGATACAAGCCGCCAAGCCGCGGTCGGCGTTGCCGGCCCGATAAATGGACTGGCCCAACTCAACCTTGTCTGCGGCGGCCTCGCCGACGCCGGCCTTCTGGGACGCGAAATAGGCACCGAGGTCGGCCATGTCTTGCTCGCTGAGCGCCGTCACTATGCCGGCCATGATCGCGTTTTTGCGCTCACCGCTCTTGTATTCCGCAAGTTGCTTCTCGATATACGCAGCATGCTGACCCGCGATCTTTGGGAATGTAGGTGCCAAGCTATTGCCATCCGGCCCATGACAGCCAGCACAGACGGCTGCCTTGGCCTTACCAGCCTCCGCGTCACCCGCAGCCTGCGTCGGGTTAAACAAGACCAGGGCAGCAATTGAGGCAATCAATAGAGATTTCATAGTGAAGTTGTCCGGGAATGGGTTAGGAATACTCGGTTTGTTTTGATTTCGGCCACTTTGCCTTTCGGCGGGCTATTACAGCATGGCGATTGTGTCGGCCAAGCTGTCAGTATCCGTCACGCTTGAGCTGATGGTAACGGCCAATTGCCCGACATTATCGCGCGCACCTGCCCGGAACGCACGCATCTTTCAGCCTTAGTCGCCAGACCCGCAGCCCAATAACCGCCTGGATCGGCTGCGGTTTATATCAGAAGCGCATTTCCCGGGCAAACTTCGGCGGTGCGCCTCAAGTCCGCTCACTGGCGCCGCGTCGTGAACGGGAATGCAAGCTCAATACGCCGCGACGCATCGATTCGAACCGCCGCCTCCCACTGCATTCGGCGCTGGCTGCATACTGGCAGGACCGTCTGACCTTCCCACCAGCCTTCGACAGACCGTGCCAAGCGCGTCCTATTAAGCCCCATGTCCATATTCAGACCGCGCACCTCGACCTGGATACCATGCGGCACCAATCCATCCGCACTAACCCGCAGCCGCAGGGGCTGCATCAAAGGCAGCGTCTGGGGCACGACCGAAAAGACGACCGGCGCACCGTCGATTACTCGTCGACACGGACCCTTATGCAGCTCGCATCCTTCGACCAGGATCCGTTCATAGCGACCCGGCTGCGACCACCACTCCGCTATCGGAAAAGCCGCTGCAGCCAACACAGTGCAGCCGAGCAACGTCAGCATTCCACCTGGCTTGTAAACCACGTCCCCTCCGAACCGCCACAGAGCATCTTTATTGATGGCGCCATAGTGTGCCACGCAAGCCGGTACATCCCGGTTTGGAACCCTGGGATATAGTGCAGCAATACCCGACGGCGGCATGGGTTGTTTCCCTTTGGTACGCCACAAGGTTCACGGCAGGAGGTGAGTTATGGCGAACTGGGTCGAAGGCCGGGTAATACGCAAAACGTGCTGGAACGACACCCATTTTTCATTGGGCATCGCCGCAGATGGTCCGGCCTTTCAAGCGGGGCAGTTTATCCGGGTCGGGATGGATGTCGGCGACGAGCGCATCGGTCGCCCGTATTCGTTGGTCAATCCGCCGCAGGAGCCCATCCTGGAGATCTTCTTCAACATAGTGCCGGAAGGACCCTTGAGCGGACGTCTAGCGGCACTGGATTGCGGCGACTCAATCTGGCTGGTCAAGGGGGCAAACGGCCTGTTGACGCTGGCCGAGGTGCCCGAGCAAGCGCAGGATCTGTGGCTCTTGGCAACCGGTACAGGGGTAGGCCCCTTCCTTTCGATCCTGCAGACACCCCAGCCTTGGCAACGCTTTGCGCATGTGGTCTTGGGATACGGCGTGCGTTCACCCGACAACTTTGCGTATGGGGATCTCATCCATCAAATCCAACAAGATCACCCGGACCGCTTCAAATTCGTCCCTTTCGTCACCGGTGGTCATGCGCCAGAAAGTGGATTCGACTGCCGCATGACCGGCCCACTGGCCGACGGTCGACTGGAAGAACGGGTCGGCCAGACCCTGAGCCCAGATCGGAGCCATGTCATGCTATGCGGGCACTCGGGAATGATCAGCGACGCGGTGCAGATCCTCGAGGGGCGGGGCTTAAGGCGCCATCGGCGTCGTGAGCCGGGCCATATCAGCACCGAGAAATATCACTGACGCTACCCGCTCGGGCACCCCCTACTGGTTGCCTGGAAACTGGTCGGCAAAGCGCTCGATCCACTCATGTGCTGCCTGTTCGCTGCTGAGCTGCCGTCCTTCTTCGCGCGCTACGCGCTGCCGATAGTCTTCGATGTAACACATTTGTTCGACCATGCGCGCACAGAACCTGTCCTGCCGCGACACGAAAAACACCCCGACGTCATAGCCGGTTTCACTCGGCCGACACCAGGCAACATGGGCGTCAATCCGATGCTGCCGATCGAACAGTGGGATTGTCAAACGAATTGGCTGACCGGGGTCGAGTGCGAGCGTGCTCGCGAAACACAAACCGCCCTCACCGACGTTGCGCAGATGTTCCTCACCCGACGGGGTGTCGTCACGAGGGTCGACCTGAATCGGCACCCGCGAAGGGTGTCGAATATAGCGACGCTCGTGGGAATTGTCAGGTGGTGGTTTTTGGCACATAACCGAGGTTCGACAGGTTGAAGACCGGTGACTTGAGTGCCTCGATTCTAGGCCTTTTTTGGCGACGCTGACGCCGGTGGTTCGAGCACAGCCACCCGCTCCTGATCGCTTAGCACACGCCACTGACCAGACCCGAGGTTGGGATCGAGGGAAAGGCCGCCGACCGCTTCGCGATGTAGAAACACGACGCGATTGCCGAGCGCCGCGAACAGCCGCCGCACTAAATGATAGCGGCCTTCGGTAACCGTGATCTGGACACGGTTGGGCGCCAGGCGCTGTATTCGAGCCGGCCGAGTGGCGGCAGGCTCGCCACGCAGCAAAATGCCCGCAGCCAGCCGATCCTCCGCATCCGCCGTCAGGTCCTCGGCCAGCTCGACCTGGTAGCGCTTGGGACAGTTATGTCGTGGAGAGCTGATGCGGTGTGACCACCGACCATCGCCACTCAACAACAGGAGGCCGCTGGTCTGCTTGTCGAGCCGCCCGACGATATGCACTCGGCTCGCAAGTGACGCTGGGAGCAGCGACAAAACGGTCGCCTGGTAGTCGTCATGTCGGGCACTGAGCAAGCCTACGGGCTTGTTCATCATCAGATAGGTGGCTTGTGGCAGCGCGATCGGCCGACCGTCCAGCTCCACCACCTCGGCGGCGGCCAAGGCACGCCCTGCATCCGAGACAATGGACCCGGCGACAGCGACCCGACCACAGCGGATCAATGCCCGTGCCTGGCTCCGCGACACACCGGCGGCGCGGCTGACAAAGCGGTCAAGCCGCATGCCAAGGCTGTCGCGGCATTGAAATTCCCCCCTCTGCACGCCTACTCTTTGGTAACAGGCCCTCACAGCATGACCGGACCAACTACCATTACCGGAGACCGCCCATGAGTCAATATCGCGTCCTCAGCACAGGTACCCTGGATGCCGGCGTCAGCTTTCAGCGGCCACGTCAGAACCTACCAGAACATGTCACGCTCGATAGTCCAGCAATGGATGCAATGACCGATCTGGCGCAAGTCACTGCAGAAACCGTATCTGCCAATGTCTCGGTCGACGATGCCGAGCAGAAAATGATCGCCAGTGGGGTGCGGTCGCTGTTTGTCACCAACCAGCTCAACCAAGTGGTAGGCATGGTTACTTCACACGATCTCAGCGGTGAGCGCATCCTTCGCTACATCTCTGAGTCACATAGCAAGCGCAAAGACCTAATCGTGCGTGACATTATGACGCCGCAACACAAGATCGAGGTGCTCGAGATGGGGAATGTAGCGACTGCGCGGGTCGGTGACATCGTCGCAACTCTGAAGCGTATGGGACGTCAGCACGCAATGGTAGTCGATCGCGATGCCGCTGGAGCGCAGACCATTCGGGGACTCTTATCAGCCACCCAGGTCGGTCGCCAACTCGGCCAATCAATCGACACCACCGAGATGGCGGGCAACTTCGCGGATTTAGCGCTCAGCGGCTGATTTGGTTGGGGGGTTCTGGCCCATCACCCGGACAACATGAGAATCTGTCACGCTGATTGGGCGGGATGCCCCACGATGAAATTCCATCAGTTAAAACTGGGGGCGCGCTTTCGCTATAGAGGTCTCCTGCTGTGCAAGGTTTCGCCTCTGATGGCAGCCGCCGAGACGGGTGAACTACAGACGCTAATCCCCCGGTCTGCTGAGATCATGCCGGTCGATGATCGCGGGCGGCAGATCGCGCTTACCGCTCCGGAAGCCTTGGGCGGTAACCGACTCGAAATCGAACTCGAGCGGTTGGCCGAAAAGGTTGAGCAGGCCGCCACCTGCACTGAACCGCCACTGACGAATGCCCAGCACCATCATCTGATGCTGGCGCTACGCAGTGCGGCCCAAGACCTTATCGCCCGAATTACCGCCAGCGATTGAGCACAGTGCGAGCTAACGGTCGCATCGGCCAGCTACCGCATCAGAATAAGGGCTCAACTAAGCCGTACGCGGAACAGACGCGGTCGTACCCCAAGCCAACCGGGAAACTTCATCAACTCAGCCATGAAGAGGCGATGCAATGGCGCTCAGCAGCATCTGCGGGATGCATCGAGACAGACGGAAAGGCCACGTCAGAGTCGTGCTAGCGAGGATAGATCAGAAACCTTGCACTAGTGGAGGCCTGCGACGCCGTCCCGAATTTTTCTACTATTCGTCTAGTTGTAGCCAAGAATCGCCTGGTGCTCTTTAGAGCGCACGTCTTCACACTCGGTATGTGCTAGATATTCACGAGCCGCGCGCCTGTGGGTCTCTTTTTGGTCTCGGATCCAATCAAGCTTGCGGGAGGCGGCCTTTATTTCTTCCCAGGTGGCCGCAGGACCTTCATTCTCAGACAACATTCTCGCTCTCCTTGGAGCTTTCAGTTAACAAATCAACTACCGTGCGCTGATCACAACGCTATTACACAATATTAGACTACGCCAAAAAAAATCCCTATGACAAATTCACACTAAATATCAGGTCGCAACACGTTGGTCCGAAGCTCACAGCGAGTGCCCCTGCGTCATGTAGTAGATGTCAGTTATGGCTTCGACCGCTAAACAGAAAGCTTAAAGAAAAGGCTGACCTCGGCACATCAATCGAGGTCAACCCGCGCCAAGCCACTAAGCAAAGCAGCACGCCAGCATCTCGCAACCGAGCGCGCCCCTTTCAATAGCGCACAACACCCCCCAGTGGGCCAAGCGGATAATTCTGTAACGCTCAGCCACGGCACAAGCATTGTGGGCAAGGCGCAGTCCGCCGGGAATGGCAGGCCCTTTCCAAGGACGGCAACACCGCCCACGGTGCTTGTGCCGTGGCTGAGCGTTACAGAATTATCCGCTTGGCCCACTAGTGCGAGTTAGCAGCTACCAGCTGAATCAGGCGCTTCATGTCTGCTACCGCTTGGTGTAAACCGCTGAAAATCGCCCGGCTGATGATTGAATGGCCGATGTTGAATTCTCGGATTCCCTCGATCTCGGCCACCGCGCTGATATTGTGATAGTCCAGGCCATGACCCGCATTGACCTGCAAACCTGCTTGCTGGCCATAGGCCACCGCGTTGGCAATCCGTGCGAGTGCTGACTGTATGGCATCTGGCTGCGACGCCTCGGCATAGTGGCCGGTATGGATCTCAATCACCGGGACGCCGATCTTTTGCGCTGCATCGATCTGTCGAGGCTCAGGATCGACAAACAGAGAAACACGAATTTCAGCACCTGCCAACTCGGCACAGAAGTCTTTCAGACGATCGCTGTCTGCAGCCGCGTCCAACCCGCCCTCAGTCGTTAGTTCACTGCGTTTTTCCGGGACCAGACAGCAATCTGCCGGGCGCATCTGGGTGGCAATCGCCGCCATTTCTGGGGTTGCCGCCATCTCTAGATTCATGTGTGTCTGCAGAATATCGCACAACATCTCGACGTCGCGTTCTTGGATATGTCGTCGGTCTTCGCGTAGATGCAAGGTGATCGAATCGGCACCGGCTTGCTCGGCCACCAAGGCGGCTTGAATGGGCTCGGGATAGCGGGTACCGCGGGCCTGCCGCAATGTGGCAACGTGATCGATATTGACACCCAACAGTCTCTCGTAGTGGTTCATTTCGGCTCAAAACTCGTTGATTAGGCCAAGGCTAGTAAAACAGCCTAGCGAAACAGTTCACGACTGTGCAGGGGTCGCCCGTCCAAATGGTGATCTAGCACCCTGCGCATCAGCCCGCGTGCCTCGCGCAGGGCTTGTTGGTCGGGAAACTGTCCGCTGCGCAGTGCCAACAAGGTCCGACCCGAGATCCTATCGCGTTCGCCGGCGGCCGCTGGCGACAGCCCGCCATCGATCTGATAAGTGTAACCTCTGTCGGCATCAACTGGTCGGCCGGAGCTGTCTTGTTCGAGTGCGAGCCCAAGGCCAAAATGGTGCAAGAGACGGACCTCAAAACGACGCAGCAAGGGTTCGACGGGCTCCGAGGAGGCTAGTGCCTGTACGGTCGAAGCATAGTCGTCGAACAACAGCGGGTGTGGGTCCTCACGTGCACTGAGCCTCAGCACCAGCTCATTGAGGTAAAGGCCGCAGAACAGCTTGCGTCCGACCAACTGGCAACTGCCCGCAGATGGTTCGGCCCGAGTCAGAGCCTGCAGTTCACCGCGACCTCGCATCTGTACCAGCAGTGGTCGAAAGGCTTGCAAGACCAAGCCGGAACGCGCCTTGGCCAGGGCGCCCTTGGCGACGCAGGCGACCCAACCCTGCTCCCGGGTCAATAGATCGACGACAAGACTGGTGTCACCAAAGTGCCGCGAATGCAGCACATAAGCAGACTGCAAGGCCGGCGTACCCAAGGCTCAATCCGTATACCCGAGGGCAGCCAGACCTGTCTCGTCGTCCGACCAACTCTTTTTGACCTTGATCCAGATCTCCAAGTGCACTCGGGTCTGGAAGAATTGATTCATGGCCTTGCGCGCCGCGGTTGCGGTCTGCTTCATCGCCCCACCCTCTTTCCCCAGCAATATGGCCCGTTGACTTGCACGCTCGACCCAGATGATAGCGCTAATTTTATAACGCTCCGCACATTCTTCGAATTGCTCGATCTCGACTGTTACCGCATACGGCAGCTCCCGGTGGTAACGCCGGATCAACTGTTCGCGCAGCAGCTCGGCGGCGAAAAAGCGCTCGCTGCGGTCGGTCAACTGCTCGTCGGGGAATATGGGTTCGCCCTCTGGCAGACTCTGCAGAACTTTCCCAAGCAACGCTTGTAGATTGTCTCCGCCGCGTGCCGAGACCGGCACCACTTCGAGGAAACCAAAGCGCCCAGAGAGCTCATCTAAGAATGGCAGGAGTCTTTCCTTAGGGGATACAAGGTCGACCTTGTTAACCACTGCGATCGTGGATATCCCGGCGTTCTTGATAGCACTGAGCACGCGTTGGTCTTCATCCGTCCAGGCCAGTGCCTGCACGACGAAGAGTGCGACATCGACGTCCAGCAAGGCCGTATGCGCCGCGCGATTCAGGTATTGATTCATCGCCCGTGCGCCACGATCATGGATCCCAGGCGTATCAACAAAGGCGATTTGGCCAGCTGCCTCGGTATGGATACCCAGGATACGATGCCGTGTGGTTTGCGGTTTGTGCGAGGTAATCGCCAGCTTTTGCCCAAGCAACCGATTGAGCAGGGTCGACTTCCCAACATTGGGGCGTCCCGCTAGCACGACATAACCACAGCGCCGCGCCACCTAACTGGGTTCTTCCCGGCGTTCCAACGCCGCGAGCATAGCGCGTGCGGCCGCCTGTTCTGCCCGGCGCCGACTCGTGGCACGCCCTTGGGTGTTGCTCACCAGCCCCGTGGAACAGAGCACGATGAATGTCTGATCATGGGGGCTCCCACTGGTTTCGACCACCTCATAGCGCGGTAATGGATGGCCGATCGCTTGCAGATGCTCCTGCAGGCGCGTCTTCGGGTCTTTGCGCTGGGCCTCTGAGGGTGGCTCGGCCAGTCGGCTGCCCAGCAAGCGACGCACTAAGGCCCGAGCCGGGTCGATCCCACCATCCAGATAGACAGCTGCGATGATGGCCTCGACGGTGTCGGCCAGGATGGAATCGCGCGCTTGTCCGCCGCTGCGCAGTTCTCCGGGACCCAGGCGTAGCATCTCCCCCAACGCCAGCTCACGGCCAATGTCCGCCAGTGACTCGCGTTTGACCAGGTGGGCACGCATTCGACTGAGTTGGCCCTCGTTGGCATCCGGTGCCTCATGGTAGAGGTGGTCAGCGACCTCGAATCCGAGCAGGGCGTCACCTAGAAACTCCAGCCGCTCGTTGTTACGCGCGCCCAAACTACGGTGGGTTAGTGCGCGTTCGAGCACGCTAATGTCTCGGAATTGGTAGTCGAGGCGCTGCTGCAGACGCTTCATCGTGCCTGGATCAGCGCCGACTCTTCAAAGTCCATGACAATGGCGACATTACCAGCAACCGGTTTGCGAACCTCGTAATCCACGGTGAAGCGAGTGCCGCGTTTTTCTTTCTTGATCTTTATGGTGTCGCGATCGAATGTATAGACGCTGTTGATCTTGAGGCGCTTCATGAACGACTTTCGCATCTCACCGGGCGACATCTTGCGGACCGAGCGGTCATTCTCCATGTTCTCCAACACCTGCTTGATCGAGTAGTTCTCAATATAGACAGGCACCATCTTGATCCCGACCAATATAAAGAACACGACAACAGCGAGCACGATGAGCCACGAGAGCATCGTCATACCTTCTTGCCTGGGCAATTGTTTTCCTGATTTCATGGGTTTTTCCTGTGCGTATGGGTAAGCTCTATATCGGTAGCCTCGGCTCTCCCCTTTACATATGACGTAGAGGCTTAGTCCGAGATTGGTCCGATACGGCTCAGGGCCAGGAACCCCGGGCGCTGCCAATCCCAACTAAACCATATGAAAAACGCCTCACCGACTAGGTTCTCCTCGGGCACAAAGCCCCAGCAGCGCCCATCATTACTGTCGTCTCGGTTGTCGCCCACCATCAGGTACTGCCCGTCCGGCACCGTGACCTCGCGCTGACCGAGGAAGCGGCAGTTCGGGCTGATGTCGGGTGCAAGTGGATTAACGAGGACTGCATGCTGGACATCACCCAGTTGCTCCTTCCCCCGCATCCAACCCAAAGCCCGCATCCCAGAACCCACAGGCTGGTATTGGCCGACGGGTTCAATGGGGATCGCCTGACCGTTGATAATCAGCGTCTTATCTTTGTAGCGAACCCGTTCACCGGGTAGTGCAACGACGCGTTTAATGTAATCCAGCCGCGGGTTTTCAGGCCAGCGAAACACCACGATATCGCCTCGCTGAGGGTCTTGAATATCGAAAAACTTGGTCTTGGTCACCGGCACCCGGAGCCCGTAGGTGTACTTGTTGACGAGTATGAAGTCGCCGACCAAGAGTGTTGGCATCATCGAGCCCGAGGGGATACGAAACGGCTCGACCAAGAAGGCGCGCAACAACAGTACAACGAGGAAGATCGGGAAGAACGAGCGCGCATATTCGACGGTCACCGGAAGTTTTGCGTCGGTCTTGCCTTTGGCAAGCCGATAGGACAGCCATACCAAGCCACTGACGATACTTGCCAGGGCTAGCGCGGGTTCGATCCCAACGCTCATTACCACCCAGACGAGCAGTGCGAAAAAGGCGAATACTAAAATCGTCTGCATAATGCTCCCCAAACTCGGTGCGGTGGCTTACCTGCCCTTTATGTGCGACCGGAGTCAATTATCTTTTCCAACCTGGAGGACGGCGAGAAAGGCCTCCTGCGGGATCTCGACGCGGCCAACTTGTTTCATACGTTTTTTGCCGGCCTTCTGCTTTTCCAACAGCTTGCGTTTGCGCGTGACATCACCCCCGTAGCATTTGGCCGTTACGTTTTTGCGTAACGCCTTGACCGAGGAACGGGCGATGATCTTGCTGCCGATCGCCGCCTGAATGGCTACTTCGAACATCTGTCGCGGAATGATTTCCTTCATCCGCTCTGTCAACTCGCGGCCACGTGCCTCGGCATTGTCGCGGTGCACGATCAGCGACAATGCATCGACTCGCTCTGAATTAATCAAAATATCGAGCTTGACCAGTGGCGAAGCTTGAAAGCGTTTGAATTCGTACTCGAACGAGGCATAACCGCGGCTGACCGACTTTAGGCGATCGAAGAAATCCAGTACAACTTCATTCATAGGCAGCTCGTAGACCAGCTGTACCTGGCCGCCAAGATACTGAAGGTTCTTCTGAACGCCGCGCTTCTCCACACAGAGGCCGATTACATTGCCCAGATGATCCTGTGGCACCAGTATGTGGGCCTCTATGATCGGCTCCCGCACCTCGTGATATTTGTTGCTTTCCGGTAGGGCCGCGGGGTTGTCAATCAGAACAACCCTGTGGTCATTCAGCTCAATTTCGTAGATAACAGTCGGCGCGGTGGTGATCAGGTCCAGGTCGTACTCGCGCTCGAGCCGTTCCTGCACGATCTCCATGTGCAGCATTCCGAGGAAGCCACAACGAAAGCCGAAACCCAGCGCCTGCGAGGTCTCAGGTTCGTAATGTAAGGCTGCATCATTTAGCTTGAGCTTCTGTAGCGCATCGCGAAAGGCGCCGTAATCATCGGAGCTCACCGGATACAAGCCAGCAAAAACGCGCGGGCGTACCTCTCTAAATCCGGGTAAGGGCGCCGCTGCTTGGCGATTCTCAAGGGTCAATGTGTCACCGACCGGGGCACCATCGACCTCCTTGATCCCGGCGATAACGAAACCTACCTCGCCGCTAGAGAGCACAGATTTGTCGAGTCGTTTGGGTGTGAACACACCGACCTTTTCAACCTGATAGACGCGCCCGGTGGACATGATTCGCAATTTGTCCTTGGGGTGGATCGATCCATTCATTACGCGGATCAGCGAGATGACGCCCACGTAGGAATCGAACCAGGAATCGATAATCAGGGCCTGCAGCGGGGCATCGGTGTCCCCCTGCGGCGACGGCACATTGGCAATCAGGGCCTCGAGCAGCGCGGGGATCCCCAGGCCTGTCTTGGCGCTGACGTGTAGCGCGTCGCCGGCCTCGATCCCGATGATCTCTTCGATCTCATTGACCACACGTTCGGGTTCGGCCGAGGGTAGATCTATCTTGTTCAGGACCGGGAGTACCTCCAAGCCCTGCTCGATTGCGGTATAACAGTTGGCAACGCTCTGTGCCTCAACACCCTGTGCCGCATCTACGACCAACAATGCCCCTTCGCAGGCCGCCAGAGAACGCGACACCTCATAGGAGAAATCGACATGCCCTGGGGTATCGATAAAATTGAGTTGGTAGGTTTTGCCGTCCTTGGCCAAGTAGTTGAGCGTTACTGATTGAGCCTTGATCGTGATGCCGCGCTCACGCTCCAAATCCATCGAATCCAGCACCTGGGCGTCCATCTCACGTTCGCTGAGACCGCCACACACCTGAATGAAGCGGTCCGCAATAGTCGACTTACCGTGGTCGATATGGGCGATGATGGAAAAGTTTCTGATATGACTGAGGTCGGCCATTAAATTCGGTGAAGGTGAATCCAAGGATACGAAAAAACGGAACTTTCCACCGGAAAGTTCCGTTTTGCTAATGAACCGCCGCTACGTGTTTTGATTATACAGGATTCACCATAGGGCCGAAATACTGCTCGATTCTTCGGATGTCTGGGCGCAGTGAGCACACAATCTGGTTATCGAGCATCAAAACCGGGACCGAGAGACCGTGGGTGTCGCGCCACTCTGCTCGCTCGTCGACATCACGCCACTCCATCGCGGCCGCATAATCCGGCCAGCAACGGTGTAGCACGGATGCCAGTTCTTCGCACAGATGACACCCATCGCGATAATAGAAAACCGCACAGCTAGGCACCGCTCAGTCCTTCAACCTCAGCGCCATGAACAGCGGATTCTCACCACGCCGCACCAGCACGGCCACGCTGCGCTTTTCCTCAGCGTCATCGATCAGTTTACGCAGGTGACTGGCACTCTTAACATCAGTGCCATCGAACATGAGTATGATATCGCCACGTCTTAGTCCGGCATCCTTGGCTGGTCCTTGCGCTACTTTAGCGACCAGGGCACCGCCATTCTCTTCGAGTGAAAGCTGCTCACGGACATTGGGATCGATGTCGATCACGGATAGTCCGAGTTGCCCTATCTCCGCGGACTCGCTCGTACTGGGCAATGCGGGCTCATCCTCGGCCTGATCCGGCAGCTGCCCAATCCGAATATCCAACTCTAGCTCGCGGCCATCGCGCAGCACGCGCAGGCGGGCCTTGTCATCAACCCCAGCAGTTCCGACCAAGGGCGGCAATTGGCTTGAGTTGAGTAGACGGGTTCCGTTGAAGGCGAGGATCACATCACCTACCTGGAGCTTCGCCTCGGCGGCTGGGGATCCTGGCATGACTCTAGATACCAAGGCCCCATAAGGCTGTGGCATACCGAAGGACTCGGCCAGATTGCGGTCGACGTTTTGGATCAGCACCCCTAGATAACCGCGTGAGACCCGGCCGGACTCGCGCAATTGATCGGCTACGTTCATCGCCAGCTCGATCGGAACCGCAAACGACAGCCCCATGAATCCGCCGGTGCGGCTGTAGATCTGTGAATTAACCCCGATCACCTCGCCACCCAGGTTGAATAGCGGCCCCCCCGAGTTACCCGGGTTTATAGCGACATCGGTCTGGATGAAGGGGACATAGTTTTCGCGCGGTAGGTTGCGCCCCTTAGCACTGACGATTCCGGCAGTGACGGTATGGTCGAAGCCGAACGGTGAACCGATCGCCAGCACCCATTCGCCGACCCGCAGGTCACTGCTGGTACCAATCTTGACCGTCGGGAGACCGGTTGCATCGATCTTTATCAGGGCAATGTCGCTGCCCTTGTCCGATCCAATCACTTTGGCATCATAGGTGCGACGATCGCTGAAGCGCACTTGGATCTCGTCGGCTTCGGCAACGACATGGTGATTAGTGAGGATGTAACCGTCCGAAGAGATCACGAACCCAGATCCGAGTGAGCGGCTTTCACGTCCTCCGAAGCCCTCCATTCCTTCACCGAAGAAATGCTTGAACAGATCACTAAATGGGCTGTCCTCGGGAACCTCTGGCATCGAGAAACCCTTGGGCAGGCGCTTACGAGTCTGTGGTTTGTGTTGCGAGCTGATATTGACAACGGCTGGGCTGCTTTGCTCGGCCAGTTCGGTAAAGTCGGGTAGCTCCCGCGCAGTCGCATTTAAACTGCCGAGCACGGCCAACAGGCAGCCGACTAGCAGCAGGGGAAACTGACGCTTGACTAAGTTGTTCATTCGAGATTCCTGACACTGTCCGATGGAGGTCCCTTCGTTCTCGCGAGGTCCGCGAGCGGCAAGGTCGTCGATCGATCGGCGACACGCAACAATCTGACCCCTCCATCACCGCTGGTCAGTTGTCTGCGCGAGACTTGCTTGACCAGAGTCAACGCGCCGATCAGGCCCAATAGACCAAACAATACCGCGCCAGGTTCCGAGGACCCACCAAAATAGCCGAACAGGAAATCACCCGAAACCGCACCACCCAATAGGCCGATCAGTGGCCAGGCATAGAGTAAAATCGAACCCCGTTGAAGCGACGCCTCGTCTAAGCCGATCACCACCCAGTCACCCGGTGTCACACCGATGTCATCACTTAACTGGAAGGTCAGTTGGCGTTGCGGAAACCAGGTGGCGAACAGCGAAGTGCCACAGCCAGACTTGACGTCGCAGCGGGCGCAGCTACTGTGGCGCTGCGTTTCGACCTCAGCGACCCCCTCCGCCACGCGCACGACCCGCGCCTGTTCCTCAATCATTGGGTAGCCGGTCGGACCTGGCGGGCGAACCAGTGCAGCGTCTTGGCCGGTACCTCGCCGACCACGACCACCTGGTGCCCTTCGACCAATCGGCCTACGGCCTTGGCCAGACCTAGGGTAGATTCTCCGGACAGTCGGCCCTCTCCATTGTCCGCCTGAATATAGGCCGATACGCTAGCTAGACCATCTGAAAAAATAAAATGCTCCAGCTCGTTCTCACCACCGGTTAGTGCGCGTCGACGGTGAACATTAAGCTGAAATCCAGGCGGTAGCGTGTCAAAGACCCATGCTGGCGGGGCCAGTCGCTCGGGCGGCACCGATAGCGCAATGCCGGTGTCGCCACCCTGCCGTTTAGAAAGATCGCGCCGAATTTCGGTGTCGCTGCGGCCGGTCTCGAGTTCGACGAACATCATCTGCGATACTGGTCGTCGTGCCTCGTCGAACATGATGGAGCGCAGCGGTAGTGAAGTCTCGCGGTCGATGTACAGACGATACCCATATCGAAAGTCGTCGCGAGGTTGTATCAGTAGCTGATGGGCCTCGCGTCCAGCCACTCGGCCAGGCTGCAGCAGTTCTATACGGTAAGACCGCTCGAGCTGCTCGCCACTGACGCTGCGCAGCGGGGAAAACGAGCGGCCACGCGCGCGGCGATCCACATTGATGGGTTGATCGCTCCCCGACACGAGGCAGGCCACCGCGTGGTCACTGCGAATGATCTCCCGTGGTTGGCCGCTCAACGAAACCACCCATTCTCGCTCGGCTCCGCCATCGACCTGATGGACGATATGCATGGCATCCAGACGGTCACCGGTCTGCACCACGAAGCGGCCTTCGTAGTCAAGCAGCCGAACGGCTTCGTTCATTTGATCGAGAAGGGTGTGAGGGGTCAGTTCTAGCGCATCGGCGACGGCCTCGCTTGCCAGAACGAGCGTCGCGACCGCTGCCAGGCAGCGACTAGCGTGCCCCATAGCTGACGAGACCGATGTGTGGCACCGGGCCGTTGATACCAGTGCGACCACCGAACTCATGGTGCTCGATCACTAGACGATTCAATCTGGCCTCTAGATCTCGGTCTATCGTTTCCCAATTCGCAGTTGGCTCGGTACTTGGGACTGGCCGGGCAGCGACCAGCGAAAGCCTAGCCACCTGTGGCGTAATTTTTTCCTCGACATCAGCGACTTGGGTCGAGCCGAGTTCTGCGCGCTCTCGATCGAGTATCTGCGGCGCAATGATCACTGCCGCGCTAGCCACTGAGGCCGCGACAGCCAGGCCGGCAAGCGGCCGCAACCAGCGTTTTGACGCCGCATTCTTGGGTGCTAAAACTACAGGTTCATCCTGCAATGCGGCGCGTACAGCCGGTGCTATTGCGCTGGCTGCCAGCGTGGATTCACCCCGGAGAACATCGCCGATCAGCCGATAGCGGCCGAACCGCTCCAACTCGATCGGGGCAGCGGACAACATATCGCTCACGACACGCAGCTGCCGTTCGCGGTCGAGCTCGCCATCCAACAAGGCAGAGGTCAATTCAGCATTCTCGTCAGTCATCAACGGTACTCTCAAAAAACTCTAGGGGACCATCAGCGGTTTCAGCCTGGCGTCGATTGCCTCGCGCGCCCTGAAGATCCGCGAACGCACTGTACCAATCGGGCATTCCATCGCTTGAGCGATTTCCTCATAGGTTAAGCCTTCCAATTCCCTAAGCGTGATTGCCGTTCTCAGGTCGTCCGGCAGATCATCCAGCGCGGACTGGATGGTACGCGCAATTTCACCTTGGAGCACTAGACGCTCAGGCGTATCAACCTCTTTGAGTGCCCCGCCCATATCCATTTGTTCGGCCGTTTCAGCCTCAATGTCGTCGCCAGGCGGTCTTCTTGCCTGGGCCGCCAGGTGATTCTTCGCGGTATTGATCGCGACCCGATACAGCCAGGTATAAAAGGCACTGTCTCCGCGAAATTTCGGCAGTGCCCGATAGGCCTTGATAAAAGCCTCCTGCGTCACGTCCAGGGCCTCGGTCGGATCGCGAACATAGCGTGCGATCAAGTTTGCGACCTTGTGCTGATACTTCAGGACTAGTAGGTCAAAGGCCTTTTTGTCACCCTGCTGTACCCGCTCAACCAGGACCTGGTCGGCTTCTCTATCGCCGCTCACCGCCGGGTCGCTCCCCGCCGATCCGGAGCGCATCGGCGCCCTTTGGGCATATGGACCCCGCTCGCGCGGCAAAGTTCGCGAAATTGGGCGAATCGGGAGAGGTGAAGCATGATGTTGTTATAGTGATTCCTGTCAGGCGGGACCTGTCCCAGTTCGAGTAGCGTGACCCGTGCGCCCTCCAGCGGCTACTCTATGAGTTGAAGGTGGGCAGGCGGTGGGCCCGCTCCCCGCCTACAGCGATAGGCCCTGATTATGGCGACTCCAACCCAGACCATCAACGCCAAGCCGTGCTCTGCAGATGAAACCTTCGATGTACTTATCATCGGCAGCGGAGCCGCTGGTCTCAGCCTCGCGTTACGTATGCCGCCGGATGTGCGTACCGCGCTGGTATCGAAGCGTGAATTGAGCGAGGGCAACACCTTGTATGCACAGGGTGGCATCTCTGCAGTGCTCGATGCCGGAGACTCGATTGATTCGCATGTGCAAGACACCCTGGATGCCGGGGCCGGACTGTGCGATGAAGAGGTGGTGCGCCTCGTCGTGGAGCACGGGCCGGGCAATATCCATTGGCTGTTCGACGAGGGAGTCGAGTTTACCCGTTCTCCTCCGACCGGTAGCTCGGGCTACCATCTGACGCGCGAGGGCGGCCACAGCCACCGCCGAGTGGTGCATGCCGCCGATGCCACTGGCCAGGCGATGGCGAGTACCTTGGTCGGGCAACTGGAGCAACACCCCAACGTATGCCTGCTCGAGCATCACATTGCTATTGACTTGGTGATCGGCGAGCAGCGCGACGGCCGCCGCCTGCGACGACACTGTCGCGGTGCCTACCTGCTGGACCTGCACACTGAACAGGTTGTATCAGCAGCGGCGCGTTGTATCGTGCTAGCAACCGGTGGTGCGAGTAAAGTCTATCTATATACCAGTAACCCGGATGTCGCGACTGGCGACGGTATCGCGATGGCTTGGCGCGCGGGCTGCCGAGTTGCCAACATGGAGTTCATTCAATTCCATCCGACCTGCCTTTATCACCCGGCAGCCAAGTCTTTCCTGATCAGCGAGGCAGTGCGCGGCGAAGGTGGGCGTCTGCTGTTGCCTGATGGCGAGCGTTTCATGACCCGTTTCGACGAGCGAGCCGAATTAGCAGCACGCGACATCGTAGCGCGCGCGATCGACCATGAGATGAAACGCCTGGGGGTCGATTGTGTCTATTTGGACATCAGTCATAAGTCGGCATCCGAGATCGAACGCCTTTTTCCCACCATTCACAAGCGTTGTCTCGAATTAGGATTCGACATGCGTCGCGAGCCGCTGCCAGTGGTCCCCGCCGCACATTACACCTGCGGTGGAATAAAAACCGACCGTCACGCCCGAACCGATGTCGACGGGCTCTACGCAATTGGCGAAACTGCTTACACAGGGTTGCATGGTGCTAACCGAATGGCCAGCAACTCGCTCTTGGAATGCCTGGTATTTAGTGAGGTGGCGAGAGCGGACATACTGCGTGAGCTTGCAGGTGACCCAAGGCCGCAAGGAGCTATCGCAGCCTGGGATGAAAGTCGCGTCACCGACTCAGATGAAGAAGTGGTGGTCTCCCACAACTGGGAAGAGCTACGCCGTTTCATGTGGGACTATGTAGGGATCGTACGCAGCAACAAACGACTGGAGAGGGCGCTGCGCCGGGTCCGATTACTGCGCCACGAAATCAACGAATACTACGGTAATTTCCGCGTCACCAACGACCTGCTGGAATTGCGCAACCTGGTCGATGTGGCCGAGCTAATCATAGAATCTGCCCAACGCCGGCGCGAGAGCCGCGGTCTGCACTACAATTTGGACTTCCCTGACAAGGACGATAACCAGGCCCTACCGACGGTGCTGATTCCAGACAGCTATGTGCCGCGGCGCTCAGAGTTCTGAATCGGGTTTTCGGAACTCGATCAGTGCACGTCGCATGGCCCAGTGGGCATCCGCTTGCAGCATCCCGCGGGGCACGAACAAGTCACTCTTGTGGCCTTCGATACCGACCAGACGGGCGCTCACCAGCCAAGGCCGAACCACGCCTAGCTCGCAGCGTGCAACCTGCATCTCTCGGCCGTCTGCCAGCAGGCAGCTCAGGCCCCGATTCTGGCTCAGCAGCAGCCGTGTCGGGCGCGATCGTACATAGTGCCGCCAAAGGATGGTGTTGCTAACCAACCAGCAGCTTAGCCAAGCCAGACGCCAGGGCCACTGCACCGGACTCAACAACACCAACCCCGCACCGATCAAGCCCAGCACGACAAAGGCGGCGCGTAGGCTATGGGTAAGCGGCAGATCAATTGCCTGCATATGACCTCCTTATCATCCAAGCCGACCGAGCAGCCCCGAGCGGGAAATTGCGATCAGTGCGGTACGGCACCGAAGAGTCGAAAGTAGTTGGCGCTTGACTGATCGGCCAATTGGGCAGTTTCGATGCCGCGCAGTTGCGCGATCGTCTCGGCAACCTTGCTGAGATAGCGCGGCTCATTAGGCCGACCGCGATAGGGTACCGGGGCCAAGTACGGTGAATCGGTCTCTATCAGGATGCGTTCATCAGGCACCCGGGTCGCCACCGCGCGCAATGCTTGTGCATTCTTGAAGGTGACGATTCCAGAAAAGGAGATGTAGAAACCCAGCTCAAGCGCCGCCTCGGCCATCTCCCAGGTCTCCGTAAAACAATGCAATACGCCGCCGACAGCATCGGCCTGCTCCTCACGCAATATCGCCAGCGTGTCCTCGCGTGCCTCGCGCGTGTGAATGATCAGGGGTTTACCGGCGGCGCGCGCCGCGCGGACATGGTTCCTGAAGCGCTGCCGCTGCCAGTCCAGGTCGCCGTCGCCACGATAATAATCCAACCCGGTTTCACCGATCGCAACGTTCTTCGGGTGTTGGGCCAAGTCAACGAGTTCATCGATCGTGGGTTCGCGACAGTCTCGCTCGTTGGGATGTACTCCAACCGAAACTGATATCTCAGGATAGTCCGCGACCAGGGCCAGCATGTCATCGTAGGATTCGAGATCGATCGCCACACACAGTAGACGGGTGACACCGGCCTCGTGGATAGCGGTAACTAACTTGGAGAACTCTCCACCGTAGGGAGAGAGGTCGACTCGATCGAGATGGCAATGTGAATCGATCAATGGTTGGCCCCAGGATTTTCCGGCATCGTCAGGCTGCAAAGGATGCAGCCGTAAGGGACTGCTGGCAAGGGGACCGGGAGGTGAACAGTTACGCTTGGCAGAAAACGGTCAGGCGGCCTTGGCTACATGGTGTGAGTCGGCTTATCGGACTTTAGGGACCCACCGAGATAGCCTTCGATCTTGTTGCGGGCCATGCCACCGTCCTGTTCACTGAACTGGACGCCAATTCCGGCGGCCCGGTTGCCCTCGGCACCGACCGGCGTGATCCAGATGATACGGCCTGCCACCGGCAAGCGTTCGTCCTCGTCCATCAAGCTGAGCAACATGAACACTTCATCACCGATGCTGTACTTTTTGCTGGTCGGGATGAACAGGCCACCGTTCCTCACGAACTGCATATAGGCGGCGTACAACGCATTCTTGTCCTTTATCGTCAGCGACAGGATCCCCTGGCGCGCACGCGGCATATTGGGCACGGACATTCAGCGACCTCCGAGACGAGTGATCTGCAACCACTGGTTGACTAAGTGTTCAAGCATCATTTTCTCATTCAAGTTCCGCTCAGCGTCACGCTCGAGCCCCAGCACTGCATCGTACAGGCGATATAGCGAATTTAATTCTAGGCCGCGCCCCAAGCTTTGCAAATCGGCGCGCAGCGCGGGGAAGTAGATTGTGTCTTCGATTGCGCCACTCCCCAGCCTGATCAGGTCGCACAGGCAGCGTTTCAAGCTGTCGAACACTAGGGTTAACGGCCGAGCTTCCCATTTCTCAACTATCTCTACCGGGTCGCTCCGACGCGCTGCGAGCGCTGCCAACTCGGCATGGAGGCACCGTCCCTCCTCCAACCAGGCTTCGTCCCGCGCCCGTAGCGCCGTCAGCGGGGCACCACCACTGACCGCGAGCAGCTCGTCGATATCCGCCGGTGCAGTGTGTCGGCTCAACCAGTCACGGACCAGCTGCTCCTCAGGGATCGCGAAGCGAACCCCGTGGCAACGGCTACGAACGGTCGCCGGCAGCCTGTCTGGATGCGAACTGACCAAGACCAGCAAGCTGCACGAGGCGGGTTCTTCCAAGGTCTTTAGCAGCGCGTTTGCCGCGGGCCGATTCATCGCCTCGGCCGGGTCGAGGACGAACACCCGGTATCCGGCATCTTGCGCGGCGAGTGCCCCGCCTGCGATCAGCTGACGGATGGCATCGATCTTGATGAGTTTGCCCGGTTCCTCAGGCCCCACCCAGGACTGGTCCGGATGGCTACCGGCACTACTCAAATGGCATGCTCGGCAGGTACCGCAGGCATCACCGGCCTCGTCCGGCTGCGGACACATCAGGGCATTGCTGAGCCGCCGGGCAAAGGCCGCCTTGCCGAGCCCAGCGGGACCTGTCAGCAGCAGGGCATGCGGCAGGCGACCAGCGAGACGGGCGGTGACCAGGCGTTGCCAGGCCTCGGCATGCCAAGGATAGTGTTCGTCCACGGTCACCCGGTGTGGCGATCCAGGTAGTCGTTGATGGCCTGCCGCACCTCGCCCGCTACGTCCCCGAGTGGGCGGCTCGCATCGATCACCCGGTAACGCTGTGCATGAGTCGCTGCCAGACTGAGGTAGCCTTGTCTTACGCGCTCGAAGAACGCCAATGCCTGGCGTTCGAAGCGATCAGGCGAAGACCGCTTGCCGGCGCGCTCCAGGCCAGTTTCGACCGGCAAATCCAGCAGCAGGGTCAGATCGGGCCGCCGGTGGCCCTGTACCCAGTCTTCCAGCACGCTGATCCGTTCCAATGGGATCTCTCTGCCATAACCTTGATAGGCATAGGTGGCATCGGTGAACCGGTCACAGAGTACCCAAATGCCTTTCGCCAATGCCGGCTCGATCCGTGCCTTAAGGTGTTCGGCACGCGCCGCAAACATCAGCAAAAGCTCGGTCTCGTCGGCCATGCCAGTGTGCTGGTGACCGAGCAACAGCCCTCGCAGGTCTTCACCGAGCGGCGTGCCACCAGGCTCGCGAGTGACCAGCAGTTCGAGCTTACGTGCGTGGATCTGCTGTTCGATCAGGCCAAGACAGGTGGTCTTGCCAGCGCCTTCGACCCCTTCGACAGTGATGAACCCGGGGTTCGTCATCGCTTTAACTGATACTTTCGGACTGCGGCATTGTGTGCCCTCAAGGTCGCCGAAAAAACATGGGTGCCATCCCCGCGCGCTACGAAGAACAGTGCCTTACCCTCTGCTGGATCGACGGCCGCGCGCAACGCGCCACGCCCCGGCATGCAGATGGGCGTAGGGGGTAACCCAGTGTGGACATAGGTGTTATACGGTGTGTCCGCGCGGAGGTCCTTGCGTTGGATATTGCCATCGAAGGCCTCACCCATACCATAGATAACCGTCGGATCGGTTTGGAGTTTCATACCCTTTATTAGGCGACGCGAGAAAACGCCGGCGATCTGCGCGCGCTCGTTGGCCTGGCCGGTCTCCTTCTCGATAATGGAGGCTAGGATCAGCGCCTGATACGGGTTCTCCAGTGGCAGCTCCGCCGCACGCTGCGACCAGGCAGCCTCTAGCTCCTTGTCCATTTTATCCAGGGCACGTCGCAGGAACTCGAGGTCAGTCGTGCCACGTTGAAAATGATAGGTATCCGGAAAGAAGCGGCCCTCCGGGTGCTCGCCTGGAAGACCCAGGCGCCGCATTAGCTCTTCGTCGTCGGCATCGCTCAGGGTATCTTGCAGCACCTCGTGCGTAGCAACGGCGGTACGCACTTGGCGGATGTTCCACCCCTCCAGCAACGTCAGGGTATGTGTAACTCCCTGACCCGAAACCAACAGTGCAAGCAGGGCATCCGGTACCAGGCCATCGCCCAAGCGGTACTCACCGGCCCGGATCTGGCTGGCTTGACCCGTATAGCGCCCGTACCACCGCAAATAACGTGCATTGCGCAGCATGCCGGCGGCCTGAAGATCAGCTGCAACCGCCGCCAGGCTTGCACCGCGCTCTACCTGGTAGATGATCTCGCCATCAGGGAGATGTAGCGGCGTGGCGAGAAACTCCCGGTACTCCATCCATAGCCACCCAGCGAGCAGGCTCGCGACGATAACCAAAATGCCCAACAGCTTATTCATATGGCCCGTCATTCAGATCGGGGAGATGGCACAAGCGGCGCGCCTCGGTCATCAACCTGTGCTCGCCGTAGGCCAGGTCGTAATCGATCGAGTCGCAATGTGCGATACGCACGACGCCAATCAGGGAGTTCGTCAGATAGGCGGCATCTGCTTTACGCAGGTCTTCTACGGAGACCTGCGTTTCCCGGACCGGCAGGCCGGTTCCATCGCCGAGTTCCATCACTAAGCGTCGCACCACACCGGCGACCCCCGCGCGCGCTAACTCCGGCGTAGACAAGTCACCATGCGACTGCAAAAAAAGATTGCTCTTGGTACCACACACTACACCCCCGCCTTGTCCCAGCATCAGCCCCTCGTCGATCGCCATGTCATCCCATTCTGCACGCGCGATGACCTGGTCGAGACGATTCAAGTGCTTGATCTGCGCGAGTGTTGGTTGCTCGCTCAATCGATGAGCACAGAGGCGCACTCTCCACGCGGTGAGTTCGCACTGTGGCCAATCGCTGACATGCACCACACGGCATGGGGCCACAGGCACTGGTCTCGCATAGCCACGCGATGAGCGCCCCGCCGTCCAATACAGCTTGGCAACGGCGCGTGCTCGGCCGGCACAGAGCGTGCGTAGCTCGGCAAGAAGCAGACCGATGTCTGGCAACGGCAAATGTAGCCGGCGGCAACCCAACACCAGACGTTCAGTATGCAGGGACCAAAGGCACGGATTGGCGTCGATGACGGCAATTGTCTCGAATAGGCCGTCACCGAACTGCCAGGCGCGCTCCTGCAGCCAACCGAACTCAGCCGGGGCGCCGTTGATGAGGACCCCATCTTTCATCTGGCGCACTGTCCCACATACGAGATCCCTAGCCGCTGAAGCGCCGGAATACCAAGGTCCCGTTAGTGCCACCAAACCCGAACGAATTCGAGAGTGCTACGTCGACCTTGGCCTCGCGCGCGGTGTTCGGCACATAGTCGAGATCGCAGTCTTCACCGGGATTGTCCAGATTTATGGTCGGTGGCATGGCCTGGTCACGGATCGCAAGCACAGTAAACAGGGCCTCGGCACCACCGGCCGCACCTAGCATATGACCGGTCATCGACTTGGTCGAACTCACAGACAAGTTGCTCGCATGCTCGCCAAAGGTCCGCTTGACCGCCATGGTCTCGGCTACATCGCCCGCCGGAGTCGAGGTACCGTGTGCATTGATGTAGTCGACTTGGTCGGGATTGAGGCCAGCGTCGTCGAGAGCCAAGCACATGCAATCAGCAGCACCCTCGCCGCCTGGGGATGGCAGGGTCATGTGATGGGCATCCGAGTTCATGGCCGAACCTGCCAGCTCAGCATAAATCTTGGCACCACGAGCCTTGGCGTGCTCGAGCTCCTCCAGCAACAAGACGCCCGAGCCATCACTAAGAACGAAGCCATCGCGATCCCGATCCCAGGGCCGGCTCGCTGCTTGTGGATCGTCATTGCGCGTCGAAAGTGCCCGAGCTGCCGCGAAGCCACCGAGACCCGTTGGCGATGTTGCCATCTCGGCGCCGCCTGCGATCATCACATCGACCGTACCGTACTGGATCATGCGCATGGCATCACCGATGTTATGAGCACCTGTACTGCATGCCGATACTATGGAGATGTTCGGACCTCGCAACCCGTACATGATCGACAGGTTGCCCGCCACCATGTTGATGATATTGGCTGGTACGAAGAATGGCGAGATTTTTCGCGGCCCACCCTTCAGGTAAGCGCCGAACCCGTTTTCGATCCCGGTTACGCCACCAATGCCGGATCCGATTGCTACACCGATGCGCTTCGCATTGCTGTCATCGATTTCGAGGCCGCTATCCGTGATAGCTTGAACGCCAGCGGCCACGCCGTAATGGATGAAAGCATCCATCTTGCGCGCTTCTTTCTTTGGAATGTATTTTTCTACATCGAAGCCATAGATTGGACCGCCAAAGCGAACGCTAAACGCTTCTATATCGAAATGCGTGATTGGCTGGATCCCGCTCTTGCCTGCAAGTATGTTTTCCCAGCTGCTGGAAACATCCAGACCCACTGGAGAAACTAGGCCGAGACCCGTGACCACAACCCTTCTATCTGACATCTGGGAAAACCCCTTTGGACAGGCGACCTGTCACACCAAACGGCCGCAGTTCCGCGCCCCGGAACCTGCGGCCGTGTATGGAAACAGCAACTCCAAGATCAGCTATGGGCTTTGATGTAGTCCACTGCCTGCTGAACAGTCGTAATTTTTTCAGCTTCCTCATCAGGAATCTCGGTTTCGAACTCCTCTTCCAAGGCCATTACGAGTTCGACCGTATCGAGCGAGTCGGCGCCTAGATCGTCAACGAAAGACGCCGAAGGCACAACTTCCTCCTCCTTCACGCCCAGTTGTTCGACGACGATCTTTTTAACGCGTTCTTCGATAGAGCTCATTCTGTCAATTCCTCCAGAAACACGTGGTCGAGTGCGCCACGCAGTGACGCGGTATTGTATTCAGTTTGCTACTCGCTTCAAAGCGCATCCGCGCAATTCAGTAAAGCGATGAAAAAGCAGTCGTTTTGGCCCTGACAATCCGGTTAAGCCATGTACATTCCGCCGTTGACATGAATGGTTTCACCAGTGACATAGGCCGCCGCATCGGACGCCAGGAATGCAACGACCGAAGCGATTTCCTCTGGGTGCCCGAGGCGACCCAGCGGTATACTGGCCAACAGCGCGTCGCGCTGTGCCTCGGGTAGCTCGCGGGTCATGTCCGTATCGATGAACCCAGGTGCTACCGCATTCACAGTGATCCCGCGCGAGCCGATTTCCTGGGCTAAAGATTTGGTGAATCCAAGCATGCCGGCTTTTGCCGAGGCATAGTTGGTTTGTCCGGCATTACCACTTGTGCCCACTACAGAAGCGATATTGATGATTCGGCCGGTTTTGGCCTTCATCATGGTTCGCAGGCACGCTTTACAGACTCGATAAATCGATGCCAGATTAGTATCCAAGACCGCGTCCCACTCATCGGCTTTCATGCGCATCAGAAGATTATCGCGGGTGATACCCGCGTTATTCACCAATACTGTTATTGTCCCGTGATTGTCCGTTATCTCTTTAACTACCGTGCTAACCGAGGTCTCATCGGTGACATCCAGGCGTAAACCTCGACCTTTGCCGCCGTTCTCTTCGAAACGCTGCGATATCGCGTTAGCGCCGGACTCTGTAGTCGCGGTACCGATAACCGTTGCACCATGCTCGCTAAGCCGATCGGCAATAGCCTTACCGATACCTCGACTGGCACCGGTGACCAGTGCAACCTTTTCCTCAAGCATCGATGGCCTCCATCGCTTGTTCCAGACTATTCGGATCGAATACCGGCAGTGCCTTGAGTGACTTGTTGATACGTCGCACCAGGCCGGCTAACACCTTCCCAGGCCCCGCCTCAACGACAAACTCGGCACCTCGACCTGCGATCGCTTGGACGGTTTCTACCCAGCGCACCGGGCTGTAGAGCTGCTCGACTAGCAGCTGTTGAATTTCGTCGCCATTACCCGCCTCGCGCACGTTGACATTGTGCAGCACGGGAACGCGCGGCTCCGCAAACGCGATACTGCGCATGGCCTCAGCTAAGCGCTCTGCAGCGGGCCTCATCAGCGCACAATGCGAGGGAACACTGACATCAAGTGCTATTGCCCGCTTAGCTCCAGCGGCCTTAGCCATCTCTGAGACACGAGCGACGGCGTCGGCATCACCTGCGACCACAACCTGCCCGGGTGAGTTGTAGTTGACTGCTGCCACTACCTGGCCCTGCGCACCATCGGCACAAATCTCGCGTACGCAATCGTCTTCAAGCCCAATTATCGCCGCCATCGCGCCTGCGCCTGCAGCTACCGCTTCCTGCATAAATCGGCCGCGCATTGCGACCAATCGTGCGGCGTCGGTCAGCTCGAGCACGCCGGCCGCGACCAGTGCGGTGTATTCACCTAGACTATGCCCCGCCATAACGATCGCTCGCTGATCGATCTGCTGGTCGAGGACTCGATTTACCGCCACGCCTGCGCACAGTAAGGCCGGCTGTGTATTCTGCGTTTCGTTAAGCCGTTCCTTCGGACCTCGTTGGCTCAACTTCCAGAGGTCAAGTTGCAGAGCATCGGAAGCTTCCGCGAAGGTCTCGCCAACAACCGGATACGCCGTGGCCAGCTCGGCCAACATGCCAAGTGATTGAGAACCCTGTCCAGGGAAAACGAATGCGATCGACATGCTCATGGGCCTCCGAATCAATACCTCAACAGCACAGAGCCCCAGGTAAAGCCGCCCCCGAATGCTTCAAGCAGCAGCACCTCGTCCCTTTGAATGCGCCCGTCACGTACTGCGGTATCCAAGGCCAACGGCACCGAGGCAGCCGAAGTATTGCCATGTTGGTCGACTGTAACGACCACTTTTTCCATTGAAATATTGAGTTTGCGGGCGGTCGCATTGATGATCCGAATATTCGCCTGATGGGGGACCAACCAGTCGACATCAGACTTCTTCATGCCATTGGCATTTAAGGTTTCGTCAACGATGCGCCCCAATGTGTTGACGGCCATCTTGAAGACTTCGTTGCCCTTCATATGGGTGTATCGCGGATCACCTTCGGTATCCGCAAGATCGAATCCGCGTGAAATGCCGCCGGGGACATGCAGCAGATTCTCGTATGCGCCATCGGCATGTAAATGGCTCGACAAAATACCCTGCACTTCAGATGCTTCTAGGACCACGGCACCGGCCCCATCGCCAAACAGAACACAGGTGCTGCGGTCGGTCCAATCGACCACACGCGAGAATGTCTCTGCGCCGACCACCAGTGCGCAATGCGCAGCGCCCGTACTGACAAATTTATCCGCCACACTGAGTGCGTAGATAAACCCTGTGCAGACTGCTTGTACGTCAAAAGCAGCACAACCATTGGCGTTCAGTCGCTGCTGCAGTAGACAGGCAGTACTCGGGAAGACTTTGTCGGGGGTCGTTGTGGCGACCACAATCAAATCGATTTCTCTGGGCGTCTTTCCCGCCGCCTCGATGGCAAGTTGTGCTGCTTGCTGTGCGAGATCGCAGGTTGTCTGCCCATCGGCAGCGATGTGCCGTTTGACAATACCCGTTCGCTCACGAATCCACTGATCACTGGTGTCAACCATCGACTCCAGATCTTTGTTGCTCAGTATCTTTTCTGGGAGATAGCTTCCGGTGCCGGTAATGCGAGAAAACGTGTTCATGCGCTTGCAGAGACGTCCAGTTGCTGGCCAACTTGCTGCTGAATGCGCCCGGCGATATCTGCCAGAATCTCTTTCTTTGCGATAGCGATCGCATGCTCGAAAGCGAGTTGATCGGCGCCACCATGGCTCTTAACCACGATGCCGCGCAGACCCAACAAACTAGCACCATTGTAGCGCCGTGGATCTATTCGTCGGCGCAAGGCCTTTAGTACCGGCAACGCCACCAATGCCGAAAGCTTGGTCAACGCGTTGCGTTTGAACTCCACTGCCATCAGGTGCCGAATTAATTTGGCCACACCTTCGGTATTTTTCAGCGCGACGTTACCAACGAAACCATCGGTCACCACCACATCGAGCTGGTCACGAAGGTAGATGTCGTCTCCTTCGACGTACCCGATGTAGTTCAAATGACTACCGCTAAGCAGCTCATGGGCCTCTTTAACCTGCTCATTGCCCTTAATTTCTTCCTGGCCAATGTTCAAGAGTCCAACCGTCGGGCGCTCGATGTTATCCACAGCCGCAACCAGCTCTGAGCCCATCACCGCGAACTGATATAGGTGGGCCGCCTCACAATCGACATTTGCGCCCAGGTCCAGTACCCAGGTTCGCCCAGTAATGGCCGGCAGAGAGGTAATGATGGCGGGCCGATCGACATGCGGCAGGGTCTTTAACACGAAACGGGCAGTGGCCATCAGCGCGCCTGTGTTCCCGGCGCTGACGCAGGCATCGGCCTGCCCGGCCTTGACCAGATCGATGCATACGCGCATCGAGGAGTCCTTCTTACCGCGTAACGCACGCGAAGGCAGCTCGTCCATGCTGACCTCTTGCGACGCTGGTTGGATACTCAGGCGGTCAGGGATCGGTACTTTCGATAGGTGTTGCACGATGGCATCTTCACGCCCAACCAAAATCAATTGGCATTCCCGGTCGCGCGCGAGAAAACTCAGCGCAGAAGGCACGACCACGCTAGGGCCGTGGTCGCCCCCCATCGCATCTAGGGCAATGGTAATCGCTTTGGTCACGCAGTGGACTTCTTCAGATTATATCGCCAGCGCCGCGCTTGCGGCAGCGGGTCGAATACTTAATCTACGACTTTGCGGCCGCGGTAGAAACCGTCTGGGCTTACGTGATGGCGTAAGTGCGTTTCTCCAGAAGTCGGATCGATCGACAGCGACTCCGGTTTCAAGGCGTCATGAGAGCGCCGCATCCCGCGCTTTGATGGTGTTTTCCGGTTTTGCTGGACCGCCATTTTGGTCTCCCAATTGCTGTAATAATTTAGTCGTGATTCTCGTTGCCACGCTTCCAGTTTGCCAGCGCGGCAAATGGTTTCTCGCGACTGCCAGTAATCGACACCGCTCCCGGTGTGTCTTGGGCGTTGACCTCAGCAAGCTTCACGTTGCATTCGTCGGCTTCATGTGTGGGTGCAGGCGGCACCGCTAATATCAGTTCGTCTTCGATCACGGATCGGAGTTCGAGCTTCGCGTCTTCGACGGGCAGCGGTTCTACGGTGCCGCCCAGTCGTTGCGCCTCCTCGGGCCCAGAGACCAGCACCAGCTGCGAATCCGAATCGATGTCACAACGCATGTTACCTAGGCACCGCTGACACTGTAGCCATACGCAGGCCTTAACCCCGACTCGAACGGAAGAACGGCGTTCAGCGTCGATCTCGAACGCCAATGCAAACGCCGCTTCGCCTTCCGTGGAGGCCAGAAGCGGCGTGAGACGAGGCATTTCCACCAGCGGGATCGCTCCCGCGTAGGCCTTTCCGAGGACACACAGTCGCCACGGATCGGCGTAGTCGGGCAATAGCGACAACATAAGAGCGGAATTATACCGCCCCACGCGGAATCAAGCAATTTGGAAACGACCAAGAGCATGCAAGCATTTGCGACACCTCAGCCACCCACGACCGCAAGCAGCACGCCCGCCGCCACCGCGGAACCGATTACTCCAGCCACATTGGGGCCCATCGCATGCATCAACAGGAAATTATGGTGGTTGGCCTCGAGCCCGACCTTGTTGACCACTCGGGCGGCCATTGGCACCGCTGATACGCCGGCGGCCCCGATCAACGGGTTGACCTTGCCGCCGGACAGCCGGTAGATGACCTTACCCATCAAGATCCCCGCTGCGGTTCCAACACAGAAGGCTACTGCGCCGAGGGCAAGTATCCCCAGTGTCTCGAGACTCAAGAACCCATCGGCTTGAAGCCTCGACCCAACCGCAAGCCCGAGGATAATTGTCACTGCGTTGATGATTTCATTTTGCGCCGCCTTGCTGAGACGGTCGACGACACCTGACTCGCGCAACAAGTTACCGAAGGTGAGCATGCCGATCAGCGGCGCTGCCGACGGCAAAAACAGTATGCAGAGCAGCAGTACAGTGAGCGGGAACAGCACCTTTTCAAGCTTGCTGACAGGTCGCAGCTGGGACATGACGACTTGGCGCTCGGCTTGGGTGGTCAGCGCGCGCATGATGGGTGGCTGGATGATCGGCACCAGTGCCATGTAGGAATAGGCCGCTACGGCGATCGCACCCAGCAGATCCGGTGAGAGCTTCGAAGCCAGAAAAATCGCGGTCGGCCCATCGGCGCCGCCGATGATCGCAATGGCAGAAGCGTCCGCTAGAGAAAAGTCGAATCCGGGAAATGTGTTGAGTGCCAATGCCCCGATCAGCGTGAAGAATATCCCGAACTGCGCAGCAGCACCGAGCAACAAAGTAGAAGGCTTGGCAATCAGAGCACTGAAGTCAGTGAGTGCACCCACACCCATGAAGATCAGCAGGGGCGCTATGCCTGAACCGATGGCAACCGAATAGAACTGGTGCAGCATACCGGGCTCATAGCCCAGTGTTTCCGCGAGCAGTTTGGCTGCATGTAGCATTTCGCCCGAGGCCTGTTTGGCGGCCTCCTCTACCTCCGCGACGGGCACCCCAAAAAGATTGGCCAACTCTCCCAGGTGCAGCGTATTTCCTGCGAGTATTAATTGCCCGACGCTGTCTTCCGCCAAGCCAGCTATTGGCACATTGGCCAACACACATCCAAAGCCGATCGGCAGTAACAGTAGCGGTTCGAATCCTTTACGGATCGCCAAAAAGATCAACAAACCACCGACCAAGACCATCAAGGCCTGGCCCCACTCGAGATTAGCGATACCCATGGAACGCCAAAGGGCTTCTACGCCATTGTCCATCATGGTCTTTAGCTCAGGGTAAGAAGAACATCACCGACCTGAACAGCATCGCCTTCCTTGACCAGCACCGCCTGCACTTTGCCAGCGTCAGGCGAGCGCACCTCAGTTTCCATCTTCATGGCCTCGAGGATCATTATGACATCGCCTGAGTCAACGGACTGACCCGCAGACACATTGACTTTGAAGATGTTTCCAGCGAGGGGGGCAGGTACATTCATCACCGGACCACCCGGTGCAGGTGCTACAGGCGCTGCCGTTGGCAGAGATGTTTGAGATGGGGTGGCAACCTCTTGAACCTGTGCCACATCCCCGCCCGGGGCAACAACGACATGAAACGCGCGTCCGTCGACCGTGACCTGGTAGGCTTCGGGGTCGGTAGTCGCACAGGCCGCTGTCTGCTGTTGGACCTCGGTCTCTGGTAGGGGCTCGAAGGCGTCCGGATTGTCGCGATTTTCTAGGAACTTCAGACCAATCTGCGGAAACAGTGCGAAGGTCAACACATCATCGATCTCATCGTCTGCGACCCGTATACCGCGTTCCTGGACCAGGCTGCGGAATTCCTCTGTAAGCTTGTCCATTTCCGGCTCGATGAGATCGGCGGGACGGCAGCTAATCGCCTGTTCGCCTTCGTTCATTACCTGTCGCTGTAACCCGCCGTCCACAGGTGCTGGTGTAGCGCCATATTCGCCCTTTAGTACGCCGGCCGTTTCCTTGGTAATGGACTTGTAGCGTTCGCCCCCCAACACGTTGAGCACAGCCTGGGTTCCCACAATCTGGGACGTCGGCGTCACCAATGGAATGTATCCCAGATCCTTGCGCACTCGGGGGATTTCCTGGAGCACATCGTCGAGCTTGTCGGCCGCGCCCTGCTCGCGCAGTTGGTTTTCCATATTGGTCAACATGCCGCCCGGCACTTGAGCAACCAGGATACGTGAGTCAACCCCACGCAGTGAGCCTTCGAACTTGACGTACTTCTTTCGAACTGGACGAAAGTAAGCCGCAATCTCCTCCAGGAGCTTGAGATCCAAACCAGTATCACGCTGAGTCCCTTGTAGGATTGCCACGACCGATTCAGTTGCCGAGTGTCCATAGGTCATCGACATCGACGAGATGGCCGTATCGACCATATCGATACCCGCCTCGGCCGCCTTTATATTCGTCGTTGTGCTCATGCCCGTCGTTGCATGCGAGTGCATTGCGATAGGTACGGAAACAGTCTGCTTAAGGCGCGTGACCAGCTCGAAACAGGTGTAAGGTGTCAGCAGGCCAGCCATGTCCTTGATGCAAATCGAGTGGCTGCCCATGTCTTCCAGACCCTTGGCCATATCTAGCCAGTAGTCCAGATCATGAACCGGACTAACGGTGTAGGACAAGGTTCCCTGAGCGTGTTTACCGATCCTCAGCGTAGCCTTGATCGCGGTCTCTAGGTTGCGCAGATCGTTCATCGCATCGAAGATACGAAAGACATCCATGCCGTTTTCGGCCGCTCGCTCGACGAATCGCTCCACGACATCGTCAGCGTAATGACGGTAGCCCAGGATATTCTGGGCACGAAACAGCATCTGCATTCGCGTGTTCGGCATCGCCTGCTTGAGGACCCTTAGGCGCTCCCAAGGATCTTCGCCGAGATACCGAATGCAGGCATCGAAGGTTGCTCCGCCCCAGATCTCGAGTGACCAGTAGCCGACCCGGTCAAGCTTGGCGGCAATAGGCAGCATATCGTCCAAGCGCAGGCGCGTAGCAAACAACGACTGATGCGCATCACGCAGGACCACATCGGTGATGGCCAGTTTATGGGCACTCATGATGCGGCTCTGCTTCGATTGGTCTTGACGCCATGCTCGGAGGGACGAGAGGTACGATACCTTTCGATTGCCGCGCTAATCACAGCAACAAGTTGCCGATTATGCGATACGTCGATCGGTATCGGGGCATTCACGTCGGGTGCTGGCATTGTGTCCAGGCGCTCCGCGAGCCGCGACATACCCTTCAGGGTGAAGACCAGGATGGTCAGGAAGCCGAAGACAATGCCCATGCCGAGCATCATCAGTTCTACTCCTTGGATCAGCAGATCGGTATCCACCGCTTCCTCCCCGTTGACCTGAACAATGCCTCGTCTGCTAAGACTACCGGCGGTCGCTATCGAAATAGAGTGGCCAGTTGGGCACCCAGCTGTGTTGGTATTCTACTGGAAGAACCCGCACGCGGGTATTGAGAGAATTAATTGCGACCTTGGAAGGCCAGTGGGGGAGCACGCTCTGATACACTGCTAACGTCGTCGCTAACAATTGATGACCGCGTATGCAGGCCCTGATTCTCGGCTCCACCTCACCATTTCGCCGAACATTGCTGAAGCGGCTGCGGCTGCCGTTCACAGTTGCGGCGCCCGAGATCGACGAACGGCCCAAGACCGGGGAGTCGGCAGAAAGCCTAGCCCGGCGATTGGCCGAGGCCAAGGCGCGAGATGTTGGTCGGCAGCATACCGCAGCGCTCATTGTAGGTTCGGACCAAGTAGCCAGCGTCTCGGGCCGTATTTTGGGGAAGCCCGGTGATCGTGCAAGGGCCATTGAACAGCTCTCCGACGCCTCTGGCAAGACTGTGAGCTTTCATACCGGGATATGCCTTTTCAATAGCCAAACTGGTCGCATACAGTCAGCAGTTGAGTGCTTCGCCGTGCGCTTTCGCAATCTGCGTCGTGACCAGATTGAGCGCTACGTTGATATGGATCAGCCAATCGGCTGCGCCGGGGCCTTTAAAGTTGAGGACTACGGTATCACTCTGTGTAGCGCACTCGAAGGACGTGATCCCAACAGTCTAGTTGGTCTGCCACTGATTCGATTAGTCGAGATGCTGGCCGCCGAGGGAATAGAATTGCCCTGAGAGGTGGCTGTTAGGTGTGAGAGGCTCATCAATGCCCTTCGACCACGGCATCGATCGCGCTATCTACCTGCGGAACAAGCACCCGCGCAAACTCCGCGAGCCGCTGTTCGGCCGCTACGGTGTCCAGGTTGCTCAAGGGTGTGCTCAGCACAATCCAAGCACCATCGGTGCGACCAAACCAGAATCGTGCGATGGCTTCCCACACCTTACCTTCATAACGATTCGTGAGACTGCGTCCTGCCACACGGTACCATTGCCAAACAAGATGTTGGTGGAGCGTGTCGTCTACATCCACGACCACCTTTGCGCGATTCACCGTGAACGATGCGTCGCCGATCGTGACCTTTAGCGATCCAAGGTTCTCAAATCGGTCTATGTCATCAGCGATCCTGTTCGCCACATTGATGGCTTCGCCATCTTGCCGCTGATGCGGAAACAGCGTCACATACAGCTGTACGTAGCCTTCGTTGCTATCATACCGGGCCTCGATTTTGTGCGTCGTCGGCTGATGGATGGCCGACCACGTGACCGGTCGAGTCGACTTGCTCCATGTCCCGCCACCCTGCGGCACGCGCAGTTTGGCCAACGTCTCGACCTCAGCCGCCACCGCTCGATCAGTGACCGCGACAACGGTCCAAGACGCCAGCAAAGCAACCAGCGCGACCGAAGCTACCCGCAAACCAAGCGCTTTGCTGCTCAGCCCACGTGGTGGAGCCACGTACTGAGCCGGTGGCTTCTGCGCTTCTTGCCAAAACGATCCGATCCAGAACAGGATGAACATCACGATGCCAAAGAAGACCCACCCGTAGAGCAGATGATCGACACCCGTCGCGTACTCCATCTTGCTCAGATGGCCGATCATGACAATCATGTAGGCCCGCACACCATTCGCAATAATGGGCATCAGCGCCGACATCAAGATAAACAGCAGCCGCTTCCACAAGGTGTGATAGGTAATGTACGCATACATGAAACCGAGGGTCACCGACGCGATCAGGTAGCGCACCCCGCTGCAGGCCTCGACCACAGACCAGTTTCCGGTCGGTAGAGAAAACCAGAGACCATCACGATAGACCGGGATACCGGTGAGCCTCAGGGCCTCGACGGTGAAGGTTGCGGTAAATTCCATCATTGGCGGCACTAGGTCGTGGCCCAAGGGAACGGCAAAGAACAAAAAGACCAACGGGAAAATCAAAACCCGTAGTACCTGCAAACCGACAAGGGCCGCCAGGGAGCTGATTAAGACTCCGACGAAAGCTAGTTGCTCGACCACCAAGACCCCCGTCAAACGTGCCAGTGACCAGATCGCCAGTCCGGAGAAAACGACGATGAGGAGTGCCGGGACAGGTTGTGGGGTGAACGCCGCTAGATGGTCTCGCTTCTGCCAGATCAGCCATAGAGAAATCGGCAAAATGACGAAACCATGGGTGTAGGTTGCGAAGTGGTACCAGGTACGGACCATACTCTCGGCGGTCGAGTAGAACGCACCCAGGATACCGACAAAAACAAGCAGGCTTGCCAGCAATGTGGCTCGCCAGCGGGGAGTCCAAAGCGTCCTGGGCTCGCCCTCGGGTTGGGAGACATCGCTACTGGAGATCATTATCTCATTCCGCGGGCGGATTTCAGGATGCCTCGCGAACCTTCTCCGCAGAATTCAGCGAACGGGGGATATACAACACCTCGTCCATTCGGCCCCACGCGAAATCACGCAGCAATCGGTCGAGACGCTGCTCCATTCGATTGAGATTAAGGTAATGCCGAAGACGTGTTTTCGCATCCAGGTTGCGTTGGCGCGGCTGCCCCGGATCGATCTCCCAGGGATGAAAGTAGAAGATCGCGGACTCACCGTCGACTTGGTTGACTCGCTGCAGGGCCCAACGCATGCCTGCGTAGGGAACCAGGCGAAACCAGCCGCCGCCGCCGCATGGTAAGTTTTTCCCACTCAGACGAACCGTGGTCACCGGGAACTCGATAAACTCGTCGTCGGCCGGACGAAACGCGAAACGCGGTGCATCTGGCATGCCGTAGAGATCGTGGCGAATCGGATAGATGCTTGAGCTATATTTGTGGTCCGTCTCGCGCAGGACATCCAGAGCCCACAGGTTGTCGGCACCGATAGAGTAGCTGGCCGCTCGATATCCAATGATCTCGCGGCCTGACACATCCTCTAACAAAGCCTTAGTGCGAATAACATCCTGACGGAACTGCTCAGGCTCTTGTTCGGTAACGCGCACATGCGACCAGCCATGGCTGGCCAGCTCATGGCCCGCTGCGACGATTCGCTGCACCATCGCCGGGTAGCGCTGCGCTATCCAACCGAGGGTAAAGAAGGTCGCGCTAACGCCATGACGCTCGAAGAGGCCGAGGATCCGGTCGACATTGGCTTCGACGCGGCATTCCTGACTGTCCCACTGCTCGCGCTCAATATATGGCTCGAATGCCGAGACCTGGAAGTAGTCTTCCACGTCAACCGTCATCGCATTTCGTGGTTGCTGCATCTTTATAAAGCTTTCTCGAAATCAGGCTGCAGCCCGAGCTCGAGTATCGGACCACTCTAGCAAGGCCTGGGCAATACGCTTAGCCGCTTGACCATCCCACAAAGGCGGAACTCGGCCTGCCTTTCCGCCTGTGACGAGAATGTCATCGAAACAGGTCCGTATCTTAGTAGGATCAGTGCCCACGACGGTGTTCGTGCCCTGTTCAACGGTAATTGGCCGTTCGGTATTCTCGCGCAGCGTAATGCAGGGCACGCCAAGTGCTGTGGTCTCCTCCTGTAGCCCACCGGAATCTGTCAAAACCAACTTGGCCGCCGACATCACTCCAACAAGGCGCAGGTAACCCAGTGGTTCGGTCACGCCGATTCGGCTGGATTGAACCAGGGAATCGAGACCAGCCTCCTGAACCCGTTGCCGGGTGCGCGGATGCATCGGGAATACCAGAGGCAAGCACTGGCTTACTTCGGCCAGCGTTTCGAGCAGTCGGCGTAAAATTGCAGGATTATCGACATTGGAGGGTCTGTGCAATGTCAGTAAGCCAAACCCCGACGATGTGTCGAATCCCTGCATCGATTGCAAGGTGTCTTTGGCAGGGACCGCACGGTCACGGTTGGCCAACAACGTGTCGATCATGACATTGCCAACAAAGCGGATCCGTTCTTGCGCAACCCCCTCGCGCAGCAAATTGCTCTCGCCATCAGGCTCCGTGGTAAACAACAGATCGGAAATCTGGTCTGTGAGCACACGATTGATCTCTTCTGGCATCTGCCGATCGTAGCTCCGCAGGCCAGATTCAACATGCACTACGGGGATGCCTTTCTTAGTGGCAACTAGTGCGCAAGCGATGGTCGAGTTGACGTCGCCTACGACCAAAACGGCGTCTGGTGCGAGATCATCCAAGATCGGCTCAAAGCGCCGCATGATTTCGGCCGTCTGCTGAGCGTGACTACCGGACCCCACACCGAGATCCACATCGGGCTCGGGAATCTGAAGCTCGCGAAAAAAAGCGTCCTTCATCGCTTCATCATAGTGCTGACCGGTATGCACCAAATACGCCTGGAAAGACTGCGGTTCAGCGCGGAAAACACGCATCAAAGGTGCGATCTTCATGAAGTTGGGACGGGCACCCACTACGCAGACGATCTGCAATGGCCGGTTAGAAGCCGTCTTCTTCATCGTCCGTTTCCATCTGCATCATGATCGCTTGCTTCATCAACCGCCGATTCTTTATAAGGGCGCCTCGCAACTGCTGGACTTCGTGCTCGAGCAACGCAACCCGGCCTTCCAAATCGCCAGGCTGCGCACCCGCAGAAGACTGGCGATGTGCACTGACCACAGGCTTATCAGGCCCCTCAGATTCGTTTTGTCCAACTTCTTCGGCGATCTCCTCCGCGACCGTGCTGACATGCGAGTCCCGAATCTCGTGGAGTTCCTCAATAGAGCCGTAAAGCAAAAGTCGATCACAGAGGTTATTGAGGCGTCTGGGGACGCCATTGGTGGCGGAAAACATCGCGTCGAAAGCGTCTTCAGAGAGCGCCGGGTCATTGCGCCATCCAACTAACGCGAGGCGGTGTTCTACGTAAGCCTGTAGCTCCTGGCGGTCCAGCGGCCGCAAATGATAGCCGGCAATAATCCGCTGGCGCACCTGTTCCATTCCGGCACCCTGAAGCGTCTGTTTAAGCTCCAGTTGCCCCAACAGGAAACTTTGCAACAACGCCTGTCCGTCCTCTTGGTAATTCGACAGCATCCGCAGCTCCTCGATTGAGCGTGGCGGAAGGTTTTGCGCCTCGTCGACGACTAGGAGAACCCTTCGGCCTTCGGCTCGGCGGGCACGGAAGAATGCCTCTAAATTACGCAGCAGGGCAGACTTCGACAAATTCTCATGGGCAAGACCGAAGGAAGCACTGATCATCCGCAGCACCTCCTCCTCGTCGATCTGGGTAGATACCAGCTGCGCCGCGACCACATTCTCCTCGTCGAGTTCGTTGAAGAGATTGCTGACCAGCATTGTTTTGCCAGTCCCTATGCCGCCGGTGATTACGATGAAGCCCTCGCCCTGACGCAATCCATAGCGCAGATAGGCCATGGCGCGATTGTGCCCAGTGCTATTGAAGAAAAAACGTGCATCAGGACTTAGCTGAAACGGCTTATTCGACAGGTTGTAAAAATCTTCGTACATCTTTTAGAGGAACCTTGTCGTCAACGACACACCGATACGGTTTTCGGTGAAGTCACCTGAGGAATCAGAACTTCTATCGCGATGCTGCAGGTTGATTGAGGCATTGGTGCGACGTCCGAGTTGACGACTCAGGGAGACGCCCACGGTATAAGTATCGCTATCTCCACTATTATCTCTCTCGGTGTGAGAAAGGTCTCCTCGCAGGGTCGTCGTTAAGTGTGAGCTTATTCTTCGCGTGAAGCGAATAGTAAAATCGAGAGACTCTTCATCAATCGAAGACACCTCAAAGCTGCGCTCCTCCAAGGTTCCCGTGAAGCTCAACGAAGAACGTCGGCCGGTTACGGTCACCCCGCCACTCAAGCTGGTCCGCAGGAAGTCTTCATCAAACGTATCGAGCTCGGGAATGTTGACGATGATCGGGTCTCCGGTTTCCGGGTCGACGAGAATATCGCCCTGTTCATCGACGAGGAAGAAAAACGAATCGACCAACTCTGCCGAACGTCTGTTTGACACATCGCGGGCCAACCTGAGAGCAAAACTGGTCCGCTTTGCACGGTGCTGCACATCGGCAGAGTAAACATCACCGAAGTACCTTACACCGTAGCTACCGGTGACGCTGGTTCGCGGGTTTGGCGTCCAAGTTCCCCCCACATTCCAGATCACTCCATTGGTATCGTCGCGATTGGTTCGTATGTCGTTGTCCTCGTAGCCAACGCTACCCCGCACCAACCACTTTCGGTTGACCACATAGCTCGTCCCCACTGTGGCCTCTCGACGTCGGTCGTCACGGTCGTCGAAGTGAGTTCGACGATCGGAAAAGTCAGTTTGCCACCTAAGCCGCCCAAGGCGACGATCGCCGCGAAGTCCGGCATGCAACGTCGAAGAGTGGGAGTCGCCAGAACCACCGGCACGATTGCCATCGCCGCTATAGGTGACCCAATCCAGCACATTGTTGCTGACGAAGCTGACGTGGCGATTGAGGCGTGCGCGAAATTGCGGCGTCAGACCGTAAGAGAAAGTCTGGCGTCCACCATCGGCGTTAAAGCTGATCTCATCCACCGAGCCAGTGCTCGAAGAGCCGCTGGACACCCGCGCCGCTGCGTTGCCGCCCAGAAGAAAAAAATTTTCGACGACTGAGACGTCCCCTTGCGCAACCAAGTTGTGCACTAGCGGTTCGGGGTCTGTGTCACTGGTCCCCGCAGAGAAAGTCGGCCGATAGTTTATGTTTGCATTGACACGGCTGCCTCGCCCCGACAACCCTAGCCTAGGAGACAATCGAAAAACGGTACCGGAACGACTGTTCTCACCGCTACGGTCCACGACTGTCGCGCTACCAGTCAACGCACTACTTAATTCCCAATCACCGGCATTGACCTTCTTAGGGAGCGCCACAGCTAGAAAGATACCCATTGCCCACAACGCCAACAGCTGAGTCAGGGGCCATGGATTACCGCCAGTGAGGATTCGCCTATCCGTCGAGCTCATCTACCGCTCATCATTCCCGTAACCGTAACCATAGCCGTATCCATAGCCGTAACCGTAGCCATACCCGTACTTTCCAACGAACAGATTCGGCTTGCATTTATTGAGGATGAGCGACACCTTGTCCATGGAGGTGAGTTGGGACAACCCGTCCTTCACGAGAAACTGTGGCGTTACCCCCGACTCCACCACCAAACAAATCTGACCCATCTGCTCAGCCAGCACGCTCGCCTCACTGGTTGCGAGTAAAGGTGGCGAATCAAACAGCACGATACGATCCGAGTAACGCATCGCCAGTTCATCCAGCAACTGGCGCATCGTATTGCTGGCAAGCAACTCGGTCGATCGCCGATGCCGACGGCCGGCAGGCAAAACTGAGAACTTGGGGATGTCTGTCTTGACCAATAAATCGCGTAAATCCAGTGTGTCGTCGATTAAGCGATCCGTCATGCCCGGCAGATTGTTGATTTTCAGCAGGCGTGACAATCCGGGCTTGGCCAAATCCGAATCGACCAACAAAACAGTGCGATCCATCTCCATCGCGATCGAAATCGCAAGGTTAAGTGAACTAAAGGTCTTCCCCTCGCCCTCGACTGAGCTAGTGATCATAATTAGATTTCTGTGTGCTTCACCGGCAGCGGTTTCGCTAAACGCACGCGTCAGCAAGGGTCGCTTGATCATGCGGTACTCTTCCGCACTGCGACTCCTCTCCGAATTCAGCGGGAGGATGCCCTCGAGACCTAGCGAAGACAAGCTCAGTACATCAGTCGACGGAACAGCATCCGAACTCCCAGTGTCGACGGCCTCAATCGCCGTAATGCTGTCCCCTACAGGAACTTGCTCCTCGATCGCCTCTAATGTCTCCGACGCAGGCAGCGGCAGACCATCCGAGGCTGACCGTTCGGCGACATCCTCGGTCGGCTCCTGGATAGGGGCCGTATCTTCGTGGGTGTGCGGCCGCGGGGTCGTAGCCGTGGGGGAATCCATCTTCCCCATCATTTTATCTACCGCTTTCTCAATGATGCTCATGATCGGGCCAGGCTCGAGGATTGAGCCACCCCGGGGAGCAGCTCGATGTTGAATTGATAAAGCGCGAGGACCACGCTGAAGGTCAGCAATAATCCGCTCAAGGTTAGAACAAAGCTCACGTTGCGGACCTTCCGAGCACGGATCTGATCAGAGGTCCACACCATATTCACACTACCCAGTACCGGCAGCCCAAGCGTGTCGTTAAGAATTTGGCGTTCGTCGAAGGTCGGCCTGAACTGAGACATCAAAAAGGCCACCCCGAACCCGATGGCCAGTCCAGCAAGCATGACTGCAGCACTGAGCAAGACACGGTTCGGCCCAGTGGGAACTGATGCCGCGCGCGGTGGATCGACGACACGAAAGCGGACATTGTCCGACGTGCTATCCGCTTTACGTCCGAGTAGCGCCGACTCCAACCTAGCTTCCAACACTTTATGGTTCTTTTTCACGATCTCATAAGCGCTTTGTAGGTCTCGCCGCTCGGCCTCCAAAGCCAGCACCTTGTCTACCGAGTCTTCGAGCTCTGCGACCTGAGCCTCATGCACTTCCAAAAGCCGCTGCTTGGCCGCCACATCGGTCTGAAGCCCCGCCATTGTCAATCGCATCTGCTGATGCACAGGGTTTCGATCAACGCTGAAAGGCACAGCCTCGCCTGTCGATGCATTCCGTTTTGCTTCTGCGATCATCTGAGCGCGCTGAGCGCGCAAATTTGCGAGTGATTGCCGAGATTGCGCGACGTCAGGATGTCGGTCCGTATACTTGATTTTCAGCTCGTCAAGTCGCAGCTCCATCGCCTGAATGCGCCGATCGATATCGCCGGTCACCACAACCATCTCGGCTTCCGGCAATGGGCCCAGCCCGAAACTTGGCTCTTCACCCTCGACTTGGCGGCGTGTTGCCTCAAGGCGTTCTTTCAGTAACGAAAGCTCAAGCTTCGCAGCAGCAATCTTTTCTTTGCCCACACGGATACGATCGTAGTATCCACCAGAACCTTCCGGTAAGAAGTCGAGGTTGCGCTGCTTGAATCTTGTCAACTCGTTTTCGAGCTCGCGCATACGGCGCTCGTATTCCGCCTTTTGCTGCTCGAGAAACTTGGTTGCCGAATCCTGGTCCTTGCGCACATCCCCCAGATTCGTCTCCATGAAGATCGTTAGCAGAGATTTTACGACCAGCTTCGCATGTTCCGCAGAGTCCGCCGTAAACGAAATCGTGTAGAGATTCTCGCGCTCCGTTCCGAGCAACTGGATGCGCTTCTTGAGACCCTCCACAATGGCATCCCGCTCTGCATCGGTATTCGCCTTTAGGTCGAGATCGGTCATGCGCATGACCTTTTCCATATTCGGTCGACTCAGCAGCGTGCGGGTCATTAGAAAGATCGTCTGTCGAGTATCGGCCGTATTGATCGCGATCCCTTTCAGCAAAGGGCGCAGCACCGAACTGGTATCGACATAAACCCGCGCCGATGCTTTGTACTCATCGGGCAGCTTGGCGACGATGGACCAACCGACCACGCTAATCGCCCAGGCGATGCCGAGCATCCACCAGCGAAATCGCCAGGTCCCCCTGGCATACCTCAGTAAGAGGACAACTAGATCATGCACGTTTCGGCCTCTTCTAGAACCAAGCTTCCGGAACGATAACTACATCACCAGGACGCATGTCGACGTTCGCCGAGATATCGCCGTCGCGGATCAGGTCATCGAGCCTGACACGGAATTCCTCTTGGTTTCCATCGACCAAGCGTACCAAGATGGCATTGTTGCCGTCTGCGAACTGGGTCAGCCCACCGCTTTGAATCATCACGTCAAGTAGCGTCATCGAGTCGCGATACAACAGCGATTGCGGTTGTGCCGCCTCGCCGAGGACCCTGATCTGCTCTCGGTAGGTCCCCACGAACCCATCGACAATCACCGTGACCAATGGATCACGCAAATAGGTTGAAAGCTCGGCCTCGAGATCTCTCGCGAGTTCAGCGGGCGTCTTTCCAGCCGCCGGGATCTCTTCAAGCAAGGGGGCGGACAATAGGCCGTCAGGGCGAACTGGTACCGAGGTGCTCACCTCAGGGTTGCGCCAGACGAAGATCTGCACATTATCACCTGGCGCGATGCGATATCTCGTGGAGTGTTGGGCATCGCCGCTCGCTGTCGGCAGCTCTGAGCGCGCTTCTTTCTGCCAGGCACACCCGGCTTGCAGTAGCCCTGCCGTGAGGACGCCCAGCACCAGGGCATGGCGCGCCGCTGTAAGGAGATTTCCCATAACTATCCTCTCTGTTCGTGGTCGCAGTCCGTCGAACGGCCGTAGCACCGCCCTTGACAGCCCCGCAAGTGTACTGAAAATCCCTCAAAAAAGCTTGCTGCGCAACAGCTTGCGGCGGTGATATGTAAATTTTTTTGACAGAGAATTCTTCCTGCCAGGCGGTCCAGTGCCATTTTAAGCGAAGTCATATAATCCGCCCGCCCAGCAACCACACTTATTATTTTTCATGCGCGCCATACTCAACGGCTTTTCGCTACCCTTCCGGGGTCTAGGCCTACTCATCAAGCCCGGCCTGCGCCGCTACGTCGCCGTACCCTTGTTCTTGAATGTTGTGATCTTTGCCGGCCTCGCCTACCTGGCTGGCAGCTACTTCGATGCCTTTATGGACCGCTGGCTCCCTACCCAGGACTGGCTGGCGTTCTTGCGTTGGCTCCTGTGGGTGCTGTTTGCGAGTACGTACGCCTTGGCGGCATTCTATGGCTTTACACTGCTCGCCAACCTTATAGGGGCCCCCTTCAACGCTATGTTAGCGGCACGCGTGGAGGAAAAATTAACCGGCCGTGCTCCCATCGAGGCCCATCAGTCGCTACTTCGGGCCATCGGACCTGCGCTAGGCGCCGAGCTGGGCAAGATCTGGTATTTCGTGAGCCGCGCGCTGCCTTTGCTGGTGTTGTTTTTCATTCCAGGCCTCAATGTGCTCGTATCCCTGGGCTGGCTGGTGTTTGGCTTCTGGTTCCTGGCGATTGAGTACACCGACTATCCACTGAGCAATCATGGGCTAAGCGCGCGCGAGCAGCGCGCATGGCTGCGCAACATGCGTACCAAATCACTGGCGTTCGGCGCCGGGACCAGCCTTCTAATGGTGATCCCCGTAATTCAGCTCGCCGCTATGCCGGCGGCGGTCGCGGCGGCAACGCGGTTTTGGGTAGAGGATGGGCTATCCGCATGAGCCTGCCGGTTAACCAGCGGAAGATCATAACGGATTAGCCGCCGGCGCGGAGAAATCCGCGCAAGCGCTCGACGCCCACTGCGAGGCGGTCCAGCGCGGTCGTGTAGGCGAACCGAACATGGTGGTCGGCTCGGTGGGTTCCAAAGTCAGACCCAGGAGTGATCGCCACGCCTGTCTGCGCGAGCAGCTGTTGTGCGAACCTGTCACTGTTGTCAGTGAAGGCTGCCGCATCCACATACAGGTAGAATGCCCCGCGTGGCCTTTCGCCGACCCCGAATCCGAGCTGTTGAAGCGCGTCATAGAGAAAATCTCGACGCTCCCAAAAGGCGGTGCGTCGTGCCTCGAGTATCTCCAGACTGGTCTCACCCAATGCCGCCACGGCGGCGTGCTGGGCAGCGGTCGGTGCCGCGAGGAAAAGGTTTTGTGCCAGCCTCTCGATCGGTTCAACCATGGCCTTGGGCGCGACTAGCCACCCGACCCGCCAACCCGTCATCCCAAAAAACTTGGAAAAACTGTTGATCACAATCAGATCATCACCGCTGAGTGCACACGCGGTCTCAGGCGGACGCTCATATTGCAGACCCTGATAAATCTCATCGCAAATGAGCAGCCTGTCGTTGCTTTGACGCAGCCGGATGAGGAGATCCCGTAGCAGGTGGTTCTCGATCGAATGGCCCGTCGGGTTTGCCGGAGAGGCGAGCATCAGCGCCCTTACGTCCTCAGTCAGCGACTCCTCCAGTGAACGGGGTGTCACCGCGTAACCATTTTCCACCGAAACTGGGAGTGTGGTAGCCCGCCCACCAAACAGACTGATTAGGTGCCTGTTGCAGGGATAGCCAGGGTCGGTAATCAGTACCCTATCGCCGGGGTCGATCGATGCCCCAAGCGCCAACTGCAAGGCCCCTGAAGCACCAGGGGTGACCAAGATCCGCGCTGGATCAACGGCAACCCCAAAACGATCCTGATAATGCCCGGCGATCGCCTCGCGCAAGGCGGACAATCCAGCGGCGGGGGTGTAGTGCGTGAGCCCGGCGCGCTGCGCCGCGATGGCGGCATCGATGACCGGCTGCGGGGAAACAAAGTCAGGTTCACCAATCTCCATGTGGACGATGTCGCGCCCGGCCGCCTCCATCGCCTTGGCCTGCGCCATGATCTCCATTACGCGAAATGGTGCGATTTCGCGCATGCGCAGAGCGCTTCGAGTCACCGCACGATGCCCTAAGCGCCCACGAGGCTTTGCAGGTAGGCTAGATCCACGACGCCGCCGTTAGGTGCGGATCCAGCGATCGCCTGCGCTGGGGCACTGCCTTCGCCTAGGGTATCGAGCACTACCGATGCCCCAGAAAAGTCCTGCTCGACGGTGTAGGGGTTGACTGTTACCAAGACGCGATCGATCCCCGCATCAACTGCCGATCTTACGCCGTTCTCTGAATCCTCGAAGGCGATGACCGCGTCTGCGCTGAGTCCCATTTGCTCCAACACCCATTGGTAGATGTCTGGTGCTGGCTTCTTTTCAGGCACGATGTCACCGGCGCCGATCACCTCGAACCACTCCAACGCGCCGGGCGGTAGCGTGCTGTGGACCAATGCGTTGACGTTCTGCGGAGTGGTCGTGGTCGCGATCGCCATCCGCATGCCCGCGGCGCGGGCCTCCAGCAGCAAGCGTTCAACCCCTGGACGCAGGGGTATCGCCCCGTCGTGCAGCATCCTCACATAGTGTTTCGTCTTGCTCTTATGTAATCCGGCGATCATCCCGTCTAAATCAAACGGCCGGCGGAAATCGGGATCATACGTGTCGATAAAGTGCTTTATCCGCTCCTTGCCCCCAGTCACGCTCAATAGTTTGCCATAGCAATCGACCGACCATTGCCAATCTAGACGAGCCTCGTCGAAGGCCAGATTGAAGGCCACGCGGTGACCGTCGCGCTCGGTGTCGGCCAGTGTTCCATCGACGTCAAAAATCAGTGCTTCAAGCTTCGCCACTACATACTCCCGATCAAAGAAACCCCGAGCTTAACCAAAAAGCCCGCGAAATTGCCCTCGCGCCGCGTGGATGTTAGCGTTCGCGTTTGCCGTAGGGACTCGTGAACATGCGCGACGACTCCGCTGAACCGTCACAACACAAGGACTTCGTGCCCTACGAGGCTCGCAAGGGTGAGCCTTATATGAGCCCGGATCAACAGGCGCATTTCCGTGCCATCCTGGACGCTTGGCGACAAGAGCTCATGGAGGAGGTCGATCGGACCGTCGACCATATGAAACTCGATACCGTGCACTGCCCCGATCCTAACGATCGCGCCTCGCAGGAGTCGGACATCGGCCTCGAGCTGCGTGCCCGAGAACGCGAGGGGCGGCTGCTGACCAAAATCAACAAGACCTTGAAAAAGATCGACGAGCATGACTACGGCTACTGCGAATCCTGTGGTGTGGAGATCGGTATCCGCCGCCTCGAGGCCAGACCCACTGCCGATCTCTGCATCGACTGCAAGACGCGACAGGAAGAGCTCGAGCGCCTACAAGGCTGATCGGCCGGGCGTCGTTTAGTGTCCGCAGCCGTCTATCGCGGGCGATTTGCACCTTCACCGACCGGGCCTCTACATTTCGGATCATTGGTTGCCGCAGTGGCCAGCTATGCCGACGCACGGCAGCACTCGGGGACCTGGTTGGTTCGTATCGAGGATGTCGACGAAACCCGCACGCAATCAGGCGCCGAGCGGCACATCCTCGATGCCTTGCGATGCTTCGGCATGCAAGCAGACGAATCACCCATCCGGCAGAGTGACCGTAAAGCCCTTTACGATGAGGCGATTGAGCAGCTGCGCAAACGCGATCTCGTCTTTGCTTGCACCTGCAGCCGCAAGCGCATCGCCGCCATCGCGCGACCAGGGAAGCAGGGTCTCGTTTATCCAGGCAGCTGCCGATCTCTGGTAACGCCACCCAGTGCACAGGCTGCGCTGCGCCTCAAGGTCGATCATCGCATGATGTCGTTTCACGACCGGGTCATCGGAGAGATCCGTCAAGACCTGGCCAGTGACGTCGGTGACTTTGTGATTCGCCGAATGGATGGATTTACCGCCTACCAACTGGCCGTCGTGGTCGATGACCAGGCACAGGGCATCACTGATATAGTGCGCGGCGCCGACCTGCTGTGGTCGACGCCGCGCCAGATCTATTTACAACGACTGCTGGGTTTCAGGACACCTCGTTACGCTCATATCCCCTTGGTGATCGATCGAGAAGGCCGCAAACTCAGTAAGCGCGACCAGGCCCACCCAGTCGACCCGGCCAACCCGATGCCGGCGCTACGCGCTGCCTGGCGCCATCTTCAATCATCGGCCGTACCCGAAGGCATCACCGACCCGGAGACATTTTGGCGTTGGACCGGTGCACACTGGCAGACCCAACATATCCCGAAAGACGGCGATCGCCACCTGGAGAACGCCCACGAGCCCTGATGTAGCGAAGCGATGCGAACTTGACGCCGCAGTCAAACCTGCAACGGGCTGGCAGCTTGCCAGTGTGCAGACACGATGGCCGCATAGGCCTCTTGCTCGGGCGGCGTCAGATCGACCGTCGCGGAGGAACCCACGCCGAATCCCGCTACCGCGCTGATCAACTGTTCTACACGATCCGCGGTGATATGGTCTCCGTCGCCGTCCACGATGCTATCCAGCCGCGTCTCGGGGTCCGCATACCAGCCGCTCATACGAACTCGATCCTGGCTGCCGATCACCCGGGCCAACAAATCATTGCCGGCTTGTGAGAACCAGATGGCCTCGGCATCAATTCCCTCGGCGAAGCGCAGCATGTCGTGGTCTTCGGGCACGGCGCCATCGACCTTATTGTGTATTCGGTCGCTGCCATCGCCCAGATCGAACCGGTAGGTGTCACTGCCGGCGCCGCCATCGAGCAAATCATTGCCAGCACCGCCGGAGAGCAGATCGTCGCCGTTACCGCCATATAGGCGATCGCCGCCCTCATCGCCAAACAGCCGGTCACCACCGTCGCGCCCGATCAGTCGATCATCGCCGGCCTGGCCTCGCAGCAAGTTATCGCCAGTATTGCCGTACAAGCGGTTGGCATCCGCGTTTCCGACGCCAGCAAGATCCAGGTCACCCTGCAGGAACAAGTACTCGAGATCGGCCGTAAGGCCGAAGTCGGTGGTGCTGTATACGCGGTCTAAACCCGCTTCCGGCCCCTCGATCACGTGATCCGACGCGACATCGACATAGTAGCGATCGTCACCCAAGCCACCGCTTAGCTCGTCGCTACCTGTGCCGCCATTGAGTACATCGTTACCCTCTCCGCCAAACAACAGATCATCGCCATCGCGACCGAGCAATCGATCGTTGCCGCCCAGACCGTACAAGAGGTTTGCGCCGCTGTTGCCGTACAAACGATTCGCCGACATGTTGCCTGTACCGGTCAGATCCAGGTTGCCTCTGAGGACGAGATCCTCGAAATCGGCCGCGAGGGTGAAATCGATGTCGCTGTAGACCCGGTCGGATCCTTCGTCGGCTTGCTCGATCAGGCTATCCGCCAGGTTGTCAACGAAGTAGCGATCATTCCCAGGTCCCCCGCTCATCTGATCGGCGCCGGCCTGCCCATTGAGCAAGTCCCGACCGCTGCTGCCCGACAGGAGGTCGTCGCCGGCGCCGCCATACAGGCGATCATCACCGACATCGCCATCCAGCCAGTCTATCCCCGCACCACCGTATAGGCGGTCTTGGCCTTCGCCACCCGCCAAATTATCCGCGCCGGCACTTCCCCTGAGGACATCGTTGGCGCTGCCCCCGACTGCGAAGCCAGTGTCCAGCACCTGCAGGTCGACGCCGACATCAGCGCGCGCACCGCTGGGGTCGGTCGCCGATATCGACAAGCGGTAAGCTCCGGCGTCGCCGTCCACTGCGCCGATGGAGACCGTCCGCTGTGATGCGTCGAACTGAACCCACTCGGGTACTGGCCCTGGCGTCGCTGATTCGAGCGAGTACTGCAACGAATCTCCATCGGGATCGAAAAAAAGTTCCGCTGGTAGATCCAGCTCCAGCGGCCGACCTTCATGGACGGTCCAGCTCAGCGGCCCTGCCGTTACGATGGGCACCCGATTATCGGCCATTAGACTGTCCAATACCTCGGGGGCGAGTTGTGCACCGGAATCGAAGGCATAGTGGGCCACACGGCCTGGCGCCGCCCCGCCATCAAAGATCAAAGTGTCATCATGTGAGTAGGTCACATGGAGATCCGAGCCGACCTGCTCGATCTGCAGGTCACGCACACCAATTCCAGGGCCGAAACGAAGTACGCTGGCGCCCTCATCATCTTCGATCCGATCAGGACGGTCCGCGTCGGAGCTGTCGCCACGTGCAAACACATAGGTGTCGACGCCTTGTCCACCCAATAGACGGTCACCGCCAGACCCACCAGTGAGGACATCGTCACCAGCACCGCCAAACAGGTCATCATTACCGGCCAAGCCCATCAACTGGTCATCGCCCTCGCCGCCGAATAGTCCCTGTGAGCTGGAGCCAGACTCGCTACCCGAAGAGCCAATCAGCGTATCGTCGCCCGCAAGACCGTGCAGGCCGATCCGCGAGTCCGGGTTCTCGCGACCGATCTCAATTCGGTTGTCGAGCGCATTCCCACGCAGGTTGAGCGTATCTGCACCGAACCACTGATCAGTCGCGTACTCATAGCGCAGGTTTTCGACGTGGTCTGGCAGCCCGGAGCCAATAGAGAAGCGATCGCCATGCAATACCAGCGTGTCCACACCGCCGTCGGCCTGTTCGACAATAGTCCCCAGCTCATAGATGAAGTAGGGCTGCCACAGCTCATAGGTATCATTGCCAGAGCCGCCCGCAAGTTCATAGATCGGACGACTGCCGTCCGACGACCTGGTATAGGCAAACATCCGATCGTCACCATTACCACCGCTGATCCGGAAACTGCCTTGCAAATAATCGTCACCATCACCGCCATCGATCACGTCGAGCCCACCATATCCAAGGATGTGATCATCGCCGGCACCGCCACTCAGCTGATTCGCGGCACTGTTGCCCCGGATATAATTGGCCGCTGAATTGCCTGTGGCGGCGAGCGGGGCGGCACCTTCTAGCTGCAGGGCCTCGACATGCTCGGGAAGCGTGTAGTCGACCGAGGACTCGACCCAGTCGTAGCCAGCGTTTTCTGCCTCGATGACGAGATCACCGGGGTCGTGGACGATGTAGTGATCGTAACCTGTACCACCCGACAACTGATCGGCCCCGAGACCACCGTCTAGCCGGTCACGTCCCGCACCGCCAAAAAGCCGATCATCACCTGCCAGGCCGCGGAGATTGTCCCGCCCGGAGCTGCCTTGCAGATCATCGGCCGCGGCTGAACCTTGGACGTCGATTTCTGGGGCATTCACAGCGGCTGACAAGCCATAGAAATCGTACACTTCGCCGGAATCGAACTCGAAGCGGTCAACCACCTTCCCATTGGCCCCATCCGGGATGAAGAGATTGTTGAAGAGCGATGAGATCAGCACGCCCGAACCACTTGGCTCCAGGCTCAGGTCAGTGACCTCTATTCCAGCACCAAAGCGCACCAGGCTGCTCCGGTCTGGGCTATCGATGATTTGGTTCTGCGCACCTATGTGACCATTGGCTTGCGCATTGGCATTTACTAGATAGGTATCGCTACCGGCGCCACCTACCAGACGGTTGGCGCCCGTGCCACCATCGATGCGATCTGCACCGGCTCCGCCGAGCAACAAGTCGTTGCCAGCCATGCCAGACAGGTTGTCGTCCGCGCCACTGCCGAAGGTGAGATCGTCACCCGCACCTCCTGATAGGTACCGCGCATTGTCGATCTCGGCGGCCACCAGCTCTCGGTAACCCAAGGTCCCGACATCGTCGAACGCGAACTGTGCGATCGCACCCGTCAAGCCGCCGGTGATGTACAGGGCATCGGAATCTGCATACCTCAAGATCACATCATCGCTATCACGGATTAGTACGAGCTCGACCGATTCCCGGGCCACGTCCGCTGCGAACACCACCGAATTTTTCTGCGCGGCAGCATCCACGATAACCTCGGTTTGACCGTTGGCGTAGGGACTATCGCCGGCGGCGAACCAGTAAGTGTCCGCTCCGGCACCGCCTTCCAGATAGTCAGCACCTGCCCCTCCGACCAGCCGATCGTCACCGGCATCGCCCCATAGCCGATCCGTCCCGGTGCCACCGAATAACAGGTCCCTGCCCCGGCCACCAGACAGCTCATCCGACCCCGAGCCTCCATACAGGGCATCGTCGCCGGCCAGCAGGAATTGGTCGATGTCGTCGCCGTACAGGCTGTCGTCCCCACTGCCGCCATGCAGGGTATCGCCCCCACCATCGCCCACCAGTTGGTCTTCGCCGTCGCCGCCATATAGGACATCTGCACCATGCCAGGCCGGATCCAGCCCATTCAGATCGCCATACAGGAGATCTTCCCCACTTCCGCCCAACAGCAGATCAGCTCCACCACCACCGGTCAATGTGTCGTGCCCTGCGCCGCCACTCAGGTAGTCATCGCCGTGCAGCGGCGCGTCACCCTCGACCAACACCCGCGAATCGCCATCCAGCTGATCAGCACCGGCGCCACCCAGCAGGATGTCGTGTCCATTATTGCCGTCGATGACATCGTCACCGGTACCGCCCGAGAGCAGGTCATTGCCATGCAGTGCACCCGCGAGCAGCGCTTGGCCGGTGGTGGGATGGACCCCGGCCAGGTCGCCCTGGATCTGATCATGCCCAGCATCCCCATAGATCCTGTCGTCTGCTGCACCACCCCAGACGAGGTCGTCGCCCTCACCGGCATGTATCCTGTCGTCGCCGACGCCGCCCACATAGTCGAAGAGGTAGAGCTGTCGTACACCGTCTTGGTCGATCTCGTGCCAGGTGTAGTCATGGCTGACCGGATCCATCGCGGCAGGCGTCACAACCACCGAGCGGTCACCATCGATCACATCATCGCCCGCTCCACCATAAATGAGATCATCGCCGTCACCGCCAAACAGGCCATCGAGGCGACCACTGCCATAAAGCTCGTCCTGACCACTTTGCCCGCTGACGAAATCCCCTTCTTGTGGACCGCTAACGAATGGCTCCAAGGAGCCTTGCCCCAGGATTACGGAACTGGCATCGACACTGTCGGTGGCGTATAGGACATCATCGCCCGCCCCGCCATGGATGAAATCCTTTCCCGGCCCCCCTTCGACGATATCGGTGTCCGGTGCAGAGTCGAAGACCATGCCGTTTTCGATATGCTGAGGGCCATCGTCCCAGGCATAAATCCAATCACGTCCGCCTTCTCCGAGAATGCGGTCAGGGAGATTCCAGGCGTTGAGCAGCTCGAGGTCTACAACAGCGATGTCGATCTGTCCGCGCAGCACCTCCGATTCGGAGCCGCCCTGGGTTAGCAAGTGGTTCGCCGACACCCCAGCCTGCGATTCGCCCAATTCAATGCCTAGCTCGCCGTTGCGATGCCCAAGGATGCTCACCGAGGCACCGTCTTGGACACGCGTGACCTGCAAATCATCGCCGTTCATTTCATAGCGCAGCCTGCCGTCCGCGGAGGCATAGATCGAACCCTGGCCGATCCTTGAACCACCGGACAAGATGACGTCGTCGAACAGCACCCGACCAGACCCATCTCGGTCAAACAGCGAATCGCCATCGGTGACAATGTAGGTATCAATACCCTTGCCGCCCTCGAGATAGTCGGCACCCTCCCCACCGTCCAGGTGGTCTTGGCCGTCATCCCCGAACAACATATCGTCTTGGTAACCGCCACGGACGATTTCCCCACGTTCGTTTCCGAACAGCCGCTGCGCGACGCTGTCAGAACCTGCATCGAGGTCGACCACAGCTTCTTCAGATGCGTCCTCCGACTGCACGCTCGAATCGTAGAAATGGGGTGCATAGCCAGCTGGAAAGGTCCTGCCTACACCATCGATACCATCGTTGAACAAGGCCACATAGGTGTGTAAGGCCTCGGCCCTGGCCATCAGATACTGATCGGTTAGTCCCTGACCGGTAGAACTGTCGTACAGGTCCAACTCGCCCTCGGCATTGTGTACCGCCGCATAGTCGACACCGCCGACGACAAAGGGATTGAGCTTGTCCAGCGCATAGCGCCACGCGATATCGCCCTGTGCGGCCTGATAAATCTCTTGTGCCGACAGGCTTGGATCGATCCACGAGAAGCTGCCGTCGGCCGACGGTATCTGATCCGGCGCCACCACAGCCCCTGGACCGAAATAGAGCTCGGTCAACTTCCCCAGGACCCGTGCCCGGTCAGGGCCGTCCTGTTCACCCAGGGCATCGTAGAATTCGCTGGACCATTCGGCTCCGACAAATCCCCCAACCAAGGAGGCGCCCACAACCAGGGTAGCCACAACAGGGGCCGAGGCCACCCCGACGGCCGCAAGCGCTATCCCCGCGGCCGCACCGCCGATGATCGAGCCGATCTCACCGCCGACCGCCTCTACGGCCCAGCGCTTCATGATGTCGGCGGCTTCTTCACTGCTGCCAGCCGAGGCCGCTTGGGAGGAAACTACGAGTAGGCTGAGGATACCGCCGACATAGCCCATACGATTAAGGACATGCGTGGCGCCGTTGAGCCTCGAGACCTCCGCCCCCGCCAGCAAGCTATCAAGGCCGGATTGAACCGCTGCCCTAGTTCGTGGATCGGCGTCGTCCAGCAGCGCCTGAACGGCCTCGCGCTTAGCAGGGTCTTCGAGTGCCTTGGCGAGATCGTCATCACCTAGATCCAGGAAACCGCTAAGATCGCCGCTCGCTAAACCGCTCAGTGAAATCCGCACCTGCGAGTTCAATGCCACGGCGTTAAGTACGGTCGGCAAGTCCGTGGTTCGGTAGAGGTCTCGTAGTTGCTCCCGCGGCAACCCGTCGATCGTAGTGACGTTCGGATTCTCGAGTAGGGCTGGGAGCTCGGCCAATGCGAAGGTGCCGTCGAGCTTCCCAAATTCGATTAGGGTGACTACTTCACCCGCTGTCTCCCGGGCGAATCTAGCTGATACGTCGTCCCAGATACCGTTCGGGACGCGTTTGCCATCAACTACATCCCCGTTAAGAAACCTGTAAGCACTTGAATCTGCTTCAGATGGATCTCCTCCAACCAGCTCTTCCAACTTGGATACCAACAAAGAATTACTTTCAAAATCGAGGAACTTTGCCACCTCGGATTCTTGAATTATCCTAGCACCATGCTGATCACCAAGTGCCTGTGCCGCTGCCCCATAGCTTGAACCGCTACTGGCTCTTCCGCTGAATAAGACTGTAGGGTTTCCCGTCGAAGAAGCATCAATTTCTAGAATTAGCTTACGAAGATCTTCGACACTTTCTACATTAGCCAGTAGAGACTTCGCTTCTGCAGCAGTCCTTGCCATTACAATAGTCCTTTTTGCATTACATCAAAATTTAAACTTGACAATAGTATTCGGAATTTGCTTACGAACACCCCAGTATCCGTATACCTTCAAAGCGTCTTTAAGGCAGTTTTTGACCTCGGAATCCGAGACTTTAGAGCTCTCGGGACGATCTAGCATTAATAAGTGCCAGACTCGAAGGAATGGACTGGAACCGAGTTCACTACTTCCACCATCCTGCTTTATTCGTCCGGTAATATGTTCACCATTCCACGACAGTAGGAATGTTGCTTGATTTCCTTCCTCCCGGATCCCCCTAGCGATCACCATGAAAAAAATTTTGTTCTCACGATCTATCGTGAAAGACGGTCTCTCACCTCCGTAATAGTCTCCTCTACGACGTGGGTGATACTTATCCCATATCTCGTGGAGCTCATACTTCTCTATATCCTCATCAGAAGCGTACTCGTTCACAAAACCCATGTCCTTCCCCTCGCTGACTTCAGGCATAAGTAAGCTAATACTATAGAAAACAACCATATTGCAGATGAAAAACATAGCATGCAATTTGCAAAATAAGATCTGAAAATGTGCAACTGGGGCCTGCAGAGCCGCCCCGAGTTTCGGTTTTTTACCTTTCTCGCACACTCTCATCCGCATACCGCAATAGAGGGCTCAAAAAGAACTCGATCAATCGCCTCGATCCCGTACGCGATTCAACAGTAACCGTCATGCCAGGCGTCAAAGAGAGTAACTTCTCTTGTACTTGGATCTCGGCGCTGTTCATCCGCACCCGCATTTTATAGACCAGGCCTCGCTGCTCGTCGGCGACTGCGTCATTCGACAGATCGATCACTTCCCCTGCTATGGTTCCATAGCGCGTGAACGGGAAGGCATCGATCTTTATCTCGGCGGACTGGCCGACGTGCACAAACCCGATATCTTTGTTCTCGAGGAGTGCTTCTACCTCTATGGCACGATCTTGGGGAACGATCACCATCAGCTCCTGAGCCGGGGTCACGACCGCTCCCGTATTACGGACGGCCAGCTGCTGTACGATGCCAGCGACCGGGGCCTTGATTTTCCGCGCATTCAGGTTGCTGCGGGCCTTGGCAAGTTCCGTTTCAGCGGCCATGCGCTCACGCGCTGCGAGCCCGGCACGCTCGAGCACCTCACGATAAAATTCACTGCGGGCCAGTTCGGCGCGCATCTCGAGCTCACGGATCGCCGCCTCCAGCTCGTCGAGCCGACTGCGCTTGCTCGCCAGCTCATGCTCGACCTCGAGGCGCTCTTGCTCGGTTTCCAGATACTGCTGCTCGGGTAGCAGTTTCCGCTCCGCCAGCCCTTGCTGATCCTTTGCCCTGCGGCTGACGATCGGCAGGATCAGCCGTAGCTTCTCTACTTGGAATCGGGCACTGCGCTGCTCTGCGAGCCTACGATCACGCTCGCCGGCCAAGACCCTCAAGCGGTCTTCGAACTCGCGCCAAGTGCGCACTAGCAACGGGTCAAGATTTATAGCAAAGTTTTCTGGTTTTGAAGAATTTTCGCCCTCCAGCCATGCGCCCAAGCGCCGATAGCGGGCGACTGATGCCTCAGCAAGGCTCAACTCTTCGCTCAGGCGCTCGATATCGGCCCGAGCCCGACTGTCATCGAGCGCGATCAGGAGTTCGTCTTTCTCTACGGCCTGTCCCTCGGCGACATGGATGGCGGTCACCGTGCCGATCTCCAACGGCTGTACCGTCTTACTGTGGCCGTTGGGAATGACGCGTCCCTGTGCGACGGCGACGATATCGACCTGCCCATAGGTCGCCCAGGCACATCCAAACGCAAATACCACCAAGATGGCCCAAAGGATCGCTCTACCCGCGGGTGAAGGAGGAGTCGCTTCGACTTCCAGTGCGGCCGGAAGGAAGGCGGTTTCTGCTCCGCGCTTCATGGCTTCCCCCCCTGCGGTTGCCTTGCGCTAACGGCTGACCGAGCTTCCTCCACAGGCCCGGGACAGTCTTTTGTCGCCAGACCCGACTGCAACGCCCACAGACGGGCATACAGGCCATCGCTGCCGCGAAGCGACTCATGATCGCCCTGCTCGATGACCCGCCCCCGATCGAGCACCAGGATACGATCGGCCTGGCTCACGGCACTCAGCCGGTGGGCGATGACGAACACTGTGCGCCCATGGCAGATGGCGCGCATATTATGTTGCACCATCCGCTCGGACTCGTAGTCGAGCGCACTGGTCGCCTCATCCAGGATCAAGATCTTGGGGTCACTTACCAAGGCACGAGCAATCGCTATTCGCTGGCGTTGGCCGCCGGACAGACTGCTTCCCTGTTCACCGACGATTGTGTCATAGCCCTCTGGCAGTTCGAGGATGAACTCATGAGCGCCCGCCAGCTTCGCGGCCGCGACGATCGGCTCCATTGGCAGGCCGGGATTGGCCAATGCGATGTTGTCGCGCACACTGCGGTTGAACAGGAAGTTTTCCTGCAAGACAACACCCACCTGTCGACGCAACCAAGCTGGCTCGACCAGGGCAAGGTCGACGCCATCGATCGATACCCGCCCTGCTTCGGGGACATACAGGCGTTGAATCAGTTTGCTCAGCGTGCTCTTGCCCGAACCCGAGCGCCCCACGATACCGATCAGCTCGCCGGCTCTGATATCCAGGCTAACATCGCTTAGCACCTGGGACCGCTCGGGCGAATACCTGAAGCCAACGTGTTCAAAGCGCACCGCGCCGTGCAATGTCGGCAGCGTAGCGCGGCCGGGATTGTAGCCTTGCTCGACCGGCATGTTCAGGATGTCACCCAACCGACGCAACGAGATACCCGCCTGCTGAAAATCCTGCCAGAGTTGCACCAAACGCAGGATCGGCCCACTGATGCGAGCCGCAATCATATTGAATGCGATGAGCTGACCGACTGAAAGTGCGCCCTGCATCACCAGGTTGGCACCGACCCACAGAATCAGCACCACCGTTACCTTGTTGACGAATCCGGCGCACTGCCCGGCGATGTTCCCCAGGTTCGAGGCCCGGAAGCTCGCACCGACATAGCCAGCCAGCTGATCCTCCCAGCGACGCTGCATCTGCGGTTCGACTGCCATCGACTTCAGCGTTTGGATGCCGGTCACTGTCTCAACCAAGAATGCCTGGTTTTCGGCTCCACGATTGAATTTTTCTTCCAGGCGCGCCCGCAAAATCGGAGTCACCCAGGCAGACAAAGCGACATAGAAGGGGATCGCACCAGCAACTACTGCAGTGAGCAGCGGGCTGTAGAGGTATAGCACGATGAAAAACACCAGCGTGAAGAAAAAATCGATCAGCAGGGTCAATGCAGACCCAGTCAGAAAGCTGCGGATATTTTCCAACTCACGTACGCGGGCGACGGAGTCGCCGACCCGTCGCGCCTCGAAATAGGCCAAAGGCAGGCGTAGAAGATGACTGAATAGCTTTGCACCCAGTAGCACATCGATACGATTGGCAGTATGCGAAAAGACATAGGTGCGCAATCCGCCTAGCACTACTTCGAACAAAGCGAGGGCCAGCAAACCAATCGCTAGAACATCTAGCGTGGTCAGACCGCGGTGCACCAGCACCTTGTCCACGATCACTTGGAAGAACAGTGGCGTAACCAAGGCGAACAGTTGCAGAAAGAACGAAGCCGCCAAGACTTCGCCGAGCAAGCGACGGTGCTTGACGATCGGCGGGATGAACCATGAAAAGCCGAAGCTTCCCCCAGCATCCCGTAGCTGCGCCCGGCGAGTGACCAAGATCAATCGGCCGGACCAAGCGGATTCGAAGACTGCACGCGGCAGGGTTAGGGGGCGTGACTCGAGTGGATCCTGCACCAACACTTTGTCGTCACTAACGCCGGCAACGACGAAAAAGTGCCCATCCACATGCTGGGCGATCGCAGGCAATGCCGCCGCCTCAAGACGTTCCCAGTCGGACTCGACGCTGCCCAACTTCAACGCTAGCATCCGTCCGGCACGCAGGATGTCCTCGGGCTTTGCGAAACGACCGCTGATCCCCAGTTCGTGAGTCAGGTGTTCGACGGTGGCTGCATGGCCATGGTATCTGGCCAATACTACGAGGCAAGACAAACCAGTATCGACCGGTTTGCTATCGGTGCTGTGCGGCATGTTTCCACCCTTCCTTGGGCATCGCGGATCCCTGAATCATCCATGTCCCGGTCAGGACCGGTCGGGAACCGCATTCAACATCGCACCTTCGGGGGCGATGACGCGACAAGCTACCCCAACTCTCCCTGGTTGTGCAAGCACTGCCTCATTGGATGCGGTTAATATTCTGAGCACCTCGCCAACGTCTATCGACGGAGAGACCCGTGAATCAAAATACCCCTACCGCAAGCCCGCTAGTGCAGCACTGGCCCGACAAACAGCCATGAAGACCCTGCTGTTTACAGTTAGCCATCGACATCTCGAAGAGTTGATGTGCGGGAGGTGCCTTGCGCGGCTATTCCACATCGAAGACCTCGGCCATGAGCGCGATCACTACCTAGTGACCGCCCTGGTCCGCCAAGAACACTTGGATCAGGTGATTGACAAGGCGGCAGACCGCCCGCGCTGGGTCAGGTGGACAGAATCCTGATTTCGCACTCTGTGAGGTACATCAACAACAGAAAGTAGTTTAATTAAATAACCTAAACTACTGTTTTAATTGGTGCCCGGAGCCGGAATCGAACCGGCACGGCCGCAATGGCCGGCGGATTTTAAGTCCGCTGCGTCTACCAATTCCGCCACCCGGGCTTGGCTTGGCGGTGTTCACAAGATTCTATCACTGACGTAGAACACTGCTCGGCTGCGCAATTGAGCCGCGATCAGCGGCGGCGACCGCGCGGTTTGCCTCGGTCGAGGCCGACACCGATGACGCTACCATTGAATGTCTTGCCATCCAGGGCCGACATGGCCGCGCGGCCCTCGTGGCCCTCCATACTAATCGTGCCAAAACCCTTGCACTCGCTCGAGAAGATGTCTTTGGCAAGTTGTATCGAACGGACTTTGCCGTACTCACTGAACAGCGCGGAGACGTTTTCCTCGGTCGCGGACCGCGGTAACCCACGTATGAAGAGTGTAATCAATGTAATCGACCCCAAAGTGCCGAAACCAACTGCACAGAGGCCTATGGTCCCGAGTTAAGAAAATGGCATGCCCTAGCGGGAGCGGCTCACCGAGTTCGAAACGGACTAATCAAGATGTTTACCCCCCTACCCGCGAATTGAGCACGAAGGTGGAGGCCGAGCCCGGAATCGAACCGAGGTACACGGATTTGCAATCCGCTGCATGACCACTCTGCCACTCGGCCAAACTAGATACCTGGAAGCCAATCCAAGCAGCGCCGGTTATAAACAAGAAACCCCGCGCGCGCGGGGCCTGTCGGGTGTCTGGAGCAGGAAACGAGACTCGAACTCGCGACCCCAACTTTGGCTAAGGTGGCTGGCTCCCGTAGCCCCGCTGCAGGCTTCCTATCTTACTCTGAATTACCTTCTTTTGGGAAGAACCGTGCGTGGTGTTTTGAGACTTTGCGCTCTGGTACCTGCTGTGGCGGAATCAGCCATAGCCACTGGCATTCAGCCGCACGCGACACCGTCGAGCGTCACGGCGATCTGCGCAGACAGGCTATCGAGCGAGCTGCGCAAGGCGTCGACGGCGTGCGCATAGCCATCAGAGGCCAGTGTCGCGGATTGATCAAAATTGCGGCGCGACATCGTCTCACCGGTGGCGATCCAGTAACGACCGCTCACCCGCACCCGGCCGTCATGGGTCGGATGGAACGCATCGAATTCGACGCGCAGGCGGCACGCGGGAACTGGCGTCCAGCGGCCTGCCTGGCGCTCGATCGCAATGCCGCCGTGCGATTGCTCGATACCGGCCACCAGCACCTTGGCGATGGCGTCGTCAAGCGGCTCTGCCCAAAAATGCCGGTGCGCGGACTCGATGCGATTGGCGGCCGTCTGCAATGCGATGCTCTGAGTATGGAGATAGGCCGGCAAGCGAATCGGGACCAGGACCCAGCGTACCACCGGCACCGTGAGCTGGGCGCGCTGCGTACTCCCCGCCAGCACCAGACTGTAGTACCGCTCCGGACGCTGTACCGAGTTGGTTGCACACGCAGCCAGGCACGCAACACTCAGCAGCAAAATCCAGTGCTTCATTGACGCACTCCGCTGTTCATCGCCATGCCTTCAATGCGGGGCTGCCCTGGGTTCCGGGTCATCGTCATCCGGTCCACCAAAGATCAAACTATTCGGCTTGCGGCGCAGGTTGCGAAGCACGGGATCGAGTTCGCGCATAGTCTGCTCCAACGAGCGCAGCGTTCTCTGTATTTCGCGATTCGTATCCGACCCTTCCGAGTAGTCCTGCGCGAGCTGGCGAAACTGCAACAGTGTTTCATTCAGGCGACGGAATACCTCTTGGCTGGCTGCATCCTCGAGTATCTTTTCTAGTTCGGTCAGTGTCGAACTCATACGATTGAGTGCTGTCTTGGCGCTGTCCGCAGTATCTGCCAACGGCAATTTGTTGATCGACTCGATGGTACCGGTGAGGCTGGCAATCAGACGATCGACTCCACCCGCAGCCGCCGGGATGACGGTCGTACCGGCGAAGGTTTCGGGCGAACTTGGTTTGTTCTCGTGGTACTGCAGCTCGATGTACTTGCCACCTGTGACGTAACTGCCAACGGCGAGTGCACCATGCAGACCATCGGCGATCAACGCATCGATTCGCTCCCTCGCCTGGTTCGCCGCGGCGGCCGTGTCGTCGAAGCCGAAACGTGCCGGCACGAGTTCGATCATGACTGGGATACGCGAATCAGGCTCGAGCAAGTTGTTCATTTCCTGGTAATCGATGTCGGTGCGCAGTATCTGGCCAACCTTGACACCGCGATATTCGACAGGCGCACTGCGCTTCAAGCCGCGGATCGAGTCATCAAACAGCATTACGTACTCGATCGTGTGTTGGTAGGTCTTCTCCTGGACCGCGCTCTCGCGCGGCAGAATTGTGAAGAACGCGCGCTCGGTGATCCGCTCACCGAGTGGCTGGCCGCGTGGTACGTCGAAAGCCACTCCGCCGGCTACGATCGTTTCCAAATTGGCAACCTCGAAGCGCACGCCATCGGCAGACAGGTCGACGTTGATGCCATTGACGAACCAGAAGCGCGTATTGGTTGTGATCAGACGATCATAGGGCGCCTCGATGAAGGCATTGTAATAGGTGCGCCGCTCCTTGATATTGAAGTGCGCATACTCGATGGTGCCGACCTCGATGCCGTGGAACAAAATGGGGTCACCTTCGTCCAGTGGGTGGTTGCCGGCGCTGTCGAGTGTCACATGTAAACCTGGTGTCCCTATGGGGGTCACCGGCGGCACCTCTAGCCCCTCGAACTGGCGTGCTGGCTCCTCGGACGTTCCTAGTGACATCTCGATGTAAGAACCGGAAAACAGCGTATTGAGCCCAGACACGCCGCCCGGTGCGATGCGCGGCCGGACCACCCAGAACTGGGTGTCTTTGCGCAACAGGTCGATGATTTCTCTGTCCATGCGCACCATCAGCACAACCTGCTGGGCGTCATTTGAAAGGCGCAGGCTCTTGACTTCGCCGATCTCGACATTCCTCCGCCGTATCTTGGTCTTACCCGCTTCGATGCCTTCCGCACTCGTGAAGGTGATCTCGATCAGAGGCCCCTGATTGGCCCATTGGGCAAACACCATCCAGATGCCGATGACCACTGCCACGATCGGCACCAACCAGAGCGAAGAAAAGCGTCCGCCACGGTCGACTCGTGCGGTAACCCTGTCTTGCGTCTCAGTCATTCGGCAGGCGCCTCGTTGGCCGGGACCCAGATCTGTCGCGGATCGAAGACGATTGCAGCGAGCATCGTCGTCCCGACCATCGCCGCGAAGGCAAGTGCCGCGGCGCCTGGCAGGATCGTCATGATGTTACCCAGCTGAATCAACGCGACCAAGATACCGACCACGAACACATCGACCATCGACCAGCGGCCAACGAATTCCGTAATGCGGTATAGGCGAATTTTCTGAGGCAGCGCCAGCTCGCTCTGTCGATGCACAGAAACGCACAACCAAGCGAGGACAAGGATCTTACCGATTGGCACCAACACACTGGCGACAAAGATCACCAGCGCGATCGGATAGGAGCCGTGCTCCCATAGCGTCACCACGCCCGCGAATATCGTGCTTTCGGTGACATGGCCTAGAAAGGTCGTGTGCATAATGGGTAGGAAGTTGGCGGGCAAGTACAGCACCACGGACGTAATCAGCCAGGCCCAGGTCTTCTGAAGGCTGTGGCCGAACCCAGCGTGGAGCCGCCCGCCACAGACAGCACAGCGCTCGTCATCGATCGATGCGACCTTGGTGCAGATGCTGCAACCCTGCAGGCCCTGACCCATCGCCGAGCGTGCGAGCGGTTCAGCCACGTGGCAAGGCCCCAAGGGCACGCCACAATTCGCGCTTGTCCAAGTGCTGCACGGCGACGAGCAGGCAGACAGTGAACAATGCATAGGACCAAAACGACAGGCCCAATGACACATCGGCCAGCGCCACGATCTTGATGAAGCTGACCAGGATACCGATCAGAAATATCTCGGCCATACTCCACGGCACCAGGTGCAGCATCCAGCGCAACACGCGGCGCACGGCAGGCAGACGTCGTTGTGTCCTGATCGCCAGCGAAACATAAATGAGGCCAAGCAACAAGATGGCGGGGACAGCAATGATCAGTGCAAAAACGATCAACGCGAGCGTCGGGTGATCCTGGGTCATGAGTACCGCGATGCTCTGTATCAATGTCACTGTTTGTTCTTGGCCATGCGCACTGAAGCCAAGGAAGGGAAAGCTACTCGCCAGCACTAGTAGCACGAGCGCCGTCAACGAGAACGTAAACACAATGGTCATCGCTTGTGGGCGGTTAGCAGCCAGCATGTAGGAACAGCGTCGGCAGAAGGCCTTTTCGCCAACCGCGAGCGGCGGTACCTCGTTCAAGAGATCGCATTCGTGGCAAACGATCAGCGATGCAGGTGCTGTGGACATTCGCGTCGTCGTTCATGTTGCAGGCTGTGCGGGGCGGAAGACGATCATAGCCCATTGCCGCTCGATCTGCGTCTGTCACGCTGCGCCACTCACCAGCTTGAAGCCCCGGTCAAGCCAGCTTTTCTGTGCCAAGGTGGCTGGGGATCTTCCCGACTAAAACAGGCCCCTCGATTCAGCCATCGCGGCCTTCATAGTCTGGGTGAGCTTGCAGTAGAAATCTACAGAATGGTCACGATGCAATTCTGCAGTTTGCGTAACCTGACAAGGCCAAGCGAAAGGACTATTGCCCAGCATGCCGACAGCACCGCGCCCTCGGCAAGCCCGCCTGCTCCCTTAGGCGCGAGGCGGTAACACGCGGTGCGCCTTGCGGCGGCGGGCTGCGGGCAAGAAGCCGAAGGCACCGGCGGCGAGCAGGAGCATAACACCGGGCTCGGGCACACCGGGATCCGTATCGATGCGCTCAATGGTGATGGTTGCGATCCCATTCGGGTACAGCGACGTATTATTGAAGTTGAGTGCGGCGAGTGCGGCTAGGCCGGGACTATTGGCGAAGTTGGCAAAAGGGTTGGCGATGTTAGTAATCACGCCATTCTCGTCGGCACCCTGGTCCGCGCCGCCCTGACCTGCCGGCAGGCCAGCGACTAGCCCGTTGCCGGCCGAAGTGTTGAAGTCGTTCACCTCGGTCCCGGCGTCGTTCACGGTGCCCGCATTGCCAATGTTAAAGCTCAAGACCGCGTCGCTGATCAATACACCAGTGAGATCATGTGCGGTCGGAGAGCCGTTGGCCACAAAGTAGTCGTTGCTCGGAAGCACCATCGAAGCGTACGAGAAGAAGCCGTTCGAGCCATCCGTCGCGAGGTCGAAGATCGAAGACACACTCCCACCCGGAACGATCAGGCCGCCGATCGAACCCTGCACCCGAGTGCCAACCTGCGCCACGCCGGTTGTAACCAAGGTACCGTTCGCACCGAACACGGTCGAGATCGGGCCGGCGTTGCCGTCCTCAGCTAACCGCTCGAGCGCGGGGGCGGCCGGGGCGCCGCCATCATAGCTATCGAAACTGCCGTTATGGAAACCGACCCACATCGGAGTCAGTGAGACGCCGTTCGCGGGTGCATTACTGGTAATCGTTATCCGAATCGGCACCGCAGACGCGGTGGTCATCGCCAGCAACAGCGAGACTCCGGCGGCAAAAAGGATTGCGCGTCTCTTCATGCTAAATTCTCCCCTGCTCGTAGGTAACCGTATGCTTGTAGATGGCGAAGATCGTTCAACTCAAGGGGCCTAGGCAGCGCGGTATCCTGTCTGTACCGGGGGCTGTCGGCGGTGATGCAGGATCAGCATCGCCATCACGCCTAGGAACTAAAGCGTTGCCGGAGGGTATCCCGAGTCCCAGTGAGGGTCAATCCATTCAGCGCCCTTGATTCAGCACTGAGCGTGGCTCTGCGAATGCGCCGACCATCCAGGTGCGCTTTCTGTCTCTTGAGAACAACCGCTTCCTCGTGTTGCCACTACCCGCCGGTGTGCCGAATTGCAGCCGGGTTCTACCCCGTTTTACAGGCCGTACGGCGTCTCGTCTCGGCCCGAATTGTTCATCGCGACAGTGCCGTCGCCGCTCGCCGGCATGGGTTCGCTGCCACCGTTCTGGCCCACCACCTTTTCGAGCAAATTGCAGTTATTGCCCAGCTTCGAGCGGTGCAGCTTGACCGCGTGGTACATCTTGCTACCGTCAATTGTCTCGGTCGCGCTATTGTCGGCCGTGCTTAGGCCGCCGAGTCCCAAGATCTTGTCAATCACGGTGTCGAACCCGAAGGTGCTGCGTTCGCCGCGGGTTACCTTGTAGACCAGATCGGAGACGATCACCGCCTCCGTCTGGCATACCTCATAGCCTTGCTCCAGCTCGTACATCACGGCCGCGAAGCAACCCTTCTGGTTGAGCAAGTTTTCCCGCAGAGCCAGGATACTTTGGGTGCTAAGCAGCTCGACCTTCGAATCAGAGTAGACTGCCTGGATGCCTTGCACACCCGTCAGATCGGCGTTGACCGCCAGTTTGCTCCAGTTCTCCGGAGCGACCTTGAATCCTGCCGAGAGCTTGTTCTCGATGGCTGCGGATACGTCCGCCGTGCCGTAGACCTGGATCGCGTTCGTCAGCGCATTGTCGTCGATCTCGCAGGTCGGGCGCAGGCTAACGAACCCCTCCGACTGACTGTCGACTGTATAGAGGCTTCCCGGCGCATGGTGGTCCAGGGTCAGCCGCAAGGTCAGATAGCCGGCCTCCCCAAAGACGCTGGTGGCCGAGCCCAGCGGAGAATGAAGGTAGAGCTGCCAGCTTGCACCCAATAGCGGAACGAAGAGCAAGAGCCACTTCCGTTTTGTTTTCATGATGACCTCCAGGAAATCATGGCGCCCGCCCAAAGACCGTACGCAGTGGCGGGCACCGATGGACCTTGACCAAGTCCGGGTTCCTTGATCGGGTCAGGTCGAGTCAGCCCGCGCCTATCGCGGGCAGCAGAGGGCGTCACCGATGCCACAGGGGTAATAGCCCTTCGGACAAGCCAGCGCAGCCGTTGCCAAACCAAGAGTCAAAGCCACTGTCAGAATGATCAGTCTCATCGTATGCTCCCATGTTTTTAGGACGCGCCCATTCGCGTCTCTGATCGAAGCATTTGCGATCAGGAATTAAGAGTCTGTGACAATTCGCACATGGGGTTCATCATTTGGATTCCGCATGCAGCCAGGTGGCTGCAGATAGGAAATCAGGCCAGCTACCACCGCGGTCGCCGCCGCCGGATCCGAGTCACAGCGAATGCGCACAAAGCACATTGACCTGGTCCATGAAAATGATGCCGCAGAAGTTCTCGAAGTAGCTCGCCGCGATTTCATCGGCAATCTTTCGTGCCAAGGCCTCGTCGATGGTGATGACCTCTAGCTTGATTTTTTCATAGCTATCGGACACCGACGGAAGTTTCGAGAAACTAGGATCGCGGCTGCCCTGTCCATCGGCACCGGTTACCGTATACCCGGTGGCACCGGCTGCGTCGATGATTTTCACCAGGTGTTTGAGGAGTAATTTCTCAGTAATGATAACCAGCTTGGTTGCCTTTTTTGACATGAGTTGAAACGCATCCAGCTACTCGTGTTCATGCGAAGTGGCGGTGGCGCACCGCGATCCCTCAGCCGCGCGCCCCGCAGACCATGAATCCTGTGTTTCAGAGGATCTTTCTCACTGCTAAGCGACCCGCCATCAGAAGACCGCCTGCGCCAAGCCAATGTGCAGCAGCATGCCAATCGCGATGGCTACCGGCGTCCCGACACTGGTCGATGCACCAATATGGGAAGACGGATTGGCTGTGGGAATGCCAGCACGCAGAGTTGGAGGGACGGAAATATCCGAGCTCGACCCCGCGAGTACTGCGAGCAGGACGACACCACCCGGACTGAAGCCGGTCAGCACATGCGCGACATAACCCAGCCCGAAAGCGATCAGACCATGTACCAAGGGCGCAACTGCGGTATGGACAGCAAACCAATGGGCGACACGGCGCAGCTCATAGAGCCGGGTGTAGACTTCGATTCCCATGATCAGCATCAAGACGGACAGCAGGCCCTTGAACAGGGGGGTCGTAGAAACCTTCGTAAACGTCACTGGGTCAGGTGATCAGGCCCAATGTGATACCCAGCAACAATGCCGACAGGGCGGTTCCCTGCAGGCTTTCCTTGACGATCGGCCAGACACGTACTTTCTCACCCGATCCATCCTTGCGTTTGAGATGCGTATTGGCGAGCACGATAGCCAATACCAGTGCCGGAATGTCCATGAACGGATACAGCGCGTGCGCCCAATGTTCGTATTCGATGCCATCGTTCTCCAGCACGACGATCGCGGCGACGGGTGTCGAGCCGCGCACAGCACCGAACAGCCCGGAGGTTACGATGCCATCTTCCGCGCGCACGCTCGGCAGCATGGCGAGCGTAAACCGGCCGATCAGAACAATGGCGCAACCGATGCGCATGGCGAGGAATGCCGGCAGCAACATATCTGCCAGATTGGCCTAGCGTAGACATGCCACCGTCCAGACCGACGCGCATGAGTAGCATGAAGACGATGAATCGATAAATAGCGTCCGGAATAGTGAGCCGCGATCCAAGTGCAGCGATCACGATGCCACCCATCAGAAACGCCAGCGTCAGCGCCTGAAACTGACTGACGAGACAGGGCAGGAAATCTAGTAGCGCGTCCAAACTGGCGGTCCTCATGTTGATTGCAGCAGTTGGGCACAGCCTAAAAAGCACACATCCAAAACCAGAATGACATTATTCTTGTTAAAATACATCTTTTGAGTTACGGCTCAAGAGGCAATGCCATGGCGGGCATGCGGGTGACTTTGGGGCAGCTGAAGGCATTCGAGGCGGTAGCCCGGCTCGGTAGTTTTTCCGCCGCCGGTAAAGAACTGTTCGTTACGCAACCTGCGGTATCCAAGAAAATTCGCCTATTGCAGGATGAGGTCGGCTTGCCGCTGCTCGAGCAGATCGGTAAGCGCAGCCATCTGACCGATGCCGGCCGCCTGCTGTTGGGGGTCTGCACTGACTGGCTGGAAACCTGGTCACACTTCGAGCAGTCGATCGCCGACCTGCAGGGCCTGAAACGGGGTCGCCTGCGGATTGCCGTAGTGACCACGGGCAAGTATTTCATGCCGCGCGTGCTCGGACCGTTCTGTGCAGATTATCCAGGCATCGATGTGGCAATGGAGGTGGTCAATCGCAACCGGTTGCTCGAGCGCCTGGCGCGCAATCAGGACGATCTCTACATCATGGGTGTACCACCGGACGACCTTGATATCGACAGTGAGCCGCTGATCAGCAACCCATTGGTCGTGGTCGCGCCGGCATCGAACCCGCTTGCCAAACGCCGCCGCATCCGCTTCGACGAGCTCGCGAACCAGGTTTTCCTGATGCGCGAGCAGGGTTCGGGTACGCGCATTGCCATTGAGCGGATGTTTCAGGAGCGGCAGACACCACTCCACGTCAAGATGGAACTGGGCAGCAACGAAGCGATCAAGCAAGCGGTTGCGGGCGGCCTCGGTCTATCCATCATGTCGCGTCATGCCCTCAGTCCCCTGTCAGGGACCGACAGAGTCGTCGAGTTGAAGGTCCAGGGTTTCCCGATAAAGCGCCACTGGTACGTGGTGACACCGCGCGGCAAGCAACGGTCCGTCGTCGCCGAAACCTTCGTAGACTTTTTGCACGACCATGTCAGGTGGCTGGAATCAGGCAGTTACCCAGCGCCGGATTAAGCGACTATTTCAACTGTAGTCGGCCGATGTAGTTCGAGTCCTCGCCGAACCAGATCGAATCGGTGCGGACATCGAAATGCATATGTCGAATCGAACCACGCGCATTCGGCACGTCGATGACGTGGATGAACGCGCCCTGCTCCCGATCGAATGCGACCAGCCGATTCGGAGTGCCCGCCTCGGCCAGCCAAACATTGCCCTGCCCGTCGAGCGCCATGCCATAGGGCGCTGCGTCTTCTCCGCCGGGGAGCGGCCACTCGTCGAATTTCCCCGTATCCGGGGCGTAACGCCCGAGCATGCCGCGGCTGTAGTCGCCGTACCAGATATTGCCGGCGGCATCGATTTCGAGTCGCCGCGGGCGGCTGCGCCGATCAGGCAACTCGACCAGCCGCAAGCTGAGTGAATCGGGATCGATGCTGGCTAGGCCATGGGTGCCGAACAGCACGACCCAGGGCCGGCCGCGCGGGTCGATTTTTATGCCGTAGGGACGCATACCACCTTCCGGCAGCGCAACCAGATCGATTTCACCACTTTCCCTATCGAGGCGTCCGATGCGGTCGCTCCATTGCGCGGTGAACCAAATGTTGCCGGAACCATCGAACACCAGGGTGTGCGGATCGCGGGCCTGTGGGTTCGGCATTTGGTATTTCAGCATCTCGCCTCGCGCGGGATCGAAGCGACCGATGTACGGCAAGGTGTTAGCGGCAAACCAGACTCGATCGTGCTCATCGATGATCAGGTTGTGCGGGGCCGCGCCATCGGCGAGATCAAAGCGAGTAAAAGCGCCGCTGCGCCGATCAAGATACGCTAGATAGGCACCGGCCTGACCGCAGAACCAGACCCGTCCGGTGGAATCGACATAGGGATCGCGCGGCCGGGTATGCGGATAGGGAACCGCCCATTCGGTAATCTCTACCTCGGCGGCAGAACTGGCTGCCGAAAACCAGCTCGAGAGTATGACCAGCAGGACTGCAGTCAGTAGGCGCATCGTAACACTCTAACGGCATTCGACTTCTCTTGGAACGCCTTGCGCGCCAATTCAGCGGTCAGTGCGGGTATCCAAGCGCGCCTTCGATCCCGTAGAAAATGCCGGTCTGGTTTCGCCCATCGATGAAAGGCGCTAGCCTTCGATCAATGCATACTGCCGGGAGACCTAATGTGATCCTCGCAAGTTTTGGCGTCGCTGTGCTGTCGGCCGTCCTCGCCATGTCCGCCGCTGCCCAGTCCTTCGCAGGCGGCAAATGGATCGACCTAACCCATCCGTTCGATTCGGACACAATTTATTGGCCGACCGCGAAGACGTTCGAGAAACAGACCGTCTTCGAGGGTCGTACGCCGGGTGGCTACTTCTATTCCGCCTATAATTTCTGCTCCGCTGAGCATGGTGGCACGCACATGGACGCACCGGTCCATTTCGCGGAAGGTGCACTGCCCGCCGATCGCGTGCCGGTCTCACAGCTGATCGGGCCGGGTGTCGTGATCGACGTCGCCGACCGCGTCGCGACCGATGTCGACTATCTCGTGGGCCCTGCGGATATCGAGCAACATGAGAAGGCACATGGACGGATTCCTCGTGGAGCGATCGTTCTGCTCCGAACCGGCCGCGCAACGCTTTATCCCGACGCGGAGAAGTACATGGGTACAGCCGAGCGCGGCGAGCAAGCGGTCGCCAAGCTTCACTTTCCGGGCCTGTCGAAGGAAGGTGCGGAAACGCTCGTCGCGCGCGGTATAGGTGCCGTCGGCATTGATACGCCATCGATCGACCACGGACCATCGAAGGACTTCGCAGCCCATGTCGCGCTGATGACGCACAACATCCCGGCGCTTGAGAATATCGCGGATATGTCGGAACTGCCGCCGCGCGGCAGCACCATCATCGCCTTGCCGATGAAAATCAAGGGAGGCTCCGGCGGGCCACTGCGTATCGTGGCCCATGTGCCAAGTCCCTAGACGTGACAGCTCAGCGGCGCTCGGGCGAATGGTCGCGGGGCGACTCGTTGGCGGGGTCTGCACCAATTTGATCACTGTAGCGCACGATGAGGATAGCGATACTTACCAACAGAATGGCACCACCCTCGTAGAGTAGGTTCTCCATGGCGATGTTCTTGCCCTGAAGGACGATGAGTCGCGACAGTGCGGTGACCGCAATGAACATTGGATAGGTGAAGGGCACGCTAGAACGCTGAAAATAGACATGGGTCATCGCCATGATCTCGATGTAGATGAACATCAGTAGCAGGTCTTCGAGCCGTACCTCACCGTGCCCACCAATGCCCCAGACCAGCTGCCCGATCCCGATTAGCGCCAATGCACCGACGCCGGTGAGCACCAGTTTTAAGATATAGCTGAACAGGGTCGAGAGCAGGGAGTTGAGTCGCTGTTCCGGTTGCATGCGTGAATCTTCCTTCAGATGGTCCTTCGGTCCTGCGGTAGTCTAAGGACGCACGCGTCCTAACAGGCTGTTGTATGTCAGTAGGACCATAGCGCCAATCTACTGGGCAAGCGAGCCCTGGGTCTGGTGCTGCAAGTTTGGGACACCCGAGTCTTCGAAACCTGTCTGATCTTTGGCAGCCTCTGGAGCCGAGGTCCCAGAGGCCACTAGATCACACCGGATAGGTTTCCTTGTCCGGGGTGCCGATACTAATATGCGACCATTGGGCACGGCCGGGAAAGCCGTCTTGACGCGGTCAGAAGAAATTCAGCATGACGACTTGCGCATACTGCAGCCGCAGCTTTAGGGTACTTCGCCTTGCACGATAGTTCATCGAGCTCCTGAATCCAAAACGTCGATGTAATCGATAAGGTCTCGGCCTCTTTCTGCTTGAAGGGCTTGATTTGCACACCTGCACCTGCGCGCTTGGAATCGAGCGTGAGGACAGTGGTCCTCTTGATGCTGACCCCCTGATTCGCAAGGCGCGGGATCTCGGTCATATCGCGGGGGGTTGAAGCCGGGAACGGCGCTGTCCGTCACATTGCCAACAAAGGGACTATTGATGAAGCGTTCGTAGGGGTCTAAATAGTCGTCATCGAACCCCAGGCCTTCGCTGTTTAGGTCCTCAAACCGGCCCAGAGGCAAGGCATCGATGCGTAAGGATAGGGGACACGATGGCATGGTCTGTCTATTCGACACATGAGGAAACCCACATTCACCAGAGTAGCCGCATCGCCTGCGCGGCAGGCACATCCGCACAGACCGCTGGGTTCCAATGGTGCGATCGCAGCGCCACAACTTGAGCGCATTGCAATGGGCTGGGCATCCGGTCACACGGATTCGCCGATGCCAAGGAAGGTGCCAGATACTCGGTGTGGGCGACATACCTGAGGTCCACTGCGGCACGACTCAGGGTTATCCATTTCGACTCGGCCTGGGCGATAGAAGAACGCGTCCACTTTCTGCCACAATAAGACAGATGGACAGCCAGTAGCCGCCACCTAGGGTCCGCTTCTAGGAATGGGCCTTTCGTTGCGATGGCGCCGCGGCCTACGCCCGCTTCGATAACAATCCAGTAAAAGCAAACCCGACGAGACAAATTAAAATGCCGTCGCGTTGGATGAGATCGGCCATCTCATTGCTTTTCCAAGTATCGCTTGTGTTCCGTCTCTGGGGCTCGGAGTTCAGAAAACTAGAAGAACCCACAGCTCACGCAGTTTGCATCAGGGAGGCAAGGTTGTCGGACCTTTCGGGGAAAGACTCCAGCCATCGACCTAGCTACCGATAAACTCAAACTCCCATAAAGTAGTTCTTTCGTGACAGATAAATCACCGCAGTCCTCCGAACAGGAAGCTTACAACCCATCTCGCAGCATCGCGCGGGGCGTAGGCTGGGCGATATTGATGCGCTGGGCTCTGCGCTTTATCGGCCTTTTCAGCACACTGATTCTTGCCCGCTTATTGAGCCCAGAAGACTTTGGTGTCGCCGCAATGGGCATGTTAGTGATGGGTTTCCTCTTCGAACTAAGTCAGTTCGGAGCCGGCATGCACCTGGTGCGAAAAAAGCAGATCGACCAATCTCACTCCGATACGGCCTGGACCATTGTCCTGCTTCAGGGGGGGCTTACGGCGTTGCTCTTAGTGTTGATCGCGGCACCCATTTCTGAGTACTTCGAAGAGCCGCGAGTGGTCGACGTCATGTACCTGCTCGCCGTCGCCTCACTAATGGGCGGCTTTGAGAGCATTGGGCCCATATTGCTGAGGCGTGAACTACGGTATTCCGCGGATTTTCGGTTCAATGTGTGGAGAAAGGTTCTCACCTTCGTTGCCACCGTTAGCGCCGCGCTGATTCTGCGCGACTATTGGGCCCTCATTGTTGGCCACCTGGCGGGAACAGTAGTCGGCATAGTACTCAGCTACCGGGTTCATCCTTATCGCCCTCGCCTCTCGATAAAGTACGCGAAAGAATTCTTGGCTTTCGGCGCGTCCATAATACCAATCCGAGTTGCCAACACGTCGAGAGGTATGATTGCGCAGTTTCTAGTTGGTGGCACTAACGATGCGTCTGCGCTTGGCAACTTCCGTGTTGCAGCAGACCTTTCGACATTGTTTACGAGCGAGATCGTTACCCCAATGGGTCGTGGTCTACTCCCAAACTACGCACGCCTCGCCGACCGGCCTGACGAACTGTCTTCGATTTACCGCAAAGTTTTGGGACTGGTTGCCTTGCTATGTATTCCACTTGGCACAGGGGCATCGGCCGTCGCGGACGATGTAGTGCTAATTCTACTAGGACCTCAATGGACTTTCGCTGCACGGCTAATGGAATACATAGCTATTGGCGGTGTGATTTATGCGATATCGCAAACCATGGTCAACCAGATTCTGATCGCTACGGGCCGGGAAAAATCTGCCGCGGTGCTCGCGTGGGTCCGACTTGCCATCACCGCTCCCATCCTCTGGGTCGGCTTGGAACTGGGAGGCATTCTCGGTTTAGCCAAAGCCGCTATCATTGCTCCGCTCGCATGTCTGCCAATCATCTTCAATGAAACTCGCCAGGCAGTGACTTTGAGTGTGAAGAACCTGGCTCAACTGTTGTGGCGGCCCGCTACTGCCGCCACTGTAATGTTCTTTGCGATTAAAGTGACACATGACCCACAGATTGAATGGGCTATTGTCCGCCTCACAGCGGATGTGATGGTCGGTTGCACAGTATATATATTCATCACGCTTGCATTATGGCTGCTGAGTGGCCGACCGGCCAGTGCGGAAAAAATAGTTCTCGATAGTGCTATGGGGCTTCTCGGAAAAGCTCGAAACAAACTGCGCCGGTGACATATTCCGACGTCAGTCACCGCTCCCGTCTTCGAGCGGCCTGCTCTAGGATGCCAGGTCACGTAGCGCCGCATCGATCGAAGAAATAATATCTTTACCTTTCTCTTTTTGAATCTTTTTCGCCCAATTCCTATGTACGCCTAGCACGACGACCGGTAACTTGGGAACATCAAGAATCCTCGCCATCGCAAGCCTATGATGCCCTGCCGCTTGCTGTTTGTGCAGTTCCCCATTTCGGTCTACGAATACCTTAATCTCGTCGTACCACTCCTTGCCGCCCAGCTGTTCCTGTGACTTATAGCCAGTGTCGCGAATCGCCTCAAAAGTTTCCCGCATCTGACAAAAGTATTCCTGGATATCGCTCTCGCTCGAGCAACCCCGCGCTTGCCAACTCGAGGACAAGCCACTTTTCACGAACCTAGACATTTCTTTGTACTGATCGGTTTGTTTGTAATCCATACCGTCACGAAATATCTGATAGACGGCCTTCGAATAAATATAGCTATTCAGATACGAAGCGATATCACGCTTGTCTTCGACATCCCAGTTGCCGTCAAAAATTATGCCACGACCAAGACCGATTCCTTTCCGTGACTCACCGCCACTAGGTCTCCCACCCCAACGTATTAGGGTCGAAGCGACCCAGTAGGGCTGACACATCAGTCGCCTCGAAACGGGGAGCCGTCTGGGCACCAACTTAATCTGTGTTGATCCGGGCAAGCGCAAAAAGTGAAACACTCGATTTAGGCCCAGAGCGATGTAAAGCCGGGCATAGCTTTCACCAGGAACAACCAAGAGTCGATAGACGAGCCGCCTGACCGTCCGTAAAAAGCTACACAATGACATATGACACCAGTGGGCTTACGAGCGGACCTCATCTACTTATAATTGACACCCTGCCGCCCGGTTCGGGCTCAATTCAGGACGAAGATCTTGAACACAACTTCCTCACGTTCGCTTATGCTCAAAGTCTGTCTGACCGTGAGGTTGAACTCGCCAAAAAACGCAACCAACTGACGTTCGAATAGTTGCCCTTGAATAAGTTCATGGGGCTGAATTGGTGGCAGCACCGGCGCAGAGTCTTTGCGAACAGGAACTCGAACAATAACATCTCCACGTGAAACCCGACGAATTTCAGATAACACCTCTCGAGCTACAGCATAAGGGAGTAACCCTAGAAAGCGGAAACATACAACAAGGTCAAAACTACTATCGTCGTAGGGTAGCGCGTCTGCACTACCAACTTCGATATGACATTCGTTATATGCTTCGCCTAACTCCTCCTTGGCCGTTTCGAGCATATCCTCGGATATATCAATACCAAAGATAATCATTCCCTTTTTCTGAAACATTCCCACAAATCGGCCAGTGCCGAATGGCACGTCCAGTACTTTGATGCCATCAGGCTGAGCATCGAGAAGATCACTCATAAGCTCCTGTTCTTTGTGCCACATCTCCTGCTTCAGTCGCTTAGTGAGGTAGTTACGTGCCACATCCCCGCGATAGTGATCAGAGTCTACGGCTGGCCAACGCGCCAAGCCCAATTTTACTAGGACAGCCCGTCCCAACGTACCATTACGCCAATGCTCAATAATTCTCACAACTAACTCCCCTACAGCTGCATTCGCCAACGCGCGAATATCGTCTTCTATTAGCGGCACAGAACCCCTTTGCTGTCGCTCAATTTGTGGTGAAGGGGCCGCAGTTGATGAAAATCCTGCCATAGCCACGCGCAATTTGACACGAGTGAACTCTGTGATCGATATAGCAGTCGCAAGTCTTCAATCTGAGCATCCGCGCAATCGGCAGAGGCAGCGCGTCAGTTAACGCCTTCATTCTGTTTGTTCGAGCTGCCATCTACACTACACAACAGCAGCAGTGACTGCCAAATGCTAGGCCGAGAAAAGATGTGATGTGGCCGTAATTTCAGAATCATAGATAACCGTTACACCAATGGCGAGTTCGAAAATGGCAGTTGATCCATGCGCCGCTCAGGCACCTAAATTTTTGAAGGCGCCCTAATGTTACAAAGTCACTGACGATTTGTAGTTCGCAGCTATTAACTTAGCAATCGGCTGAACCACACGCTGATTTTGTTTACTATTATACTGCAAATGATAAGGTACTTGGCAGGCGGTATGGTTTAACCAATACAGATAAGATAAGGGTTTCACCATAGAATGATCTACTTCCAGCCATTCAAGAACGCTCGCAATATATCCGGGCTTTACTTCGGAGACCTGACCAGAGTCCTCAGCCATCGCCGGAATAGTTTCTAAGAGACTGAGATGAGTATTTCGGCATCTTAAGGCACTTTCCACAACATTGAGCAAATCCAATACCGGTAGCCCCCTAACATTCGAATGCTCCCAATCAATTATTCCAGATAGCTTTCCCTCGGCTAGAAACACGTTGTTTAGGCTGAAATCTCCATGCATAGGACCACAACTCAGAATTTTCGCACGTAGGTATTGATCGAAGTATTCTGCAAGTTGCCCGCATAAGACGTCATCGTCAATCAGTGGTGCGAGCACCCCAAGTGGTCTATTGACCAATGAAAAGTAGATATCGTCATCAAACGAAGTGTCAACAGACGAAGTATGTACCCACTCAAAATAAGGCTGCACGGCAGCGAGGATATTCTGAACGCTGAAAGTGTCTTTATATTGAATAAAAGGTTGGCCTTCTTGACGAGTTTCAACATAGTATGGTTGGTTCTGAATAGCACCTTGAGTCAAAACCTTTGGGAACCAGTGACTGACGCCAGGAAATCCGACATGGAGACACTCCAATGTTTGAGAATTATTTACTTCTCCAGCGCCGCTGGCTTTATTAAGAGGCAATTTTATAACAACAAGTTTCTTGTTCATTTCTGCCAGCAGAATGACTTTGTCTTTTCCCGTCACAGTGAAAGAATCGAAATTGATTTTGCATCCTAGTTTTGATTCGATATCATTTAATATTCTATCAAGAAAACTTTGTTTAAATGCTTTCTTACTCGCAACGATACCATAGGCAGGAACAAAGTAACGATTATATCGTATTCTCTCTACAATGCGGTTAGACGAGGTCTTCTTCCAACGACGCTTATTGGGCACTAAAGGCGTCACTTTATTTAAGCTGTCGCAGCCGTCAAAGAGCCCAAAAAATTGTATTTCGCTCAACCCGGATAATCGCAGTAGTTTGCGATAAACCGACATGGAATAGGTTCTGTCTTGATGGGAGGAGCGCTTATCTGTGATGGCATGCCAGCTAGCTAAAAACCGAGAAACAATACATTTTAACGACAGCGTACCGTTCTGGTCGCTATCAACTTTTAGGTGGTTGATGTTCAGTCGATTTTCAATTGCAACGAAAAGCTGTCCATCGGGCTTTAGAACTCGGGCTATTTCCTTCAGAAATGCCTCTTGTATGCTATGTGCATGAGACTTTTCAGAACTCAAAAACCAGATATCCAACAATTGACTTAGATAGTTTTTCTTATGAGGTGCAATGAAGCGCTCTTGGCCAGTCCACCCCTGGATGTCCGAAAGTACGGCGCAGTCAAAATGTTCATCTGGAAAGGGAAGATAGGTGCCATCGCCACTGGCACATAGCGCGATATCGTCGTTCTGATTAAAAATCGAGAAACGCTTTTGGGAAAAAATCAGGCGCTCTGTCGTAAGATCCGTAGCCCAAACAGTACTCCCATGGGGGGCCAGATTTCTGCTCACATTTCCCAGTCCGCAGCCAATATCGAGTATCTTTGCATCACCAGGCATGGTAAGCAGAAGCTTCCAAGCATAGCGGCCATCCGTTACCAAATTGTCGATCCAGTCAGGGTTGTCCTCAGTCAGGCTAACGAAGTGTCGGATGGATTGCGCCCAGTTCTCCAGGCTAAGATTTTTGCATAACTCACCCATAGCTTTACGCGGAATGTGGTCACAGTAGTAATCACGCCGCAATACACGTAGATCAGGGATATCGTTTAGCCAACTGTAATTCTGACCACAAGAGTTACATTGAATTGCTTGCTCCGAGAACTCTAAGCCCGATTTGCAACAAGGACAGCGTAGATCTTGATAGTGATTGGTGGGTTTGGACATGAATTGTGTCTTTACGGAAAATTTTGTGCATAGGCTGCAGCATGAGCGGCTGTTTTATCGGCGATATTCTATCACTGCGTTTGTCGGCGAGCGGCCGGAAGAAACTTGTCCAGGCTCCGTACGGACCTCCATATCCGATTCTACGCGGACAGCGAGTGTTTAATGAATGCATTCGTCTCTATTGATGCGAAAATATTAGAAGGGCCATTGAAATCTAGAGAACAAGCTTTCAAGTTCTCGCCCAGCGGTCGCTCTGTCAATCGACAGATCTACCGGCTCTGGGCCTTTGATATGCACATCGATACCTCGATTCATCCATGTCAAGGCAGTGCCACTTTGCCACCGCAGTAGGGCGCCGCCTCTTTCGTACAACCTCAACCACAAGAGGCGCCCCTTGAACTGCAGGCGCTCTTCGCCAATATCCCATACCGCTGAACCCTTCGGCTGATAGACAAGCCAATCCCGCATCCCATGCCCCTCGACAACGATCAGTTGTGCGTCGTCATTGCTGGCCACCGAGTGGCGAATTACCGCGTCCGTAAGCTGCCCATTCATATGGATAACGAAGGCACCATTGTCAGCGTCAGGGCCAATCTGGTATCGCAATTGGGAGGCAGCGACACGCTCGCCATAACGCGGCGCAATCCACCCGCCCAAGGGATCGTAACTACCCCGCAGCAGCTGTGGCGCATGCAAACGTTCACAGCTCACAATCCAAGCCTCAGGTGGCTTACCCGATAGACCTAATGCAACATTGCGCTTTTCGATCGTCACCTCGACGTTCGCAGCACATTGGAAGCCGAACCACCTCTCACCGCATTGATGCTTACCGCCCGGAATTGAATCCAGAATCAACCAATACTCCCCACTGACATGGATAACAGCACGGCGGACGCCATCATAGACATTAGAGCTGCGAATCCTGCTGTCGACATACGACAGCAAGTCACTGGATGCCCGGGTTACGATCGCACAGGTCGAGGTTTCACGGGGCCGGAAATCACCAGAAAAGCCACCCAATGGATCTTCGCCTTCGAGCACCAGCCCATTGTGGGCAGACGGACTTGCGAAATACCGACGCCAGTTGTGTCCTTCTTGCTTCCACACCGCGTCACGACCACGGTAGCTAAAAGTACCAGAATCCACCAATAGCGGTAGGCCCCGTAACTGTAGATAGATCGCCAACAGATCAGCATGCATATGCCCGGCGGCTATCCTAGACTCAGGTGACGGACCGGTCCGAAAGACGAGCCGTGACTCAAGATGGTCATCCGACATTATGTATAGGCCCGCTTGCGGAAAGTCGGTCGGTAAGCTATCTGTAGTGCCACCCTCCTCCGGCCACGGCAGTTGCCCGCCCAGCAGCCAGAAAGCACGAAGCGCGGACTGGTCATCACGAGGCGTCGGGGGAATTCCAGCGTCAAACAGTCCGCGATAAAACTCGCGCAGCGATCCGGAGCACCACCCCTCTCCTCCATCGAGCGGAAACAAGGTATCTTCCGCCGCGTTCCCGATCGGCAGTGGTTCCGCCTCCGGGCCAGTGAGTGCGCACTGATACGCTAGCAGCGCTCGTGTTCGTTTGCGAACCGCTGGGTCTGGTTTGAGGCCGTTGCAACCGGCTAACACGAGATAGGCGGCACTCATCTCTGACGCAAACTCGTGGTAGTGGCTGGAGTGCTCGAAACTGCCACCGTCCGGATACGTCTGCGCGAGCAGCTCTTCGCACCAACGCTGTTCGACATCCGACGGACACTCATCGAGCATCTCGGGGAGCAGCGTTGCCAAGAACCACGCCGCAAATCGATCGGCGAGCAGATGGTTGTTTGGAAAGGAATCGCCGAGCAGCGGTTCGAGGTATCGGACATCGGCTTCGATTAGGCGCCAAATCAACCATTCCAGCCCTAAGCCATCCGCATTTTCCACGGGCGAGCGTGCGGCGAGAAATGCCCAGCCCCATAGCAACGCCAGCAAACGCTGGAAGACGCCCAGGTTGCTGTCATAGCAAAGGGAATTCGAACCCTCTTCGGCGTGCCGCATCCAGGACTCCAGCATTCCGCGCAAAGTCGTAGCAGCCCCCGGCCACTCAAGGCATGCCCAGGCATGTCGGGGAACGAACGAAAACCGATGAGGGCGCTTGGCATACATCCGATCCTCACCCGGACCTACTGGCAAGTCTGACCAGGGAAATTCCGTTCCAAGCACACCGCCTCGACTCGCGTAAACTGGTAGTCCTTTATCCAGATCAGCTCTGACTTGGGCCAACAGTCTGGTGCAGGCTATCGGGCGCTCTCGATGCAAGCGGACAGACAACTCAGCTATCCGTTCTGGATTGACAAAAAATCTTGGTCCGATCAGCTGTCTCGCACGCCGCGCGCCGGCGTATGCCAAGTGAGATGGCGCGCTGGAACTTACTTTTAGTGCGTCCGGCGCCCTCACTTCAAGCCGGGCCGCCAAGGCTTGCTCATCAAAGGCGGGACGGTGCGGTGCGGCGGCGGGTGCTCCAATCCCGGCACGCCGGAGAACAACACGAGCCAGTCGCACCGCAGTTTGTGCGGCTCGCTTTCCAATCATAGTCGTTTTACTTCCTACTGCTACTACTTGCTACTACCAAGCACACGGCGAAGTTTCTTGCCCAGCAGCCGGCGATCGAACGCCCCGATACCTTTTCGCACGATGCTTTCTATGTCAGACGCAATTGCCGCATCGAAGTGATTCTCCCAGTCCCCGACCACACCCTTGCGAAAAAATTTATCGTCCTTGTAAAGTTCTTCGTTTTGATACCGCTTACGCAGCGATCCCATACTAGTTTTTTCCTGCAGCACCGCCATTGCCTCCGTACTAAGCTCAACACTCAGCATCCGGGCAATCGGGGCGACCTGACTGGCAAAGTCCTGATGCAAGCCCTCGTAGGAGATCATGAGGAAACGCTCACCTGCACCGCGCCACCTATCATGATAGCGTGTAACATCGTCTGCGATGTACCGGCCGTGTTCCCAGTAGTGATCCTGAAAGCTTCCTGGGTAACCGTTGCGATTGCAATCGTCGTAGTAAGAAGAAACAACCATATCCCTGACATCACGTTCGATATCGAAAACGAAGACATGCTCATTGGCCATCAATAGATTGCGGTGTTCTGCACGCCCGATATGATTTTTTGACAAATAATCATTGTTGACGATATCTACTGTTTGGAGAAATTCCGCCAAAGCATCCGGCCGAATGCAAGGATTGCGAGTTCGCTGGCGACTTGCATCACTTAGATAGTCATTGGGCGGGCGGTCGAAGTCCATCAATTCGTAAAGAATGTTGTACAACCACGTCGACCCACTCTTTACCGCTCCATTGCAGATAACCAACATCTTTGCTCGCCTCGCCAAGCCGCCTATAGGCGGAAAATCATCACCCTAGCCGATGACACTTCGATCCCAACCAGAGGACGCTACATCAAAAATTTAGTCAATGATTCGTCTAGCCTACATGTTACACCAGTATCCGGGACGATCGCGCCGGCCAGATACGTTTGGACGCCGCCCTGGAGCGAAAACCATAGCCGTCGCTATGGGTTGAGTGAAAGGCAAGTACAAGCGCGACTGGACAAGTGGGGGGCCCGGATAGATTGGGAACGGGGAACAACTGCCCTCGCAAGAATACGCCCCGAATGGGGCTTTCGTTGCATCTCTGGCCACTCGTTCGTGCCCGTTCACAATTGACTGGTGCAACATGCAGGCTAGGCAGTATCCGGCGACACTCGAAATCAGGGTGTCCCGCAGATCTGGCCTGATACAAATGGCAAAGTCGCAAGGGATACTCGTGGCGCCCCCATGCGAATATTTGGTCAAACACTCTCCCAAGCAATACCGGCGTTGGCAACTGATTATTGCGATGAGGTCGCAACCGGGACGTGAGTGGTTCGAATCGAAGCGTCCGCTGGTTTGCGGACCTCTCGCTTTCTTGAATGGTCACTAGGTCAGGGGTGCTCTCGATCTAGGCGAGCCACTTCCGCTTCGACTTTATTCATATCGGGGAGGCCACGCGTGATGACCGCACTGGCAAAATCGATGGTCCCGCGATTGTTGATGTCGCCGCAGCCTCTACCGCCGCAATAGTAGTTAACCCAAAACTCACGAATCATAGATTCGGGCACATCGAAGTCTCGAAAGCGAATGTCTTCTCGCGAGTACAATGGACCCACGCCGGGCATCTCATAGTAGAGTGCGCCATCCTCATTTGCTATGCCTCCAGTGACAGTATTCAGCTTCAAGCACTGCACATAGGCTGTCCACTTACCTTTTTGATAAGGGTAGCCGATCGGATCACCCCAGCCGTAGCCATTGTGCGGGGACATCGCGTAGAAGTAGGTATGAGACCCGACGTGGGTATCCGTCCAGCGCCCGTATCCTGTTCGCGCCGACCAGTGGACTCCATCGGGTTTGCGTCCGCCCCAGCCAGTATCAGGGTAGGCCTTCCCATCAATTACATCAGATCCCGGGTGGGCACCGCCCGTGTTAGAAAATCCAGGGAGCTTTCCTCCTAGTCCTGGACGAAAGTCCAACCGCAGTCGTTGATAGATCGTGGCACATGCCTGCGTCTGGGACGGAATGATCATCTGTGCATTGACCCAAGTGGACTTGGGGGAGAACAGCCGTGATGTGGCAATGTCATCGTCGACAGTAATTGGGTACCGATCCGAGGCGACATCCTTACCATTGAATTGGATGATAATGGTGGGGTCGACGGACACCCATGCTGGGCGTTGAATCGTTTTTACCCTCGGCATGGGAGCGAAGAGCATCAAAGTTTGATCACCGTACTCCTTTCCAGTCGACTCTAGACGAAGAATCGCCTGTTTGATCGACAGATCGTCAGGCAGCACGAAACGTATCAGCGTGGGCCCTGAACTATTGAGAGTGTTGCGATCACCTAAGGCTTTGACGGTCGAAGTGGACAAATCGGTATCGGCCTCGGCGCTGATCTCCAACCCACCGTTGAGGATCAATGTCGGCCCTGTCGAACCGGTCTCACGACTATGGAACTTGTAATTGGTCCCGCCGCGCCTGCGGATAAAAAAATCAGCCTTGCCCGTGTCCTCGATCACAGGTAACACGTCAAGCTCTACGGGGCCGGGCAAATTATCGTCGACAATGTTAACTGTACTGTATGGAATATCACCAAACGGGGTGCCCGAGCTGTCGATCCAATCACCACCTTTGCGCTCCCAAGGCAGTTCCAAGGTGCGATTGAAGTATCGCCAGTTCGCGCGCTCTGTCCAGAGGTTTAGACGTGCAGGTCGCTCCGGGGCAGATGCGGCCGGGCCGGGTTCCGAAAATTGAATATCCTGAGGGCTAGCGTCTGGGCGGAGCGGGAGCGGGCGCGTGTGCGTGTGCGCATCTGACTTCATTGCGGCATAAACACCAGACTGCGCTGCCGCATCGATCGGCCCGTGCGGTGGCTCTTCTGAGCAACCCAGAAGGACCGGGAGGGAAATCCCATTCAGAACGAGAAAAAGTAGCCAGGCCTTTGAGCCTGAGGTCGCTTCCATACGAGTGGATTGTATGCCCCGTTCATCTAGTCCGCAAAGCTGGCTGCCATTGACTTCGCCGCAGGGCTTTGATCTCGTTGAGTTGATGCCGTTCGTGACTGCCTTTGCCGCGTTGATCATCGCGTGATAATTGGATTCGGGGCAAATTCAGCCTCATCAACCCGTAGACGGTCCCTGCTCGACACGGCTTATTCTGGACAAAATCATGGGGGGCTTCGAAAAAAGCCATCCATGGCATTTTTCTTCACGGAAAGGCCAAAACACGGTTTACCCCTTTCCTTCATTTTCAATCACTTGTCATGATCGAAAATGGCAGCACATCCCTGTGCCGCTCGTGCACCTCGATTTTTAGAGGTACCTTCATAAGGCGGCAGCTGAAGGAGGGCACACGACCAGGGCCCCTCTCCGGCGACGCATTTGGCATGGCCAGGAAGTCGTCTCCACGAAAATCCAGCGCAACCGCCGGAGGGACACCAATGATTACGCATAGTCGGCGCTATCAGCTGCTGCCTCTGAGCCAAGTTGCCCGACTCTGCTGGGACACTTGGTCAGGCATGGGCTCGCCCCGGTCTCAACGCTTACCCTTAAAGCCAAGTGGCTGCGACGACCTTGACTTCTGATTCGTACAAAAAATGGGGCAATCTTTGAGCAATCGATAAACTTTCGAAGACTTGCCGCAGGCCGGCCAATGACTAGGGAAGCTCTAAGAAAGCCCCAACATTTCGGCGTTTGTGGTCGATAGCTGCTACACGCACACAAATACACCCTTCTTGCCGCCCCGCAGGGCAGGTTTTTTTGCCTGCATCTCAAGATACAAGCACATTGATCCTACGCAAACGCCAGCACGCGGCGTTTCATGTACAGGTTGCACAGCGCAAACATCCTGTGCAACGCGTTGTCATTCTTCGCCAGGCCGTGATAGCGAACCTTGGTAAAGCCGACCTGCCGCTTGATCACCCGGAATGGGTGTTCACCGATCGCCCGCATACTGACCTTCGACAGTTCGAGTTGCTCAGTCAGTTGGTCCAGTTTGCCGCTGCCCAAGGTGCGTCGTTTTCCCGGCCGTAGCGCGATGTGTCAGTCAATCTGGCGATCTATATGCTCCGGTCGTTTCTCGACGCCTTGGTAACCGACATCGCCAAGGTGCGCTCCTCATCCCCATGCAGCAGATGTCCAGCCTGGGTGACATCGTTTACGTTTGCTGTGGTACTGACCAAGCTGTATACCACGCCGGTCATGTCGTCCACGGCAATGTGCATCTTCATCCCGAAGTACCACTGATTGCCTTTGCGCGTCTGGTGCATCTCCGGATCACGTTTGCCTTCCTTGTTCTTGGTGCAACTTGGCGCATCGATCAGGCTGGCATCCACGATGGTGCCAGACTTCAATAACAGGCCAGGTTCACCCAGGAAACTGCGCACTTCTTCAAACAGCACCTGCCCCAGTTGGTGCTCCTCCAACAGATGGCGGAACGTCGGGAATGCGCCCCGTAGATAGCGACAGACCGGCAAACTGGCACATTGAGGTGATCTCGTATAATGCATCTTCCATGGCCGGACCGGCCAGCCCATACCCGTGCTGCATCAAATGAATCCGTAGCATCACCGACAGCGGGCAAGGCGGACGGCCACCAATCTTGCGGTAGAACGGCGCGATCCATTCTTCCAAGCGCTTCCTAAAGAATCACCTTGTCCATCTCGGCCAAGAACTTCTCCCGCCGCGTTTGCTTGCGCTTGCTGCGGTATCCCGCACCCAAAAAGCTCATCTGATCCATGATCTGTGCTTCATTTCCGAGGATGCGCTATGGTCGCTGAAAGCAGGACTTTTTCAGAGTCTCCCTAAGGGTCATAGAAAAGGGAATAGGTATGAAAACATTCCATCGTTGGGGAAGTCTGTTCCTGGTTTTTTCTATAACCGCCTTGCTAGGCGCCTGCGAACCGGAAGAATTATTAGAAAAAAAAGAAGAAAACGGACGAAGTGCAGCAAAGGAAGTCGAAAAGTCAACAAGGGAAGAAAATCAATCGAGTAGTTTCGCAAACTCTCCGGCAAATATTAATAACGGCAATCTACCCAATCCGTCGTCTACTAGCCAGCGGCCTAAGTTAATCCCTATTCCTCAAAAAGAAAAATCATCCATCATCAACAATTTGCCCAAAAACGTCGCTTTCGATCTTGGCCCGTATGAATGTGAAAGCAGAGTCCCCGGCATGCGATGCTTTACAATTACCGACTTCAGTCGATTCAATTACGACCCTTACAACCACCGCATGCTGATGTTTGGCGGCGGTCACTCAGCCACAAGTCGCACTGATCTTGATAGTCTAAACATGACTTCGCTGCAGTGGCAAAGCCTCTACCCTTCGATGACTTGTGAGGAGACCCAGGCCCACAATATCGACCCTCGTGGATTTCATGCAGTAACAGGTCATCCTGTAGCACGGCACACATATGATATGACTGTAATTGCTGACGTCGAGGGTAAGGGACAACTTATTTTGTTTAGCAATGAAGGTTTTGGGGGAACCTGCCATCGACGAAAGGTATCTATTAAGTCAGTGGCTCATTTTTCGCTAGCCGATGGGAGTGGATGGTCTCATAGCAGTCAGTTTCGCATACCTTGGTCATACCATTCGGCAGCAGAATTTGATCCTATTTCTGGAATGATCGTTATAGTAGGCGCGACTCGTGGATCTGGTGAGGGAGGGATGTGGATCTACGATCCGGCGAAAAAGAAGGTGCTTGGATTTGTGGATGAGGTTGCTTATTCCAGCTACGAGAACAGCTTGGTTTTCTATCCGCCAAACAAAAAAATGTACCTAATCTCGAAAGCAAGAAAAGGTGATCCGGTTCTGGTGCGCGAGGTAAATCTAGCACGTAGTGATTGGTCGAAGAGTCGAAGTACTCTGCTCTCGCCCACAGGCTCTCCTCCTGGAAAAGGGATGCATGGTTATGCCCATGACCCAGTAAGCCAAACTATCGGTGGTGCCATCTCCAATGGCTGGTTCTATAGATTCCATCCTGCTTCGAATAGTTGGAGCAAGAGCTTAATGAATGTCATGTCGGATGAGGTCAATGAGATTGGAGACGGTGTTGGGCTCATGCTGGATTACGATACTCGAAATAATGTCTTCGTCTTCATTGCGGAAAAAGTTAGTAAGAAAAGGCGAACTTGGGTGTATCGAGCGCAATGAATGATCGCAGCTTCGAAAACGCAAAAAAACGGGGCCTCCAGGCCCCGTTTCAAGAATGCACAGCCTTTTGTGCTACATCGTCTGCGTGTCAGGCAACTTGCCCAGAAACGCCATTCTGCTCCTGGTTGTTGATAACCAGGTTCAGCCCACCGATGTTGAAGCTCTGGTCGACACCCAGATATTGGCTCTGCGCCAGGAAGTGTGAACCAGCGTCGATGATCGGCGCATTCAGCAGCGGGAACAAACCGAAACCGCCAGCCACTTCTTTCATGGCGGCACGGTCCATCTCGGTGTTTGCGGTCAGGTCTTTAACGGTCAGCATGTCGGTATCTCCAAAGTGTATTGAGGGTAATTAATCTAGGAGCATTGTCGCTCTGACAAGAGTAAATGCACATGCCGCGCCAGGCCTCTTAAATTTCAATTTAAGTTTTTATAATTATCTGATTTTAAACAATAATTAGTGGATTATTGCTGGATTGCCAAGTGTCGCAATAGGTTCGGTGCAGCTTTGAAGTGAGTGCTAATACCAAACAAAAAGGAAAAAGTGTTGGGGTCAATTCCCACAGGTCGCTGAACAGGGTAAACCGACCGGTTTTTTCTTTGATGTCGGGTCGAAGGACTTGATTCAGAGGCCGTCGGTGGTAGCCCGGGCGTGCTGTTGTTCGGCTGGTGATATGTTCGGGCCGGCAAAAAAAAGGGGGGTCCGAAGACCCCCCTCACCATTTTGTCGAGCGGTTTGCTCGTGGGGGCTAACCCCTTCCGGCCGAGCCCTTACTCAGAAACCGACGAGCTGGCCAGAAACACCGTTTTGTAGTTGATGGTTGGCAACACCGTTGAATCCGCCCAGCGCGCCCGACTGATCGATTGCAACGCCCTGCTCCTGGACTGCCTCATGCACCCCAGCGTCGATAGTCGGTGCATTGAACAGGCCACCATAATAAGGCAGCACGTAGAAGCGGCCACCACGAATGGTGGTCATAGCAGCGCGATCCAGCTCTTTGCTTGCGTCGAGGTCTTTGATGTTCAGCATTGTCGTTTCTCCGATGTTGAGAAAAATTTTGGGTTTGGTTCGGGAGCCCTGTGGGTCTCGCCTCGAAAATCTGCAGTAGTCGTGCCAGGCTCACCGGCTCAGATAAAAAACTTACAAGTTACTGTTTCTATAGCTATTTAACATCGGCCGCAGGGCGTGAGTGGCGAATCGTCTTGAGCTTGTCGAGATGAGTGTCGGCCCCCTGCTAACAGATTCGGGGGCACTGTTGGTCGCACTGCGGGGCACAACCAGCGCCGATTACCCCACGCGTGCTGTGAGCCGGCACTGTTGCGTCGCACATCAGAGGCGAAACAGGATTTATCGGCACCAGCAACTCTCCAACGGAAAAAACGGGGGCCCAATGGGGCCCCCGCTGTTTCACCCTGCACCTGTTACCAGGTGCGATCGGTGCGACTTACAGCCAGCCAACAGCCTGACCAGAAACGCCGTTCTGCGTCTGATAGTTGGCGACAGCGTTGAAGCCGCCGAGGTTGCCGGCCTGGTTAACCGTAGCGATTTGACCCTGTGCCAACACATGGGCACCGACATCGATGATCGGGGCGTTGGTGATGCCGAAAGGCATAAGAAGGGACTCACCACCGCGAACGCTGGTCATTGCGGCGCTGTCGAGTTCTTTGCTGGCGGAAAGGTCTTTGATGGTCAACATGTCTGTATCTCCTGGGATGTGATCTTGGGTTGAAATTGTCGGGCTTTTCTTGCCACGCCCTAGCTAATGCAGAGGGCGTGCCAGAAAAATCCCATCCCCAAGATAGATCTTTAAACTACTGTTTAAAAAAGATAAAAATTGATTAATACCCTATCCCCGCGATCCCTGCATCCGCCACACACCTAGACGAAGTCTGCCAAGTACCAACAGTTTGCTCCCAAAAGTTGGAGGCAGCCCTTGGGTTGGCCAGATAGACACGTAATCTAAGGTTCATCCGTTCGGGCATCGTCGACGATCCGCCGACCCAGAAACGCCTGTCGTAACACCCAAAGGGTTTCCGATGTAGATCGCTGAATATGAAGAAAAATGACCCCGCGTGCCCTTCTGCCGTGGTTTAAGAACCCATGGTTTGTCGGGCTTAGCCAGCCGCCGCTCCTGCGAGTCTCAAGCGGCTGGTCGAGTTGAATCCGCGCTGGGTCTGCCCTGGGTCTGCCCTGGCGCCACCGCGGCGCACCAAGCGGAGGCTTTTCGCGACGCCTCGTGAAACGACGGGTCTGGTGCCCGCACAAGAGCACCTCGAGAAATCGAGGTGTACGAGCGGCGCAGGGATGTGGTGCCATTTTCGATCACGACAAGTAATTGAAAATGAAGGAAAGGCGAAAACCGCGTTTTGGCCCGTCCGTGGAGAAAAATGCCATGAATGGCATTTTTCGTAACGCCCCCCATAAGTCGCTCGCCAATACAGGCCAAATAAGAACAGGGGCCCAATTTGGGCCCCCGCTGTTTCACCCTAGCACCTGTTGTCAGGTGCTATCGGTGAGACTTACAGCCAGCCAACAGCCTGACCAGAAACAGCGTTCTGGGTCTGGTAGTTGGCAACGGCGTTGAAGCCACCGAGGTTGCCAGACTGGTTAACCGCAACAGCTTGGCCTTGTACCAAGGTGTGGACGCCGGCATCGATCACCGGGGCGTTAACGATGCCAAAAGGAACAAGGTAAGAGGTACCGCCGCGAACGCTGGTCATAGCGGCACTGTCGAGTTCTTTGCTTGCGGAAAGGTCTTTGATGGTCAACATGTCTCTATCTCCTGGGATGTGATCTTTGATTACAGTTGTTGGGCAATTTTTACCACGCTCTGAACAATGCAGAGCCTATGCCAAGAATTGCGAATCCCAGACAATAAATTTTTAAATTATTGTTTTTATATAAAAAAATAATTTTGAGCAACGCTAAATAGCAGCCAAACTGCCCCAGCCACACACAGCCAGAGTACGAATTCAACCAACAGTTTTTTCTGAAATAGTCGGATTAAAAAAGACCATATTGTCCAGCAACTGGACGCGCGGATGCTGCTGAGCGCGTGACCCCGGGGTTTTCGCTCTCTCGAGCGGTGTCAGCTGGGTGCGCGGAGGCTCTGCGGCGCAACACAGCGCCGACCAGCCTGCCGCGCCTGCCGAATCCGACGGCTGTGCCAGATCGCCAGAAGCGCTGGAGCCTTTTGAAATGCGTGGGCTAGAGCTGAGCGGTAGCCGCGTTTTGCCAGCCGCGAGACTTCACAGACTGCCGTCGAAGCGCCAGGTCGGATCGTAAACCGCGGGAACCAGGGTGTCCGCCGGTGAAGTGGGTCGCAATAACTGGGTACCAAACGTCGGGCCAAGGCGGTCTCCGGCCCGCCCACCAAGCACGGTCGACATCGCCGCATGGTCGAGCTCTTCGTTCTGTTCCAAATCCTTGATGGTGATCAGTGCCATTTGCTGCGCTCCTCCTCAGGTGCTTTGTCGGTTGCACGTCAACCGCGCCCATATAATAGACAAACCCTCCCCCCAATCGAAGCCGGCACCGCCAACCGGTACGCGTAACACCGCGGCGTCACTGCGCCTCACACTGGGCATCGAGGCGTCGCAAAGCTTGTCTGGCCCCTTTGTTGAGTGGATCCAACTCTATAACCATGGCGTAGGCATCACGGGCGCTGCTACCCACTGGTGCACACAGACGCTGAACGGCCATATGCATTTCAGCCGTCTCGAGGAGACGGCCTACGCGCCGAGCCACCTCGGGCGGAAGATCTCGTGTCGAATCATCGTCGATCGGTTTGATCGATATGGTTGTTTGGGCGCCTGTGTCACTACTTCTCGGTGCCGGCAACCAGTCCAACCCCAACCACGCGAGCCCGGCGGCCGCGATGACAGCCGCGCCGATCCATAGGGGCGCCAACCGCCGACTCGTTGTGGCCGGCGCGGTTGGCAGTTGCGCCGTTTCTCCGAGACCGGCCAGCGAGGTCGTGTCCAGAAACTGCGTAGCATCCTCATCCACGGGCTGCGGTCGCGCTCGTTCCAGCGCATCGATTTCAGCAATCAGCTGGCCTGCAGTGGCAAATCGCTCGGCCGGCTGTTTTGCCAATAACCCGTCCAACAAGTGCTGCAGCGACAGATGCTCGGTCGGAAGGCGCGGTATCGCTGCACTGGCATGCTGCATGGCAACAGCCAGTGGGTCTGGTCCCCGGTACGGCTTGTTGCCCGTCAGCATTTCGTACAGGACGACGCCCAAACTATAGAGGTCAGCGGTCGGTGCCAATGGTTTGCCCGCGGCCTGTTCCGGGCTCATATATTCCGGTGTGCCGATGGCGCAGCCTTCGCGCGTTATCCGGGTATTGGCGTCGACCAACTTGGCGATACCGAAATCTGAAAGCGCCACAGTACCGTCGTCGCGAAACAGGATATTGGCCGGCTTGACATCGCGATGAATAAAACTGTGATCATGTGCATAGCCGAGTGCCGCGGCGATCTGACGTACAATCAATAGCGGATGCGCGCGGGCCCGGCCATCGGCGATGCGCTCTTTCAGCGCACCTCCGGGACAATACTCCATCGCCATGAAATAAATATTGTCGCTACAGCCGATGTCATGGATAGTCACGATGTACGGATGGCGCAGCTTAGCGACAATTCGGCCCTCGTTGACAAAGCGGTCGCAGAACTCGCTGTCGGTTGCCACCAGGGCCGGCGACATGACCTTGAGTGCGACCTGCCGATTGAGTGAAACCTGCTCGGCCAGATAGACGGTCGCCATACCGCCCTCGCCTAATACCGAATCGATCGTAAAGCCGGGAATGTTCAAAGTATCTTCCGATAACCCAACGCGGCCGGAGCGTCGCCTGTCTGATCAAACGTCATCGGCCGGTTGCCGCCACACGTCGCCTGCGGAATCAGGGCCGCCATCGCCGGCGGGTTAACAAGTGCGAGCACCAAAATAAATCCATGCCGGCCGCCCGGCATCGCCGGCGGGCCCTTGTGGACCGCGCCCGACAGGCCGATCGCGGGCGGCACGAGATTCCTCAGCTGCACGCTTCGCGCGGCATACAACACCTCGTATTGTATAGTTAAACGTGCTGACGCCAGACATGCAGGTTAGGGTCCGTGAAACAAGGTGTGCACGAGACTCTGCTGTTATCGCGCAGCGCGGTGGGGGGCAATGGTGTTAAAACATTTCGATCTACTATGCGCAGTCTTCGCCGGCACGCTGTTTCTATGGCTGCCATTGGGCGCGGTTGCTGCACCTTCGGCCGCCCCCATCGATCTCGTCCTGGTGGTCGAAGATTCGGACGCCGTGCGTGCCGCCGATGCAGCTCGGAGGCTACCTTCGGCCACCACGTCTCTCCTCGAGCAGCTGCCGCCCGAAGCACGTGTCGCCTTGATCTCCTTCGATGATGTCGCCATGCCAATAATCCCGTTGACGCGACTGGATGCAACGGTGAGGGAGCGGGTCACGCAGGCGCTCGAAGCACTCGACTTGACGGCAATACGCACCAACAACGCGGCAGGGCTGGAGCGTGCGATTTATGAGCTGACCAGAGAAATCGATACAAGAACGCGACGCATCATCGTACTGCAGCATACGGCGCCGATCGATGTCGGCGATGCGACGAAGGATGCCACCTTCCGGCGCTGGGCAATCGAAGTTTTGGCCAACAAGGCAATGACCGCCGGTATTGAGATCCATAGCCTGGCGTTTGGACCATATGCCGATGTAAACCTGGGTGCGGCCTTGGCCGAGCGCACCGGTGGCTCGGCCCATGCCCCGGTGACAGCCGGCGAATTGGGCGATGCGCTAGCCGCACTGCTTTACCGTATAGGTTCTACCGAAGAAACATCTTTGGCGGTCGCCCCGCCAGCCTCGGCTCCGGCGGCCGAAGAGCCACGAACGGCTGGGGACACCACACCTGACACACCGCCGGCCACGCAGACAGAACCCGCTGTGCCTGCGGCTGAGTCAACCCCCGCGCCAATCGCTGGAGCAGTTGTTGAATTAACCGACGAAGTCGCCGCGCTGGAAAACCTGCCTGATCCCGCGGCAGGTGTGACTACGACCCTGACCGCCACTGATCTGAAGAAGGGCCTGGATAAGACAGACAACAGCGAGGCCCTACTGAACTGGCCGGCAGCAGACCACCCAGTCTGGCGGGGGCTGATCTATGCGCTGGTGGCCCTGGTACTGGCAGCCGTCACCGTCAGCTTTCTACGCTACCGGCGACGCAGCTCAAACGCTGTGGTCGACGAATCCGGCAGCGGTCCCCGGCTGGTCGATGTGAAGCGAATCACTGGGCGCAGCAGTTACCCGCTGGACAACAAAATGGCACGCATCAGTCGCACACCCGGTGCAAACACCGCAAACGTCGTGACTGTGCACATCCCTCACGACGTCATCAGTCGAGCGCATGCCTTTATCGACCTGCGTGACGGTGCATACTGGGTCACCGACCCCGGCAGCAACAACGGCACCTTTGTCAATGACCAGCGGGTCGATGGCAGCCAAATGCTGCACCACGGTGATCGCATCCGTTTCGCATCGTTCGATTTTATATTTGAGAATGCGTCGCGGGCAGACACATCAGCAGCCGCCGGCAGCTCGCCCAAACAGCCCGAAGCAAACGACGGCGATCGTACGGTGCTGGTCGGCCAGGGCGAGACCGAGTTTGTGCCCGCCAGGTCAGATGCCGAACCCGCTAAAGGCGCGGCACCGCAAAGCGTCACCCAGGGTAATACGGATGGCGCCGCAGCAAAGCCCGACTCGACGGTCGTGCGCCCCGCCCGATAGCTGCCGCCACCACCTAGCCGGGCGACGGTACTCAGCTATACGTCGGCAGCAGGTCTTCGAAGTCTGAGAGCTCCCAGGCGTCGGGCGTCTCAAACGCATCCAAGTCTTCCGGCGAGAAACGGTCGCTCATGTCAATCAGGCGGTTTTCCAGTTCGTGCTGAGGCATGGTCGGCTCCTTAATCCAAGATGATCTCTAAGTTGCGTCACCCAGTGGGCGTGCAAATACAACAATCACCAACCATGCCAAACTTCCTAAAAATCAACTAATATACTGAATAATAAGACTATTAACTTTTAAGCCCATCGACACTTTGAAACCAGACCCGTTGAACTGGTGGAAAGAATCTGACTTAATTCTCTTTTTGTTGGCATAAAAGCGTCTCTCTATGATGTACTTGGGCACCGCTTAGGTCGCCGCGATACCCTGGATCGCACCCAGAAAATTACTAACAATTAGCTCTTAACTAACTGATAAAAATTTATTTTTTACTGTTATTGGTTAGACATTTAAGGGCCGGGACAGTTGCCCCCGGGCGCCTTGGCACGGGAGTTGAAGGGACATTAGGCGAAGAGAGCTTTAAATAGCCACCTGCCCGCGACCGGCACTGGAGAGACAGAAATGAACGACATCAGACGGAAAATGCATCACTTATTAGAGAAGATTGCCTATACGCCGGGCTGGACACCCAAATTGGCGGTGGCGCCGGTTCCGGTTCGCGTTCGCACCGCACCGACCCCAGCGCTGGCCGGGTTGCAGCGGCGGACACAGGCTGCACGAATTGTGCACTGAGCCAATCCGAACCTGGTCAGTTGGCCTTGCGCAGAGCACAATCATGGAGGCTGGTCAAGGAAGTATTGACCTCTAGCGATCGGGGATAATCCCAATTGCAGATACCGGGAATCGGTAAACTAATTCTTAACTATAAAGAAAAGCCTTCGCCGTATTGGCTTAGGAGGACCGAGAAAATGACGACACGAGGATTCGCAAACAGCGTACCGCGGCGCCTTCGGCCGTCCTTCATGATCAGCCTGCTGATCACCGTAACGGTCGCGACACTCGGTTGCCAAACGCAATCACCGCGCACCACCGCTGCGTCGGACGGAATTGCGGCGGAGGTGCGCAACGCCGACGAGCTAATGGTGGTCGACTGTGTGCTGCCGTCCCAGGTTCGCAAACTGGGGCAGCGGCTCACCTACCTTGCTCCGCGTCGCGCAATCAAAACCACCGGCACTGATTGCGAAATCCGCGGTGGTCAGTACGTCGCCTACGATCGCGCCAACTACTCAACCGCCCTGAAGATCTGGTTGCCCGAAGCCAAGCAAGGCAATGCCGATGCAATGGTCTATGTCGGCGAGATCTACGAGAAAGGGCTCGGCGTCATCGCCGACTACGCATTGGCACGCCACTGGTACGAAAAAGCCGCAACGCAGGGCAACACGCGTGCACAGATTAACCTCGGCTACCTGTACGAGAGTGGTTTGGGCGTCGAGCGCGACCTGACGACGGCGATGAATTGGTACCGAAGTGCATCTGGCCTCAGCGAGGGTGAGCTGGAGTTTGTATCGTCTGTGGAGCTTGCCAAACGAGAAGCCGTGAAGGTCGAACTCGGCACCCTGCGCGAGCAGACTCAGGCGTTGCGTGAACGCCTCAAAACCACCGAAGCCAAGCTCAGTGCCAACCGACGCTCGCTAGCCAGCACACGCCAGCGAGCCACGCGACTGCGCAACGAGCTGGCAAGCAATGCTGCAGCACCGGTCGCAGTGACCACGGCACCCGATCCCACGACTCAGCGCGAGCTCGAGGCCGCCAAGGCAGAACAGCGGCGGCTGTTGGCCGAGCTGTCTGATCAGCAGCAGCGCTCCAACAACCTGAATCGCGATCTCGACGACAGTCGCGCCGCACTTGCCGCCGAACGGCGCCGGCTCGCCCAAATGCATGTAGAACTGGCCGATGCCCAGACCAAGCTTGGGGGGGACGAGGACCAGATCACACCGGCCGCATCAGAGACAGCGGCACAAAATGTACTCCGTCAGGAAATTCAAGCGCTGACCGCGCGCCTCGAGACCAACCGCGACGAAATCACCCGAGTGACTATGCAGCTGGCTGAATCTGACACCCGTAATCGTGAGCTGAGCCTTCAGCTGGCCGCGCGCGACCGCGAAGTATCCGACATCCAGCGCGAGTTGGGGGCAAACGACGATGCCGGCACCGAGATAGCGCAAATGCAGGCAAGCCTGCACGCTTCGCAGCAGGAGCGGCGGCGTCTCGCCGACGAGTTGGCGCGAGTGCAACTGGCCGCCGCCGAGTCACAAAACGAGGTGGCAGAGGCACGCCAGCGCCTGGACCTGCGCAAAAACGAGCTCGAATCAGCCAAGTCGACACTCGCGCAACTCAGTGCTCAGCTCGACGCCCAACGCCGTGGGGATATTGCAGCCGACCAGTCGCAGATTTCGGCACTGGAGGCCGCTATCACTCAGCGCGAGCAACAGCTCGCCGACACCAGTCGAGAGTATGCGGCCCTCAAGCAGTCTTTGGCCGCGCAATCCGAGGCGGCGCAATCACAGGTCGCGCAGGCTCAACAGCAGCAGCAAAGCCTGCGCACGGAGTTGCAGGAAAAAGACCAGCTGATCGCCAGCCTGAATACGCAGTTGGCCGACGCGGTAAGTGACAATCAGCAACTCGGTGCGGTGCAAGAACGACTGGCCCGTGCCGATGCCGAACGTCAGCGTTTAGCGGCAGAGCTGGCGCAGCAGCAACTTGCTGGTAGCGATCTGCAAAACAGCCTGGCCCAGGCCGAGCAGAGCGTCGAACGTGGCTCCTTGCAGCTCAGTGAACTGCGTCAGGCCTCGTTGCTACTGCAAGGCCAGCTGGCCGAGCGCGACCGTGACCTCGCGGCATTCAAAGCGCGCGCGGCGCGGCTCGAATCTGAAGTTGACACCCGCACCGCCGCGCTGGATCGCCAAAAGCAGGAAGTCACGCGATTGGAATCGCAGCTCGCCGATGAGCGGGCGGCCCTGGACAAGCAGTTAGCCGCGGCACGCGATGAGCAACAGCGACTGCAGCGACTCTCTGGAAACCACAAGGCCAAGATCGAAGAGCTACAGCGCAAGCTGTCGTCGACACAGGCCACGCTGGCCGCTAGCGAGCGCAAGGCATCCAAGCTCGAGGAAGTCGAGAAGGAGCTGGTCGAGAAAGAGGGCCAAGTCTCGGCGCAGGAACGCGAACTGGAACAATTGCGCGACCGTCTTTCACAGGAAGAACCGACAGTCGACGAGCCGGCCATCGCGTCGGTCGTGACCACTCAGGCGAATGGTCCGGTGATCGAGATTATCGATCCGCCACTGGCCGCGACACGCGGTGCGCCCAGCATTCTACTGCGCACGCCTGCGCGCAAGGTGGAGCTGATCGGACGTGTGCGGCCCGAGGAAAAGTTGTTGACTTTCAAAGTCAATCAGAAAACCACTGAAGTTGGTGCCCAGGGTCTATTCCGCGAGCAGGTCACGCTGCAACAGCGCGAGACACCGGTGAACCTGGTTGCAATCGACGAGCTCGGCAATCGCACTGCCCTTGATTTCGTCGTAGTGCCATCTAGCGTGCGCGACGCCGCTGAAGACAAATCGTCGCGTCCGGCATCGAAAAACCCTGGCGCTTCAGTCGATTTCGGCAATTATCATGCTTTGGTCATTGGTAACCAGGCGTACGAGCACCTGCCGGACCTGTCCACGCCGGTCAATGACGCACGCGAACTAGAGAAGGTGCTGCGCAATCAGTATGGATTCCAGACCCAGCTGCTGATCAACGCTAGCCGATATGAAATTCTCTCCGCGCTAAACGAACTGCGGGCCGAATTGACCGACCGCGACAACTTGCTGGTTTTTTACGCAGGACATGGTGAACTCGACAACGTCAACCTGCGCGGCCACTGGCTGCCGGTTGATGCCGAAAGCAAGAGCTCAGCCAACTGGATTTCGAATATCGCAATCACCGACGTGCTCAATGTCATGAACGCCAAGCACGTCATGGTGATTGCCGACTCCTGCTACTCGGGGGCGATGACGCGCTCCGCAGTGGCGCGCCTGGAAGGTGGACTGTCGCCGGAGACCAAGGTCAAGTGGTACCGCACGATGTCGAAGGCCCGTGCCCGTTCGGTGTTGACATCGGGTGGTTTGAAACCGGTGTTGGATCAGGGCGGTGGCGGTCATTCGATCTTTACCCGTGCGTTGCTCGACACACTGCGCCAGAACGACCAAATCCTCGAGGGATACGCCTTGTTCCGCGCAGTACAGGAGCGGGTCAAGCGCTCGGCCGCGCAACTCAACGTCGAGCAGGACCCGCAATATGCCCCGATCAAGTTCGCAGGACACGAGGCCGGAGAGTTTTTCTTTCTGCCGAATCCCACCAGAGTCTCACGCATGGAAACGGACGCCACCCCCCGGATGGCGGCGCGGTGAGCAGCGGGCCAGCTCAGCCAGCGGGCAACACTTCGGGAGTTGATCCGGTTAGCGATATCTCAGTAGTGTGCGTCTGCGTGCGCACGACCTGCTCGGATTTCGGCGGCAAGATCGACAGCGGCCTAGAGAATCCGGTCACCGATTTGCGTGCCGCAATTGCAGCGATAGTGACCGCCTGGGGGGGACGCACTGTCTCCGACGACGACCGAGAGATCGTGTGCCGTTTCGATACAGCGGCCAATGCACTGCAGTGTACCCAGTCGATCCAACGCGCCATTGCTGCAAGCGACCGGCCGCAATGGATCGGTGCACGAATCGGCTGCTGCGAAACCTCAGAGAGTGGCGCGATCGATGAACATCTGCGCTCGATCGTGCAGTGCGCGCGCCGCCTTGCTGAACGCGCGGCACCAGGCCAGACGATCGCATCTGCGCGAATCGTTCCCGGCCTCAGCGCTACACTGCGCCAAGCGATTCAGCCGTTGGATGCCGGTGACTGGGCATCAGACCGAACCGGTATTGGGGTTCCAATGTGCCTGGTGGTTTGGCAGGACGACGTGAGCACGCGCATTTCCAACCCCGTGTTGAATGACGCTGCCGCTGTAACCCGTGTCGAGCGTCTACGATTGCGTTGGCGCGGCGAGACCCTGACCCTCGACGCAGACAGCGAAGCGGTAACCATCGGGCGCAGCCAAAACGCAAACATAACCATTGAATCGGAATATGCATCGCGTATACACGCCGATGTCACCTACCGGGATGCCAGCTTCGTCCTTACTGACCACAGTACCAATGGTACCTATGTCAAAACCGACGAAGTGGAGATCTACTTGCACGATGATCGCCATATCCTGCGCGGAGAAGGCGCTATTAGTCTCGGCCGACGCGGCGCGACGGCCAAGGGAAAGGTAGTTTTTTTCCAAGCGGAATCGGCCCTCGAGGAGTCCACTGGGTCATCAGGGTGGGCTTCATGAACGAATACCCGGCAGAAGCGCTGCGTTGGTCATCGGCGCACCGTTCCCATATTGGCAAGGTACGCAAGGTCAACGAGGACTCGGTACTGGACCGGCCGGATATCGGCGTCTGGGCAGTGGCAGACGGCATGGGTGGTCACGGCGGTGGCGACCGTGCAAGCCGGCTGGTCGTCGATGCCTTGGCCGCATTGTCAGTGCCCTCGCAATTGGAAGAATTCGTCGTCGCGGCAAGCAGTAGGATCGAGGGAGTCAACACGGAGCTACAAGATCTAGCATCGCGTAGCGGTGGTTCTGCGATCTCGGGTACGACAGTCGCTGCCTTGCTGGCGCATGGCCGCAAGGGCGCGGCCATATGGGCAGGCGATAGCCGGGTCTACCTTTATCGCATCAACACCCTGCATCCCCTGAGTCGCGACCACAGCCAGGTCGAGGAATGGGTCGCCAATGGCCTGCTAGAGCGCGATCATGCTGAAAACCACCCGGCAGCCAATGTGATCACTCGGGCGGTCGGTGCTGCCGACACCGTCGAACTCGAAACCATCAAGTTTGACGTACTGCCCGGTGATACCTATTTGCTATGCAGCGACGGGCTACACAATGAGGTCACCAACACCACGCTGGCGGAGATCCTCGATGAACACGACTGCGAGCGCTGCGCCGACCATCTGTTATCGGCTGCACTCGATGGCGACGCGCGTGACAACATCTCGCTGATTGTGGCGCGTGCCGAGGCCTCGCAGATGGACGCGACCAAGACGGTCATCAATCCCGTATTTTCACAGCGTAGATGAATGTCGGAGAGTCCTCGGGATGTCCTTGAGCAGCCTTTCGATCACTGGTGTGAGCTACAGCGGACTTGGTCGTGTGCTGGTGTCGCTGCTCGGGTTCGCGTTAGCAGCGTGCGATGTCACGGTACCTGAGTATGTGCGGCCGGATACTCCCGAGAAAGCAGCCTGGCAAGACTCTGACCAGCCAACGCAGGATGTCGGCGAAACCATCGAGCAGGACTGGTGGCGCGGTTTCGAAAGTGACTACCTGGACGAACTGGTCGGCACTGCAGTCGACAACAATATCGACCTGCGCGTCATGGCCGCCCGCATCAATGTCGCCGAGGCCGGTATCGATGTCGCCAGCGCGGGCGGCAAGCCGACCATTAACCTGGGTGCCGGTGTCGACATCACCAAGCACACGCAGGTATCCGGCAGTACAACCCAATACAGTGCAGCGGGCACAGTCGACTGGGAATTGGATATCTGGGGTAAGTTCGCTGCGGGTACCGCCGCGCAGCAGGCGGAGGTAAAGGCAACCGAAGCCGACTGGCGTGCCGGCTACCTGAAATTGGTATCGGACGTGGCATCGTCGTTCTTTTTTATCCGTCAGCTCGACGAACAGCTATTGCGCCAGCAGCAGGCGCTGGCGCAGAACAACGATATCCTATCGATCCACGAGAACCGCTACCGCGAAGGGCTCGTGCCCCGCACCCTACTCCTGCAGCAGCGTTCAGAGGTCAAGCTGCTGAGCCAGCAGGCACTGGAACTGGAGCGCCAGCGCACGACCACCGAGAACAGTCTCGCCACCTTACTGGGTCGAGCTGCCGGCGAATATCAGGTGGAGCCAGGCCGCATGCAAGAGGTTAAGCTGCTCGACGTACCGGCAGGCCTACCCTCCGAGTTGCTCAATCGCCGACCGGACATCATCGCTGCGGAGTATCGTGCCAAGCGTGCGGTCAAGCTGGTTGGTCAGGCGCGCCTCGCGCAGCTGCCGTCGCTGGGCTTGTCGGCCCGTGGCGGCACCGCGAGTTTCGCGCTCAGTTCGCTGCTCAAGGCTTGGACCTTCGGACTTTCGCCTTCGATCTCGCTACCCATGTTCGATCCGAACGTGAAGGCACGTATCAAGGTCAGTGCGGCCGAGGCCAAGGTCGCTGAGGAAGAATACCGTGCGGTTGTGATGCGTGCCTTCGAAGAAGTCGAGAATGCATTGGTCACGCTGCACAGCCGCAAGCAGCAGCACATCGAGCTGGAGGACCGCCTCACCTATCTAACCGAAGTAGCGCAACAGAATCGCAACCGGCTAAGAGCTGGCGTGATCTCGCAGCTCGAACTGTTCGAGTCGGAACGCTCGGTGCTGAACGCAGAACAGGAAGTACTGCGGAACTATCACCAGATTCTCATTGACACCGTGCTGCTGTACAAAGCGCTGGGTGGTGGATGGCCACCAGAGTACGATGTCGCCAGCGCGCAGCAGTGACATCCTGGCGATTTATTCAAAGCCCTGAGGGTAAATCGGGCCGGGTTAGGCTGGGTGCTTGATCGATCTTTGCCAGGCCACGCGTACCTTGCGGGTGGTATCTGGTACTTCCCAATATTGCTCACATAGCGCACAACGAATTTTATTAAGCAACGGCATGCAGGCAATTCTCAAACCCATTTCCCATCCAGAACTCGGGGACCTGGTCATCGACGGCGCATTGTTCAACGTCGGGCGCGACAGCGATGCCTTTTCTGCATTGCCGGCGGCCGACACCGTGCGCTTGTCACGCCGCCATGCGCGCCTGTTCGAGCAAGACGGCGTTCTCTATATCTTAGACCTGGGCAGCCGCAACGGCACCTCCGTCAATGGCGAGCCGATCGCGACCCAACCCCATATTCTGAAATCTGGTGACCTAATCGACTTTGCTGGCAACCTGGCTTATCGCCTCGATGTCACCGGGAAAGGCAAGCGCCAAACCGCCAAGCCACCGGGTTCTCCTACGCTGCAGCTGGTGGCGACCTTCGGCGATAAGGGCCCGGACTCACTCGTCGTCAGCGCCTTTCCGTTCCTGATCAGCAAGTATGCCGAGGCATTCATCAAATACCAGGAGCGCGTCCCTGAGGAATTGAATTATCTGTCGCGTCGGCATGCCCACATCTACAACAGCGACGGTCGTCTATTGCTTGAGGACCTCGGCAGCACCAACGGCACATTCGTCGATAGCCAGCGGCTGGGCGAACTGCCGGTCGAGCTGCATGACGGCCAAGCCATCGCATTCGGCGGCGACTACTTCGTCTACCGGGTGGTGCTTGTCGGTGCGGATGACGCGGCCAGCGCGCCGGCACCGCCCGAGGCGGCGCCTAGGGTCGACAACGTCAGCGACAAGACAACCTTCGTCACCGCCGCAACATCGTTTCTGGATATCTTCTGCGCCGACGCCGAAGCAGATGGCGAGTCGACACCTGCGGATAATCCATCCGCCGCAGGGACCATTGGGCGACCGCGTTCGCTGGGTGGCCAACTGATCGAGGCCTTCGGCGGCGCAGCCAAGCGCGTGGCACTGATCGTTGTCGCGCTGATAGCTGCCGCCGCTGCAGGCATCTACTGGGCGGTGCAGCCATCCGTGACCGATCGCGTTCAGTCGCTCGTCGAGGAACAGCGCTTCAATGATGCGCTAGCGCTGGCGCGCACCGACACAGCCATAGCTGAAAGCGGATCCTTGATAGCCCGGCTCGGATTACGCGCTTTGATCGCCAAGACCTTGCCGGATTGGCTGGATGCACTCGATGGGCAAGGCTTCGATGCCATGGCAGCCGTGATAGCGGCATCGCGCATCGAGGATGATGCCTTTGTAGCCGGTCGTGAATACCTCGATCTACTGGCGCAAATCGGCGAGATCCAGGCGACGCTGGCGGCTCGCGGCGGTCTGGCGACACCTTTCCGTTGGTTCGACGACGAGCCCTGGGCGCTAGAGCAGCTAATCGACAAATGGCAGCGGCCGCAGCCGGACAAACGGCAGGTCAGCGAACGGGTGCTAGGGGCCGCGTCATCCGATCAGGCACGGTCTGCCGAACGGCTGCGCGAGGCCTATCGGCGCACTGCATCCGACGTGCGTGCCCTGGCCAGCCGCTTGGCCGTATATCGGCCGGCGCAGCGACAGATGTCGGAGTTGCTGCGCCGTCATATCGAGCAAGGGACGCTCGATCGCCTCACTGTTGAACTCGAGCAACTGGCGAAGCGCTATAAGCAATTCAGCGGTGTGTCACAGCTCAGAGACGACCTGGCTCAGTACCGCGCAATCGTCGATGCGCTGGCAGCGAAGCGTCTGATGGATGCGGCCAGGCGTGTCGCCGAGGCGAGCTTTCATGCCACGCCATTTGCAGACGCGGTCGCGCAACTGGCGCGTGACCAGCTGCCGTCCGCCGACTTCCTCGCGGCCTACGATGAAGCCACAACCTTATGGCAGAAAGGCCAAGTGGAGGCCGCACGGACCCGCCTCGCGGCATTGCAGACGACCCCATGGCGCGGGATCGCCGAGCGCGAACTCGCCCGTATTCGGCAGGTCGCGGCGAGCTTTGACGCCTTGCAGGCACAACGTGGGAGTGATGCGTACAATGAGCGGCTGCTGGCAATGTACCAGGGCCTCGATGAGCGGCGCGATCAGTTCTTCGCGCAGCAACTCGCAGCAGACTATGCGCAGGCTCGCAGGCTCTCGGCACAGCGTGCCGAGCAGGCCGCCGCGGCCGCGGCCGCGGCCTGGAATTCGTATGGTGAATCCAACGGAATCACAAGTACCCTACGGCTAGCGTCGCGGGCCGGCAAGGCCTATAGCGACAGGGCCGCCGCGCTGTCAACCGCCGCAACCGAAGCGGATCGAGCGCGTCGCGCATACACACTTGCTGGTGTACCGATTCCCGAGCAACACCGCGACTTACTGGATGCGATCGACAAGGAGGCCAAGCGGCAGCATCAATCGCTGGACGAGTTGCAGGGTGTGCTCGACCGAGCCGTCTTACTTCAAAAGCGGGCGCTGTTACCCGAGCGCCGGCCATGAGTCCATGGGTGCGGCGACCGTGACTGAGGAGCGAAGCTGATGGAACAACCCAAGTCCTTGACGAGCGCGCTGGAAGACCACAGCGCCGAGGGTATCGCCATCCTCACATCCGAACCATCGCACATGACTCGGGCGACCATCCTGATCATCGCAGCAATGCTGGTGGCGGCGCTGGTCTGGTCATTTTTCGGCCATGCCAACGTCATCGTGACGGTCTCGGGCGTGCTCGAGCCGGAAGGCAAGGTGCGTCGCTTCTACGCACCGGTCGAGGGTGAACTGATCGACCTCTATGTCGCCGAAGGCCTACCGGTCTCAGCGGGCGACGTGGTTGCGCGGATCAATGCCAGACGCGCCGTCGAGGTCGCTGCCAATGCCCTGGACGCCGAGATCGGGCTTTCCGAGGCGGAGTTTCGGATGCGACGTTTTCCGCAACTGAAGGCGCTCAAGCAAAAGGAAGCCGAAGCGCTAGAGCGACAGATCGAGATCGAGCGCTCCGCACACGACAAGCGCGTCGCCGAGGGTCTGAGCCGTCTTACCGAGGCGAACAAGGCGCGCCTCGCCCAGGCGCGTGCCAACCTCGACAACGCACGCCAGGCCCGGGCCCGGGCGTCGTCCGATTTGCGCAAGTTCGAGCGCCTGTTTGCCAGCCCTGGAGAGGGCGGCGTATCGCGTCAAGAGGTTGAGGATCGCCGCACTACCTATGCCACCGCAGATGCCAGGTTTCGTGTTGCCGAGGCGCGGCTCGGCGAACTCGAGTTCGAGCTGTCACGCGCATATACCCAGGCCAAGAACGAACTGGAGGCGAGTGATCAAGCGCTGATCGAGTTGGAGATCCGGCGTGACCGCCTACTCAAAGACTTAGAACACGAGGAGCGTAAGATCGAGGCCCAGCTCAGCAGCGCCCGCCTGCGTGCACAAGCAGCGGCCCGCGTCAGTTTCGACAACATCGATGAAGACAACTTTTTGCGTGTGCTGGCTCCGGTGTCTGGCGTTGTCACCAATCTCGCCGTCACCCAACCGGGTGAAAAGATAACCGCGAACGCGCCGCTTGGCAGCATTGCGCCTAGTGATGCCGAGGCAGTGCTCATGCTCGAGGTACCCGAACGCGATCGCGGGTTCCTGCGTGAAGGTCAGCTCGTGAAGTTGAAATTCAATGCATTTCCGTACCAGCGTTACGGACAGATCGACGGTCGACTCGAGTATCTGGCGCCCGCGGCACACCTGTCGGGTACGGCGCGAGAGCCGGTTTACGAGGCGCGCGTCAGCTTGGAACGCGATCGATTCGAGGTGGGCGATCAAGTCTATCCACTGCGCTACGGGATGGTTGCGACAGCCGAGATCGTGGTTCGCGAGCGTCGTTTGATCAATCTTGCGCTCGACCCGCTACGCAACATCTGATTGCCAATAGCCTAGGGTACGAATTTTTAACCTCGGAATGGTAAAGATTGAGGAAAACAACATGGCAGAAGTATTCAAGATAGACGATGAAGTCATCGATGCGGATCAGTTCGTCAAGCTGCTCAAGCTGACCGGCCGCTTCGAATCATTGATTGAAGATCTCGTGAAGGAGAAGCTCACCAGCCACGCCGCGAAACAACAGCGCTTGGCCCTTAGCGCAGAGGAAGTGCAGGAGCGTGCCGATCAGTTGCGACGTGTCCGCGGGTTGCACCGTGCTGCCGACATGAACCGCTATCTCGACAGTCTCGGCGTCACACTGGATGATTTCGAGGCATTCATCACCGATATGCTGTATTACGAAAAGGTGATGCAGCAGGTCTGTGATGACGCCGCGATCGACGAGTACTTCAAGCTCAACTCACCCAAGTTCGACGCAATCGAAGTCAGCCATATCATGGTTGATTCTGAGGGACAGGCCAAAGAGATCAGCTCGATCCTCAAGGAGGAGCCCGAGGCGTTCGAAGAACTCGTCGACGAGTATTCGCTGGCCGACACGCGCGACAGCAAGGGCCGTATCGGTCGCGTGCTGCGCGGCGCACTACCCCCGGAAGTCGAGGGCAAGGTGTTCAACGCAGGCCAGGGCGACATCATCGGACCCTTTGCCACGGTGGGAGAAAAGTTCTTTGAAATCTTTCGCATCGACAGCAAGGAGTCGGCCAGCCTGACAGAGGGCACCAGGGAGGAAGTCAAGCGGACACTGCGCGAGCAGTGGCTTGCCGCAAAGGCGCGAGAGCATCGCGTAGAAGTCTATTGATCCCCTAGGGCCTGTTCACACTAAGTGAGACGCAGCGTTGCTGCCCCAAAACGCGCCAGGCAAGGCGCGAGGAGAGAGGTTTAGTGAGTCTAAATGAACGACGAGCAACGCTGCATGGCGTGTTTTGGAG
>JANQRK010000009.1 GCA_028284585.1 Chromatiales bacterium
CGTCGTTCATTTAGGCTCACTAAACCTCTCTCCTCGCGCCTTGCCTGACACGTTTTGGGGCAGCAACGCTGCGCCTCGCGTAGTGTGAACAGGCCCTAGTATTACTACTGTTTCAGGTTACCAAGCTGACATGCAGAGCTCACAAGGATTCTACCAGGCATGCTGATCGGGAAACGCCACTAACGAGCTCCCAAACGGCTTTACCCAGGAGCTGGAGAGGCAGATACACTGTACAGGCCTTGGCGGACAGCACACGCTAACAATTGGGGAAATTTCCTCCAACGGCTGGACTATCGCGGAAGGCATCGGGATGAAGCAGAGTCAGTACTCGGTCGAACAGCTCAACGGTACGACCCAACGAAACGAGCTGAACATCTCGGCAGATGCACCTGATTGGAAGCTCGGAGTGACCGAGGGGATGTCCTGTGGGTGGGAAAAGTGCTGCCCTATGTTTTGGCGGCTCGTTTCCCGTCTGACCCTCGTGGTAGCCGCCCTAACACTTCAGGCCAGCATGTCTTTTGCCGCCGGGGCCGTCAAGCTTGAGCAGCCATTGCACCTTATTCCGGCTGGGCGCTGGGTCAAGGTCCATACACAAAGTCCATACGACGCGGTGTATTTCCATCGCCAGGCCCACGGCGGCAGTGCCTTCGACACACGCCGCGGCAGGATGGTCCTGTTCGGCAGCGATACCCATGGGGAGAACTGGCATAACAGTCCATTCTTCTTCGACACCGGACGCCTGCAGTGGTCTCGCCTTTATCCTGACGATGCACCTTCCACCTACACAGTAAACGCAGCCGGTCTACCGGTGGCGGGTGAAAAACGAGACCACCCCTGGGCGATGCACACCTTTGACGCGGTAGTCTACGACGTGGCGCAGGACCGCTTGATGGTCTCCAGTCTGCCCAAGCACCTGCAGCCGGGACGTTTCACGGAAGTCCTGGCGAAGGTCTGGCCTCGTGTGCGACATCACCCGATCTGGGCGCTGGATCTTGCAAGCAACAAATGGACGCCTCTGAATGCTGGAGACGTGCACTTCTTCCCCTATGCAACGGCATACGACACCCACCGAGATTTAATCATTGGGTACCGTGACTCCGGGATCTACGAACTCCAGCGTGACCCGCCGATCTGGCGAAAGGTCGCCGGTCCTGGCCTGTTGGGGTATCACAACAGCGCCGTGTACGACAGCGCAAATCGGGCGCTCGTCGTGTTCGGCAGCAACTCGAGTAGCAACGACGTCGTCGTATATTTCCCCCAATCGGGGCGCCACCAAATGATGCCAACGCCAGGGATCCGCCCACCGAAGGACGAGCATGCACCCATGGCTTTTCACCAGCGCCTGGGACGGACAGTAGTCTTGGCGGATCGACCACAGCCGGGTGCAAGTTCCCATGCGCGCGACCTCGCTCGCACCGAAACATGGCTCTACGATTTGAGAACCGACTATTGGAGCCAAGTTCCAGGTGCATCCCTACCCTTTGGCTGTGGGATGAACTACAACCTGGAATACGACCCTACAAACGACCTCCTGCTGCTGGTCACAACAGAGCCCGGGCAATCGACATCCGTGTGGGCCTTGCGACTCTGAAGGGCTTAACATTCTCCGCCGGGGAGGCGCTCAAAACAGTGGCAACCATGAGCGCGTGACCAAGGGAGCCTTCTCACGGTGCACTGACATATTCGGGCTAGATTGGCAACTCACCTGTTCTGACCAGCTTTAAGCGCGGCTTGCTCCATCCATGATGTGAATTCAGCCGGCAAGGGCTGAGTCGGGCCGGTCGTCACCCAGCCATGCTCCTCCGCTAGAGACGTGATAGCCTCAAGGCGCTGCCTATCCAATGGATGGCTACTGAATATGGCAGCAGGTTCTCCGGTACCGGTCTTTTCACGTTTGACTTGGATAGTCGCGAACAAGTCCTGCGCACCGGCCACATGCCCATAAACGGCATTGACGGCCGCGAGTGCCGCAGCATCAGCGGCGCCTTCCATCTCGCGACTGAAATGCAACTGCGTGTAGATGCCGGCACTGCCGAGCACGGACAGATTGGGATCACCGAGAAACAGACTGACGGCCAATTGAATGGCCGCAGCACGCCCGATCCCCACGATCGGATCACGATGCACAACATGTGCAATCTCGTGCGCGATAAGCATACTCAGCGCATTTTCGTGCGGTAGCTGCTCGGTGAGCCCCCGATACAGCAGCACATTGCCACCGAGCGTTGCAAAGGCATTGAAGGTGTCTTCACCACTGAAGCTCAAACGGACATCCATGTCCTCTGGCACTTCCATCTCGGCGATCAGGCGATTGGCCAGCCTATCGAGATAGCGCTGCAGTGGCTCGCTGGCGTCACTTTGCAGCAACGACTCGGGCACCAGCGAAGCCTCGTACTCGAATGGAAGCTGCCTTGCCAAATAGCCGCCAGTGCTGCCCAGCACCCAACCCACCAGTGCGATCAGTAGCAGGGCACCACCGGCCAGAACCGCAAACTCCGTGAGCGCGTGGCGCTTGCTGGTGTTGATACCTTCCGGGATACGCGGGTTGCTGTACTTCATCAAGCATGTGGCTCGATCAGCGCTGTGCCGTAGGCCAGTACTTCCACACTACCTACGGTCTGCCGTGCACCCTTGGATATCGACATGGTTTCATACTTGATATTGAAAACCATCTTGGCGCCGAGCGCCTCGGCTTGAGCCTTCATGCGCAACAAGGCCTCACGCCGCGCACGATCGAGTAGGGACTCGTAGACCATCACCCGACCGCCGAATAGATTCCGCAATGCAGCTACGAAGCGCTTGAAATAGTCGACCGACACGACGGTGCTGCCATACACCAGCGCCTGAGCATAGTGTGGCTCGGGTGGCGGGAAACGCACCGCGATCGCAGGTAAGAAGTTCAGTTTTGCCTCACGCTCGAGTATCGAGCGGTAGTGGCGTTTTTCTGCATACTGGCCAATACCATATCCAAGCGCCAACAAGGTAATAAATATCGCGAGATCTACCACGGTATCAATCCAACAGCACAGCTGTTCCGTACACGTAGATCTCGGCAGCGCCCTGGGCAACGCTCGAGGTTGAAAAGCGCACGTTCAGGATGGCATTGGCACCCACAGCTTCGGCCTGCTGCTGCAAGCGCTCCATGGCTTCTTCACGCGACTCCTGTAGAAGCTCAGTGTAACCCTTCAGTTCACCGCCGAAGATGTTCTTCAATCCCGCCATGATGTCGCGACCGACATGCTTGGCGCGCACAGAACTACCCTGGACCAGCCCAAGGTGTTCGACAACCCGGCATCCCGGAATCAGTTCCATATTGCTTATCAGCATTGCGATAATCCCTCACATGCCCAGATGGGCCATCGATTTAATGGTTCATTCACTGCATGCTCCCTCAGATCACAACCTAAATCATGAATCGACCGCCAATCAGCCACAGCGAATCGGAGCCAGCATCACTAGCTGTGCACCGAGCAAGCCTGTGCAGTCCCTTGGTATCGCTTGCTGATCAGTGGTATCTGCTGGGTACCACCCGATCCAGCGAATACGATAGGCAACAAGCGCAGAAGGTTTGGGATCGACACTAGCACCAAGCTCACGATGATGATGCTTGTTTGAAATTCGCTCGGCCTCCTGCGAGCTCTGCGGCCACGGCTTCATACCTGTCAACATCGACTACTTGCCCGCAAGCTTGAAGAGTAGTCGTCCCACCAGTTCGGAGAACCGTTCAGCCAGGCTGTCCCTCATAGGTCTGTCCAGTGTGGGCGGCTGTGGCGCTACCGGCCTCGGTACCATCGGCCAGTCCTAGGCGAACAACTTCCGTTGTCACGCTCGACATCCCGCTTGATGGTCGCGACAATCGTCACCGAATGTCAAAGGACAAACAAGGACCATTTTCAATGGCGAAGCCATTCATCTCTGGCCGACGGGTGGACATCGAGCAAATCGTTGGACGCATTCATGGTGGACTGATTGAACGCTTTGCCTCCAAGGAGGTGTTACTCGATAGCAACTCGATCCGGCTGAGGCTGGTTTCTGACGTTTCACTGATTGCCAGTACGCCCCATGATCAAAAAAAGTCCGGCTCCTGTGTATTCCTCGGCATACTTGACACTGCTCATTGCTGGACACGTCGTGGATCATGACTCATCCCCCGCAACTGCACCGCTGGGTGACCCACCTGCCGAGATCGGTGCTTGCGTGCTTGCTGGCAGCCAGCATCTCGGCGTGCGCCCTCGAGGAATTGGAACAAGAACCGGCAGAAGTAGAAGAACCCACGGAACAGATACAAGCCGAGGTGGTTCAGCTAGCAGAAACCGTGCGCCAGAAAAATACCCGCATATTGGAACTGGAACTGCGATTACTGATGAAACAGTCCGAGATAAGGCGACTGTCCTTTGCCCAGGAGCAGGCCATTCAGGAGGTCGTGAGGGCCAAGGCAAAGCTGCGCAGTCGCAACAGCAAGGCAGAGACGGTCGCCAACCTCGCTGAGGTGAAACTCACGCTCGAGGGCGCAGAGACACGCGGTAATCGGGTTCTGCAAAGTGAGGGTCTGGAGCGCGCCCGGCAGTACATCGCCATGAGTGAAGCGGCGCTAGAAGAACACAATTACGATGGTGCGTCCTATCTGATCGGACAAGCCAAATCCTCATTGCTGACGTCAGCCGTATCGTCTGATGAATCCTCTCAAGGCAACAGTGACACCTATAACTTTTTTCTACCTGTCAGGATGACGGTCACCCAACAGTGTAATGTGCGCGCCGGTCCGGGCACTGACAAGGAAGTGCTAGCCCAGTTGACGTCAGGCACGCCCGTGTTGGCCATTGGCTACGAAGAGCTCTGGGTACGAATCCAGAGGGAGGGTGAAGCGGCCGGCTGGGTCCACTACAGCCTGCTGGATACAGACCAGTAACCCGCTTTCAGGAACGGTCACGTTTTTTTACTGTTGGGTGATGTGCGACTTTCACATCGGCCGATCTTGCCAATATGGAACGTCCCCGCCCTTCACGTTTTGCTTGATACAGAGCAGTATCAGCACGCGAAATCAATTGGTCTTCATTGTCCCCGTCACTGACCTCTGCGACACCTATACTAACCGTGAACCTGACCAAGGTCTCATCAGACTTGACCACAGTCGACTCGACGGCAAGCCGAATGCGCTCAGCCGTCTGTAGCGCCTCTTTGCAACGGGTCTCGTCGAGAATGATCAGGAACTCCTCGCCCCCGTAACGGGCAGCGGTATCCACAGTCCTGAGTAGGCGTTTGAAGATCTCACCCAATCGGCACAACACCTTGTCTCCGACAAGATGCCCGGCACTGTCGTTGATCCGCTTGAAGTGATCGGCGTCGACTAAGAGTACGGAAAACGGAGTGCCGCTGCGACGGTAGCGTTCAAGATGAATCTTCAACTTCTCTAGGATATACCTGCGATTGCTAAGCTTGGTCAGTGGATCGATTGTCGACAACTGCTCCAGGCGTTCTCTACTCTGTCTGAGCTGACCGACCATCTCATTGAACACCCGTGTTGCTTCGCCCAACTCGTCCTGGCGTTCCACGATGATGTTCACCCCAAGATCTCCATCGGCAACCTTTCCAGCCGCCTCGGTGAGCTTCTCCAGAGGTGAAATAATCCCGCGCGATAGCAAATAGGCGAAAAAACCAATCAGGGCGACTAACACACTGACCCCAAATATCGCCTTGGTACGCAACTCGAGGACCTCGGAGAAGACTTGGTCTCGTTGCCTCTCCATCACCAGATGCCAAGAAAAGCCCGATACCGGCGTGAGGGCACCTATCACCGCCACGCCCCGACTATTCCGATACTCACCCAGCTCATGAGGTCTCAAGAGGTCTTCATACGCGACCTTGCCCGGGGCTTCGACCTGCTGGTCACTGGTGGATAGCAATACCTTGCCACCCGGTTTGACCAGCAGTAATTCAGCCGATGCTGCCCGCGCCTCCTGGCTGGCGAGAAATGAGGTCATAATGGTCTGTAGGGTGCCTAGCTTTATCTCTGCGCCAAGAAATCCCAGCGTGATGCCGTCACCTGAAAGAATAGGAACCGCGGCCAGTACGGCAGGGGTCCCGCGCGGAAGTTCGCTGACCTCTCCGACGATGACCTTCTTCGTCTCTATTTGCTCTCGCCAGTCGTCGGGTAATGCGATCGAGGCGTTGCGTTGTGGACTCTGCGTGAGCAACTTTCCAGCGCCGTCGAATACCACCAGTCGCGAATAGTCCGTGAATTCGGAATGGACGATCGAGAGGTAGCTTTCCACCTTTCCGAGCTGCGGATCATCGTCCCGGACCTCCCTTCCAGGCACCTCGCTATCGACCCTCAGATGGTCTTCCAACCCCTCGGAGAGCAGATAGGAGTTGGAGAAAACTTGGATGTCGTAATAGCGCTCTTTGAACCACAAATCGAACTCACGTCGAACCTGGCCGACCGTAGCGAGCATTTCACGCCGCGAGCTCTCGAGTAAGGCCTTTTCGGCCTGGCTGAGATAGATCCAGCCCAGCCCGATCGACGGCAAGAGGGTGACCAGCACCGCAAAAAGAAGGATGCGGTTACGGACACTCAGCATGGCTAGTCTCTAGAAACATTGCAGTACAAAGCCCCGGTCTGAGCACTCCTTCCGCGGTGTAGCTGACGCAAACCCTTCGGCAAGGCCGATCGAAAATAGCAGGTGTCCGCGAGACACTTTTTCCGACCCCGTTTCATCGACATGGCCAGGGGCCGATCAGTTTACGCAAACCTTACAAGGTTAACTTATAGCCTTGGAGGGCGGCAGGCTAGTTGACGCAGCCCCGCCCCCGGCGCCGCGCATCGGCTGATTGTTGGCTTCTGTCTGCATGATCGAGTGACGGATTCCCTTTGCGCTCCATAGGTTCTCGGACCAGAACACCAGGCTCAAACCGAAGGGGCTACTCAAGATACGGTAGGTCCATCGCCTTATCATCAGTGGGCGCCCGAGTTTCTTGGCAGATTGGACCAACTGCCGGTAATAGCGGGCTTTGATGTTTTCTTTCTCGGCATCGATTGAATCGGTATTCCAGTACTGTCCCCAGCGTTCGACTTGGTGAGGAGATAGCGAGTCCATGCCGGTCGATGGGGAGATCTGTGCGATCTTCTGGCCATTGATTAGATCCTCACCATCGCGGTCCACCGCCGCCACCAGTTTGATGTAGATATCTCCGAGCTTGTGCCACCCGGTACCCTTCGACGACTTTGCCTTCAGAGGAATTTCAGTCAATGCCTTGCGGACAGGGATCGCACAGAGATCATCGAGTGTGATCGTCTGTTCATGGATGGCCCCAGATTTCTTCACCTTCAGCTTAATCACGACGCGTTCGAGAGCAGAATTCGCGCTCGCCCTAATCGCGATTAGATAGACAGGCACTGCCCGATTGTCGAGCACCGCAAGGAGATCGGGGGTGTACTCGATGATGCCGCCCAGCGATCGCCACTCGCATTGTCCTGCATGACGACGCCAGTAAGCGTCGTCCGAGGCCTCGTAAGCCGCGAGAAACATCTTCTTGGTCACTGCGTCGGCCGCCACCTGTACCACGCCGCGAAGAAGTCGGAGTAATTTTAAACCGCCAAGCCGAAGGCCCTGCGTCCATGGCGCGGGCATGCCGGTTGCACTGGGTTGGGCGTTTAAGGGCATGTGGTTCTGAGGCGCAAAGCAACGAGTACCAGTAGATATCGGCCTGTCGATGCCGGACTGGAGTGACGGTGATCACAGTTCGAGCCAACCGACCGGGCTGAGACATTCAGATCTGCGCTCATCAGGCCAGCAGGGTCGGCTGGGCTATCGCCACTGTTGCGCCGGGGGGTTCGGTAATCCCCGGGTAACAGAACAGCCGCGGGCCGCTCCGGCAACATGTGCTTCATTGATCAGCGCGGTAGTTTGATGGAGTTCCAGATTGGGCCGGCGCCCAAGATCATCAAGTTTTAGTCGGAGCCCGACGCGCACCAAACCGTTCTGGGCGCAGCGCCCAGTAGCTGTAGTAGCGACCGGCAGAGAGACATCCGCTTCAAGAAGACGATTTGGAGCGGGAAACGAGACTCGAACTCGCGACCCCAACCTTGGCAAGGTATCTTCTACCCGAATTCCACGGTGGAACACGCTTTTATGGTACTCAGAGAAACACGGAATTAGCAAGAACCGAGGAAGGGTCCTGGTGCTATGCCAGTCCGTAGAGCTTGGCTGCTAGCTCATCCACGGTAGGGGTGCAGTCGGTCGCCAGCCAGTTCGCCGTTCTCGGTGGCAATCGCGATCCGCGTAGTCCATTTGCCGTTGCCTCAGGTGTCCATGGTCTTGCGCGCTCGGTCGGTTGTGCGTTTGGTCGATCTATGAGGGGGAGTTAGGCTATGATGCGGTTTGGAGGCCCATCAGACTCTCACCTTTGGGAGCCTCCTGGAGCAGTTCCAACCTGCTCCGGGCGGGTCGCCGGTCTCCCCACACGCTCCGCTTTATCTCCCTACCTGCGAGATTAAGTACAACCCATCGAAAGCGCTCGAGGGGGGGCAAAAGTCAGTCCAGCTTGTCCGCCAAGTGGTCCACGGTGGGGGCGTAGTAGGTTGAAAGCAGGATGCGCAGATCACGGTTCTCCGAGACCCGGGCCAGCTCGAGCGCGTCGAGCTTTCTTGATAGCCGAGTAAGGGCGGTCCGACGAGCGTCATGAAAGCGCAGACCGTCGAGACCGGCGCGGTCACGCGCCCAGCGAAACAAGGCATCGAGTTGGGTCCCGCTCAGGCCGAAATCGTTGCCCACGCGGCCCAGGATCTCACGCGCCCGGGTCGACAATGGCACGTCACGTGGATGGCCGTTCTTGGTCTGCGGTACGTGCACGTACCGATCGTGGACATGCTCTGGCCGGATCCGGCATATCTCGCCAGCGCGCATCGCCGTCTCGAGCGCGAACAACAACGCGTCGCCGGTGCGTGCGAGCAGGGTTGCGCCGGGGTGACCGCAGCAATGCAGAAAGACGTCGATCTCGTCGTCTGACCAGACGCGGCTGCGTGGTCGTGGTTTCGCGGGCCGCGTGAGCTTGGTCAACGGGTTGACCGGCAACCATTCCCACTCGCGCACAGCGACCGCGAGGACGGCGTTGAGCAGGTTCCAGTCGCGCAGTACTGATGCCGCCGAGACCCGTTGTAGTTCATCGTCACGCTAGTGCGCCAGGCGGTCGGCGCTGAGTTCGGAGAGCGGCGTGCGCGCCCCAAGCCGGGAACAGAGGCGATCGAGGCGCTGCTCCTCGCGCCGCCGGCTCGCCTTGCGTGCCGTATAGGAGCGGCGGTAGCGATCGAAGGCCTCACCAACCGTGTGCATCGCGATGGTGCCCTTGCGTTCAATCTCTTTGATCCAGGCCTCCGCCGCGGCCTTCGTGCGGCACGTCTTGCCCTTGCGCTGGCGGCGGATGCAGACCTCCGCGTACCAGCCCATCCCGCGCTTTCTGAGCGTTCCCATTCGGTGTGCTCAACTTACGGTTGCGCCCCATCTGGCGCAACTAGCACTCCGGGCCCTCTGCGTCATCCGATTCTATTGGCCCCCACGGAGGATCTCCGCCGAGCTCGCGGTACATGTCCTCCATCGATTCTCGGCTAACATGGAACGCAGCCCACACAGCATTCAAGTTCACGTTGCTGCTCTCTAACCGCTGCAGCGTGCTTAGCATCGCGTTGAAGTGCTCATGCGTGGCGCTGATCTCCGACTCCATTCGACGCAGTGTCTCATTGACGGCAGCCCGTCTTGCGTTTGTCCGCCAGTGCGCAAACGCTCTATCGGTAAGCAGGTCAAACTTGCGTCGCACGTGCGCTTCGATGCTTACTGCGTTCTCGACCTCGTCGACACTCGGTAATTGCTCTTTGTACTCGGCGAATGAGCTGTAATCGATAACTCGGAGCTCACACACGTCTTTAGCACGCTTGCGAAAATGGTAAAGCCGCCGGCCCCCATGCATTGTCTTGTGAGTCGATCGCTTACGGCCTACTGGCACCATGTCGGGAGTGATCAGGCCGGACGATAGAAGATCATCGTTTGTTCCGCGGTACATGGTGATAACAGCAAGCCCCAGCGAAGGATGCGTCGCGTGACTGGCCTCGATATTGATCGAACGATTCTGCGAAATATGTACAACGTTGCCCATAGTGGCCTCCTTGAACTGTTAAGGCCGCCGACTCGGTTCCAATCGAGTACAGGCGGCGACCATGCAGGGTTGGAACTACCGGGTTCAAGGATCCGGCCGGCCGGACGGCCGCCCCGCACAGTCGCCAAAAAACAGACATAAATAAACCGGCGAGCGCCGGTTAATGCGCCTTGAACTTCGGGGTTCCAATCCCGGTCGCCGATGTGCGGCGACACTTTGAATCTAGGCAAGGTACGCGGGTCTGTCAATTGTTCGGTCTCAGATAGGAAACGCCCGCTACATGAACGGGCGCCGGCGAACAGTCGGTGACTGACGTGTAGGTGTGACATACTGTCGGTTGGCGAAATGATTCGAAATCAGGATTGTTTTTTTGCTCGGGCCTTAGTTCCACCGTTACGTCAATGTGACGCATGTTTGTTATCGATATCAGGCGAGAGGTCCGCGTGCCCAAAGTCCCACCAATCTTCTGCAGAGGTGCGAAGCTCGCAGGAGCTGTGCTGGGGGCAGCAGGAGCTGTCGTGAGTGCAATCGCAGCATCCATCCACATCTACGATTATTACTTCCCTTCCCCACTGCAAGTCGTCCTGCCGCCGGTTGCACGATGGTCCGAGCCGACACCACCGCCGCCTTTTCGTGCGGATGTCGACGCGCGTCTCGAACGGCTAGCGACGGCTTCTGAGTGTCCCGGCATCGAAGTGACGGTCCTCGGCTATGCGGAGCACGAAGCGTCGAAAGCCCAGACTGCCTCCGGCTTGCCAGGGGCCTATGCTCAGGTTCAGCTAGAATTGCGTTCGGAAACGGCAATGGCCTCGAAGATCACAAGAGCCGCGGGGAGCGGCAAGGGGCCAGCGGCGCTAGATGACGCGCGTGCGATGCTCGCAACGGACATTGAGCGAGCCGTCGGCAACTATCTTGAGGAGTGCTTGAAATGACTGGCCAGATTATTACCGCATATGCCCGGCTCGCTGCGTTGCCCGCGGTCATGCTCGCCGCGGAGGTCGCCTTTGCGGCGAATAATCTTGAATCCAGCGTGGAAGACATCGCCAGTCAGATCGTCGAGAAGACCGCTTCGGGCGAACGCACGACCATCGGCATATCAACCTTCATTCACGGCGACGGCACATGTTCTGACATTACCAGCTTCATTTCTGAGCTGGTCGTGGATAGCCTCTTCAACGCCGGCGGCGACCGGGTGCGAATCGTAGAGCGCAGCCAGCTCAGTGCGATTTTCAAAGAGATGAAGCTGGTTTATGACGGAACCATTGCGCCTGACACTGCCAAGAAGCTTGGCGAGATCGAGGGCGTGGATGCGCTGGTCACTGGCTCGGTAACGAAGTTCGGTGACCAGATGCTAGTGCAGGCTCGGTTGATCGGAACCGCGGACGGCACCGTCTTCGCGACTGCCCGATCCCGCTTTCCGCGGACCGACACGATCCGCGAAATGGCCGAGGGCCGCAGCCGTGCGAATTGCGGGTTCGATACAGCGGGCACGGTCGGCGGGCCTACCCCTGGAGTGGTTCAGTCAACAGAATCCACGTCGCGGAGTGGGGGAAACTCCGCATCGAAACAGCGCGGTTTCGGAGTATTCGAAAGTGAAAAGTTTATAGCACGCCTTGTAGGTCTCTACTTTACCAAGAAAACTGGCGAGCTCTCTGTGAGTATGCGTATCGAGAACACGTCCGAAGGGCCGATAGGGCTATCATTCCTGAACGGCACCTTGAACGGTAGCGATGGGAAAGGGGGGGTCCTCAAAGATCAAGGCAAATGGGCTGGGCTTCGCACCTGCAACATTAATCAACTGTCCTATTGCACGACCCGCTACCCAAAGTATGTGACGACCGTCCCGGCAGGAAAAAGTGCGCAGGCGAACTTTATGATGACCGCGCAGAAAGCTGTGGAGCCCGGGCCTCTTTCGATCTCCATGGAGTTCGTTCTCACGCCTGATGCGACGCAACAACCAAGCAATAACAAGGTCGTCTCATTAGGGTTCTTCGACCTCAACCCGATCGTGCACTAGGGTGCCCTGTGGCCAACTCGCGCACCGACCGGGTTGCATGCACCGTTGAATCGGATCGCCACTGGCCGAGAGCCGACCCGTGCCAATGTGACGCAACACAGGCGCCGCTTCTGTGCTTCAACTACTGAGCACTCACCGCATTAAATACCGGTTATTGGTCATCCCGACCGGCGGCGGTCCCGGCAGAGGCGTGTACGCTTTTCGCTACGCATGTCGCGGTGTTGCGTTGCTTTATTTCAAAGCAATCCGATTGGATTAGAGAGCCCCGTTGTTTCCACCGGTGGGGCAAACCGGGATCGCGCAGCGGAGTCTGGCTGCTGGAACCATGGAACGGGCTTCACGCCTGATGTGTGGCACACCGTTTAGCGAGCTATCTACCCTCCCTCTCAAGCTGACGGCCCAGGTTGATCAAATTCTGATCGCGCTGCCGCTGGCGCTCGTTGATTTGAATCTGGCGCTCGATAGCGAGAAAAATCCCCGAAATCGAGTCGAAGCATAATCTGCCAGCCGCCACCTCGCCGGCCATGTAGTGGGTCATTTCGAATTTGGTGTTGAACTCGACGGCCTGCACCTCCGGCAGCGCATTAATTCGGTCGAGGGTGCTTTGGTAGGCGCTCATCTGAGCGACCTCACTCATGCCCATCTCGGAGAGCTTCGAGCTCGGACCGCAGTTCGCTGCGCTGCGCCTGTAGCTTTTCCAACTCAGCGGACAATTCCGCCAGACGCGATTGTCGCTGTGCCATCGGCGGGCCTGCTGGCGCGTCGAAGTCACCGGCATCAATGGTGCTGAGTACGGCGGCCTTGACCGCATCAAAACAAAAGTAAAGCACGGCTGTCTGGTCGACCTTGCCATCCAATGCAAAGAATGGATTCTCAAATGTCGCATCACCAACGCGACGCGGACCTAAGGGTTCACCATTTCCGTCAAGATTTCTCCGCTTCTCTACGCCTCTTCTTCGCAGTTGCTCGAGCTGAGCCCGCAAACTTTTCTCGACGCCGGGCGCGGCATTATCGCGCGCCATCTCCAGTTGCTCGCGCGCAATCTCGCGCAGCTCATCGTCCGGCCGCGGCGAGCAAGTCAAGAAATCATGCTCTTTCTCCAGCTCAGCAATGCGTTGATTGAGTTTTCCAAGCTCCGATCGAAGGTCCGACAATGCCGACCTCAGTTTTTTGCTTTCTGGCAGCACTGCCGCTTCGCTAGTCATACTGTGACTCCTCATCGGATTCGAAAACGTTTGAAGCCAGCTCCTCCGATGTCTCGGCATAGGCCGCTGGGTTGGCTTTCAGTTCATCGACGCTCACGCCGTATGCCCAGGCGCATTTTTCGACATAAGATTGCACTCGGCACGGCGATGCTGCGGGCGCCTCCGCGTCCTGTGGGGCATGAGCAAGAAGGGCGCGCACCTGTGCAGGCATCACTCCCAATCCGACCAGTTTCACCGCCGTAGCGAAACGCCCGGCCGCCTCCGGCATATTGATGATGGTTTTCGCCGTGGTGCGAACCCTGGCACGGACACTCTCAGCCGCGGCTTGGTCAATTAAGGTCATGATTGCCCCTCTCGCGTTGGTACAAGGCGAGCGTTTGGCACACCAGCTGTTCGTCGGTGAGTTCCTCATCGCAATAACAATCAGGATAAACATCAGGATTTGACTGCAGAGCCATCGCGACACCAAACCAGTTGTCGCTCCCCGTCGTGATCGCCTGCATCGCCAGCAGAGCCACCGCATCCGTTGCCGGGATGTCGGTTTCCAGCGCCAATGAGATTGCGTAGTCTCGCTGGTGGTTAGCCTCCGGCGCCCCCAGGATCTGAGCAATGCGTGTGGCCTCGGCCTGCGCAATTGCCGTTTCTTCGGCCTCGCGGTCGGCGGCGTCCAACCGCTGCTCCTCGGCGGCAAGGCGTTTTGCGGCCAGCTCTCTGCCCACCTGTTCAACGTGATGAGGAAAGCCATCGCCAAGCTCGGCTTCGAGCTGGGCCTTGAGTTCCGGTGAAAGTTGCTTGATTGCCATACAGCAACCTTAGGGCAGCTCTAAGGACAATGGATCCTGATTCTTTTGTCCCAAGATGCGTCTGATCTGCTTCTCTGATTCAGGCAGACGAACAATGCCATCCGTTACAGCCGCCTGGGCAGCGTAAAAGAGGCAAGCACTAAGCTGATCAGCACCCCTGGGCGGCGCAGCTAGGCGGCGCCAGTTTTGCCATTTGCCGCACTTGAAACGGCGCACAGCCGCTGCGACCGCTTGCGCATCGCCGCCGAGCTGTGCGCCGGCTTGGCGAATGTGCAGGTCGCGAATCTCCTTGCGTGCCCTACATCGCGCTGACTGAGCGCCGCCGGCAAGGCCCAATGCCTGCTCGAAATTTGGCGCCTCGCCGTAAACACAGGACCACGCACCGCGCTTTAGCCAATCCGCAAGATCGGCGGGCATTTCCTCTCCCAGCTGCAGGTGTGCGAGCCGAATTAGAGATGAATGCGCCCTATCCACTCCCCGCGTCCCCTTGCCGCCTACGGCGGTTGCCAGGAATGGCCACCCGCGCGCACAAGACTTTGCGCCGGAGAATGTGGGGATCTAACCCGTCGTCTCGGGCCAACGCTAGGCTGAGGGTGCGCCGCAGCCGTGCGGACAGGTGATCCCTCGGCTGTCCGAGGCGGACCAGGGGGGTGGGCCTCATATTGAGGTCGCTGCCCGACCGCGAACGGGTGCAGTAGCGGCCCGGTGACCACATCCGTCTATGGAGGCCTGCATAGCCACATGCGGCGAGCGGGGATCCGGTCGGCGGCGCAGGCTGATCAGGCGCGCTGACGGCTGGCGCAGCGCTGTTGCGTTGCCTATGCAACACCGCAACGGCCTAGCGGAATCCCGCGCATGTCGCCACCCGTAACCACAACGCCGCCAGAAGGACCCGTTCCCGGCCAGGCTGTGTGTTTGGAGGTGCGGACAGGTGTCGTGATGTCGCAATGGTCGCAATACTTTGAACTACACGCGAAAAAAACACACAGGGGAGCGTGAGGGCGTGTAACGGAAACTGGGGGAGCGGAAAACATCGCGACCATTGCGACATCACGACAGCTGCGCATCTTCGACCATCCAGACTTTGATATTCCGCTTTGTCCCGGCCTGGCGTAGCACCAACCCCGACACGGGTCGGTCCTTGTGAGTGCGGGCCCAATAACCGAGAACCTTGGAACTGTTGCTGCCGCTGCGGGCGCCCAGAGCGATGGATAACGCCTCGGCTAGCTCCGGGTGGACCAGCCTGCCAGGCTCGCCAGTCTGGGTGAGTTCCCGATTGGCCGCGGCGGTGACCACCTCGTGGGCAGTCACCGCGCGCGACCCAAATGCCCCCAGCCACGCTGCAAGCACTGCAGCGTGTGCCTCGAGGTCGGGGTCGGCCTGACGCAGCCCGTCGCCCGATTCGAGTGGATCGGCCAGTCCGGCCCAGATCAGCGGTCTGCGGACCCACTCGTCCCACTCCCTAAAGCTGCCATATGGGTCGACATCACCACTCGGGCTGCCGGCATTTTGGTAGCAAATAACAAGCTGGAGCGCAGCACCAATCAATCGCGCTCGATTGCGCTCGGCGTCCTTGAGGGCGTCGGTCTTGAACCGTAGTACCTCCGGACGTTCACATCGGGCGTCGAGGTTTATCGACACGAAACGGCGAATGAGATCACCGCGGACCACCAGATTGTTCCCGGTGACAATGATCAGCGACCGGGTCGTCACTTTGGTCCGCTTTGAGACACCCAATACCCTGATAAGGACCCATAGCTGTGTGGCAATTGAGCACAGCAGATCGCTCTTTAGCGGGATACTTATGTTGTCCAGATTGATCAACGCGTCGCCCGCAATCAGGACGGCGCCCAGTCGCTTTTCAAGTTCGGCCCAGTCATCTCCGACTGACATGACCGCGGCCGGCCGTCCTGTGCATATGATGCTTACGATGTCACTTAACAGGGACTTGCCCGTCCCAGGGGTAGGCGACGAAATCCCGAATATGGGCGCCGCCGGCAGCACCCGGCGCATAAGCCCCGTAAGTATCATTGCCAGCGCTGCGGAGCGATCAGCTTCGGTTTTAAACGGGAATGTGGAGAGCGCGTCCGTCAACACCTTGACCGCCGCTTGTGCTCGCTCTTCAATCTTGATGGGCGCCCTTTTGGGCCTGGAACTTTCCCACCCATCCGGCACGCTGGTGAGCAGCAGTCCGAGCTCTGGGATGTATCCCGGCTTGTCCAAGAGCTTGCCGGTCAGGTCTATTGTCGGTGCCTCGGTGAAGCCTGTGAGCACCGGGAGCGTCGATAGCGGATTCGCCAATACACCGTCAACCAACGGTAACGGTGGATCGACAACCACGTACGCCGCTTCGCCGGCGCCATCGTCGTCGCCGTGTGCTGGTAGTGACTTGCGTCGCCGCGGCGTGCGTCTCGGTTTCACAAAGTGAGCCAAAGACGACAATATCCGACGCATGTGCGGTCGCTCGACCGGGACGATTTGCGGCGCACCGACCGGCCTATGGCTCTCTGGTGTTGTCGGGTCCAGGCCGATGACCAGCACAATCTTCCCGTCTCGCTGAAAGACTGGCAACGGCGATCCCCGCAGCACTTCCTCGGCTTGATAGCAACCCTCGTGATACTTGCCACCGGGCGATCCTGGGTCGACAACGATGCACGGGAGCCCGCCAGGTTCACCATCGCCGGGGGGTGTGGATTTGCCGCCAGCGGACAATGACACGACATTGTCGGCAGGACGCTTGGGCCGGGTAGCCACTGCTATTTCGGTCTATCCCCGACGCGACCTCAGCGCACTAATTGCGCCGATGTGTTGCAATGGATTCGTTCTCTGTGGCTGGGCTTCGAAGATCTTGCAGCTTGGCGCTTATGACGCGCCCTACCGCTCACTTTGAAGCATCTCGACCGCCGCAGGTGGTGTGCGCATCTCCTTGGTACGCTATTCACGCAACACCTCGCTGCGCTCGCTGGAGGATCTCGATGACCAATCGCCCAAATCCCGGTCCAACCAAGGTACCGGCTGGCCCCCGCCGAATGATGAGCTCGCCCGATTCGATCAGCTCGTCGCGATGACAACGCACGAACCACTCAAACGATCCGACAGTTGGGAACAGATCGCCACCCTGCTCTGCGATCCACGTTCGAAATTTTCGATACTGCGTTACGTCATATTCATCGGGAATCATCGATAACCCTCTCTCATTGCACTAGCCGCCACGGCGATGCATAGAGGTAAGGTAGTGAGTTAGCACGATGATGTCGGCTTTACGATTCCCTTGGATTCTTTTCGTTTTGTAATGCTTTGAACTCAGCAATCCAGCGCGTGGGATCCTTGATCGGGATTTCGCTGTGCTCACAGATAATCTTCACTGCTCGGTAGAAAACGCTCTTTTTTGCCGCGCTCGGTGGATTCGGATGCGTCCATTGGGCAGCTAGCCAAGACACGAAACAACCGCCAGGCGATAGTGGGGGATCGGCCCGCGCAAGTTTTGCTGCGCTATCGTCGGCGGCGTCAACCAGTGAAGTAAGCAACCTTACCAATGCGCCATCGCCTATAAGATCCAGTGAGCCAAAGCGATCAGATAAGCCCCCAGTCAGAGTTAACGCCTGTATGCCGGTCAGTGACTCTACAGCCTGTCGAAGATGCTTCGCGCGTACCGCCACGTCTTGATAGCGCTGCAGGAGTGCCCGTTTAGTATTGCCTTTGCCAAACTCGTGTTCCAAATACAGGTAGTTCACCACCAGGCGCTCCGCGCTGGGGACGAACATCGTCGCGTGCTCCTTGAGCAGCCCTCGAAGTTCCAGCCTGCCCGCGGCATCAATGGCATGAGGGGGCTCGTTTGGTTCAATCATCCCTCGATCCACCGAACACCTTCGCAACGATCTCCGCTTTGTCGCGCGTGTTGTGGTGCATATACCGGCTAGACGCCGTGAGTGTCTTGTGCCCCATCAGCGCCATGATCTGCGCCTGATTGACGCCAGCGGTCGCGAGCGCGTGGCCACAACCGTGGCGCAGCTGGTGGAAATTGCGCCCCGGCAGCCCGGCCGCTTGGGTCACCTTCAGCCACAGCGAGCGGAACTGTAATGGCCGGCCGGTTCGCCCGGCGAAGATGAATGCATCAGACTCGCGCTTGCCGGGCAGCTTGTTGAGTTCAGCGACCGCGCGCTGACTCAACGCGGCAACGATCGGTTCGCCGTTTTTGGTTCGGCAGACCGTTGCCGTGCCCGCGACCAGGTCGACATCGCTCCACTTGAGGTTCAGCACGTTCGCTTTGCGCAGGCCCGTGTGATAGGCGACGACGATCAGCGCCGTGAGTTTGCGCCATTTGCGATCGACGACCTTTGCCACAGCCAGCAGGCGCTCGACCTCTTCGTGGCGCAGGTAGCGCTCAGGATCAGCCGGCTCCGGGGCCTTTTCGATATTGGTGGTGGGAAACACGAGCGTACGCGGAATCCCGCGCAGCCGGCGCGCAAACTTGAAAACGCTCCCTAGCTGCGATATGTACCGATTGATCGATGCCGGGGCCAATGGCTTGCCGGCGAGTACTGCCCGCCCATTGCGCGCCGGCTTGAATCGACCGCGTTCGGCCAAGCGCACCAATGCGGCATCGACGTCGTCGGGCGTGATGTCGACAAGTTCCCGGTCGCCGAATTCGTCGGACCAGAAACCCAAGCGCGAGAGCGTTGCCGCGTCGTAGTCACGCACCGCCACAAACGCGGCGATCGTGTCGTTGAGGGTAGGCATTGTCAATTCTCCGTGTACGAAGTGAACACAACCCTTTTTCGGGGTGACGGTTCACCGTGGCGGCGTACAACTTGAGAAGAAAATCAATTACCTACAAACAAGCTGGAGCGGGAAACGAGACTCGAACTCGCGACCCCAACCTTGGCAAGGTTGTGCTCTACCAACTGAGCTATTCCCGC
>JANQRK010000017.1 GCA_028284585.1 Chromatiales bacterium
TTTCCAAGGACGGCAACACAGCCCACGATGCTTGTGCCCTGGCCCTTTGGGAGCCACTGTGCGAGCGCGACTCCGTGTTGCGTTTCTTGCCAAGGGCGCAGCCATTGCCTGCGAAACACGCCTTGATTCGCGCTCGCACAGTGGCTCTGAGCGTTACAGAATTATCCGCTTGGCCCTCTAGTCGACCGGCGCCATTCAATCTCCGATGATCTGGCGCCAAATTTTCTGGACCAGCGCTCGCTGCTCGGCAAACTGTTCCGTTGGCACTACCGAACCCGCCTCCTGTAATGCGTGTCGATGCACCACGCCTCGATAGAGCTGATACGCGTCCCACAAGTGATCAGCCGATCCTTCGGGTAGCAAGCGATAGGTCCCAAGCCGCTCCAGCAGCCGCGCATTGTCGGTCCATTCGGTGAGATCGGGGTATTGATGTGCCCAGCGCAGCACGGCGTACTGGACCAGAAACTCGATGTCGACCAAGCCACCAGTCCCGTGCTTTACATGGAAGTTTGCAGCGTCGCCGCGATCCAGGCTGGCGCGCATTTTTTCGCGCATTTCACGCACCTGGTCGCACAGTTTCGCCGGATCGCGTTCGAGGCACAGGGCGCGGCGCCGAATCGCCTCGAAGCCTGCCCGCACGACCGGATCGCCGGCCACAGCGCGTGCGCGCACTAGAGCCTGGTGCTCCCAAGTCCAGGCTTCCTGCAGCTGGTACTTTTCGAAGGCGCTGAGCGAGACCACCAGCTGGCCCGAATTACCATTCGGCCGCAGGCGCATATCCGCCTCGTAGAGCAGACCGGAGGGCGTACGAGTAGTCAGCATATGGATCACGCGCTGCCCCAGACGTACGAAGAACACATCGTTCGCCAGGCTACGTTCGCCATCGGTGACCGCTGTCAGATCGGAACTACCGTGCAAAAATACCAGGTCGAGGTCGGAGGCATACCCCAGCTCGATCCCACCGAGCTTGCCGAAACCGATCACCGCAAATCCGCTCTCCATACCCTCAAGATGGCCGGGACGTCCGTATTTGCGCGACATATCGCGCCAGGCGCTGAGCTGCACATGTTGCAAGGTCGTCTCGGCGATCTCCGTCAGATAGTCGCTGACCACCATCAACGGGATGGCACCGACGATGTCGGCCGCCGCCACGCGCAGGCGATTACCTTGCGCAAACTGGCGTAACCGCTCCATCTCCTGCTCCAAGTCGTCGGCGTCCACCGACGCCAGGAGGGTGTGCAATTCGGACTTAAGGTCGCTGCTATGCAACGGCGAATAAAGGCGCCTCGAATCCAGCAGCTCGTCCAGTAAGAGCGGTTGCCGGATCAACTGCGACACCACCCAACTGCTCTCCGACACCAGCCTGACCAACTGTGACACGGCCAGTGGGTTTTCGACCAGCAGGTCGAGATAGGCCGTGCGCCGGACGACCGCGGCGACGAGGCGCAACAGACGGCCCAAGGTAACGCCTGGGTCTTGTGCTTGGGCCGATGCCTGGATGAGTAAAGGCATTACTTGATCGAGTTTTGCGCGACCACGGGTTGGTAAGGCATGAACCAGCGCCGACTCACGAAACTCGCGCAGCGCCGAGACGACATCGGCCGCCTCAGCATAGCCAGCATCGGTCAAGGCAGCCTGCGCCGTCGGTTCGTCTGAGATCGCCAACCAGGCCACGGCGAGTGGCGTATCCTGGGTCGCCTGTTCGGCCTGCGGGGCGACGAACACCTGGCCGAAATGCGCATGTACCTGCTGCCGGTGGCGTTCCAAGACGGTGCTGAATTCGGACCAATCCGCAAACCCCATGCTCGCCGCCAGGCGCTGTCGACCAACGGCGGCATTTGGCAATTTGTGGTCTTGTTCGTCCCGCCAGGCCTGGATGCGATTCTCGGTGAGACGTAAGAAGCGGTAGGCCTCGAGCAGCGCTGTTACCGCGTACTCTGGCAAGAGCGCCTTCTCGCCGAGCTTCTGCAACACCTGCTGGATCGGTCGGACCTGCAGCTCGGGATCGCGCCCACCGCGCACTAATTGAAACGCCTGACCCACAAACTCGATCTCACGAATGCCACCACGACCGAGCTTGATATTGGCGTCCATCCCCTTGTTGTGCAGCTGATTCTCGATCATGCGTTTCATATCGCGGATCGACTCGATCACGCCGAAATCGATATACCGGCGGTACACGAAGGCTTGCAGTATCGCCATCAGTGGCGCAACCGTTTCTGCTGTCCCGGTAATTGGCCGCGCCTTGACCATGGCGTAGCGTTCCCACTCGCGCGCGTGGGCATGATAGTAGCTCTCCATGGCATCATAGGTCGCGACCAATGGGCCGGAATCTCCGAATGGGCGCAGGCGCATGTCGACCCGGAAGACAAAGCCGTCCTCAGTCTGCCGACCCAGAGTGTTGATCAATTGACGCCCGAGACGGGTGAAGAACTGCTCGTTCTCTAACGCCCGGTGACCGTCGGTCTGTCCGTGCTTGGCGAAACAGAACACTAGATCGATGTCTGACGACATGTTGAGTTCACGAGCACCCAGCTTGCCCATGCCCAGCACAATTAAGTGCTGGGCCGCACCATCTGGGCCTCGCGGCACACCGGACTTCCGGGTCGCCCAATCATAGAGTCTGGCCAAGGCCTGGCGAATACAGACATCTGCCAGTTCGGAGAGGTCTTCCAGCGTCTCATCTAGCGGCGCCAAGTCCAGCAGGTCACGCCAAATGATGCGTAGCATTTCGCGTCGACGAAATCGCCGCAGCGCCGCACAGAGCGCTGTTTCGTCCGCAACCGCCGCGAGCGTTGCGTCTAGCGCGGACGCCATTTCGCCGCCGCGGTAGGCGCGATCCAAGTCGCCCGCAGCCTTCAAATCGATCACGACATCTGGGTGACGCAAACAGGTTTGCGCAGCGAAATCACTGAACGCCCAGACCTGCTCCAGCTGCTGCTGGTCGAGCAAATGATCGGCTTGTTGCACAGCATCCGGCAGTTCTTGCCATGCAATCCGGTAGCGCTCGAGTCGCTCAGCCACGGCTTCAGCCTCCATCAGCCCTCGCCTTCGGTAGCCTGGATATCGAATATCATCAACTGGCACATCTGGACCATTTCATCACCTCCCTTTCTTACGGCGGGCCAGACACTTTGTGCCATACTCGACCCAGTGCATTTTGCCCCTTAGTATGTTTGCCATCTCCCGCCCGAGTCGAGGCCGAATACTCGGCATCCAAGTCAGCGGCGCCGATGCGGGCGCGCGGCCCTGGGCCACAAACGAAAACACCCCGGCCCGGCTAATCCAGGACGGGGTGTTTCATCCGTGTGGCTCGGGCTTACATCATGCCGCCCATGCCACCCATGCCACCCATGTCTCCACCAGCCGGCATTGCCGGCTCGTCCTTCGGCTCTTCAGCAACCATGCACTCGGTGGTGATCATCAGACCGGCCACCGAAGAGGCATTCTGCAATGCGGAGCGCGCGACCTTGGTCGGGTCTAGGATACCCATGTCGACCATGTCACCGTACTCGCCATTGCTCGCGTTGTAACCGTAATTGCCGGTGCCTTGAACAACCTTGTTGAGCACCACCGAGGGCTCATCACCGGCATTCGCGACGATCTGGCGCAGCGGCTCTTCCATTGCACGGCGCCCGATGCTGATGCCGACGTCTTGATCGTGATTTGCGCCACGCAGCTCGGTCAGCGTGGCCTGGGCACGCACCAGGGCGACGCCGCCACCAGGTACGATGCCTTCTTCGACGGCCGCGCGCGTTGCGTGCAAGGCGTCTTCCACGCGTGCCTTCTTTTCTTTCATCTCGACCTCGGTCGCAGCACCGACCTTGATGACCGCAACGCCCCCAGCCAATTTCGCCAGTCGCTCTTGCAACTTCTCGCGGTCGTAGTCAGAGGAAGTGTCTTCCATCTGGGCGCGAATTTGCTCACAGCGGGCCTTGATGTCCTGCTCAGTGCCTGCGCCATCGATGACGGTCGTCTCTTCCTTGGAGATGACGATACGCTTGGCGGTGCCCAGCTCGTTGAGCGTGGCTTTCTCAAGGGTCAGACCGACTTCTTCTGAGATCACCGTAGCGCCGGTCAGGATGGCGATGTCCTGCAACATGGCCTTGCGGCGGTCGCCAAACCCAGGTGCCTTAACGGCAGCAACCTTGACGATGCCACGGATGGTATTGACCACCAATGTGGCCAGTGCCTCGCCCTCGACGTCCTCGGCGATGATCAGCAGCGGCCGGCCGGCCTTAGCAACCGCCTCGAGTGCCGGCAATAGATCGCGAATGTTAGAGATTTTCTTGTCGTGCAACAGGACATAGGGCTCTTCGAGCTCCGCGGTCATGTTCTGCTGGTTGTTGACAAAATAAGGCGACAAGTAACCGCGGTCGAACTGCATACCCTCGACGACATCGAGTTCGTTCTCGAGACCCGAGCCTTCCTCGACCGTGATCACACCTTCTTTGCCGACCTTGTCCATTGAGTCGGCGATGATCTGGCCGATCGCCTCATCAGCATTGGCGGAGATGGTGCCAACTTGTGCAATCGCCTTGGAATCAGCGCAAGGCTTGGACATCTCGGCCAGGAAATCGACTGCGGAGTGCACCGCTTTGTCCATCCCGCGCTTCAGATCCATGGGATTCATGCCAGCGGCAACAGCCTTAAGGCCCTCGCGCACCATGCACTGAGCGAGCACGGTCGCCGTGGTGGTACCGTCGCCGGCGACATCTGAGGTCTGAGACGAGACCTCTTTGACCATCTGGGCGCCCATGTTCTCGAACTTGTCGCTGAGTTCGATCTCCTTGGCGACGGACACCCCATCCTTGGTGATGGTCGGTGCACCGAAAGACTTCTCGAGCACGACATTGCGTCCCTTGGGACCGAGAGTGACCTTGACTGCATTGGCCAGGGTGTTCACGCCCTTTAGCATGCGCTGGCGGGCATCATCAGAAAACTTAACTTCTTTAGTACTCATTTACTCAATTCCTTGCATTTCGTTGATGTCAGACGAGTGTTGTGCCGACTCGTCAGGACGGCCACAACAGCGGCCATCAGCCTTCGATAACGCCCATGATGTCCTCTTCACGCATGACCAGGACTTCGCTGCCGTTGAGCTTGACCTCGGTGCCGGAGTACTTGCCGAACAGCACCGTGTCGCCAACTTTCACATCTAACGGGCGAGCCTGCCCGCTATCGAGGATCTTGCCATTGCCAGCAGCGATGACCTCGCCTTGGACAGGCTTTTCAGTTGCCGAGTCCGGCAGCACGATACCCCCAGGGGTAGTGGTTTCTTCTTCCTTGCGACGAACGACCACGCGGTCATGCAGAGGACGGATGTTCATGTCTCGGAATCTCCTAATCGCTAGAGAGTTAATTGCGCATTGGCATTGATGTCGCGAGTGCGTGACTTGATTAGCACTCGTTCTAAGTGAGTGCCAATAATAGGGGCGAACTAGCACAAGTCAAGGCCGCAACGAAGGATCAACGAGCGACAAAATTTTTGGCGGGATCGTCACAAGTACATGTTTGAATTTGTTTTTATTTAACAGCCGCAGCGGATTTGGGCGGAGCGCGTCACTCTCAAGGGGCTGGCCATGACGCGGCGAAACCCGGGCTTCACCACCTCAGAATTGGCACTCAACAACACAAGCTGCTGATAGCTAAACAATTTTCCACTTAAGCCGAAACACTTATTTAAGTTAGGGTAAGGCCATGTGGGTTCACCGGAGTAAGCGATGCCGGAGCAAACAGAACGCCTGGTTATTCGGGCGACCCGATTGCGTGAATACTTCCATCACGCGGTGCACAACACCGCCGCGCAACAGCGGCTGGGCGCTGACCAGGCCACGTTGCATTACCTCGTCTTGCTGCTCTGCCAATACGCGCGCAGCGAGCAAGTATTCGACTTCGACGATCACCGGCTGCAGATCAGGCCCCTGGCACTGCTATACGGTGAGGCACTCGAGGCGCGTAGCACCCGCGAGCGCAGGCTGTGGCTACAACGCCTGGGCGACTTGGCTCTATTTGTCGGCGGGCTGTTTGCGGGGCGCACCAGCCGACATTTCAAAGACTTGGACTATTGCTGCGCGATGGGCGGCAACGCCTACGATTATCTTGGACAGACCGCACGCAGTGCGGACGAGCAAGCGCAGGCGCAAATCTTCGGTGAACTCGCCGACGGGTTCGGGCAATTCGTAGACTTGGTAGCAGTCGTCACCGGCAACGGGGAACCGACACGATTAAGCGACATCCGCGGTTAGGTCGCGGCATTCGCTGCACCTCAGCCTAAGCAATCAGTCATCGCGCCTGTACTCCCCCTCGATGACCCCCGGGGGACGGGACCTCGCGCTGCCCTCGGGCGCACCGGGTGACGGATGCAGATTCCCACGGCTCTTCAACCAGCGCACGATCAACCAGCGCCGCAATGCCGGGATCAACAGCAGGAAACCAATCGCGTCGGTGACGAATCCCGGCAGCAGCAGGGCAAAACCGACCAACAGCAGCAAGGCGCCCTCAAGCATTTCGACCGCCGGGACCTCGCCGCCGGCGACTTGCGACTGGATCCGAAACAGTACTTCGAAGCCCTGCGTCCGTACCAGCAGTCCCCCGAGCGCGGCGGTGAATAACGCCAGTGCAATTGTCGGAAAGGCACCAATGACGCTGCCGACCTCGATCAGCAAATACAGCTCGGCCAACGGCGTACCGACGAAGATCACGAGAAAGAGAAAAAAGGGCATGGTGTTTAAGCTGGGTCTGAGTGCGGTCTTAGCGACCACTATGGTGAGTGCGCTGTATCAGTCCTACTTCAGGTGCTCGCGGTCAGATTACACCAGAACAGCCTGTGCTTGCAGCGGCGAACCAGAATAAACTTGCGCCCCGCCTCAGACCCACCACGCAACGAGTTGGCGAAATACCCAAGTCTTCACCTTGAGGATACATCGATGTCAGACAAGCAATTGGTCATCACAACGCTACCCGATCAGGCCGCGGCGGAGCAGCTCGCCAAGCGACTGGTGGAGACCGGGCTTGCGGCCTGTGTGAACATCGGCGCCCCGATGACGTCTATCTACCGATGGGATGGCGATCTACAGCATGGTACCGAGGTCATGTTGACCATTAAAACCACTAACCAGCGCTATCCCCAACTCGAAGCGGCAATCGTAGACGGCCACCCTTACGAACTGCCTGAACTCATTGCAATCCCTATCACCGCAGGGCTGCCGGACTATCTGGCATGGATCGAAAAATGTACAAGCAGTTAGTTGTATGGGCCCTGCTTGCCCTAACCGTGGCACCTATCGCCACAGCCGAACAAGAATTTCTAAAACCCCATCAGGCCTTTGCGATCTCGGCGCAGGTCGTCGATAGCGACCGGCTCTTAGTCGACTGGCGGATCGCCGACGGCTACTACATGTACCAGAGCAAGTTCCGCTTCCGCTCTGAGACTGCTGGCGCCCAACTCGGCGACCCCCGACTGCCGCCGGCTGAGACTCAGAACGATCCAATCTTCGGCGAGGTCGAGGTCTATCGCAATCAGGTCAGGATCGAGGTCCCGCTCGATGCAGTCCCGGCAAACGCCGAGACGCTGACCCTGTCGACCCGTTCACAAGGCTGTGCAGACGCCGGTATCTGCTACCCGCCGCATACCCAGAGGGTGCAGGTTGCTCTGAACCGTTCGGCCGCCAACCGACCCGTGTTTCAAGCGGTGAGCGCGGGCGCCGGCCTCGGGCCGAACGAGGAATCTGAACCGATCAGCCGACTGGCACCGATCGATCCGGTGACCAATGCGCAACCGGAGGACCCGCTGGCGGCCCTGGCCGCTTTCAGCGACGACCTTGGCCTCGGGACCGAGGGCGACATCCTGCCCGCGGAAGAGGCCTTCAAGGTTAGTGCCACCAGCCCTGATGGCAACCGCCTACAGGTGCAATGGAGCATCGCCGAAGGCACCTACCTCTTCCAAGACAAGATCCGCCTGGCGCTGAACGGCGACGGCGTTCAGCTCGGCGCAGTCATACTGCCTGAGCCGGAAATCAAAAAAAATTCGATAAAGCCCGACGGCAGCTTTGGTGACGTCGCGGTCTACTACGACCTGATCGACTTGGAGGTCCCGCTCAGGCGGAGCAACACCGAAGCCACCAAAGCCCAACTGACGGTGCACTACCAAGGCTGCGCCGATCGAGGCATTTGCTATCCGCCACAGAGCCAAGTGTTCGGCATCGATCTGCCGGCGGCGACCGGCGCATCAACCCTGGCCGATACCTCTGTAGCGCCTCGCCTACCCGGGCGCCCGACCGCGCCCGCGCAGTCGGAGCAGGACCGGATCGTGTCGATGATCGCCGGCAAGGGGACATGGTTCATTGCCGGGGCCTTCTTCGTGATCGGGCTGGGCCTGGCGTTTACGCCTTGCGTCTTCCCAATGATCCCGATCCTGTCCGGCATCATCACCGGGCAAGGCGAACAGCTCACTACCCGCAAGGCCTTTCTGCTCTCACTGGTCTATGTGCTGGCGATGGCGGTCACCTACACCCTGGCCGGCGTGTTCGCGGCGTTGGCCGGCGAAAACCTGCAGGCGATGCTACAAAACCCGGTGGCAATCGGCGGCTTTGCGCTGGTATTCGTCGCACTGGCCCTATCGATGTTCGGTTTCTACGAACTCCAACTACCGTCCGGGCTACAGTCTCGGCTGGCCGCGGTCAGCGAACGCCAAGAACGCGGTAGCCTGGCCGGAGCCGGGATAATGGGGCTGCTGTCGGCGCTGATCGTCGGCCCCTGCATCACCCCACCGCTGGCGGCCACCTTGATCTTCATCGCCCAGACAGGCGATGCGTTCCTCGGCGGCCTGGCATTGTTCGCGATGTCGATGGGCATGGGCGCCCCGTTGATCGCGATTGGCACCTCGGCCGGCAAGCTGCTGCCCCGCGCCGGCGCCTGGATGGACGCAGTGAAGGCCGTATTCGGCGTGCTGATGCTCGCCGTGGCGATCTACCTGCTCGAGCGGGTAGTATCGCCGGTCGCCGCGATGTTGCTTTGGGGCGTGCTGCTGATCGTTACAGCGGTTTACATGGGCGCCCTTAGCCAGCTATCAGCGGATGCCAGTGGCTGGCGCAAGCTATGGAAAGGCCTTGGGCTGGTCCTACTGATCTACGGCGCATTGTTCTTGGTCGGCGTCGCCGCCAACGGCAGCAATACCCTGCAACCATTGCGCGGCCTGGGGTTCGCCGGCCATACAGACGCCGGGGTACAAGACCACACAGCTTTCAAACGCATCAAGACCGTCGCCGATCTCGACCGCGAGTTGGCCGCTGCCAAGGCTGCGGGCAGACCCGTCATGCTGGACTTTTATGCAGACTGGTGTGTCTACTGCATCCAGATGGAACGCGACACTTTTCCTGATCCACGAGTGCGCCAAGCGATGCGGCAACTGGTCTTATTGCAGGCCGATGTCACCGACAACGATGCCGCTGACAAGGCGCTGCAACGGCACATCGGCATCCCAGCACCGCCCGCGATGATCTTTTGGGGCGCTGACGGTGCCGAACGCCGCCACCTGCGCCTACTGGGCTTCATGGGCCCCGAGGACTTTGCCGGACACCTCCAATCGGCGCTCGCCGAATAGGGGGCCGCACGACACAATTAAGTTTATGCCCCACCACGCCCACTTGCGGCCCTGCTTCCTGGACAACACGCACCGAATGTCCGACAATTACCGGCAACTTGTCGGCATTTCGGCACAAATGCCGACATAATAATCAGTTGCCCCGAGCTGGGGTGGCCGGGAAAGTAAAACTACGATGGCGCATATCCTTGTCCTCAACGGCCCGAATCTCAATCTCTTGGGCACCCGTGAACCAGGGCTATATGGTCAGGAGACCTTGGCCAGCATCGAACAGCGCCTAACGGCGCTGGCGGCCGATCACCAAATCGCCTTCTTCCAGAGCAATGCCGAGTCGGCCTTGATCGACCGCATCCACCAGGCGGGCGCTGACGGGGTCGCTTTCATCCTGATCAACCCTGCCGCCCTGACCCATACCAGTGTTGCCCTGCGCGACGCCCTGCTCGGGGTAGAGATCCCGTTTATCGAAGTCCACCTCACGAATTTGTTCGCCCGTGAGCCCTTTCGCCACCACTCCTATCTCTCGGACGTGGCGGTGGGGGTCATAAGCGGCCTCGGCACGCACGGCTACGAGCTGGCACTGGCCGCGGCGCTGCGCAGGCTAGCCGCGTCGAGGGCTGGCTAAACACCGCTTAACTTAAGGGAAGGTCTTGATGGATATCCGGAAGGTCAAGAAGCTGATCGAACTGCTCGAGGAATCCGACGTCGCCGAAATCGAGATCCACGAGGGCGAAGAATCGGTACGTATCAGCCGGGCCAGTAGCATGCACCCGCCGATGATCCCGGGTGCGATACCTGCCGCGCCCGCTTCCACCGAAGTGGGCACCGCAGCCTCGCCGAGCGCGGCCAGCACGCCGGAACCGGGCAGCGAGCTGGACGGCCACATTATCCGATCACCCATGGTCGGTACTTTCTACCGAGCTCCCTCTCCGGGTGCCAAGCCCTTCGTGTCCGAAGGCCAGTCGGTGTCCAGCGGCGAAACCCTGTGCATCATCGAGGCGATGAAGATCCTCAACCAGATCGAGTCGGACAAGACCGGCAAGGTACTCGAGATCCTGGTCGACAACGGCCAGCCGGTCGAATACAACGAACCACTGTTCGTTATAGGTTGACTAGGGCCTGTTCACACTAAGCGAGACGCAGCGTTGCTGCCCCAAAACGCGCCAGGCAAGGCGCGAGGAGAGCGATTTAGTGGGTCTAAATGAACGACGAGCAACGCCGCATGGCGTGTTT
>JANQRK010000031.1 GCA_028284585.1 Chromatiales bacterium
GCACTGCCGTGTGGGGCTGGCAGCGGTAACGCCGAGCCTAGATCCTGATGGGTGACTGGTGCGTTTCACTTTGAGAAACAGCACGACCGAACGAAAACCTAGGCGCGTGATCGGTGATCTGCAGACTGTTTACGGGGGCGAGAATGCTTCAGAGTATCGCTCGCCCTGTTGACCGGAGGCGGCTAATGGGCGCCCCTTTAATTTCCAACCGGTTGAAGTCCTTCTTCGCACCAACTCTACGTGCGCTTATTTGGGTGACTTGTTTCTTCGCGAAACCATACACGAGTATCTCGTCTTTATTTTTCTTTAGCCCAGCATGAGCAAACCGACGAAGGTACCAGCGTGGGGTGAAGTGGTGATTTCGCGAGTCTTTCATTAGGGCATCTCGATTAATTCCCCAGTTTGGGCAGAATAGCAGCGACCGAGCACATAGAGGAGCGATGGGATGCAGCCAGGGTTTTTCGATGACGAGGATCGTTTGGCAACGCTGGAAAAGCTCGGTGATCCGCTGCCGCGCCTGAACAGCATCGTAGACTGGCAAGCCTTCCGCCCGTTGCTGCAGGTCATCCACCAGAAACAGCGCAAGAGCAACGCGGGTCGTAAGCTGCACGACGTGACACTGATGTTCAAGATGTTGGTGCTCCAAGCCCTGTATAACCTTTCGGATGATCAGACCGAGTTTCAGGTCCGCGACCGGCTGTCGTTCCAACGCTTCCTCGGGCTCTCGCCGGAAGACACCGTCCCCGATGCCAAGACGCTGTGGCTGTTCCGCGAGCAACTGGCGCGCCACGGGCTGATCGACCAGCTGTTCCAATGCTTTGATGAGCAGCTGTGGGCATCCGGGCTGATGCCCAAGGGTGGCCAGATCGTCGATGCCAGTCTGGTCAATGTGCCAAAGAACCGGAACATGCGAGGCGAAAATAAGCAGATCAAGAAAGGCAAGACGCCCGACGGTTGGGACGACAAGCCGAACAGGAAGCGGCAGAAGGACGAGGATGCGCGCTGGAACAAGAAACATGGTAAGAGCCACTACGGCTACAAGAACCACATCAACATCGATAAGGAGCACAAGCTGATCCGGCGCTACGCGGTGACCGACGCCAGCGTGCACGACAGCCAGGTTTTCGATGAGATGCTGGACGACGAGAACAGCAGCCGTTCGGTCTGGGCGGACTCGGCCTACTGCTCCGAAGCCCGCGAAGAGCAGTTACGCGAGCGGGGTTGCAAGAGCCGGATTCATCGCAAGGGCACCCGTCGGCGCAAGCTGAACCAGCAGGAGCAGGCGACCAACCATCGGCGCTCGAAGGTCCGTGCCCGCGTCGAGCATGTCTTCGGTGACCAGCGCACGCGTCAGGGCAACATCCTGGTGCGGACCAAGGGCAAGGTCCGAGCGGCGGTGAAGAGCGGATTGATGAATCTGACCTACAACATGCGACGACTGGCGTTTTTGCTCAGGCCGCAATCCGCGTGCAATACGAGCTGATTGACTGAAAACCCGCCCAGAGCGGCGCAAAGTGGCAAACAAAGCGCGAAAACGGGGCCGCTAATCCCGGTAAGGAGCCGTCAGCACCGCGAAATGGCACCGCCGTCGTATTAATCGCGCCGGTGACGGCGTCGGAACGTATTTATAGAGCTGCCCATTAGTCGATCAGAATGTTGCTTAATAGCTTCTGGTGTCGGTAACCGGATTGTGAAGCCTCCGCCCCGAATGTGCTGTGTGGCAAGTGTACGTGGAGCGACAGGCACATCGCACTGGATACACCAACGAAGAGTTCGACGATGGCCAGAGCTGGTGTAATCAGCCCGCACTGCAAGCGGTTGATCGCTGCATTGTCCGCCTCACGTAGCGACGACACGACATTATTGAGGTTGCCAGGGAAGGTAGCTTCGCATGTCAGGGTTGCTGACGATCACACCGGCGACCCCTTCACGACCAATGGCAACCCGGCCACGGTCAAGACCACCCGGTCGCAGACTGCGGCGAGGCGTTGATGAAGCTCACCGCTGCGGTCGCAATAGGCACGGGTGGTCGCATCGGCCGGGATGACACCGAGATTGACTTCGTTGCCTACCAGGATGAGCTGGCCGGGCAGCCTGGGCAGGCAGGCATCCAGCGCATTGAGCTCGTGTTCGAGCCGTTGCGTATCCGGATGCCAGATCAGGTTGGCCAGCCACAGCGTCAGGCATTCCACCAGGACACAGTGGTCGGGTGCGCAGACCTGCTCCAGGGTGGTGGCCAGCGCGAGTGGTTCCTCGACCAGTTGCCAGTCGGCGGGTCGCCGTGCCCGGTGGGTGGCAATACGCGCCTGCAGCTCGGCATCGTCGCCGGCGTTGGCGGTGGCGACATAGGTCACAGCCCGCCCGGACGCTCGGGCCAGGCGCTCGGCCAGGCGGCTCTTGCCGGAGCGCACGCCGCCGAGAATCAGTGTGCGCTCGGTGAATGGCTCGGTGTTTGTCGGTTGGCTGCCCATCGCTGGGTCCGGTTCAGGGTTGGTACACCAGGGTAACGAAGAATGATCGATCCGGCTGATTGAAATGGGCCGCGGTCTCGTAGTCCTTGTCGAACAGGTTCTCGACCCGACCCTGGATTCGCAGTGCCTTGCTCAGGGCATACTCGGCGCGCAGGTCGACCAGCGTGAAGCCACCCACCCGCACTTGGTTTTCGTCGTCGTCGAAGCGTCGGCCGGATGCGAACAGGCTGGCGCCGACCGTAAGCCGCCCGAGGTCGCGATCGGCGTCGAGCCGCAGGCTCTGCTCGGGCCGGCGTTGCAGCAGCTTGTCCTTGTTCGACCCGGCACTCACATTACGCGGATCGAGCAGGGTCAGGTTGGCGCCCAGACGCCAGTTGGCGATTTGGGTCCGGGTGCTGAACTCCAGGCCGCGAATCCGGGCGCGCTCGATATTCTTGGGGGAAAAGGTTGCGGCGTCGAAGCTGATCAGATCGTCGATCTCGGTCTGAAACAGGTTGATCGCCCAGTCGCCGCGGGCATGGTCGCCGGCCAGTCCGAACTCGATGCTCGACGAGGACTCGGGGTCGAGGGTGGGGTCGCCGAAGCCGGGGAAATACAGGTCGTTGAAGGTGGGTGCCTTGAACGCCGTGCCATAGCTTGCCATAGCGCGCAGGCCGTTGCCGAGCTCATAGCCCCAGGCGATGTTGCCGGTGGTCTCGCCGCCGAACTGCTCGTTGTCGTCATGGCGCAGGCTCAACTGCAGCGCATGGTCTGCGACGCGGCCGCGATACTGGGCGAACACGCCGGTGTTGTCGCGTTGGTCCTCGGCGAACTCACGAGCGGCATCGAGGCGGTCGCGCAGCCAATCGATCCCCAGCATGATGGTGTGGTTGGGGTCGAGTTCGAGATCGTTCTGCCAACTGAACTGGTCGCGGCGGGTATCCAGGCGGTTGATGCGCTCCCCGTCGGAGAAGATCTTTGCATCGTCGCGACTGCGCCCGGTGCGCAGTGTCGTGGTCCATGCGGCAGTGGGTTGGGCAACGGCACCGGCGCTGAGTACCTGGATCCGCGAGCGCCGGCTGTTGCCGAAGCGGCTGCCGCCGTCGTAGTCCAGACGGCTGGCCGAACGCAAGAAATTGACATCGAATGTGAGTTGCTTGGATGCCTCCCAGCCGGCGCTTAGTGTGGCATTGTTGTTGCGGTAGCCGTCGCGATCGGGCTCGTCGACCCCGCAGCCTTCCGGGTCGGCACAGACGTCGAAGCCGTCGCTGCGCTGGAAGCCGATCGCAGCGTCCAGCCAGGCCGAGCCGCTGCTCCCAGGGATGTCGCCGGCAATACCGACTTGGCCCTCGGCGCGGCCATCACTGCCCAAGGTCGTGGTGAGACGTGGTGTTACTGGGCCGCGTTTACCGCGCCCCGTAAACACCTGGATCACACCGCCGATCGCCTCCGAGCCGTACAGGCTGGACCGCGGACCGCGTACCACCTCGACCCGATCGATTTGCGCTATCGGCAGCGATTGCCAAGGCAGAAAGCCGCTGCTGGCCGAGCCCAGCTTGATACCGTTGACCAACAACAGCGTGTGGTCGGGGTTGGTGCCACGCAGATAAAGATTGGTATTGTGGCCGAGGCCACCGTTGCTGCGCAGTGTCACCCCGGGCAGTCCCTGCAGTAGATCGGGCAGGGTGCGCGACTGCCGCTGCTCGATCTCGTCGCGCGCGATGACGCTGACCGCGGCCAGGGTATCGCGCGTGGTCTCGGGCGTGCGGCTGGCGGTGATGAGGATCGGGGCGAGTGGGGCGGCGGTGTCTTGCGCACCGGCCGGCGTCGTTAACAG
>JANQRK010000037.1 GCA_028284585.1 Chromatiales bacterium
GTACTGTTGGAACACGATGCCGCGGTCCAGGCCGGGTTCGGTGGGAATCGGCTCACCATCCAGGGTCAGGTTGCCGCTGGTCGCTGTCTCGATACCGAGCAGCATTTTCAGGAAGGTGCTCTTTCCACAACCGGAAGTACCGACTAGGGTAATGAACTCACCCTCTTCGACCCTCATGTTGATGCGCTCCAGCACCACATTGTCGCCGTAGCTCTTCCAAAGGTTGTCAGCGTGAATCATCTTCAACCCTCCTTGTAATGCCACGGGTAGAGTGCCCGGCTGAGCCGGGCCAGTGCGTAGTCGAGCAGGAAGGCCAGCAGAGTGATCCAGGCTACGTAGGGGATGATTACGTCCATCGCCAGGTAGCGTCGGACCAGGAAGATCCGGTAACCCAGGCCATCGGTAGAGGCGATCGCCTCCGCGGCAATCAGGAACAGCCAGCCGGTACCCAATGACAGGCGCACCGCGTCAATCAGCCGCGGCATGATCTGTGGCAACAGCACGCGCACCAGGATCTGCATGCTGTTGGCGCCCAGGGTCTGTGCCTTGACCAGCAGTTCCCGCGGCAACTCCATGGTGTGTTTCTGCAGGTCGCGCGCGATGAACGGCGCCACCCCAACCACGATCAGCACCACCTTCGACAGCTCGTCGAGGCCGAACACAATGAACAGGATCGGTAACAGCGCCAGTGGTGGTACCAGCGAGATGACCGTGAGCAGGGGTGACAGGGATGCGTTGACCACCGGCAGGCCACCGGTCAACAGACCGATGAACAAGCCGATCAACGCGGCAATGCCGATCCCCAGGCCGAGGCGGATCAGACTCGACTGCGTGTCCTTCCAGAAAAGATATTCCCCAGTACGCTTGCTTGGCTGTAGCGCCATGCGATCAATCGCCGCCCCCATCTGGGCGAAGGACGGCAGGAGCTTGTCATTGGGATTCTCTGCCAGGCGGGCATTGGAGCCGCCGATATACAGACCCAGCACAAGCAGGAGTGGAATCAGACCGAACAGCAGGGCCGCTGGGCGTGACGGGCTTAGATTTACGAGTCGTTTCATGACACCAGGCCCTGCTGATCAGTTACAGCTTGTCGTCGGCAGCCAGTTGCATGTACTCCGGGTTGAAACGCAGCTTCACGCTGCCCGGGTTCCCGTAGATGCCCGAGGGGGTTTCGATGCCAATGAATCCGGCGTCCGGAGCCCCTTCGCCGAGCAGGCCATGGTCAAAGGAGAACTCAGCAACCGACTTCATGGTTTCTTTCAGCGCGGCGCTGTTGGTGAATTCCACGGCGTCTTTCGCCTGGAAAAACATCTTGGTGCTGGCCAGTTGAGCCTCGTAGCCGGCCAGGTCAGTACCGGAAGCGGCGCCCATAGCGGTGCGTGCAGCCGCGCCGGCCTCATCCTGGCCACTCATCACGGCCATGGTCTCGTACCAGGCACCCACCAGCGCCTTGGCCAACTTGGGGTTGGCAGCCAGGGTCTCAGAATTGATCACCAGCATGTCGATGATCTCGCCCGGGATTTCCGAAGAGTCGAACACCTTGTTGCTGCGCGGCATGGCCTCTATCTCGCTCAAAAGCGGGTTCCAGGTGACCACCGCGGTGACGTCATCGGTCGCATAGGCGGCGACCATGTCGGCATCCGAGGTGTTGACCACGGTCAGATCCGATTCCTTTAGGCCAACGCTTTCCAGGCCACGTGCGAGCAGGTAATGGGAGACACTCAGCTCCACCAGGTTAACCTTCTGGCCGGCAATGTCCTTGAGGCTGTCTTTGCCTTTGAGAATCACACCATCGTTACCGTTCGAGAAGTCCCCAACGATCAGCGCAGTACTGTCGACGCCACCCGCTGCCGGGATGGTCAGGGCGTCCATGTTGGTCATGACACAGGCATCAAAACCACCGGCGGTGTATTGATTGATGGACTCGATATAGTCGTTGATCTGCACGACCTCGATATCGATGTCGTACTTGTCGGCCCACTTCTTGACGATGCCCTGGTCTGCGGCGTACCCCCATGGCATCCAGCCCACGTAGATGGACCAGGCGACTTTGAATGAGTCACGGGCGTAAGTTGAGGGAACCAGCAGGGAAAGAACGAGGACAAGGACAAGTCGCTTCACGGCGAACCTCCGAAGTTACACGTTGGGGCACTCAAGACTCGTCGCTCAAGTCAGTACCTCCCGGGCTTTTATCCCGCCGTGTAACCTTTCCTCAAGAAAGGTCGACCGCTCTCGGACCAGGCATCGCATCTTCGCGACCGGAACCCTAGCGTTCTATTTTGTCTTTGCCTTGTGTTGGGCAAACCAGTGTTACGGCTCGTACCATGAGTCGTGAGTGCCTGGGGTGTTTACCCAGGCACTTTTCCGGCCAACTTAAAAAAGCCAATAAAGATAAGGTGTTTAGACGAGTCCCCTTCAAAGACTCGCCATTGCACCCGCTCCGAAATGGGGCAGGCCTCCCTCGAGGCGCACATTTTGGTGCAAGATTGACATGCTGCACTCAAAGCAAACTTAAGGAAAATCCGTGATTCAGCAGGGACGACTGATATGGAAAAGCGCTCTGCGACAGGTCCAGGCCGGGACGGCCGTCATTGCCCAGGGAGATCGGACATCACCACCGAGTGTCGCACCTGTTTCACGGCCGATCTCAACCCGATGCGGGTAAACCGACGGTAGCCGCCGGGACTCCGCGTGCCGCTTCCGATCGGCGCCGCCCTGGGCGGCGATCTAGCGCAGCAACTGCGGCTGGGTCCAGTGCTCGGAGCGACTGTCGTGCTCAAAGAGCAGATCACGGTGGCGGACCCGATACACCAGATCGGAGTCGGCTGAGCGCAGGCCCTTAGCGCCGTCGGTGTCCTTCGCAATCTCCAGTGGCCCGAGGTCGATCGCATCGAGCAGTGCAGCCGGGAGCTGGCAGCGCAGCAAGTCGGCAGCGATTTCGCGCTGGCCGAAGCGCTCGCGGAAGAAGGTCGGCTACAAGCGTACCCAGTTCTTCAAATTCGCGTGCTCGAAGATCATTTCTTTCTGGATTCGCAGATCTTGCCCGAAACCGGCTTCGCTGGCGCGTGTGAACATGGCATAGGCAATGGCGATGTCGGTGTAGGCAAGGCCCACAGCATTGAAGTAGATTCGTTCGTCGGCGTGCTCCCGACCCGGCCGCTCACCAGTGACGATGGCGACGAGATTGGCGTGAATGTCATCGTCGCTCAACTCGCCGTCTTGGTACATGCGACTGAGTGTCTGGGTGCGGTGCTTGACCGTTTCCCAGTCGTCACACACGATTTTGTCGCAGCGCTTCGCCACGGCGTACTCGTCCTCCCAGCCACCGACATGGCTGTAAAAGGCGCCAGGCGCAACCCAGTCGGCCTGGAGCAATGGGGCTTGGGCGCTGGTCGCAGTGACGATAACCTCGGCATCACGGACCGCACGTTCAAGATCGGTTCCTGTCGGGCATATGTCCACATCGGCGAGGATCGGCGACAACTCCCGCACGAACTGATCTTCCTCGGCGGTGGTTTTCGCGGCAACCCGGCATTGCCTCAGGGACGGCAGCGCCGCCTTCATCGCCAGCAGATGCATCTTAGCCTGCTCGCCGGCACCGATCAGACCAATCGTGCTTGCCTCAGGCCTCGCCAGGTACTTGGCGGCGATAGCGCCCATCGCGCCGACCCGCACATTGGAGCACAGCGTGCCATCCATGAACGCAACGGGGAATCCGTGCTCGATCTCCGACAGGATGATCACTGCGGACAGGTTCTGGATACCGTGCTTGATCGGGTTGGGGGGAAACACCGATACCCACTTCACACCGCAGATCTTGTCCTGCCGAAACGTCGCCGGCAGACAATTGATGCGCTCATGCGTCGCATCGTCGAAAATCTGTACGATCTTCTCGGGGAAGAGCACGTCGCCCCGGTCATACGCCCGCAGCGCGTCTTCCACTGCCGTCATGGCCATGCGAAGGTCGAGACAGCCGGCGGCGAGCAGCTCTTCCTGAGAGAAGTACTGACAGTGAATTTGATGATCAACCATCGCAACACACTCCGTTACATCATCAGCCTAGGGTCATTGCACCCATGATTTGCTCTCGACCACATATGTCGACGGTTCTGCGGTTGCAAGAGCGCTGTGATGGTAGCACTGTTGCCCTCTGCCACTACACGTAGTTTTCGTATCAAAAAACAGGTTCAGGAGTGCCCTGTGGCAAAGCCATTCAAACCCGGCCAGCAACCCAATCACATCCCGCGGCGTGCGGGTATTCGAGTGCTGCGTTGACGGCGTTTAGACGTCTTGGCGAAGCCGATGGTCCATCGGTCACCGTCACTATCGAAGGCCAGCGCGTGCGGGTTCCGGCCGGCGAGAGCGTGGCAGCCGCAGTGCTTGTTCACGCGCTTGATCACACGCGCACCACACCGGTCTCGCACGCGCCGCGTGCACCCTTCTGCATGATGGGCGTGTGCTTCGAATGCGTGATGGAAATCGATGGCATCGCTAACCGCCAGGCGTGCCTGGTGCCGGTCGCGGAGGGGATGCAGATCCGCCGCCAGCACGGCACCGGACGGATAGATGAGTAAGTCCGCGCGGCTGGCGGTGATCGGGGCCGGCCCAGCCGGCTTGAGCGCAGCCACCTTGGCGGCCGAGCTCGGGTTGGATGTCGTTCTGATCGACGAGCAAGCGTCTCCGGGTGGGCAGATCTATCGGGCTCTTGCCGAAGCCCCAGCGAAGCGGATCGACCTGCTCGGTGACGACTACCGGCGCGGCCGCGCCCTGCTCCGCGCTTTGCACACTAGCGGCGCCGAGTACTGGCCGGACACCAGCGTGTGGTCGCTCGATCAAAACCGCACGCTGGGGATCCTGCGCGCAGGGCGCGCCGCCATGCTGCAATTCGAACAGGTCATCATCGCCGGTGGCGCCATGGAGCGGCCGGTGCCGTTCCCGGGCTGGACCCTGCCTGGCGTTATGAACCTGGGCGCGGCCCAGATCCTGCTCAAGAGCGCCGGCGTCGTGCCGGCCGGCGGCACAGTCATCGCAGGCGTGGGGCCGCTGCTCTTGCTCGTCGCCAGGCAGTATCTGCGAGCTGGCGTGGCGGTGAAAGCGGTACTCGAGATCTCGCCGAGAAGCAACATGCTGCGCGCTGCGCCTCATCTATTACGCGCCACCGCTGGCGGGAGCTATCTGCGCCGAGGGGTAAAATACACTGCCGACATCATGCGGGCCGGCGTCCCGATTCACTACGGTGTGTCAAGGTTGCGAGCGCATGGCGATCGGCACATCGAATCCGTTGAGTTTGCCAGCCACGGATGGAGAGGCCGATGCGACAGGATGCTGGCCACCGACAGCCTGCTGGTTCATTTCGGGGTCACTCCGAGAACCAGCCTCGTATGTGCCGCCGGCGGCCGGCTGGCGTGGGACACGAGCCTGCAGTGCTGGCGCACACAGGTCGACCAATGGGGTAACACCAGTGTCGACGGTATTGCGGTGGCCGGCGATGCGGCGGGAATCGGCGGTGCCATTAGCGCCGAGCACAGCGGCAGGCTGGCGGCGCTGGCAGCGGCCAGCAGTCTCGGTCACATCACCGCTGCCGAGCGCGACCGGCTGAGCCACGCGGACATCGCCTGGCGGCGCAAGGACCTGCGCATCCGCCCGTTCCTGAATGCCCTGTATCGAATACCGCCGGAATTTCTGGTGCCCGACGATGCGACCATCGTTTGTCGCTGCGAGGAGATCACGGCGGGCCAGATCCGAGCGGCGGTGCGCGAGGGTCACACCGATCCCAACCAGGTCAAGTTCCTCCTGCGCTGTGGCATGGGCCCTTGCCAGGGCCGCCAGTGCGCGTCCTCGGTCGCGCACATCGTTTCCGCGACGCGGCAGATCCCTGCCGCAGCCTGTGCACCATTCCGGGTGCGCCCTCCAATAAGCCCGCTGAGCATCGAGCAGCTGGCCGAGCTGAGCATGGCAGATGAATGACCAACGCCACCGCTAAGATCTTCGACACCGTCATCGTCGGCGGCGGCCTGATGGGTTCGTCGACCGCATTGCAGCTGGCGCTTGCCGGCCAGCGGGTGGTCGTGCTGGAAAAGGACCACCCGGGCCGCCACGCCTCCGGGTCCAACGCCGGTGGTCTGCGGCGCCTGAACCGACACCCCGCCGAGATCCCGCTGGCGGTGGCGGCAGCCGAGATGTGGCGGAACATCGCCGCGCTGGTCGACAGCGATTGCGACGTCAAGCTGTGTGGCCAGGTGCGGGTCGCCGAGAGCACGGCCGACCTCGAGATGCTGCAGAAACGGGTGGCGTTGGTACGATCGCTCGGATACGAACACGAGCAGCTGATCGATCGCGACCAGCTGTACCGGCTGGTACCCACCTTGGCGCCGCATTGCCTCGGCGCCCTCTACGCGGCAGGAGACGGATTCGCCCGCCCGTACCACACCCTGACGGCGTTTCGCCGTAAAGCCGAATCGCTTGGCGTGGTCTTCCACAGCGGCCACAGGGTGCAGGCTCTCGAGCAACTCGCCGCGGGCTGGCGAGTCGTCACAGAGCACGGCGGATTCACCGGGCGCACCCTGGTGAATGCCGCCGGAGCCTGGGCCGATCGGATCTGCGCACTGCTCGATGAACCGGTACCGATGACGGTGGGGGCGCCCATGATGATGGTGACCGAGCGCCTGCCGCATTTCCTCGACCTGGTGGTCGGCGCGGCGTCGCGGATGCTGTCCTTCAAACAGATGCAGAATGGTACGGTGCTGATCGGTGGTGCCCACCTGGCCGCGCACGACATGGCGCACGAAACCACCGCGATCGATTTCACCAAACTGCGTGAGAGCGCCCGCACAGTGCGGGCGCTGTTTCCGCACATGAAGTCGGTGCGCATCGTGCGCGCCTGGGCCGGGCTTGAAGCCTTCATGCCCGACCGCCTCCCGGTGATCAGCGAAAGCGCACGCGCCCCGGGCGTGTTCCACGCCTTCGGATTTTCCGCCCACGGCTTCCAGCTCGCTCCAATTATCGGTCGGATCCTTGCCGAACACATCACCGGCCGACCCGGCCCACTGCGGCTCGAGGCGTTTCGCATCGAACGTTTCAACACCACTAACGCGATTGCCGAATCCCAGTGAAGCGATGGAAATCGCATCCCTCAGGCATCAGCGATTTCCGCCCGATGGCGCATTGTCTTCCGCCCATCGCTGCTCAAGTCGGTCTGCCGATCTATCCCGCGCTTCCGGCCAAACGACCGACCAGGGTTCTCATGGCATGCCGTTCAACCGCCAGTCATAGTCAAGAAACCGGATCTTGATCCGACCATCGGCGAGGCGCCGTAAGGCGTCCGGGTCAAGGCCCAGCGGTTCAGCATACAGCGCTAGAAATGCCGCTAGATCATCCGCGTTGCGCCAGCCGCGCTCGAAATCCTCGCGATACCACCGAAAGATGCTGGAGACCTCGAGCTTGTCACCGCGCAACCGATTGCGTGTCCGGTCGGACAAGAACAGCCGCGTGGCGGTCTCGAGTTGTGCATCCAACCGCGCACCGACAAAGGCCTCTGGCCGCAGCGCCGGGCAACCGATGCTCGCGCAATTCACCGCGAAGTGAATACGTGGCTCCGCGTACCGGCCGGAACTACGGATGAGTTCATGTTCTATTTCATCGAGTGACCGGGTTTCACCGAGCAGCGGAACAAAGCGCTTCTTCCAAGGCGACTGCAGGATCCAGCCCAGGTCCTTTATCGAGTCGACCTCCGGATAGGCCTGCAGGATAAGATCAATGGTCCATGCATTGTAGGCGTTGATCAGAAAAGCAAGCTGATCGAGCGCTGGCCATCGGTCGAATTGCGCGCGTGTCACGCTGGACAGCGCCTTGAGATAGCGGTTCAGCTCAGTCCGGTCGGCGGCCATGCCAGCATAGTCGACCTGGGTCGCTTGGCCGTCGCGCAGCACGACGACGTGCGCGCGCAGCAGCTCACTCCAGGGCGCGTGATCGAATGTGCCGGCTTGCGCCGGCACCAGCGCACACAGAGACAGCAACAAGCCAAGCCAAAGTCGCATCATTAACCCCGCCTCCAGGTGTGATAGCGCTCGAGCCAACCCAGCACACGTGTCGGTGCATGCGCACGCCGCCAAGCACCGGCGACGTACTTGTTGGCTTCGGCCATCGTCGGATAGGTGTGGATGGTGCCCAGGATCTTTCCCAAACCGAGTCCGTGGCGCATCGCGAGCGACATCTCGGCCAACAGCTCACCGGCGCGCTCCGCGACGATGGTCACGCCGAGGATGCGATCTTTTCCGGGAACCGTGAGCACCTTGACGAAGCCCTGAACGGCACCGTCGGCGATCGCCCGATCGAGGTCGTCCAGATCGTAGCGCGTCACCTCGTAGTGGATGCCCTGCTCGTTCGCTTCCTGCTCGTTCAGGCCGACCCGGGCCACTTCGGGATCGATGAATGTCGTCCAGGGAATTGTGGAGTAATCGACTTTGGATCGCTTGAGTTCACCGAACAGGGCGTTGACCGCCGCGTACCACGCCTGGTGGGCGGCCGTATGCGTGAACTGGTAAGGACCCGCGACGTCGCCGGCGGCCAGGATGTTGGGGTACAGGGTCTCGAGATAGTCATTGGTGATCACCGTGCGCTCGGTCGGAATGCCGAGCTGCTCAAGGCCATATCCGGTGAGCCGTGCTGTGCGGCCGACGGCAACCAAGAGCTCGTCGAACGCGATACGACGCTCTTCGCCAGCACATTCGACAACGATGAACTTGTGCTCGCCCTCGCGTTCGCAACGCACCGCCTTGTGCCCGGTGAGCACCTCGACGCCGTCACGCTCTAGCACCTGTTGGGCGAGCGCTGAGACTTCCTCGTCCTCGCGGGCCATGATCCGCGATGCCATTTCCACCTGGGTCACCTCAGATCCAAGCCGGGCGAAGCTCTGTGCCAGCTCACAGCCTATAGGACCGCCACCGAGGACCACGAGTCGGCGCGGTGCCTCGTCGCGCTCGGCAAACTTCTCCCACAGGGTGTCACTGGTGACATAGTCGACGTCGTCGATATCGGGCAGCGGCGGAACAAAGGGTCGTGCACCGGTCGCAATGACGACAGCGCGGGTCGCCATACGGCGTGTCTCACCGTTGTCGAAGCGCACGTCCACATGCCAGGGATCGACAAGGGTGGCATGGCCTTGCAATACCTCGACGCCCAGGTTCGTATAGCGTTCCACGCTGTCGTGGGGTTCGATGGCGCGGATGATGTCGTGAATCCGCGCCATCACTTGCCGGAACTGCACGTGTGGTGTCGTCGACTCTAGACCATAGTCCTGCGCATGCCGCATGCTATGCGCGATCTTTGCGCTCTTGATCAAGGCTTTACTCGGCACGCAGCCGTAGTTGAGGCAATCCCCTCCCATCTTGTGTGCCTCGATGAGCGTCACCTTGGCCTTAACGGTCGCCGCGATGTAGGCGGTAACAAGCCCGGCCGCGCCGGCCCCGATCACGACTAGATTGCGATCGAAGCGCGCCGGACGAACCCATTTGGCGTAGACCCGGCGGCGCTGCAACACACGGAGCAATCCACGCGCGAGCAGCGGGAAAATGCCCAGCAATGCCAGTGAAATCACGAGGCCGGGCGATGCGATATCCGACAGTGACTGGAGTTGTGCCAGCTGCGTACCGGCGTTCACATAAACCAAAGTCCCGGCCAACATGCCCAGTTGACTCACCCAGTAAAAGGTAGAGGTCTTGATAGGCGTAAGCCCCATGACCAGGTTGATGATGAAGAAGGGAAACACCGGGACCAGACGCAGTGTGAAGAGATAGAAGGCACCGTCTCTCGCCATGCCGTCGTTCACGGCCTTCAAGCGGTCACCGAAGCGCCGCTGCACACTGGTACGCAGCAGAAACCGTGAGGTCAGAAAGGCGAGCGTGGCACCGATGCTCGAGGCAAAGGATGCCAGCAAGGTGCCGTACAGCAATCCGAACAGGGCGCCGCCGGCGAGAGTCATGATCGCCGCGCCCGGCAGCGATAGCGCGGTGACCAGCACATAGGCCAAAAAGAATCCACCGGCCGCGAGCAGCGGCGAGGCGGCGCGCCAAGCCTCGAACTGCGCCTGGCCGGACTTCAGACCGTCCAGGGTCAGCCATTGACCGAGATCGAAGGCGAAGAAAGCGCCCACCAGGATAGCGAGAGCAACAATAAGGAAGAGTCTTTTTTTCACGATCGATTTTGCAACGCACCGCCGCCGCGGCTGCCTTGTCCAGGCCGGTCATCACCGCGCGCGCAGTGGCTGCTGTGAGGACAACCACGGTCTAGCCGTGGGTGCCCCAGGACACGCCTGCGAGACCCTGGGAGTGCTATCGACTCAGGCAATGGACTTGTCGGATACATCAGACGCCTCGGGTGGCTGGTTTGCACAACTAATGGGCTCTATCCACTTAGCGTCGAACGCCAATCCGGCCGCGACATCGACGATGTCAAGGCTTGATGGCCTGCACGTAGCCGGATACTGCTTGTCACCGCAAGTCCATCACTTAGGCGCTGGCATCTTGACCCAAAAATTTTCGCCTGGCGAGACAAAGGACCTCTATCCGCCTTGAAAACTTTCAGCAGCCGTTTTTTTCATGGAGGAGAGTGCAGCCGGCGCCAGGCTCAAGATGATTGCGTAGACAATGTTGCCAGGGGCTTTTTTGGCGAGCGGCAACGTCATCGGTCTTGCAAGCTCGAAAGGTTCCTTTTCACCCCCGGGTGTGGCAGACCTAGCGGCACAGCCGCTGCAAAGGCCGTGTGGTGGCAACGCACCCTGTCGGCTGGGACGCGGTACCATCGCAACTGCGGCGACTCCGAGAACCCCACTTCGCCATCGAACACCTATCACTTCTAAGGGATGATGAGCCCACCAAACAGGGGCCTGGTGCGACATGGCTGGGCGATTTGTCGCTACCCGTTGAACCCGCTCATAGCAGAAGGAGCACAGGTCCGTGGAGCACGGATATCTAAATGAGGTCCTGATCCTACTCGCCGTGGCCATCGCCATGGTGGCACTGTTTCGTCGCATTCACCTGCCGCCGATCCTCGGGTATCTCGCGGTAGGACTCATTGCAGGCCCATACGGTCTGGGCTGGCTGGCCTTTGGCGATCTCACGCGTTTCTTGGGCGAACTCGGGATCGTGTTCTTGCTGTTCACTATCGGTCTGGAGTTCTCTTGGCCGTTGCTGCTGTCCATGCGCAAGGAGCTGTTCGGCGTCGGCAGCCTGCAAGTGACGGGTGGCGCGCTGGCGGGAAGCGCGATTGCATTGGCCTTCGGCGAGCCTTGGCAGGCCGCTCTGATCTTCGGTGCCGCCACCGCCATGTCCTCGACCGCCATTGTCCTCAAGCAACTTGCCGAACAGATGGAACTCTCCGCCAGGCATGGCCGACTGTCAGTCGGCATCCTCTTGTTTCAAGACCTTGCGGCCATTCCGTTCCTGATCATGATCCCTATCCTCGCAGCCAGTGAAGGGCATCTGGCCGCCACGCTGGGCGCCGCTTTGTTCAAGGGGGCCTTGGTGCTCTTGATCGTAGTAATCCTGGGCCGCAAGGTGCTGCCGCTCATTCTTCACCACACCGCCGCCGCCCGCTCGGGTGAGTTGTTCACCCTCACCGCACTGTTCATCGCGCTGGCTACGGCCTGGTTCACGGGTCTGTTCGGGCTCTCGCTGCCGTTAGGGGCCTTCCTCGCCGGGATGTTGTTGGGTGAAACCGCCTACCGTCACCAGGTGGAGGCCGATGTGCGGCCGTTCCGCGACCTGTTGCTGGGGTTGTTTTTCGTTGCGGTCGGCATGGAGCTCGACTATCAAGTGTTACCCGCGATGTGGCTGGAGACCCTGGTACTGGTCGTCGGCATGGTCCTGGGCAAGGGTCTGCTGATCATGCTGCTGGTCCGCGCCATGGGCCATGAGCCTGGCATCGCGCTGCGCACCGGCATCGTCCTTGGGCATGGCGGGGAATTCGGCATTGCGCTGCTCGCCCTCGCCCTGGCCCATGGGCTGGTGGACAGCCAGACGATGCAACCCGTGTTGGCGGCCATGATCATCAGCATGCTGATCGCCTCGTTGCTGGTGCGGGAGAACGAAGCCATCGTCCATCGCCTCGCACCGCGCGCCCTCTTAAAGCGCAGCGCGGAAACGGCGGGCAATGCGCTCGGGGCCGACACCGAGCAGCTCTCGGGTCATGTGATCATCGCCGGCTATGGACGCATGGGCCAGAATATCTCCGCCATACTGCGCACCCTGGGCGTGGATTACACCGCCTTGGACCTCTCGCCGGATGTGGTCAAGGAGGCCCGCGAAGCCGGCCGCTCCGTCTATTTCGGCAATGCCGTTCACCGCAGCCTGCTGGACGCAGCGGGAATCGAGCATGCCCAGGCCATCATCATCAGCTTCGACGACCCCAAGGCGGTAGAGCGCGCGTTGCACACCGCCCGCACCGCCAACCCAAGTATCTATACCGTTGTGAGGGCGCGTGATGTCCGCGACTATGCGACGCTGGCGGGGGAAGGCGCCGACGCAGTGATACCCGAGGCCCTGGAAGCAAGCATGGCCATGACTGGGCAATTGCTCAAGGGCCTGGGTTTTGCCGATACCGAGGTCGAGCAGCTTGTGGATCGTGTCCGACAACATCGCTACCAAGAGTTGCGAGAGCATTGTAGTGAGTTGGATATGGCGTCGGGTGCGGTCGCGGCCAGCCGTCTGCGCGCGGTGGTGCTGCCGACGGGCACCTTGGCCGTGGATCGGCATACCAGCGAACTCGAACTCGACGAGATCGGCGTTAAGGTGATCGCCGTGCGCCGTCCGGGTGTGCGCGATGTGGAGCAGGACGCAGAGTTGCGTCTGAAGGAAGGCGATGTGCTGATTTTGGAGGGCGGCAGCGATGCCCTAGAGCGTGCAGAACGGCATCTCATAACAGGTTGATTCAGAGACAACCTTATCGGCTTAGGGCCGACCAGCATCCAGCAGCCTCAAGATATCCAATCACTCGCAGCACTTGCCGCCAACTTTGGATACCTTGTGCGCCTGTTACGATTAGACGGAGAGATCCTCGGTATGCGTGCCTCGATCCTGGCCATGATGCTGATGACCCTGGCGTCTCTGCCACTGCGGGCGGAGTGGGATACCGGGACCAGCAACAACCTCCTCATCAAGAAGACCCTCAGCGAGGATTGGTACCTGGCCTCGCGCAACTTGGCGGCCTCCCGCGAGGGGGTCGACGACTTCTTCTTCGGCTACCTCGATATCAACTTGGGGCGCAATATCGCCAATGGCTGGTCGGCAGAACTGGGCTATCGGCATGCCCGTTTGCGCATCGGCGATCGGTGGCGCGACGAGTTCCGCCCCTCGGCTCTGCTCAGCTATAGGACTCGGCTGAACGGTTGGTCTGTCTCCAATCGACATCGGCTCGAGTACCGTGTGTTCGAGGGCGACACAGCAGAGGACCGCTGGCGGTATCGCAACGAGACCCGGCTCGTTGCGCCCTTCGGGCTGACGTCGCTACAGCTCAAACCCTTCGTCGAGGAAGAGTTCTTTTATGAGCTCGATGGTACGGGCTTGAATGTCAACTGGCTAACGGCCGGCATTCGACACAGATTCGCCGACGGGATCATCGGCAAGCTCGGCTATCGCTGGCAGGCACAGAAGTTCGGCAAGGATTGGCAGCATCGTCATGTGCTCGTGACCGGGCTGCTGGTCTTTTTCTAAATGTCCCCTTGAGCGCGGCCGATAGCGCAAAACGCAACTCATTCGGCGTGAATAGTTCACGGCGATGCTGTGACATTTTCCTTGATCCAAATCGCGCATGCATTCGTACCTGTCAACGTACGTTCGGAACTCGCCGTACGTACAGCTCTAATCAATTCAGTGACAGTACGGAGATAAGTCATGAACGGAACAAGCAAATCGATGTCAGCACGCAAGGGTAGCGACCAGCTTCGCGCCTGGATGTGCACTATCGCAGCGGCCAGCCTGATCGGATTCGCCTCCAGCACCATTGCACAGCAGTCCAGCGGGTTGGCAAGCCCCAGCCCACTCTCGGTTTCCAAGGACGACTTAGTCATCAACCTGCAGCGGTCGCTGTACACCGCCAAGTTCACCTGCGGCATCTGGGACGAAGGACTGCGTGTCGGCAAGACCGCCGCGCAGGTCAACAAAGGGTTGGGCGCCGGGCCAGTGCTGCCGCCGGAACACCTGACGCCGCCGCTCCTTGCACAGCTGCTCCCGCCGCCCTACTACCATGACTTTCAGCCGGGCAGCTACTCGACGGCGCTCAACATCTTCAATCCCACGCTGAAGCCTGTAGACGTGCAGGTGAAGATTTCGTCGGATAGCCTGCCTAGCCCGGTAGTGGTCACCACCAAGCGCATCGATTCCTTGGACGCCGCCAGGATCGGTTGCTCAGACATCGAGGCCGTGCTGCCAAGCAGCTTGGAAGGCGAGTTGGTCGAAGGTTTCTTCCACATCACCCGCTTCCGTGCGGATCTGCATGTGCAGGCGGTATATACCTACTCCACGATAGCCGCCTTCCAGGAGTTCCGCGGGGGCTTCGTGGATAAAAAGGGCGAGCTTCGTCCGCTGGGGAACGCTGAGTATTACCCCGATGTAGTAGCAGGCGCGGGTGCCGGTGCCGGCGGCCTGGGCCTCGGCGCATCGGTCGACATCGAAACGGTCGAGCCGATAGTGATCGACTTCTAAGCATCATCGAGCAGGCCCTTGGTGCAGCATCGTTCAGCGATGCTGCGCCGGGCTTCTGTACATCGAGGCACATCGGGGTACCATCCAGCCATGCCCTTCTACAATGACCTGCGACCCGATTCCGATTACCACAAACGGGACTTCGCGCTCGTCTTCCCAGGCATGGATACCAAGGCCAAGGTGCGCACGATCGAGGGCATCCTTGCGCTGAAGACCGCGCTGAGCTCGGAGCTTCCGACGCGCAACGCCGAGCGCAACCTGCTGATCGCCAGCTGGAACATCAAGGAGTTCGGCCACACCACACAGCGCCTGCCCGAGGCCTACTTCTATATCGCCGAGGTGCTGGCACACTTCGACATCATCGCCATCCAGGAGGTCAAGTCCACGCTTAAGGACCTCGGTATCATCATGCGGCTGCTGGGCTCGAGCTGGCGCTATCTGGTGAACGACATCACCGAGGGCACGGCCGGCAATAGCGAGCGCAGCGCCTACCTGTACAACACCGATCGCGTGGCACTGGGTGGCTTGGCCGGTGAATTGTTGGCCTGGGACGATCTTGTCAACGACCTCGGCGTAAGCGTCTATCAACTCAAGCGCACGCCCTACATCACCGGCTTCAAGGCCGGCTGGAAGACGTTCGCGATGGTCAATGTGCACCTGCATCCCGGCAAGAGCGATACCAATGCGGCGATTCGCAGCGACGAGGTGCGGCTGCTTGAGAGCATGCTGGCGCACAAGCTGTTGGCCGATGCTCTGTGGAATCGCAACATCGTGCTGGTCGGAGACTTCAACCTGTATGACAACAATCCGGGCACGACCTCATGGCGCCTCGCCGACGCGGCATCCGTGCAGCTCCTGGCCGACGCCGGTTATACCGAGATCGATTCCCTGGTGGGTGTCGACACCAACATCTCGGCGAGCGAAGCCTACGACCGATTCTTCGTCCGCAAGAACCGGTTCTTCCAAGTGGTACGCGAAGGTGGCCGTGAAAACGGCGGCGTGTTCGACCCCTTCGGGTACGTGTTCCGGCTCGGCTCAGAGGCTACCTATGCGAGTGAGATGAAGGCGGTCTACGGCGGCAACGCCGACCTCGACGATCCGGCCGAACTTGCCAAGTACTTCCGCAACCACTGGCGTAAAAACCAGCTGTCGGATCACCGCCCGATCTGGTTCGAGCTCTCGATCGACTCGTCGATTGAGTTCCTCACCGCCAAGCGCAATGTTTTGCTCAACCCGTAAGGCCGACGAACGCTACTGCAGCCCTCGGATCGCCGCGTCAATCAGCCGCCACCCAACGCGGCCGCCACCGCATCAGCCGGTACCGCCCCGATCTGAATCACATAGCTGAGGAAGTCCCAGCTGTTGTGGCCCTCGACGATCAGACCGTTCTCCACGCGGCCGAGGCCGCTGCCCTGGAACCGAATCTCACACCCGGTGGCGGCATGCGTACCACTCACATGTGCATGAAAAGCGACCCACTCACCCTGTTCGATGACTTGCACCAACTTGATCCGCAAGTCCGGAACGGCCGTGCAGAACAGGCGGTGAAACTGCTTGAAGGCCTCGCGCCCCATCGGCTCACCCGGGCCGGTCCCATAGAAGTAGGCATCCGCCGACATCATCTTGTCGATCGCATCGGTGCAATGCTCACACCACACCTCGTTGAACCACCGCCTTGCCAATTCGCTGTTTGCGCCCATGCTGCGTGACCTCCATGCTTGCCGCAGCCAGAGTGTAGCCGCCCTGCGTCGTACCTGACTGCAGCGAGCGTTGCAATAAGACGCGAACAGCTCGCAAGAATCGCTTTGCCGCGGACTATTCAAGACGCTGAATTCTTCACATTGCATATGTCGAGATAGGCCGGAATAGGTCAGAATGACGGCTCGACACCAAGGTGGCATGTCCTAGCATCCGAAAACAGGTCAACCCGTAACCTCGTCGCAGACAATGATGATTCCAACTCAACTGCTGTGGGCCGCCGGGCTTGGCCTTTACGTACTCTGCGTATTGTTTCTTACTTACCTGCCGTACCGCGCCATGGTCCGACGTGGCATGGAGCCGATCCGCGCCGTCTACTACAACCGTAAGATCGTGCATATGCTGGCCGGTGGCGTCGGCTCACTGGCGGTCCCACTGGTGTTTGAGGATATCTGGTATCCGCTGGTGGCTGGCCTACTACTGACCGCCTTTACCTATGCCGCCCATCGGATGGGACTGCGGATGTTCTGGTTTCAGACTTCGGAGAACACCAACGACGTCAAGTTCGCACTGATGTGGGCGACCTCGGTGTCCTTGCTCTGGTGGCTGCTCGGCGATCCCTGGCTCGCGATCCTGCCGGCCCTGTACATGGCCTTCGGAGATGGTGTCACCGGCATCGCGCGCAACGCCTTGATCCGGCGGCGCTCCAAGAGCCCGGTGGGCAACATTTTCATGTTGATCATATGCATACCCATGGGTTGGATGATCGGTGCCCATGCCACGCCTGCGATCCCGGACTGGGGTGTGATCTCTGCGGTGATCGCCACCGTTATCGAGCGCTACGAGTTCGGCCCAATCGACGACAATGTACTGATCACGGTCGCTGCCAGTGCGACACTGCTGATAGGGGTCGCGATTGGCCCGATCTTTTGAGCGGACAGGGGCGGTGATCGAGCGTTGCTGCTCGCCCCTAGCATCACCCTTGGTACTCGAAGCCACCGACCAATGCGATCTCGCACACAACTCGATTCTGTCCACCCGGGCCTCACTTGCGCCCAGCTGCTCGAGTTAAGCATCCCTCACTCGGCGTGAAGCACGTGTCGTTGAACCTGACAATCTAGAAGATCATTTTCGCGGTCGGCTTCTGCGTCTTACTGACGATCACCGCTTGTTCGCACCGGGAAATCGGCAATGCGCCCTTTCCCGAGGGACAATTGCAGATCGCGGTACACGCCAACGATATCCAGTGGAAACCCTGCCCACCGACATTGCCCGAAGGTTGCGAAATGGCTGTTCTCGAGGGCGATCCGAGGGCGTTAGATATGTTCACAGTGCGCTTCAGGTTGAGCAATGAATTTGTGATGCGGCCACACACTCACCCCAAGCATGAGCGCGTCACCATCCTGGACGGTCAAGTGCACGTGGCGTTTGGAATACATGCCGAGCGGGATGACGCAAAGGTTTTCGGTCCCGGTGATTACTATGTCAATTCACGCGATGTGATCCATGCCGTGTGGATCGACAAACCGACTGTAGTGCAGATCACCGACGTTGGGCCTTGGGAAGCAACCTTTGTGACCGCGCCGTGATTCGGTCACAAGATCCAATACGCCAGTAGCCACCTGCACTCCGGCAGCAATCAGTGCCGCGCTGGTGGAGGTTGCGAGCGCGCACCCGGGACTTAGTGTTCGCGAATGCGGCCGAACGGCCTATCACATGAGAAGAACTGCTGGAGTTGATGCCGATGGACCTGCCCTGCTGAGTAGTCTTCATCGGCGATAGGTTTTTTTTATCACCCTGATACAAACAATCCATTTCAAGTTCATTGTCCCGCTCCCTAACATTCTCAATAGTCCCTGGATTGCAAGAGGAGCCAGTCATGACTGTAAAACCCCAATCAAAGGCAATGATTACCGCTGCGATTTTGTCCTTTTCGCTAGGTGTTAATCCGGCTGTCGCGCAAGCTGCCGGGTCAGACGAACCCCAGCAGGGGTCGGCCAAATCCAATCAGTTCTGGTGGCCAGACCAGCTCAACTTGGCGCCACTGCGTGATCACGACTCTCGCTCCAACCCCTATGGTGCCGATTTCGACTATGCCGCGGAGTTTGCCAAGCTCGATTATCAGGCACTCAAGGCCGACATCGACGCCGTGCTGACGGACTCACAGGATTGGTGGCCCGCCGACTTCGGCAACTATGGTCCGTTGTTCATTCGCATGGCCTGGCATAGCGCAGGCACCTACCGGACCCTAGATGGCCGTGGCGGTGGAGACGGTGGTCAACAGCGCTTCGACCCACTGAACAGCTGGCCCGACAACGGCGGCCTGGACAAGGCCCGCCGCCTGCTGTGGCCTATCAAACAGAAATACGGTCATGCGCTGTCCTGGGGCGATCTGCTGATTCTCGCTGGCAACGTGGCACTCGAGAACATGGGCTTTGAGACACATGGCTTCGCTGGCGGTCGCGCGGACGATTGGGAACCCGACCGGGTGTACTGGGGACCTGAGGTGGAGATGTTGGCCAGCGATCGGGAAGACCGGGACGGTCAATTGCAGCGTCCCCTGGGTGCCATACACATGGGTCTTATCTACGTGAATCCCGAAGGCCCCAAGGGCAAGCCCGATCCGGTCGGTTCGGCCAAGAACATCCGGACTGCTTTTGGTCGCATGGCCATGAATGACGAAGAAGTCGTCGCCTTGGTGGCGGGTGGTCATACCTTCGGCAAGATGCATGGTGCGCACAAAGCCTCGGATTGTGTGGGTGCTGAGCCGGCAGCGGCCCCGATAGAGTCACAGGGCCTTGGCTGGAAAAACCGCTGTGGCAAAGGCCATTCGGAAGATGCGACGGTCAGTGGCTTGGAAGGTGCCTGGACGCAGGCCCCCACGCAGTGGACAACACTGTATCTACAGAACCTGCTCAATCTCGATTGGCAGCAGACGCATAGCCCCGGTGGCGCCATCATCTGGGTACCGACGGACGAGTCGAAGTACGACAGCGTCCCCGATGCCCATGTGAAGGGTAAATTCAACCCGCCGGTCATGACCACCGCGGATCTTGCTTTGAAGTTCGATCCCGCGTACCGAAAGATTGCCGAGCGCTTCTTGGCGAACCCCGAAGAGTATCGTCTGGCATTCGCCAAGGCCTGGTTCAAGCTGACGCACAGGGACATGGGACCGCGCGCGCGCTATGTGGGCGAAGAGATACCTGAGGATACCTTCCTCTGGCAGGATCCTGTGCCGGTCGGCGATGCCGGCCCCATCAATGACGGTGATGTGGCCGCGCTGAAGAAGCAGATCCTGGATTCCGGCATCAACCCCACGGATCTGGTGCGCACCGCGTGGGCCTCCGCCTCTAGCTTCCGCGCCGGCGACATGCGCGGTGGTGCCAATGGAGCACGCATCGCCCTTGCCCCACAGCAGGATTGGGAAGTCAACGCACCATCGCGTCTGGCCGGCGTCATCAACACGCTCAAGGACATCCAAACGGATTTCAACAAGCGTTCGAAGCAGCGTCAGGTCTCGCTGGCCGACCTGATTGTGCTGGGCGGCGCCGCCGGCATCGAAGCGGCGGCGAAAGCAGCGGGCGTCGACGCCACCGTGCCATTCGAGCCAGGTCGTGGAGATGCCACTCAGGAGCAGACCGACGTGGATTCATTCGCCCTGCTGGAGCCCGCTGCCGATGCGTTCCGCAACTACTTTAACGTCTCCACGAGCTATCGCTCACCGGCTGAAATGCTTGTCGACAAAGCGGACCAACTCGACCTGAGCGTCCCCGAAATGACGGTGCTGGTTGGCGGAATGCGTGCGCTGGGTGCCAATTGGGATGGTTCCAGCCATGGGGTCTTCACCCAGCGGCCCGGCACCTTGAGCAACGACTTCTTCGTCAACCTGATGGATATGTCGACCGCATGGCGCAAGGGCCCTGCCGACGGTACCTACGAAGGCGTGGACCGGGCGTCCGGTGAGGTCAAATTTACCGCGACAACGGTCGACCTGATCTTCGGTTCGAATTCCGAACTGCGTGCCATCGCCGAGGTATACGCTTACGACGATGCACAACAAAAGTTCGTCGATGACTTTGTCCAAGCCTGGACCAAGGTCATGCGTCTGGATCGGTTCGACCTCGAATCCTAAACCAATGCACCTGCGCGGCCGCCTTTTTGGCGGCCGTATTTTCTTCTCACAACGCTCGGGTAACGACTGCTGTATACCATGGATAGCAGCCGCGGCTGCACTGGTGCGTCCGGGTGCCCTTGAGATCGTCGAGCCACTAAGATGATTCCCCGTGGCCGGCCGACTCGGAAGACTTGTCTGCTATGGATTTAGCCCAAGGAGCATCCGGGCTTTCCGCTTGTGAACGGGGTTACCGTCACTCTTCATGACGGCGATCAGGACATCACGTGCTTCGGCGTTCTTGCCAAACTCCAGCAGCGCTTCTGCCAAATGGAGCCGGTACTCCGGCGTAGCCGGCGATTTCTCCACGGTCGCCCTAAGGATCTTGATAGCGCGCTCCAGCGCACCGCTTTCTGCCAGGATCCAGCCGTAGGTATCCATAATATCCGGGTTTTCTGGCGCCAACTCATAGGCCCGACTGGCCAGATCCCGCGCGCGTGCATCGCCGCCTCGGTGGTATAGGTAGGCGAGGTTGTTGAGCGCCTCGAAGTCGTCGGGCGTCGTCGCGACAATGCGCTCGTACTCCCTAATGGCGGCAACTTCGTCCCCTCTGAGAAGACTCAGCTGCGCGAGTTCTTTACGCACCCTCGAATCGTTCGGATGCTGGTTCAGCCAATCCTGTAAGACGTCCTCGGCGCGCTCCGCGTCCTGCATGTCCCAATAGGCGGCGCCGAGCGAAATAACGATACCGGCATCATTCGTATGATCGAGCGCCACCGCATACGCAGCAACTGCCGATCCTGGTCGCCGTGCGAACCGGTGCGCGTCGCCTTCCAGCACAAAACCCTCGGCACGCTGCGGATGCATCTGCTGCGCGCGCTGTGCGATGCTGAGGACCTGGCCCGCCCTCCCCCGGGCCAGTTCCACGCGACCCAGTCCGATAAGTGCATCGAGGTTGTCCTCATCACGGCGCAAAGCGTTTGAGTAGCTGGCGTGGGCGGCGTTGTGGTCACCGCTCCGCTCATGCGCAGAGCCCAGCGTGGCCTGTACCTCGACGGAATCAGGATGGGCCTCCGCCAGCGCCTTGAGGCGAACCAGGGCGCGCTCCGGTTGAGCAGTCACCAACTCGGCCTTTGCGATCAGCAGGGTGGCAACCCTATCATCAGGTTCGCGCGCAAGCGCTTCCTCCGCGATAGTCAGCGCCCGACTCGGGTTCGACGGCAAATAGAACTCGGCCAGCGCGAGCCGCGATCGAACATCCTCCGGATTGTGCTGGCGCGACTCCTCGAGCAGTCGCAACCAGGTGTCCTGGTCACCCAACTCGCGCGCATGGTGAGCGTACGCGGCGAGCAGTTTCGGATGATGCGGGTTGCGTTCCAGGGCCGTGGTGTATTGCGCAGTGGCCGCAGCGGCATTTCCCGACCGTGCTGCCAGGGTCGCGAGCCGAATGGTCGCGGCCGCGAACGATGGATCGATCTCGAGGGCACGCTGGTACGCAATGGTTGCCTGCTCTGGGTCACCGAGGCCCTCATGCGCATTACCCTTCAGATAGGGCGGCAGCGGGCTTTCCGGCGACCTTTCAGCCGCGGCCCTGGCTGTCTCTATCGCTACCCTGTAGTCCTGCTGTTCAAGTTGCACGGCACCACGCAACAACTCGACCCGGATGGCCTCGAGCGCTGCCAACTTGTCACCGCGCAACGATTCATCGGTATCGGGCTCCAGGCCCACCGCCGTCGTCGGGGTTTCCTGCACCTGCGTCGATGAACGCTTTGCCGCCTCGGCCAATGCCTGATTCGCAGCGTCGAAGTCACCCATGCTGGCATAGGCTGAGCTGAGAAGCGACAACAACTGCCGGTGGTTCGAAGGCGATCGGGCAATCGCGGCCTGCAGCGTGTCGATCGCCTGGGGGTACTGCTTTCTTGCGAGCTGAGTAGAAGCAAGCAGTTCCCAACTCGGTCCATGCCCGGGGATCAGCTCGAGTAACCGGCGCAGCGCATCTTGCGCCGCCACGAACTCGTCGTCACGAAAGTGCACACTTGCCAGTTGATACAGGCTTTCAACATGATTCGGGCTCAGATTCAACGCCGTTTGCAGCGCAAGCTTGGCAGCTTCGAGCTCGTCGAGCTGGATAGCCGCAAGCCCTCGCAAATAGTGAACGGCGACGAGCTCCGGCAGGGCTACTTCAAGCTTAGCGAGATGTGGCTCGGCGTCATCCGGCCGCTCTAAGCGAAGCAGCGATTGGATGAGATTGAGAGTCGCCATAACATTGTTCCTCTGGATGGCCAGCACCTGCTGGGCGGCATCCTTGGCCACCTCGAACTCGAGCTTAGCCAGAGCAATGTCACTCTTGAGTAGCCAGGCGCGGACGCTGCGGTCCGAAAGCTGCAGGGCAGCATCGACCTGACGCTGCGCGCTCTCAAGGTTGCCGTCAGCCATGTCGGCCCGCGCCATCCCGAGGCGCGCCGCAACCAGGCTGCGGTCGCGCCCCAGTGCTATTTCGAACGCTGTGCGTGCTTCATCCGTGCGTTGCATGGCCGCAAGGGCCTCGCCCTTGAGCACAAAGGCGCGAGGTTCCTCGGACTCTAGCCAGCCGAGTCCTTCCAGCACCGCCTCGTGCTCGCCCTGCAGAAGCTTTGCATGCAGCAAGTCCAACTCGGTGGCCGCCGATGAGCGTCCCAGCGACACCACATGCCGAAGCTCCTTGGCCGCCGCTGGCCCATCTCCCAGCTCAAGGTAGAGCTGTGCCAGTTGGGAGCGCAGATCGGGGTCATCCGGGCGGATCTGCAGCGCACTTTTGAGCTCGACGATAGCCGCTGGCAGGTCGCCCTGCTCTCGATAGGCAAGCGCCTTTTCCAAAAATTGGGGCGCGCGCACATCCATTTGCCGCTGCTGCCAAACTGCCCAGCCGATGCCGGCCAGAACCAACACCACCAGCACACCGACCAACCACAGCCAGCGCTGGCGGCGTCGCCGAGCCAATACCGGCGCCAGCTCCTCCGGAGAATCCGCCAAGGCTTCAGGGGGTATCGATGGGTTTGTCATACAGAATTAGAAACTCGCAATGTGCACCATCTAAGTTCCCGACCCTCTTTCGCAGCCAAGGCGCACTCGCCTGCAATTTTCTCCATATATGACGATGAGACAGTGCATGGATAGCGCCTCGGAACGATGGACAAGGCTAGGGTCTGGGCAGACTCGCCAACTATAACATTGCGAGCATGATCGGCGAGCCAGCCCTCCGACCAGTGAGCCTTAGAGACGGCCAGCCGCCTCGAGGTGCGACATCAACGCAGGCCACAGCAGGGTTGCATCGTAGCGCGAACCAACGACAAGTGATGTTGATGCCACCGTTCTAGTTCGTAGACTCGACGCGGGCCGCCCGTCCCACCCGATTGCCGCGCATATCCACTCGAACCCTATGGGCATCACGTCAGCAATCTTTACAATTTATTCTAAGAGTGGCGCTCCCGCTCGGAGGCGATCCCTATAGACGGCTGATCGCACAACGATATCTTTTTGTTCGCATGAATATTGCTTAGAGTTCGCATGCGAAGCACCGATGCCGAGCACGGGTGAAATGTAGTTCTCACCCGGATAAAAAAACGATCAAGAGCAATCGAGAGGGGCCATATGGATTGTTCAGCTGGCACTCTCAATTCTGTTGATTCTGCTTTCGCAGTTCGCCTCTGTAGGGGCGACACACCCGCCGCTTTGCAGCGGCATCACTATACGAAGGGGAGATTACGAAATGCGCAGCAAATTCTTGGTCTTGTCGCTTTTGATGGGGGCATTTCTCCTGCCGGGGAGTGCGAGCGCCGCGATCATCGATACCTCGATCGGGCGCTATGATGTGACAACGATCCTCACGTCGTTTAGGGGTTCAGAGACCTTGCTGAAATCACAGGTCTGGTGGGAAAACGTGCCTCTCGCGGAGGAATTCGCAACCCTGGTGGGGACTACCTTCGGAACGCCGAATCTGGGGATTTATGCACCCTTCTTCTGGCAGACCGACAGAGATACAACCGGCCCGTGTGCCGGCATCGGTGAGCCCTTTGCCGGCATATTCTGGGACCACAGGGCCGGTCGAGCATCTCCGGTTTGTGCCGCCTCGGCTCCTAACGGACCCTTTACGTTCGCCGTGGCGGAACGAGTAGGAATTCCCGCGCCGGCAACGGCGATGCTGCTGGCCCTCGGCCTTGCCGGCTTCGGCTATGTGAGACGGAGAACGGTGCATGCGCTGACGTAGCACCCGCTCGGGTTCGAGTCAGCTTTCAGCACTCAGGGGCGCAACGGCGGACCAAGTTCATCCGCCGTTGTCTCCCAGCAACCAGCAGACTCATCACAGCACACAGGGTATGCGGACTAAGCGATACACACATGATCGCACGACCGCGCGCGAGCCTCCGGCTCACCACCTCGCCGGAGCAATCGCGGCAAAGAGTCGCCAATCGCTCGCTGCTCCAGCCTAATCTTGCGTGCCACCTGCCGGTGGCTGCGCAAACAACACACCCCAGACGAAGTCGACCTGCACGGCCCGTTGATTCGTGGTGCCGCGATCATAGTAGTCGCCCACTGATGGCGCACCGTTAACGACGGTCCCCAGCCCGAAGAGATTCAGTCGCCCGGTGGCACCGACGCCTGGGACACCGGGCGCCTCGCCCTTGGCATTGACCGACGCCTGCACGTGACAGCTGAGGCAGGACGCAGTATTAACGAAACCACCCTCGGTAATCGAGGCACCGACGATGGTCGGATAGCCGTCACGATTGTAGTACTGCGTCTGGGTGCCCTTGAGCCGGTAGCTGCGCCACGCCGGATCGCTCAATTGTGGTCGGTCGGGATCTACCGGACGAGCACCGTCGCCGATACCAGCACCGGCAAAGATCGCCTTCAGCCCGTCATTCATGGTGCCAGATGGATAGGCCTTGCCCAAATCGAACAATTGGGTCGAGTCATCGAGCTGGTCGTCCTTAGTATGCGGGGTGATGAAGTTACTGGCGAATTCGATCTCTTGGATCTGAGCCCGATCGGCTTGCACTGGGGCAGCGATGTTGACCTTGGTGGAAAAACCGTAGCTGTCGTTGCATCCGATGAAATCGCAGCGACCCAGATTGTTCACGTGTTCGAATGCATACCAGTGCCAGTTCGGCAGCGCCTTGGAGGCGCCGGTTATCGCCGCCAGGTAGTAGATCCCTTCCGCGAAGGTCTTTCCGCCGTCGCTGGAGGCATTAATCTTCATCGTGACATAGGGGTGCTCGGGATCCTGCGGTGGCGTGTCTGGGTCATTGTCGTGATCATGCACATAACCGAGTTCGAGCATCGTCTGTTCCGGAATCCAGTCGACCTTGAACATCACCGCATCACTCGGAAAGGCGACGCCTTGGCCGGTCGGACGATACGGCAGGCTGTTGGCAGCCTCTCCGGCGACCCGTGCAAAGAGCTTGGCCAGGCCAGCGGTGGAATACAGCTCCTGGCTGGTCGCATAGTCGACGAAAGGGTCGTTGCGATAGACCACCTCCACCTCGCGCTGGCGGGCGATGCGCGCCGGATCCAGCGTACGCAAAAAAGTGGTGTTGTGACTGGTCACGGGTTTACCACCCGCGAAGGTGGTCTCGGTCGCGCCACCCCAGTCGCCTGGAATATACGGACAATGGGTGCCCGGCCCCCCGACATCGGCCGGTGGGACCACCTTGCCCGCGGCATCCCGATAGCCGACCTGTGGCTGGCCCCCGGGATCGGAGAAGCAACAATCATTAGTGGCCTCAGACGCACACAATGGTTTGGGATCGGCCACCCAGACGGTCTCATCATTGGCCCAGGCATCCCAAAACCGCGCACTGACCGCGTCGAGCAACTGCTTCCAGCCGAAGGCGTCCGGGCAGGTCGCCGCGGGGTTACCGATGCCGGGGACGAAACGGATCTCCCCGTCCTCGACCCGCATCGCGCACCCGGCCGCATCGCGAACCTGGCTGTGGAAGTACATCGCCGGGTAAGTGGAATTGGACTGGGCCCACCCGGGCGCGCTCAGTGCAAGCAGCGACCACGCCACGAGCATCCCAGCCGATCTGCGCATGCCGACCTCCCTAGTCTGTAGCCGGCCGGTTCGCGGCCGTTCCCCAAGAATCTTGGTGGACAGTCCCTAGCCTAGTCGGCGAATCCACCGGTTGCCATGTGCGCTGGACTTTGGCCGTCGCGAATCCCCGGGGCGTCGCCGGTGTGCTCGACCGGTTGCCATCGGCACCGCTCCAAGACGGGTTCAGATGACCGGTGCTGGCCAAGGTCCCGCCATACCCAATCGGCCAGCTGGGCTGGGTGCCGCAATAGCCATGCAACCCGGCCTGCCGCCAGTCCCGGTTGGCCGGGAACAGGGTATCGCGCAAACCACACGCATCGAGCCACGCGCGACTGCTTACTCACCGACTCGAGCGCCCTCGCCATCCCGATAGATCTGCGGTTCGAATGGGCGTAGCGGGTACCTGACGCCGCCAAGCGCTGCCTATCGATCATCCAGTCGACGCGCGGCCTTTGCATGGCTGGTTTTGGTGAGGTGACGCGGTATCCTGCCACGTGATCCTGCGCTGCGCATTCGCCCAGGGAGATCATGGCCTACAAGGCATTCATATCCTATAGTCATGCGGCCGATGGCCAGCTCGCACCTGCCCTGCAGAGTGGCCTGCAGCAATTTGCCAAGCCCTGGTATCGGCTGCGCGCACTCGACATATTCCGCGACGGCACCAGTCTCGCGGTGAACCCGGCACTCTGGCCATCGATCGAGAACGCCCTGCGCGACTCCGAGTACCTGCTGTTGATGGCATCGCCCGAGTCCGCGGGCTCGTTGTGGGTCGGCCGCGAGGTCGAGTGGTGGCTGACCCACCGCGACGCCGATCATTTGCTGATCATACTGACCGATGGCGAGCTCGCCTGGGACGAAGGTACACAGGACTTCGACCGCGCGCAAAGCACCGCCGTACCGCAGATACTGTACGGCACCTATGTGCAGGAACCCCTTTGGCTGGACCTGCGCTGGGCCAAGACCCAGGCCCAGGTCGCGACCGACAATCCGCGCTTCCGCGACGCAGTCGGCGATCTTGCCTCGACCCTGCATGGCCGACCCAAGGACGAACTGGTCGGCGAAGACGTGCGCCAACACCGCCGCCGCCAGCGTCTCGCACGCTCGGCGATCACAGGGTTGGTGGTACTGACCCTGGCATCAATGACCGGCGCCTGGGTGGCCTATCAACAGCGTGAGCGCGCCCTCGCCGCACTGCAACGTGGCGACGAGCTGATCCAATATATGCTGTTCGAACTGCGCGACAAGTTGCAACCAATCGGCCAACTCGAACTGCTCGACAACGTCAACGAGCGCGCGATGGCCTATTACGATTCGTTCGACGACGAGCCACGGACAGCGGATACCCTGCGTCGCCAAGCGGCTGGGCTGTTCAACCGCAGCCAAGTCTCGCTCGCGCGTGGTGACTTGCAAACCGCACTGACCGCGATCGAGACAGGTATCGACCGGCTCGACGACGCCATCAAAAAGGCCCCCGGGCGCACCCTGCTGCATACCAATCACGCGGCCCTGACCCAGGCCGCGGGCGACATCCTGGTGCGCATGGGTGAATCCGCCAAGGCGCTCGGACACTATCAAGCGGCCGGGCGGCGCATTCAGGGCCTGCTGCAGCAACGCCCTGACAACCCGCGCTTGCTGCGCCACCTCGGTGTCAGCCGCGAGCGCAGCGGCGATGTCCTAATCGCCCTGGGCCGACTCGAGGATGCACATACCGCCTACCGACAATCGTTCGAGATTTCGCAACGCCTGGGAACACCCGACCCGGGCCAAGCGCACACGCCGGCAGCCGACCTCGCCAAGGCCGATCTGGGCATGGCACACGACAAGCTCGGGCGCGTGCTGCTGGCCCTCGGCCAAATCGAGTCCGCGCTCGACGCGTACCGGCGCAGCAGCGAGATCTTCGCCTCGCTCCACGAGGAACAGCCGGATGACCATCGCTGGCTGGCGCATGTCGCCATGAGCCAACACCACTTGGCCGAGGCCCTGGCCGAGGGCGGGCAGCTCGACACAGCGCAGACGCAGATCGAACAAGCGCTCGCGCGCTATCAGGACTTAGTCACGCATGACCCGGACAACAGCAGCTGGCGGCGCGATCTCTCAGCCACGCACAATACCCAGGGTGATATCGCCAAACGACGCGGCGACTGGCGCGCGGCACGTGCCGCCTACCAGGTCACCGCCGAGGCAGCGAGTGCGCTGGCCGACGCCGATCCAGCCAACCGTGAATGGCAACGTGATCTGGCCATCGCGTTGCTGAAGCAGGGGCAGGTCGCCGCCGAACACGGCGCGCTCGAAGACGCCAGGCACGCGTTTGAGCAAGCGTTGGAGATCCGCCGTCGACTCGCCGTGCAAGATCCCGACAACCTGCGCTGGCAAAGCGACTTGGCCGACAGCTATGCCATGCTCGCCGAGCCCTTGGCGCGCCAGGGCAAACTCGACGCATCCATTGAGCTGCTGGACAAGGCGCTGACCATTAACCAAGGCCTGGTCGACCGCCAGCCCGAGAACCTGCAGTGGCTGGAGGCATTGAGCGATCGCAACCGAGTGTTTTGCAATCGACTCGACATGCAGGGCCAGTCCGCGCAGGCCGGTAGTGCTTGTGCGAAAGCCCTGGCAATCGCGCAACGTCTGGTGCAACTCACGCCGCAAGTGAGCGATCGGCAATGGCGCTTGGCGCGCAGCCACAGCCGTCTTGCCGAGCACCATCTACAGCGCGGTGCGCTGGACGAGGCCAAGGCGGCGTTCATCGCGGCTCGCGACACCCTCGGTGCCTTGGCCGGCAGCGATCCGCAGCACACCCGCTGGCAGGAGGATCTGGCAACCCTACAGCGCGGCCTGAGCGATGTGTTGTTCCGCCAAGAGAACTTCGAAGAAGGGCTAAAGGCCTTTCAGGCGGCACTGCGCATCCGCCTGGCGCTGGCCGAGCGCGATCCCGAAAACCACGTCTGGCAACGCGCACTGGCGCTCGCTTACGAGCGTGCCGCCGACATCGCCATCCTCGCGATGGACAACCAAGAAGGTGCCATGGCGCTCTACCGGCGCAGCTTCAAGATCTACCATGAGGCCCGCCAGCGCGCACCCAGCGATCTACGCAACCTGAAGGACCTGGCGGCCGTGGTCGCCAAGATGGGTGATCTGTTCTGGCGCCGGCAAGACTTCGACAAGGCCCTCACGGCCTATGCCGATGCGGCGCGGCTGCAACAGGCCATTGTCGATGCCAGTGATACCTACCCAGACGCCAAGCAAGCACTCGCCGAGCGTCAGGCGCGACTCGGTAAGGCCCAGTTGGAACGCGGACGCCATCCCGCTGCGGTCGCGTCCCTCACAGCGGCCGAGTCGGTGCTCGCCGCACTGTTTGCCGGCGACAGGGAACAAACCGACGCCCTGATCGATCTTGCCCGCACCACCGAGCTACTGGGTAGCGCAAGACACCAATCCGGCGACCTACCGGGGGCGCTCACAACCTACCAAACGCTGGCCGATCACTTCGACCAACTCTTAATGCGCCAGCCCGAGGCACAGCATTGGGTGTTGGGTCGAGCGCATGCCGAGCGCCTGATCGCCGACGTGCAGCTAGCGACCGGGGATCTGGATGCCGCGGTGGATCACTTCGGGCACGCGATCGCTCTGCTCGAACAGCACCTCGCGACAGCCGCCGATACCGTTCGCTGGCAGGGCTCGATTGCCCAGACCGCGCTGCATGCCGGCAAAGCCATCGCAGCCATTGCCGGCCCGGACGCAGCGGCTGCAGTGGTCTTTCTCAAGCAGGCCAAGACAGTGCTGCAGGCGGTCGAGTCCAAGGCCTCGCTCGACGACCAACAGCGCTTGTGGCTGGCGGAAATCGATGCGCTGCTCAAGGGGTAGGCAGAAACCGGCTTAGGGGACGAAATCTGAAACTGATCGGGAGTTGATCATCGGACAACAGTCGAAAGGCTAGGTTGCTTTGTATCGGCTCGTTGCTGAAATCGACGCCGTATTCATTCTGGCCATCCGCGCGCAAGGGGAGGCCGGTTATACAACTGACTCTGGTCCAGCGGTGGCAAACATGTACTCCCAGTGGGCCAAGCGGATAATTCTGTAACGCTCAGCCAGGGCACAAGCATTGTGGGCAAGGCGCAGTCCGCGGGGAATGGCAGGCCCTTTCCAAGGACGGC
>JANQRK010000043.1 GCA_028284585.1 Chromatiales bacterium
AAACACGCCATGCGGCGTTGCTCGTCGTTCATTTAGACCCACTAAATCGCTCTCCTCGCGCCTTGCCTGGCGCGTTTTGGGGCAGCAACGCTGCGTCTCACTTAGTGTGAACAGGCCCTAACCTGTCCTGTGTGCAACAAAGGGCCGCAAGGCTAGTCGCAGGCCCGCCAAAACACAAGTAATCTTTATGAAAAACATGGCGTTAAATAAGCAGTCTCGAATGACTTAGCAGCCGATGAGGCAGTGCCCCGGGCGTGCGTGGCACGCCCGCTAAGGTCTGTTTAGACCTTCCACGTAGCGATCGCGCGCCGCCTTGGCACGCTCGAAGATCGCCAGCAACTCGACACCATCGGCCTCGCCGATGCTGTGCGCCAGGGCATTCATCTCCTCGGCGAATGCGGCCAGCATCGGGCTCAGGGCATCTCGATTGGCGAGACAAATGTCGCGCCACATTACCGGATTGCTCGAGGCGATCCGGGTGAAGTCGCGGAAACCGCCCGCGGCATACAGAAAGATTTCGTCGTTCTCTTTCATGCGCGCCAAGGTATCGACCAACCCGAAGGCCAGCATGTGCGGCAGGTGGCTGGTCGCTGCGAGTACCTCGTCGTGGTGCTCGACCGACATCTCGGTCACCGAGGCCCCACAGGACTGCCACATCGAGCGCACCTGCTCGACCGCATTAGGGTCGTTCTCCGCCAACGGCGTCAGGATCACGCGGCGACCCTCATATAGCCCGGCGCTCGACGCGCCGACGCCATTGCGTTCCTTGCCAGCGATCGGGTGACCGGGAACGAACCGATCGAGCAGCCCCGGGGCTGCCGCGCGACAATCGGCGACGACGCTGCCCTTGGCACTGCCACCGTCGGTAATCAAGGCAGCGGCCGGCAATGCCTCGTTCAATGCCTCGAAGGCAGCGCGCATAGCACCCAGCGGCACGGCGAGGAACACCAAGTCTGCGGTACACGCCGCCTCGGCTATGTCATGCGTGTAGCGATCGATGACCCCGAGCTCGACCGCCTGCTCGAGATTGGCCCGGCCGCGACCACAACCGATGATCTCGTCGACCCAACCGGTCGCACGCAGGGCACGCGCCAGCGAGCCTCCGATCAGTCCGACGCCGATCACCGCGAGCCGACCTAAGCGCGCGCTCACAACGCCCGCTCCAAAGCACCTAGAAAGCGCTCGTTCTCGTCATGCACACCGATACTGACGCGCAGGTGGTTTGGCAGCCCGTAGTTGGCGACCGGGCGTGTGACCACCCCCTGCCGCAACAGGGCCTGGTCGATTGGCGCCGCATCGCGACCCAAATCAATACAGAGAAAGTTACCGGACGACGAGATGAAACCCAGGCCGAGTCGGCGTACCCCCGCAGTGACCTGCTGCATGCCCTGCGCATTGCACTCGACCGAACGTTGTAGATAGTCAACGTCATCCAGCGCTGCGAGGGAAGCCGCCTGGGCAAAGCTGTTGACGTTGAACGGATGACGTACGCGATTGAGTAGATCGGCGATGTCCGGATGCGATAGCCCATAGCCGATGCGCAATGCGGCGAGTCCGTAGGCCTTGGAAAACGTCCGGGTAACGATCAGATTCGGAAACTCGTCCAACCAGCGACTGGCATCGGGATGGTCTTCGGCATCGACATATTCGAAATAGGCCTCGTCTACAACGACGATCACCTCGGCGGGCGTCTCACTGATAAAGCCGTGCAGTGCCTCCGCGGTGAGGCGCGTACCGGTTGGATTGTTCGGGTTGGCTATCCAGATCACAGCAGTGCGCTCGGAGATCAAATCGCGCATCGCTGCCAAGTCATGGCCGAACTCGGTGGCCGGCGCAACCCGCAGCGTCGCACCCACTGCCATGCTGCTGAGCGGGTACACGGCGAAGGCATGCTGCGAAAACAAGCTCTCCCGCCCGACGCCCAAAAACACCCGAGCGACCATATCGAGCACATCGTTCGAGCCGTTGCCCAGGGTGACACAGGCCGGGTCCAAGGCATGTCGCTGTGCCAATGCCTGGCGCAGCTCATAACCGCCGCCGTCAGGATAGCGCGCCACATCGATGATCTGCGCCTCAAGCGCCGCGCGTACCCGTGGACTGGGACCGAGTGGATTTTCGTTGGAAGCCAACTTGATCGAGCCGCTGATGCCCAGCTCGCGTTCCAACTCGGTCAGCGGCTTACCCGGCAGGTAGGGTTTGAGCGACCCGAGGCCGGGTGCCGCAATATCGATGAACCTGTTCGTCATGGGAGCCGCTTGAGTTGGATCATCGAGTCGGCCCCTGCCATCAAACGACCGCCTTGGGATATGAGCCGAGTTCCTTCAGCATGCCCGCGCGACGCCGCAACGCCAACAGGGCTTCGGCCACCACAGCGTCGTCGCAGTGGCCCAGGATGTCGACAAAAAACACATAGTCCCAATGCCCACGGCGCGATGGTCGCGATTCGATCCGCGACATGCTGATGCCGTGTTCGGCAAGCGGCGCCAGCAAACGATACAGGCCACCCGCCTCGTTATCGGTGGACAACAGCAGACTGGTCTTGTCGTCACCTGACGCCGGGACGGTTTGTTGACCAATCACCAGGAACCTTGTCGTGTTGCCAGCCTCGTCCTCGATGTGCGGCGCCAGCACCTGCAAACCATAGATTTCGGCAGCCGTCGCGCTGGCGATCGCCGCCGATCGAGGCGTCTTGGCGGCCCGCTTGGCCGCCTCGGCATTGCTACCGACCGGAACACGCTCCCCGCCCGGTAGGTGACGATCAAGCCAGCCGCGGCACTGCGCAAGCGATTGCTGATGCGAGTAAATCACATCAACATCACTCAGGTCACCATCGGCCGCCAGCAGATTGTGATGGATGCGCAAGGTCACCTCACCACAGATCCGCAACGGTGAATTGAGAAACATATCCAGCGTGTGACTGACCACGCCCTCGCTAGAGTTTTCCACCGGCACCACACCATAGTGGCAGCCACCGCCCTCGACCTCCTGAAACACATCCGAGATCGCGGCCATGGGAATGGTCGTTACCGCGTGTCCGAAGTGCTTGATGGCGGCCGCTTGCGTGAAGGTCCCCTCGGGCCCGAGAAAGCTCACCTTGAGCGGCATCTGCAGCGCCAGACACTCGGACATGATCTCGCGAAACAGGCGCGCAACGGCCTCGTCGCTGAGCGGTCCTTGGTTGCGCTCCTTGACTGCACGCAGCACCATCGCCTCGCGCTCCGGCCGATAGAAAACAGCTTGGGTGTCCGAGGCCAACTTGGTCTGTGCGACCTCCCTGGCGGCCTGGGCGCGTGCATTCAACAGGTCGTGGATCTGCCGATCGAGATCGTCGATCCGATCACGGATCTGGGCCAGTTGCTGTTCTTCACTCATGGAGCAAATTCTAGCGCCTTGTCGGCCGGATGCTCAGTGCTGCCTACTCGCAGCCGAGACAGCGCACCGATAGCACGCCTGCGATGCCGGCGATGCGCCTGATGGCCGCCTCGATCGGCTCACCGTCGACATCGATCAGGGTCACGGCGATGTCCTCGCGTGACTTGTTCAACATTTCGATGATGTTAAGTCCGGCCTCTGCCAGTTCGGTGGAGATCTGGCCCAGCATATTCGGCACATTGCTGTTCACGACGGCGATCCGGTAGCCGTCGCGGGCACGCGCCAAGTTGATTTCTGGAAAATTGACCGCGTTGCGCACGTTGCCGTTCTCGAGCCAATCACGCACTTGATCGGCGACCATGACTGCGCAATTCTGCTCGGCCTCGGCGGTCGAAGCACCCAAATGCGGTAGCGTAATCACACGCGGATGACTGCTCAGCAGGTTACTCGGAAAGTCGCATATGTAAGCATAGAGACGGCCGCTGTCCAGCGCCGCTACGACCGCTTGGTCGTCGACGATGCCGTTGCGGGCGAAATTCAGCAGCACGCCCTTGTCCTTCATCAGTGCTAAGCGATTAGCATTAATCATGTGATGGGTCGCATCGGTCAAGGGCACATGAAAGCTGATGAAGTCACAACGGCCGACCAGATCGTCGACCGACAGCGCCTGCTCGACATCGGAATCGAGCGCCCAGGCCGCGCGCACCGTGATGGTCGGATCGTAACCGACCACCTTCATGCCCAGTGCCCGGGCGGCATTCGCCACCTTGACACCGATCGCCCCGAGGCCAATCACACCCAGGGTGCGCCCAGGTAGCTCGAAGCCAACAAAGTCCTTCTTCCCAGACTCCACCGCCTTGTTGATGGTCTGGTCATCACCGCTCAAACCGGTCGCGAAGCGCCATGCCTGACCGATGTTACGCGCCGCGATCAGCATGCCAGCGACCACCAATTCCTTGACCGCATTGGCGTTCGCGCCAGGGGCATTGAATACGGGGATGCCGGCGGCCGTCATGGCATCGACTGGGATATTGTTGACCCCGGCGCCGGCGCGGCCGACTGCCTTGACCGAATCCGGCAGGCGCATGTCGTACATCTTGGCCGAGCGCACCAAGATGGCATCCGGGGTCGCCAGTTCGGAGGCGATCTCGTACTGGTCGCGCGGGAAACGGTCGAGCCCGGCGACAGAGATGTTGTTCAGCGTCTGAATCTTGAACATTTCAGTACCCGTTTGAGTCATTGGCCAGATGGAAGCACAGGCAATCGGGGCCGCATGGATACGACACGAAGCGCCGAATACAAAGTCGCGCGACGCCCTAGGCGCGCGCGCGCTCGAACTCGCGCATGAAATCGATCAGCGTCGTGACCCCCTCCTCAGGCATCGCATTGTAGATACTGGCTCGCATCCCGCCGACCGAGCGGTGGCCCTTGAGGGTCTTGAGCCCGGCATCGCCGGCTTGTTTCAGAAACTCGCCATCGAGCGCCGAATCGGCCAAGGTGAACGGCACATTCATCCAAGAGCGGCAGTCGATATCGACTGGGTTGGCGTAAAAACTCGAGTCGTCGATGGCCGCGTACAGCGCCTCTGCCTTGCGTCGATTGATCTCAGCCATGCCTTCGAGTCCACCCTTACGCCGCAGCCACTGGAACACCAGCCCAGCCAGATACCAGGCATAGGTCGGTGGCGTGTTGTACATCGAGCCGGCCGCCGCCTGAGCCGCATAGTCGAACATGGTCGGGGTACCATCTAGCGGATTACCCATCAGGTCGGCACGCACAATCACCAAAGTGAGGCCGGCCGGACCGATATTCTTCTGTGCACCGGCATAGATCAGTCCAAAGCGCGTCACATCGATCGGGCGCGACAGGATAGTCGACGACATATCGGCGACCAAGGGCACAGCCCCGATAGCCGGGACATAAGGGAACTCCACACCCTCGATGGTCTCATTCGGGGTGTAGTGCACATAGGCCGCGTCAGTCGATACATCGAAGTCGTTCGGCCCAGGGACACTGCAAAAGCGGCCCTCGACCTCACGGTCGACGGTCACCGAGATGTCACCGTAGCGTTTGGCCTCGGCGATCGCCTTCTTCGACCAAGACCCGGTGCGGAAGTAGTCGGCCTTGCCGCTACGCGACAGCAGATTCATCGGGACCGCCGCGAACTGACTCGAGGCACCGCCTTGCAGGAACAGCACCTTGTAGTCGTTGGGAACGCCCATCAGCTCGCGTACATCGGCCTCGGCCGCCTCGGCGATCGACAAGAACTCTTTGCCACGATGGCTCATCTCCATCACCGACATGCCCGAACCCTGCCAGTCGGTCAATTCGGCCTGGGCCTGTTGCAAGACCTCTTCGGGCAGCGCGGCTGGGCCGGCGCTGAAGTTGTAGATACGGCTCATGCTTACTTCCAGTCTGGTTTCTGCTAAAGGGGACCTCGAAAAATGCCATCCATAGCATTTTTCTCCACGGAAAGGCCAAAACGTGGTTTTCGCCTTTCCTTCATTTTCAATCCCTTGTCGTGATCGAAAATGGCAGCACAATCCTGTGCCGCTTGTGCACCTCGATTTTTCGAGGCGCCCAAAGGGCGATATGGTGCTGTCTGGGCCTGCGATTCTGGACTAGACACGTCGTTCCGCCGCACTGTGGCGCACCACCATCTCGGTTCGGACAGCGGCGCGAGTCGTGCGGTGGGTGTCAACAGCAGGGATACTGTCGGCCGGCCTACGAGGACCTATCAACGGCGTCCCGCCGCGGGGCTCGTCGTGCGATCCAGCGCGCTCGGTCACTGGCTGCATGCGATACATGCTCGTCCCGATGGTGCTATCCCTCGTCCGGCTCAATCTCGTCGGACCCATCGGACTCCAATGCCTCGATACGTTCGATACCGATCAATCTCTCGTCCTTTGACAGCCGGATCATGGTCACGCCCTGAGTATCACGCCCCATCTGCGAGACATCCGCGACCCGGGTACGGACCAGGGTGCCACCATCGGTGATCAGCATGATCTCGTCATCCTCGTTGACACGCACCGCGCCGATCTGTGCGCCATTGCGCTCCGAGGTCTTGATGGAGATAACTCCCATGCCGCCGCGGCCCTTGGTCGGGAACTGCTCGATCGCGGTGCGCTTGCCAAAGCCGTTCTCGGTCACTGTCATCACATCACCACCCTCGCCGATGATCAGCGAGATCACACGTTGCCCCTTGCCGAGTTTGATCCCGCGCACCCCACAGGCAGTGCGGCCCATCGCGCGCACATCGGACTCCATGAACCGGATCGCCTTACCGGCCGAACTGAACAACATGATGCTTTGTCGGCCGTCGGTGATGTCCACGCCGATCAACTGATCGTCTTCGCGCAGGTCGACCGCGATGATGCCATTGCTGCGCGGGCGCGAGAAATCGACCAGCGGCGTCTTCTTTACGGTACCGGACGCAGTGGCCATGAACACGAAGCGGTCGTTCGCGTATTCGCGCACCGGCAATACCGCGTTGATGCGCTCGCCTGACTCGAGTGGCAGCAGATTGACCATGGGCCGCCCGCGCGCGGTGCGCCCCGCCTGCGGCAGTTCGTAGACCTTCAGCCAATAACACTTCCCGCGGCTGGAGAAACACAAAATGGTGTCGTGGGTATTGGCGACGAACAACTTGTCGACGAAGTCTTCGTCCTTGGTCGCCGTCGCCGTCTTGCCACGCCCGCCGCGGCGCTGCGCTCGATAGTCGTCGACTGGTTGCGATTTGGCATAGCCCAGGTGCGACAAGGTGACAACGACATCCTCCTCGCTGATCAAATCCTCCAGCGTCAAGTCCATCTGGTCGACCACGATCTCGCTGCGCCGCGCATCGGCGAACTGCTCGCGGATCTCGATGAGCTCGTCTTTGATCACCTGCATCAGGCGATCTGGGCTGGAGAGAATCTCAAGTAGATCCGCAATTTTATTCAGTAACTCTTCAAATTCATTGATTATTTTATCCTGCTCCAAACCCGTCAGCTTTTGCAGGCGGAGTTCCAGGATGGCCTGGGCTTGGGTCTCGGTCAGGCGATAGCCGCCCGCGGTCAAACCAAAATCCGCGGGCAGGTCCTCCGGGCGTGAGGCATCAGCGCCGGCGCGCGCCAGCATCGCCTCGACCGTACCCGATTGCCAGGTGCGCTCGACCAGTCGCTTCTTGGCCTCGGCCGGACTGGGCGCCACCTTGATCAGCGCGATCACCTCGTCGATGTTGGCCAGCGCGACCGCCTGCCCCTCGAGGATGTGCGCGCGCTCGCGCGCCTTGCGCAAATCGTAAAGAGTGCGGCGGGTCACCACCTCGCGCCGGTGGCGCAGGAAGTACTCCAGGAGTTGTTTCAGATTCAGCGTGCGCGGCTGGCCATCGACCAGGGCGACGATGTTGATGCCGAACACATTCTGCATCTGGGTCTGCTGAAACAGATTGTTCAGCACCACCTCGGTGACCTCGCCGCGGCGCAGCTCGATGACCATGCGCATGCCGTCCTTGTCGGACTCGTCGCGCAACTCGCTGATGCCTTCGAGCTTCTTGTCCTTGACCAGTTCGGCGATCTTCTCGAGCAAGCGTGCCTTGTTGACCTGATAGGGCAACTCGCTGACGACGATGCGTTCACGACCACCGTCCATTTGTTCGATACGGGTGCGGGCCCGGGTATAGACCTTGCCACGCCCACTGCGGTACGCCTCGCGCACACCACGCACGCCGTTGATGATCCCGGCGGTCGGGAAATCCGGCGCCGGGACGATTTCCATGAGCTCGTCGATGCTGGCCGCGGGTTCATCGATCACCCGGATGCAGGCATCGATTACCTCACCAAGATTGTGCGGCGGTATGTTGGTCGCCATGCCGACCGCGATACCCGACGAGCCGTTGACCAGCAGGTTCGGAAATTTCGCCGGCAATACCTGCGGCTCGCGCTCCGACTCGTCGTAGTTGGGGGTGAAATCGACCGTCTCTTTGTCGATGTCGGCGAGCAGCTCGTGCGCAATCTTGGCCATGCGCACCTCGGTGTAGCGCATCGCCGCCGGGGCGTCGCCATCGACGGAGCCAAAGTTGCCTTGTCCATCGACCAGCATGTAGCGCAGCGAAAACGGCTGGGCCATGCGCACGATGGTGTCGTAGACCGCGGTGTCACCGTGTGGATGGTACTTACCGATGACGTCGCCGACGATGCGCGCTGACTTCTTGTAGGGCTTGTTCCAATCGTTGCCCAGTTCGCCCATCGCGAACAGCACCCGGCGATGCACCGGTTTGAGGCCGTCGCGTACATCCGGCAGGGCCCGGCCGACGATCACGCTCATCGCGTAGTCCAAATAGGACTGTTGCATCTCGTCTTCGAGATTGACCGGGAGGACTTCCTTCGCGAACTCTGTCATCGACTAGTGATTTCCGATCAGCGCCGGGCCAGGCGCGCCGCCCTGGCTATTGCGGGCATTTGACGTTCCAAATGTACCATAAAGGTAGGGGTGCGGCACAGCGAAAAGCGCGCCGAAAACGGCTTAGAAACCGCGAGAGTGCAAATCAGATCTGGCCGCTTGGTCTTTTTTGCTCTTGGCAATTCTAAAAATCACGCAAGTGAGGACGAGATGCCCCCCTCTCTGCTCGCCGCGATGCGGTCTGGCGGCAGACACCCGGCCAACGCGCTGTCGAGATTATTTACAGGGACTCCACGAAGACCCCCAAGACCGACCGCAAGCGCGACATGCTGTGTTCCCCAGCTGCCTTACGAGAAGGCCTGAGAAGCAATGAGTTAGCGCAGACAGTGCGCGTCGGGTGCGAACCAAAATCCCAGTCTGGTGCATCTTTTGCGTGGGAGCAGCTGCGCAATCCCGCGTGTCTCGCACTCAGTGCCGCGTGTCGGTGCTACCGGCCGGCGCTTCAGAACAGGAAAACCGAACCATGCCTAAATCAAACCAAACGATGCTCAAGAATCGCCCGCTGCGCCACCTACTGCCCACCCTGGTGGCATCTTTGGGTCTATTAGCCTCCACCATCTCACACGCGTTTCCGGCCCTCGACCTCACGCCCGAAACGCCCGACATTGGTTCCGCGTTCGTCAGCGTCACCTATACCGTCAACGCCGGTATCGGCACCTTGAGCGCGCGGGGTCAGGCGCAACAACTCACACCCTCGGCCCAAGGTGGTTCGCCGAACATACAGAACGCAGACTTCTTCACCAGCTTCGATCTGAATGCCACTATCAACAACAACACGCAGACCGCTGCTGGCACGCTGGTAATCAGTGGCGAGACCCCGGCCGATGGCTTCACCAGCGGCACCTTGTTGACCGGGGTACTGCTGGATTTCGGCGCCGGTGGCGCTGACCCGCTCGAGTTCCTTTTCGATATCACCGGCGGTGATGCGGCCGGCCTCTTTGGGTCAACCGCCGGCGTCATCCTGAGCTTCTCCGGCTTCGGTGGCGACCTGTTGTCCGACTTCTCGACCAGCTTCACCAGCGTTGCAGACACCTTCGCCGTGCAGGTGCCCGCGCCTGCGACGCTGTGGATGATTGTGCTCGGTGGCTTGGCCGGCTCAATGACCCAACGCCGCAAGACAAGCCGGTTCGGGTCGACACTCTGCAACAAATAAGGGGGCGAAGCAGGGCAGCCCAGGGGCACTCATTGGTTGTCGAAGGGTGAGTGCGTTTTGGGGACTGGGATGACCCAAACCGCATTACGAGATCGAACACACCTATGTGGGCACCTCCAATGAATCGGTACTCATATGGTCGACCATCCGCAACTCTTCAGTTTCAAGAGTCTGCAAGTTGTCGCGTAGCGATTTTGGAGGTGCCCTTGTGTCGCCGACCCCTCAGCACCCGCCTGAAGACACAGTCAGGCGTAAATCGTCAGACCAAAATCAGCTTTCTCGTTGCCGAGGCGTCCAAACGGCGGCAACAAAGCCACGGAACCGGCGTCCGCCGTCCTCAATACGTCGCCGGCTGTACCATTGAATCCGCCAAACTGGGCGCCTAGGGTGTCGTCATCCAATTCGATCGTATGGGCCAAATCGTGAATCCTGATGTTGCTCATATCCATTCTCCTGAGACCTGTCTTTACGAAAGCCGTATCTGCGTGAGCCGACGAAGTTCCGGTTGATTTCCAATCAACGCATGCTCTGTGCGCTCATCGATAATCCAAGCAAACTGTGCGCCACGCCGGCGCGGCTTTCCCGGCAATCAGCAACAAAGGGGTCGGCGACAAAGGCGAATAATCCTGCGCCGACTCCTTGATCCGCCTGCTTCTGGGTTAGGTGTTTGCCAGGATCGGCCGTCGCGCCTCGCCTGCTGCTTTCGCCAGGTCCTCACCCGCGACTGGAACCCGCTGACTCTGTCACAGCGGGAACCCGCACACTGGCGCCTTTCTTCCAACAAGAGTTGATCGACTGTTAGCTGTAAAACAACTCTTCAGTCGTCCCCAGGGCTGTCCCAAAGTAATCTCGGCATCGCCTCCTTGCTTAATTTTCACGTGCAATCGGCCTATCCGACGCGATCTGCGGCATTTGGCACAGCAGATGCTCATCCACTAATGAACGCGGGTCGGCCGCTGCGCAAACAGGCCGGCGCCAGATAGCTTTGATCTGGACTCTATTTGTTTACTGATCGCACGATTTAAGGAGACGACTAGGATGAAAAAAACCACTCTGAACATTGAAAACCTCGAGAGCGAAATGTTTATCGCCGAGCTTGGCGCAGTGCGTGGCGGCCATTCTGAGCGGATGCCCTTTGGCTGCGGGCCGGCGGATGGCCCCTGTGCACCCGAGGCCCCCAATCCTTATGCCATGCTCGAGGAGATTATGAAGGACCTGCCCGGTGGGGGCGTCATACTGCCCCATCGCCCGGTCACCTCACTGGCCCTGGGCGAGGAGTAACTGGGATTGGAGCAGCACGCAGCAATGCGTGACGACGACCAACCCATTGTGCTGTGCGGCTCACTGGACGACAGCCACATCCGCGCGGTCTATGAGCGGTTGCGCGAGGCGAACCGTGAACCCGTGGTGCTGGATGCCCAGCAGTTTCCCGGTTCGCTTCGCGTCAATCTGGGTGACCAGCCGGACGACATCCGGCTCGACGATGTGCGCATCGGTCGTCCTGCCGCAGTCTATCTGCGGAGTCTCTACCAAGACCCCGCTGGCTATGGTGTGGATGCCGAGCAGTCGATGTCGGCGGACTGGCGTCGTACGCTGATCAGGTTCCAGGAGCGCAATACCCTGTTGTCGGCGCTGCTCTATCGCTGGGAAGCAGCCGGTGTCGCGATTTACAACCCGCTAAGCACAAGGCGCAATATCACCAAACCGTTTCAGCTGGCGCTGTTAGCGCGGGCCGGCTTGCCAGTGCCCCGCACGTTATGGAGCAACGATCCTGAGGAAGTAAGACGCTTTGCCGCGTTGGGGCCGGTCATTTACAAACCCGTGTCGGGCGGCGCGTACACGCAGCAGTTGACCGGACGCGATCTGACATCGCAGCGATTGGCCAAACTGTCGGCCGCGCCGGTGACTTTTCAGGAATTGCTTCCCGGCGATGACATCCGCGTGTATGTGATTGATGGCGAGGTCAAGGCGAGACTTCGTATCGTCACCGAGGCGCTGGATTTCAGGCAGGCCGAAGAATCGATCGAGTGTATAGACCTACCAGCAGCCGTCGATGCCCAGTGCATAGGAGCCACAGCTGTTCTGGGGCTGCGCTATACAGGGATGGACCTGAAAGCCGATGCCGAGGGCACACTCCGTATCCTCGAGCTGAATCCGTCGGCAATGTTTCTCGGCTTCGATGAAATGGCCGGTACCGATGTCGAGGGCGATCTGGTTGCGGCGCTACTATCACACCGGTGAAAGCCTGCCCTGGCCGCACGGCCTGGGGGATTAGATCGCAGGACTAAACGCGATCGAGCCGAAGTATGGCATCCCCTTTCTGGCTTGCATCACCAACGGCAAGCTTAACGGAGGCGGAACTCAGTACCCACGGACGCACCGGCGGCTCGGGAAAGATCTCGTCTACCAGCAGCGCCGCGCCTTCTGAGACACGCCGGGTGCCGTGCCTCAGGCAAACAGTTCGATGGGACTCGGGCGGTCGCCAACAAGATCGTGGCCGGGCAGCCTGCTCGACCTATCGACCTAAAAACTGCGAACCCGCTGGCAAGATCCGCATTTCCTGTGCGGGACAGACTTCGTCATGACTGGTGCCCTACCTCACGGCGGCGGCTAATCGAGAGACCCAGCAGACCAAGGCCAAGTAATGCCATCACGCTGGGCTCGGGCACCCCGGTCGGCAAGGTGACCGCGCTGGCCGGATCGATCCTGATCTGATTGAGCGCGAGCGTGGCATCGTCCCCCAGATTGAATTGGATGTCGAACAGGTGGAAGTCGAGAAAACCGACGCCCGGCGCGATGCCTGCTTGGGCCTGACTGACATTGAACATCCAGGTTAAGTCGCTACCCGCCAGCACCACTGACTCGACATCGATGTTAGAAGCGAGCACATCGACGTCGGGTGCGCCGCCGTCGAGACCAGTGAAGCGGAGGTCATCGTCTTCGAGAGGCCAGGTTATCCCAGGGTTGTCGCCGGTCGTCTCGAAGCTCAGGGTTACGGTCCACGGATTGGCCGGCGGCGGGAAGCCTGGGAACGGGGGTGGCCCGAAGCCTGGGTCACCGAGCACGATGCGATTGTCGAACGCGACCTCGATATCGGCGGTGGTGGGGTCGGTAGGATTGAGCGCAATACTGCTATCTGAACCATTATTCACGTCGATGCACGCTGAGCTGCCGCACGTGGAGACGGTGACATCGCCCGGGCCAAGCACGAGGGCGTTCGCTGCGCCTGCGACAAGCAGGACACCAAGCGCGCTAACTTTGATGAACAACCGGCAGATGGGAAATGGCAGCATGCTTCGCCTCGCTATATGTTGGGTTGCAAAAATGGAACGCTCACGCAATTTGAAACTTATGTCGAGCACAAAACGTACCACGCAAATCTTTTCAATGACTTCGCGATACTCGTTCCTAATGAACACAACAAACTGTAAGTTTTTTCGACACCGAGGCTATCGACGCGTGGCCAAGTTCAGGGCCGAGCGACTGCTCGAGAACCTATGGTCGCGTCCGACCCGGACCTAGCCGCTCGGGGACAAGCTCTGCAATTCACACCATCGGCTCCAGGCAGCTGGCCGAACACCCAGAACGCAGAATGTTTCACCACCTTCGACCTGAATGCCGTGCTCAACAAAAACACGCAGATGGAGAAGATTTAGCCAATAGGAAGAGCCGTGGTATCCACCACACGCCGCATCACGAAACTGGAATGCACACCACTGACCCCATCGATGCGGGTGATCTTGTTCAGCAGCAGGGTTTGGTAGGCGTCCATGTCGCACACGATCACTTTCAATTGATAGTCGGCCTCTTGGCCGGTGATCAGCAGACATTCGAGCACCTCGGGCAAGGCGCTTATCCGATCCTCGAAGTGGGCGAAGCGTTCCGGCGTGTGCCGGTCCATGGAGATGTGGACCAGGGCCAACAGGCTCAGTCCCAGACTGCGGGCATCCAAGATCGCCCGGTAGCCCACAATCAAGCCACTCTCTTCCAAGGCGCGAACGCGCCGCAGGCAGGGTGAGGGTGACAGGCCGATGCGTTCCGCCAGCTCTTGGTTGCTGATCCGGCCCTCCTTTTGCAAGGTCTCGAGGATGTGCCGGTCGTATCGATCGATTGTCGCCATCCGCCCCCCTTTTCGAACGTCGCCGCACGCGATATCCAATTAGCGGTCAATTTAGCAATTTTCTGCTCATATATTGTAATCAAGTGGGCATATTAGCAATTAAATTCCCGCTATACGCATCTAATATTGCCAGTGTCGGCCACAAGCTGACAATCGACTGCCATAGGCCCACAAGGCCGCGCAGTCACCGCTAGGGCCCGAACAGGCCACGAACGCTTTGCCGTGGCCTCCCCAAGGGCGGGGAGGCCGGGCAAACCCAGGCAAGCACCGACCGGAGCATCGACAGTGAGCACCTTCGACCATCGAAAATATCGCCCAGCACGGTCTATCGGCTTGGCGCAGCGACTCTGGCCCGACAGGCGCCTCGACCAGGCGCCGATTTGGGCGAGTGTCGATCTGCGCGACGGCAATCAGGCCCTGCTCGAACCCATGGACGTTGCGCAGAAGCGCCGCCTCTGGGATCTACTGCTCGCGATCGGACTCAAGGAGATCGAGGTCGGCTTTCCGGCCGCGAGCCAGCCCGATTACGACTTCGTGCGCTGGTTGATCGATGAGCAACGCATCCCAGCGGACGTCACAATCCAGGTGCTGGTGCAAGCCCGTGAAGCATTGATCGAGCGCACCTTCGAGGCCTTGCGTGGCGCGCGCCGTGCGATCGTGCATGTCTACAATTCGACCTCGACGGTGCAACGCGAACGGGTGTTTCGTTGCAATCGCGCCGGCGTCCGGGCAATCGCCGAACAAGGCGCACAGATGCTGCGCGACAGCGCACGGCGCTACCCGGACACCGAATGGGTCTTTCAATATTCACCAGAGAGCTTTTCCAATACCGAGTGGGACTATGCGGTCGAGGTCTGTGATGCAGTGACCGAGATCTGGCAACCCAGCCCGCAGCGGCCCTGCATTATCAATCTACCCGCCACGGTCGAGAGCAGTACGCCGAATGTCTTTGCCGACCAGGTGGAATACTTCTGCAATCAGGTCGCACGCCGCGATGCGATCATCGTCTCCTTGCATACCCACAACGACCGCGGGACCGCGGTGGCCGCCGCCGAGCTGGGACTGATGGCCGGCGCCGACCGGGTCGAGGGCACCCTGCTGGGCAACGGCGAGCGCACCGGCAACATGGATATGGTGACCCTGGCGATGAACCTCTACAGCCAGGGTGTCGACCCGCGACTCGACCTCTCTAACCCAGACGAGATAGTCCAGGTCTACACGCAATGCACCGGGCTGCCGGTCCACCCGCGCCACCCCTGGGTCGGCGAACTGGTGTACACGGCGTTCTCCGGCAGCCACCAGGATGCGATCCGCAAGTGCCTGCAAGTACAGACACCCGACGAGCCCTGGCAGGTCGCCTATTTGCCAGTCGATCCACGCGATATCGGGCGTGACTACCAGGCAATCATCCGGGTCAACAGTCAGTCCGGTAAGGGCGGTATTGCCTTCGTGTTGGAGCGCGACTACGGCCTGCAGTTGCCGCGCTGGCTGCAGGTCGAACTGGCGCAGGTCGTGCAACGCGAGAGCGAGCAACGCCAGGGCGAAATCGACAGTAAACGCATCCATGCGCTATTTCGCGAGCACTTCGTCGATGTTCAACATCGGCAGACACTGCTCGGCTATCGTCTCGACCAACAGGCCGGTGTCCACAGGATCGAGGCCCAAATCGAGGATGGCGGCGAGGTGCAGACGATCCGCGGCACCGGTAAGGGGGCCATCGAGGCCTTCGTCGATGCCTGGACCAACTGCTTCGGCAACCGCATCAGCGTGGTCGACTACAGCGAGCATGCCCTGGGTAGCGGTACTGCCGCCGAGGCGGTGGCCTATGTCCAGCTCAACGTCGACGGACAGCGCACGGGTGCGGCGGCGTTCGATCGAGATACCGTGAGCGCGGCACTACATGCCCTGTTGAGGGCGCTCAATCGCGTCGACCACGAGCGACATGCGCCTGCGCTCAGCGCGGCAAACGTCTGACGCCTGCACTGTCGTGTAGGCGCCCGGGTTTACTACCCAGTTGGTGTCACGAAACCCGGCACCGGCGAGCTAACAAGAGCATCGGCAGTCCCGCCAGCAGCAGCGGCGACGGCGTTGGGATCACGTCATGACGCAGACTCAGATCATTGATTCCCAGTGCACGCAGTGGCTCGGAGCTGCGGTAGTCGATGCGCGCGATGATCGGACTATCAGCCGCCACACCCAAAAAGGCCGCACTGTCGTCCAAGTCGGTCGACGAATTACCTGCAATGGTAAAGCTTTCCAATAGGTTATCCAGGGTGTCGTATACGTCCAGGGTTAGCTGATACATCAGCACATCGTCCACGGCCACTTGGGTCCCGACGGCAGACACCGGAGAATCGAAACGGATGCTCAGTGGCCCCGGATTACCTGGGGCCGGGAAGGTGCCGAACTGGGCACCCGTGAACAACACATAGTCCCCTGGGCCAAAGTTGGTCGGGATGCCTGCCGGCGGTGCCACCGTCTGAAACACCAAGGGCGGCGAGATCGGTGGCGGCGTTACAACCGGCGGCCCAGGTGGTGGTGGCACTGCGACGCCAACCCCGAGCCCACGACCCGTGGTCACCGAGAAACTTGGCGGCAAGAAATCCGCCGGGTTCGGTGCAAGCGGATCCAACACCCTGCCGACCGCGTCCCAGCGCAAGGTCTCGACAGCTCCGATATCCGATCGCGCCGTGATCAGCACGATGGGTGCAGCAAACGCCGGCTTTGTCACGCCCAAGGACAGCACGGCAATGGTCGTCAACGCGGCGTGCAGGATATGGGAACGGCATTTCATCAAGGAATCGGTCGGCATCTGTGGTCCTCAGCGAGAATCGGGCTTGGCGCAGCGTCTAGCGGCGGGGCGGATTGTCGCATGACGGCATACTGGGTAAGTCGTCTGCTAACCTACACAGGGGCTCCCGGTGTTGGACCCAGTGGTTAGCCGATGACGCACCCAGCACCAGCGAATAGGACTGTGCGCCACTCGATGCGGCACTTTGCATCATGGATATTTTCTGTCCAGGCCTGTAAGAATATCCACCTGGTGCAGGTCTAACTTGACCACCCGCGGCAGTCGGGCCCGGCAATTGACGAACAAACCAACAAGGGAGAGGACCGATGAAACTGAATCACAATATGACCGGCGTGGCGTTGGCCATGGCGGCAGCTGGGCTGGTAGGTTGCGCCAGCGTGGACAACTCCGCTGATGGCAACGCCAAAACTGCGGCCACCACAGACCTGGTGAATTGCTATGGCGTGAACAAGTGCAAAGGCCATAACGACTGCATGACCGCTAACAACGCCTGCGGCGGACAGGCCTCCTGCAATGGCACCGGTTTCGTCGCCATGCCCGCCAAAGCCTGCGGCGATATCGGTGGTAAAACCAAAGACGATTGGAAAGGCAACATTGCCGTTGCCGACCTGAGCCATTGCTACGGTGTCAATGTGTGCAAAGGCCACAATGACTGTAAAACCGCCGACAACGCCTGTGGTGGCCAAGCCAGCTGCAAGGGCACTGGCTTTGTCGCCATGCCGGCCAAAGCCTGTGCCGACGTCGGCGGCAAGGTAGGGTCGTGAGTTTGCCCATCGAGTGACTGACTCCGGCCGCGGGTGAGGCGATACCTCACTCGCGGTTCGATTCAGTCGCTCTCTAGCTGTTCTCGGAAGCTCCGTCACCGATCATGAAATACCTTGGCTTTGGCCTGGGCCTGCGCACCGAGCATTTCCAGCACGTGTTGGATGTGCAACCAGCGGTGGATTGGTTCGAAGTGCTGTCGGAAAACTTCATGGTGGACGGCGGCAAGCCGCGCTACTACCTGTCGGCCATCGGCGAACGCTACCCACTAGTGATGCATGGTGTGTCGCTGTCGATTGGCGCAACCGACCCGCTGGACCAACGCTATCTGGCGCAGCTCAAGGCCCTGGCCCAGGATGTCCAGCCGCACTGGATCTCGGACCACCTGTGTTTCACCCGCGCCGGCGGTATCAATAGCCATGATCTGCTGCCATTGCCATACAACGAGGCAACGCTCAGTCATGTCGCCAGTCGGGTCATGCAGGTGCAAGACTATCTGGGTCGACAGATTCTGCTGGAGAACGTCTCCAGCTATCTCAACTACCGCAGCTCCGACCTCGAGGAGTGGGATTTCTTAAATGCGGTGGTTGAAAGGGCCGACTGCCGCGTGCTGCTAGACGTGAACAATATCTACGTCAGCGCCCGCAACCATGGTTTCGACCCACAGCACTATTTGCAGGCCATGTCGGCTGAGCGCGTGCAACAGATTCACCTGGCTGGTCACAGCGACTATGGCGACTATGTGGTGGACACCCACGATCACCCGGTGGTAGACCCGGTTTGGGACCTGTATTCGGCGGCACTCGAGCGCTTCGGTCCAGTCAGCACAATGATTGAGCGTGATGATCATATCCCGCCGTTCGCGGAGCTGGCGGCCGAACTCGATCACGCTCGCGCCCTCGCCCGCAATCAGTTGGGGGATCGCTTGCCGGTGGTATCCCGGTGACATCGTTGACGCAACTGCAACAAGCGTTTCTCGACGACCTGACCGGCGATGATCGAGGGAATCTAGAATCTCTTGTGCTAGACGACGGCAAAGTGGACCTCAGCACCCGGCTGGGTATCTACCGCAACGCCTACCTGGTTCGCCTGCGCGACGCGCTAGGCACCGACCATGAGATCTTGCAGCTATACATCGGCGAACAAGCCTTCACCGAGTTGGCCGAGGATTACGTGGCCGAGCAGCCCTCCCGGGGCTACTCTTTACGCCATCTAGGTGACGGCCTGGCGGCATTTCTCGCAACCCATCCAAGGTACGGCCAACTCCCCGTACTGGCCGAACTCGCCGAGTTTGAACGCCTATTGCTTAGCGCTTTCGATGCGGCAAACGCACACCGAGTGTCGCTGGATGATCTGGCACGCTTGGCCCCGGAGCTATGGCCGGGACTGACGCTGGAATGGCATCCCAGCGTTCGCCTCGCCACCTTCGCGCACGGCCCGGTGGAAATCTGGCAGGCCCTGAAACAAGACCGGACACCGCCGCAGGCCAGCGCGACACCCACTGCCTGGGTGATCTACCGCAATGCCCAACGCCTGACAGAGTTTCGATCAGTCCCCACCGATGAGTGGGCCGTGCTAAGCCTTGCCCAGCATGGTGCCCCATTCAGCGACGTCTGCAGCGCCTTGCTGGAATGGCACGCCACCCAAGACGCCGCCACCCGTGCGGCCCAGCTGATCCAGACTTGGGTATCCGAAGGTCTCGTCATCGGCCTCACGCAGTCGTCAGGCGCTCCGTCGCCATCCCCCAACTGATTGCGCGGCGGCAAGGCGGCTCATGTCGTTTCTTGGATCGCACCTATCCCCCACCCAAGCGCGCCAACCGTGGTTGACTCGCTTGCACATACCGCAACCGCACCGACTGGAACGCGAATACGATTGCCAAATACTGATTGGGCCTTGCTTGTGGGTGTGGGGTGTGGAATCAGATGTTTATGTCGGACAATGGGCGCAAACCTCCAAGTTGGAAGTTTCTCCACACCTGCTGAAGCAGGCAAATCACACCAATGCATCTTCCCAGAGAGCAGGTTGATTATTCCGTCGAATAATCTCCCGACACATAAAACCATCGGCCATCGATTTTTTCAAACCTACTCACCTCAGTCATTTTCCGCGCGCGAAAGAAACGTTTGCTCCTTGCTTCGAATTCAACAATACCCGTCGTGTCATTTTCCTTTCCCGCTTCCGCGCGTTTGATTTTTAAACCAATCCAAGTCTGGCCGGGCACCAGCTTTAAGTTTGGCGGTAACGTATCTGGGTGCCAGGTGTTCCTTACGTATTCGAGATTGAATGTTGCGTAGGCGCTATAGCGCGAACGCATTAGCTGCTCTGCGGTCGCTGGCAGCTCGTCCCCAGCGAGAAACGGGCCGCAGCATTGAGCGAATGTCTTCTCCGTGCCACATGGACACGGCGATTCTTCAGCGATCATTTCTCTTGGCATCGCGTTAGCGTTATTGAATCAATTCAAGGTTATAAATCTGGGTGCTCATTTTGGCGAAGTTTCTCTGTATCAGTCGTCACCCTTAGTAGCAGGATATCAGGCTGAGTGGCTTTCTACAGGCGCTTCTTGAACGCGCTCGTGGTGACAGCTGTGGTCAGCGCAATGGGCCGCAAACAGCATCACTATGAAGCTCAAGGCAACGTGAACAACAGCGTAGTGGGCCAAGCGGATAATTCTGTAACGCTCAGCCACGGCGCAAGCATTGTGGGCAAGGCGCCGTCCGCCGGGAATGGCAAGCCCTTTCCAAGGACGGCAACACCGCCCACGATGCTTGTGCCGTGGCCCTTTGGGAGCCACTGTGCGAGTGCGACTCCGTGTTGCGTTTCTTGCCAAGGGCGCGCCATTGCCTGCGAAACGCGCCTTGATTCGCGCTCGCACAGTGGCTCTGAGCGTTACAGAGTTATCCGCTTGGCCCACTAGTCAAGGCCATCACACGGACTGCTGGCGTGGGGATCGATATCTCAGGAATCGGACGTGCCGGAACACGACCAAGGGCACGGCGGACTCAAGCTAGTCGCCACCCAGCCGAACAGTAGTTGATCGGATGACTCAGTCTTTATTGTCGACGCTGTGCTAAGAGCCTCTCCTCTCACCGAACGCGGTTTTACACTGATCGAGTTTGTGACCGTGCTGGTCGTCGTGGCCCTGCTGGCGGCCGTTGCACTGGCGAAGTTCATGGACGCCTCGGATGAAGCCCACGACAGTGCGAACATGGGGGCGCTGGGTGTCCTAGCGACCGCGGTGGCGAGTGTCCGGGCACAGTGGTTGGCAGACGGCGCCAATGGGACTACCGTCAATTTCGATGGCGAGGCGGTACCCGTCAGCGGCCAAGGTTGGCCGACCCCGGTGGCTGGGACCACGGACTGCAGCGATCTTTGGCGTGATCTACTGCACAACCCGGCACCGGTCATCCCTTACGCCACACCGCTCAACAAAGGCAAAGGCTACTGGGCCTTTACCTCGACGAACGCGAATGCCTCCTTGTGCCTGTATATCTATCGCCCGACCTACCCAGAGCGCGTCATATGGATCCTCTACTACGCCCACCACGCGACCTTGCCGCAATGGCGAGGCCGGATCATCAAGTCCGGTTTTTAAACTGCTTCGCCTGTTGCCCTGGGCTGCATAGTTCTGAGCTTCGCTGTTTACTGCCTCCCGGGTAACTCACTCTCCAGCCAGGTGCTCAGCGAGCCGCGCAGGGTTCGGCTTCTCGATAACACCGCGCTCGGTCACGATCGCGTCGACCAGCTCGGCCGGCGTGACATCAAACACCGGATTCCAGGCATCGACGGCATCCGCCGCAATACGCTGCCCGGCGTACTGCAGGACTTCGTCGGCGGAGCGCTGTTCGATCGGGATTTCGGCACCGCTTGGGGTCTCGGGGTCGATCGTCGAGGTCGGGGCCGCGACCAGGACGCGCACGCCGTGATGGCGCGCCGCTACCGCCAGGCCATAGGTGCCGATCTTGTTCGCGACATCCCCGTTGGCGGCGATTCGATCGGCACCGACGATCACCCAGCCCACCCCGCCCGCGGCCATCCGGGCCGGGGCCGCGCTGTCTGCGATCACCTTGACTGGTATGGCATCGCGCGCGAGTTCCCAGGCGGTCAGACGCGCACCCTGTAGCCAGGGCCGGGTCTCATCGGCATACACCTGATGGATCCGCCCTTGTGCATGGGCACTGCGGATCACCCCCAGCGCAGTACCCCAGCCGCCGGTGGCCAGCCCCCCCGCGTTGCAATGGGTGATCACCGCGGTCGGCCCCTCGATCAGGCCGGCACCGAACTCACCGATGCGCCGATTGTCGGCCCGATCACAGCGATGGATCTCGATCGCCTCGGCGAGCACCCGCGCGGCCGGATCGGTATCGTCGATCGATGCGATGAAACGACGCATGTGAGCGATCGCCCAGAACAGATTGACCGCGGTGGGACGGGCCTCGGCCAGCGTCTGGTAGTCGGCCTCCAGGACCTCACGCCAATGTAGCGGGTCGCTCAGATGACGGGCCCGCACCGCCAAACCGATTCCATAGGCCGCACTGATACCAATCGCCGGCGCACCTCTCACCACCATCGCGCGAATCGCCTGCGCAACGCCTTGCACATCGGTGCATTCGATGAACACCTCACGCCCGGGCAGCAGTCGTTGATCGAGCAGATAGAGGCGCTCGTCTTGCCACACGATGGCGCTGTCGGCCGACACCGCGATATCCAGGGAGACCTCTTGCATACTCAACCGCCATTGTCCCACGCCCGGTGGCAGCACACTGTGGTCCGGGCGGCAAAATGGGTTATTTTACGCCCCTTGCGGCCATTCACGGCAGTTATATCGTGCATACAGACCTCGCCATCCACGCCGACTGGATCATCCCGGTCGAACCGACCGGGATACTCGAACAACACAGCCTAGCGATCGAGGACGGCAAGATCGCCGCGATCCTGCCGAGTGTGGACGCCCGCCAGCAGTTCGAGGCCCGCGAAGTCGTCGACTTACCCGGCCATGTCTTGATACCGGGCCTGATCAATGCCCACACCCATGCGGCGATGACGCTGTTTCGCGGACTCGCCGACGATCTGCCTTTGATGAGCTGGCTCGGCGAGCACATCTGGCCGGCCGAAGCACGTTGGGTGCACGAGGAGTTCGTCGGCGACGGATCTCGCCTCGCGGTGGCCGAGATGCTGCGCGGTGGCACGACCTGCTTCAATGACATGTATTTTTTCCCGGATGTCACCGGGCGGGTGGCCGCGCAGGCCGGCATTCGGGCCATGGTCGGCCTGATCGTGATCGACTTCCCCTCCACCTGGGCAGCCGACGCCGATCAGTATTTCGCCAAGGCAATCACCACGCACGATCTGTTTCGAAACGATCCACTGGTCCATACCGCGTTCGCGCCACACGCCCCCTACACGGTCTCTGAGGAACCGCTGCGCCGTATTGCCAAGTTGGCCAACGAACTTGATCTGCCGATCCACATGCATGTCCACGAGACCCAGGCCGAGGTGCGTGAAGGGGTCGAAAAGACCGGACACCGCCCGATCGAACGCCTGCGACGGCTCGATATGGTCAATCCGGGCCTGATCGCGGTCCACATGACCCAGTTAGAAGCCGACGAAATCGCGCTGTTCGCCGACAGCAACGCCCAGATCGTGCACTGCCCGCAATCCAACCTGAAACTCGCTTCCGGGCATTGCCCGGTCGCACAGCTGCTCGACGCCGACATCAACGTGGCCCTAGGCACCGACGGCGCAGCCAGCAACAATGACCTCGACCTGTTCAGCGAGATGCAGAGTGCGGCACTCCTGGCCAAGGGAGTGAGTGGCAACGCCTGTGCCCTGCCCGCCGAAGGTGCATTGCGCATGGCGACCCTGAACGGCGCCCGGGCGCTCGGTATCGATCATCTGACCGGCTCGTTGGCGGTCGGCAAGGCGGCCGACCTGGTCGCCGTTGACCTCGCCCAGCCGGAGACCCAGCCGGTGTACAACGCCTTGTCGCAACTGGTCTACTCGGCAGGTCGTGAACAGGTGCGCCACGTCTGGGTCGACGGCCACTGCCTGCTGAGCGATCGCGAACTGACCACGCTCGATTTGCCGCCGCTGCTCGAGCGCGCGGCCGCCTGGCGCGCGCGCGTCGACGACCAGCCCGCTTAGTGGGCCAAGCGGATAACTCTGTGACGCTCAGCCACGGCACAAGCAGTGTGGGCAAGGCGCAGTCCGCCGGGAATGGCAGGCCCTTTCCAAGGACGGCAACACCGCCCACGATGCTTGTGCCGTGGCCCTTTGGGAGCCAC